>JAYUUB010000090.1:0-41458 GCA_043755175.1 Polyangiaceae bacterium | reverse complement strand
CATCATCCCGGGCGCAAGCTCAAGCTCAGCCATACGACGTGCAGGCTAACACGGACGCTTCGCCAAGGCACTCAAGCGGAGAGCTCGTCTCCTCGCCTTCTCCGCTCGCCTTCTCCGCTCGCCCGAGGTCGAGCCATCGAGCTCTGTCGTTTACCGGCGCACATTCCCCGACTCGCTCGCTCGGATGGATCACGTCGGCGAGCGACCAACCTTCTTCTGCGCTTCGTCGCAGAACCAGCGAACCACTCCAGGGACCAAGCCTTGGGCGAAGCCGCTCATCTTGGAAGTGACGTCGCAGTAGATCTCGAACTCACCCGAAGCGATCCCGCGCATCATCGTCGAAGCGACCTCGTCGGCACTTCGCGTCTTGACGGTGCCGGCGATGGCCCGCGTCTCTGCGGGTTTGTACTGGTTTTCGAACGCGAGCTGCGGCGTGTCGGTGTCGGGCGGCAGCACCACGCTGACGCGGATCTTGTGCGGCCACATCTCGGCCCGCAAGACCTGCGAAAATCCGCAGAGCGCGAACTTGGTGGGAGCGTAGGCCGTGTAGCCGTAGATGCCGATGACGCCGGCGAGCGACGAGACGTTGAGAACGTGTCCGCCTTTCTTTCGCGCGATCATGTGCGGCAGGACCGCTCGGCACATGTTGACGGTGCCGAAGTAGTTCACGTCCATTTGGTGACGAAACTCTTCGGCAGGCAGCTCGAGGAATCGGCCGGGACGTGCGATGCCGGCGTTGTTCACGAGAATGTCGATGTCGTTCTTCTCGAGGAGAGAACCGATCTTCGCGTCGACGTCGTCGCCTTTGGAGACGTCGAGATCGATGATTCCCACTTTCGCAGACGGATGCGCCTTCTCGATCTCCGCCTTGGCCTCTTCGAGAACGGACTTTCTTCGCGCGACGAGGTGGACCCGAGCGCCGAGCCCCGCTGCCTTTCGAGCGAATGCGAGTCCGATTCCGCTCGACCCACCGGTGACGAGGACGCCTTTGCCTTGGATGTATTCTCGGGGCTCCATTGGCGCGGACTCTCGCTCTCTCGCGAACGCCTGTAAAGCCTCCAGCGCGCCCGTGCGTCTCGCGTGGCGTGTCACCGGCGGCGATCGCCGACTCAGTCGCCGGGGACTTCTTCGATCCCGTAGACGTCGACGTCGACGCCTGGGCTCGCCAGCACACTCACGAGTCGTTCTGATCAGGCGTTGGCCCGAGACGGAGCATCGGCCACCAAAGGCGTCGCGCTGCGCGTGCTCTGCTTACGAGCGAGGCTTTCGCGCTCCGCTTCGGTGCCCACCCAGGGCTCACGCGTGCCCATGATCCAGTCGAACAGCGGGAAGGTGACGCACCAGTTGGCGTCTTGGTTCGGTCCCATGTGGTGATCGACGTGCCAGGGGAGCCACTCGCGCGCCCACGCTGGATCGAGGTGAGCCTTGCGATGGAGGGCGTAGTAGGCCGCGGTGTTGGCCCACGACCCGAGGACGAAGCCCGGCGCGATCGGAAGGAGCGGCGTCGCGAGCAGGGCGCCGCCGATGAGCCCGATGGCCTCTTTCGCCTTGCTCGGCGATTCGTTCAGCGGACGCGCGTACATCGGGTCGACGCCGCCGTTCTTGCGGACGTTCTTGTGGTGCTCGTGGAAGTGGAAGGACCAATAGCTCTTCTTGTTCTTCCCCGTCCCGTGAAGGATGTACTTATGCACCAGCCACTCAGTTGCATTGGAAGCGAGCACTCCGAGAGCGAATCCAATCATGACGAGCCTCTTCATCGAGAGCCGAACCGACCTGGCCGGTCGACACGGTTTGGAACGTGGTCTGCGAAAATGGGGTCTGCGAAAATGTGGGTCTGCGAAAATGTGGCCCGAGGGACGCTGCTCCGCGCGTCGAAGCGTCAGGTCTTGCGTCAGGTGACGAATCACTCCGAAAATCAAGAATGACCGTTTGGTCACTCTTTTATGAGGCATGCTGGCGCCCGTGTCAAGGATCGACGAGAAGCCCAAGGCTCCCGGACCCCGAACCAAGGAGCTCGAACGCCCCGGCCGTGAGGGGGGCAAGCGTGCCGAGAATCGAAAGCAACGCATCCTGGCGCTCGAAACCGCGGCCCTGAGGCTCTTTCTCCAGTACGGAGTCGAGGCGGTCACGATCGATCAGATCGTCGACGGGGCGCAAACGGCGAAGGGGAGCTTCTATCGGTACTTCCGCGACAAGAGTGATCTCGTCGAGGCCGTCGTTGCGCCGCTTGCGAACGAGCTGAAGCAGGCGTTCGACCGGTGCGCGACCGCTCTACGCAACGAAGAGCAAGCGACCGACCTGCCGCGTCACTACCAGGCGCTCGGCGAGGAGCTCTTCCGGATCGTTCTCCAATACCCGGAGGTCGTTCGTCTCTATCTCCACGAGGCGCGTGGTCCGAAGAGCGGGGCGCGCGTTCCGATCGTGAAGCTTGCCGAAGATGTGCTCGACCGAGCCACGCTTCTCAGCGACATCGCCCGCGAGCAAGGCTTCTTGCGGCCTCTTGCGGGGAGACTCTCGGCGATCGTCGTCGTCGGTGCCGTCGACCTCCTCCTCACACGCCTGTTCGCCGGCGACGAAATTACACCGGTCATCGAGATGCCTTCGAAGCTCGTGTCGCTCGTGCTCGACGGCGTGCGCGCCGAGGGGAGCTCGGCACGCGCTACGACCAAACCGAAGAAGTGAGCTCGCGTGAGCTGCGCTATTGAAAGTGCATTCCATCGCTGACGTAGAGCGCGCCACGTGCGGGCGCTCCCAGGACGACGCGCCGCGCTTTGTCTCGATAGAGGTGAGGCTCGGGCTCTCGGACGATGCTCGCGAGACCGACGACGGTCACGAGCTCACCCTCCTCGAGCGCGCCCTCGCAATACCGAAGGTCGGCCTCTGCTCCGAGCAAGCGGTTCCAGCTAGGGCCGTTTTGATAGAGGTAGCGCTCGAGCTCGAAACGCGTCTCGGCGTCGAGGTCGCGGCTCGTCCAGTGGTGATCGAGCACGACGTCGACGAGCGCGTTTCGAGCGTCGACGTAGATGCGGCCGCTGTCGTCCTCGACCCAGAAGCTCTGCGTCGAAGCCGTGCGCGCCTTCGTCTTGTAACCTCGCGCGTGACGACGCTCGACGATGGCTTCGAAATGGGCGCAGGGGCGGCCGCTGAACGGAGCCTCGAGTGGGTCCTCGGTGAACGACACGCGGCCGACGACCTTGACCACTTCACCGACCGCGACCTCTGCGACCGGGGCGAGATGCGAGCGCTCCGCGGCGCGGCGGGCCCGTGCTCGCGGACCGAGCCGCTCGGCGATGGCCTTCATCGAAGCGCTGCTCAAGGTTGCGAGCCCCGCCGACAAGATGAACACGCCGATCGAGCTCACGGGGACCGCCTCCTCGTCGGCAAGCATAGCTTCATGATTGGCGGGCGACGAGTCGGATGGCCTTTTCGGGGCACGCGACCACACACAGCCCGCACGCCCGGCAATCGGCCTCGCCAGGCGTGTACGCGCTCATGCGGCCGTGGACGCGGCTCTTTAGCCGTCCGAAGAACGAGAGTGCTTCGAAATCGCGATCGTCGATCCGGCGGATCTCGAACACCGAGTAGGGGCACACGGCCGCGCAGTCTTCTTTGCCTTCACATCGGCTTCGATCGACCACCGGAATGGTCGCGCCGGGTTCGGCGCGGCATTCTTCCCCGGGGCGATCAGGATGCGCCGCGGCGCGGCGGGCGTTGTCTTTGTCTTTGGGTTTGGCCATGAGCCACCGTCCTCTCTCGTCTCAGCGGTAGCGTGTCGGCGCGGAAACGATCGTGAAGAAGCTCCCCCCATGTGAAGAATTGAGGGGAACATCTTCCGGCGAGCGCGGTCTCGGGTGGAGATGAATCCTTTGGTGCTCGCTTTCGCGCTCAGCGGTCTTCTTTCGTTCACCACGCCGATGGCGCCGGGAGCGGCTACCGCGCTCGGCACGGCGATCAGTCGAGAAGACGTCGACAAGGCGGTCGCCGCGTATTCCGGGCAGATTCAGGATTGCTACGAGGTCGCTCTCGAGAAAAATCCGAAGGTCCGTGGGCGCGTCGCGGTGAGCTTCGAGGTCGACGAGCGAGGTCGCGTCACGACTGCCGCGTCGACTGCCGCCACCACACTTCCCGACAAAGAGGCTGTGGCGTGCATCATCGAGGTCTTCGGAAAGCTCGATTTCGACGAGCAGCCGAACACCGTCCTCCTGCACTACTCGTTGGCTCTCGAGCCCCCGAAAGATGAGCCTCCTCCCAAGAAGTGACTGGCCCGCTACGCTCGTTCGGATGACCGCCGAACGCTGCGTAACCGATGGGGGCTCGCCCCACTGATGAGCCTCGACCGGCCACGACTGTTGGAGCAGGTGCTTCCTCGATGGCACCGGATCGACGGCGTCGAGCGGGTCGCCCTTCACGATTCGGAGCGTGGCTCCCTCGCTCTCATCGAGGCTTCCGATTGGAGCGTGCTCGCGCTCGCAGATGGAACGCGCACCCAGCGAGAGATCGTCGCGGCCACGTCGACCGACGCGCCGCGCTCGACCGTCGAAGTCGCGAAGCTCTTCGACGCGCTGTTCGACCTGGGCCTCGTCGTCGACGGAGCTTCGCCGGTCGTTTCGACCGAGGCGCCGGTCGGTGCGGCGACGGTGCGGGCGAATCGACCTCTCGACCTACTTTCGGACTACGCGCTCTTGTGCGACGGACGAGGCGGTTGCTGTTCTCAGTACTCGTCCATCGTGCTGACCGAGAACGATCACGAGCGAGCGAGGAGGGCGGGGCTTCGCTCTCACGAAAGCGGACGCTTCTCTGGCGAGGCGTTGCTTCCGTTCTCTGGAACGCACTCCTCGAAGCGCGCGCTGCCCATCGTCGATGGCGGCTGCGCCGAGCTCACCGATGACCGACGGTGCTCACTTCACGAGCGCGGTGGAGCCGATGCGAAGCCGATCGCGTGCTCGTCGTTTCCGAGGACGTTCGTCGACGATGGCGAGGTCGTCCGCGTCTCGATCGCCTGTGAATGCGCGTGCGTCTTTCGGAGCGTTGGCGGCTTCACACGCCCAGGCGAGGCGCTCGTCGCCGCCAAAGCGATCGACGATCGAATCATTTCGGAGGAGCTCAACGTTCGCGTCTTGCCCGAAATGGTCCCGGTCACGTCGGGGGTGTTTGCGTCGCGATCCGACGTGGTCACGTGGTCGAAGCGCGCGCTCGCCGAGTCGGTTCCTGAAGAGCTCGTAGGCCGGCTCGTTGCAGAAGCCGCCGCGCTCCGAGCCGTCGCGCAAGAGGCCGCGCGTGCCGCCGGCGCTCCGATGCTCGAGGCTCCCGGTGATCCGCTCATACGCGAGCTCGCTTCTTTTCGAGACCGTTCTCGCGCAGCGGCAGCTTCAGCGGAGAGCTGGCGAAGCGCACGCGATCGCACGCGCATCGTGCGTCGTCATGTCGCCGACGCTGCCGAGCGACTGGCGACCGATGACCGAGCCCTCGCACAGGTCATGACGCTCGACACCTGGAGATCGGATGAGGCGTTCTACTATCGCGCGTCGCTCCACGGCCACCTGTTCGTCGACGCGAGCGTGGCCCTCGTCGATGCGCTCCAGCGTGCGGCCATCGCGGTTCTCGTGGCTCGAGCGCTCGGAGCGACGGGGACCTTCGAATCGCACCCGCTCGCGGCGGTGCTGGCGATGGTGCGAGGCATGGGCCCATGAGCCCCAGCAAATCAAGCGATCATCGGGAGCGCGACGTGGCCCGAGAGCTCGGCGTCGATGGCGCGCGCGACTCGGCGGCCCTCATCGATCGCCCACACGATGAGCGACGCACCACGCTTCGCGTCTCCGGCGACGAACACGCCTCGCTGACTCGTTCTCCCCGACGCGTCGGCGCGGACGCAGCCGCGATCGTCGAGCTCGACGCCGAGCTCGGTGAGGATCGGAAGTCGCTCGGGTCCTGTGAAGCCCGTTGCGACGAGCAAGAGATCGACCTCGACCACGACGTCGCTATCGGGGACCGGCACGAACGACCGGCGGACCTCGCCGCTCGGTCCTCGCTCGACTCTCTCGGTCACTTGAACGGCGTGCAGCTTGGTCAGACGGCCTCCTTCGCCCTCGAGGCGCGTCGTCATGAGCGCGTAGTCACGCTTGCCGCCCTCCTCGTGTGCGGGCGACGTGCGAAATACGTTGGGCCAGACCGGCCAGGGATCGTTCGCTCCGCGTTCTTCGGGCGGACGGGCAGCGATCTCGAGCTGCAAGACGTCGGCGGCGCCTTGTCGGTGAGCCGTCCCGAGACAGTCGGCCCCCGTGTCGCCGCCTCCTAGGATGACGACGCGCTTGCCCGCAGCCGAGATGCGAAGCTCCGCGGGGAGGGGGTCACCAGCTTGAAGACGATTCTGTTGCTCTAGATATTCCATTGCGAAATGGACGCCTGCTAGGGGGCGCCCCGGAACATCGAGGTCGCGTGGCGAGAGCGCTCCTACGGCGAGACAGACGACGTCGAAGCCAATCCGGAGCTCGTCGGCGCTCACGTCGGTTCCGACGTCGACGCCCGTCTTGAAGACGACCCCCTCCGCGCGTAGCTGATCGAGCCGGCGATCGAGGATCGCCTTGTCCATCTTGAAGTCGGGGATCCCGTAACGGAGGAGCCCGCCTATGCGGTCGGACCGCTCGAAGACTACGACCTCGTGCCCTTTTCGAGCTAGCTCTTGGGCGCAGGCGAGCCCGGCCGGTCCGGACCCGACGATGGCGACGCGCTTTCCGGTCGGCTGGTCGGCGGGCTCGGGAACGACCCAGCCCTCACGAAACGCGCGATCGACGATCGATTGTTCGACGACCTTGATGGTCACCGGGGCGGCGTTGATCCCCAGCACGCAGGCGGCTTCGCAGGGAGCTGGGCACAGACGCCCGGTGAGCTCGGGGAAGTTGTTCGTGGCGTGCAGCCGCGCAGAAGCTTCGCGGAAGCGACCGCGATAGACGAGGTCGTTGAAGTCGGGGATGAGGTTACCGAGAGGACACCCGTCGTGGCAGAACGGGACCCCGCAATCCATGCAGCGGGCGGCCTGCTCTGCGAGCTTCGGTTCGGGGAACGGTTCGTACACCTCACGGTAGTCGTGAACGCGCTCGAGCGCGTTTCTCTTGTGGGGCGTCTCGCGCGAAAACAGCATGAACCCGGTCGGCTTACCCACGGCTATCTCCTCACTCGGCGGCGTCGGCGCGCGGAGCGGCCACCGTCGATCCACGCTCTCGTTCCCGGGTCCGCTCGGCACGAACGCGCTTCTCGTCGTGCGGGATGATCTTGGCGAACCGGGCCGCCATGCCACTCCGATCGGCGAGCAGTCTCGAGGCGGCCTCGCTTCCCGTGAGCTCCGCGTGTCGTTCGAGCAAAGCCAGTAAGACCGCCTGATCGTCTTCGTCGAGCAGATCGACGTCGACCATCCCGGTGTTCACCCGTGCCTTCAGCTCTGCGACGGCGAGCGAATCGGCTGCGCGAGCGAGGAGGACGTAGGCCACGCCGCCGCTCATCCCCGCCGCAAAGTTCCGCCCAGTGCGACCGAGGACGACCACCACACCGCCGGTCATGTACTCGCAGCCGTGGTCGCCAACTCCCTCGACGACCGTACGTGCGCCGCTGTTGCGCACGGCGAAGCGCTCTCCCACGATCCCACGAACGAAGAGCTCGCCGCCGGTCGCGCCATAGAGAAGTACGTTTCCTGCGATGACGTTGTCTTCTGCGACGAAGCCCGAGTCCGCCGACGGGGTGACGACCACGCGGCCGCCGCTGAGCCCCTTTCCGACGTAGTCGTTTGCGTCACCCTCGAGGCGCAGCGCGATCCCGCGGGGCAGGAAGGCCCCGAAGCTCTGCCCCGCCGACCCTCGGAACGTGAACGAGATCGTTCCGTCGGGGAGTCCGCGTTCGCCGTATCGTCGCGTGAGCTCGCTGCCGAGCATCGTGCCGACCGCGCGATGCACGTTCTCGATGGCGAGGTCGGCGATGACCATTTCGCCTCGCCAAAGCGCCGGCTCGGCGAGCGCGATGAGCTTGTTGTCGAGCGCGAGCTCGAGGCAGTGTCGCTGTTGGATGGCTTGATGGAGTCGAGGACGCGGGACCTCGGCGGTTCCGTCTCGAGCCCCTGGCGCTCTCGCGGGACCGATGTGCGAGGCGTCGAGGATTTTCGATAGATCGACTCCCTTCGCCTTGAAATGGTCGGGAGTGACTCGTGACTCGAGCAGGTCGACGCGCCCGACCAGCTCCTCCAACGTTCGCGCGCCGAGGCTCGCCATGATCTCGCGCATCTCCTCGGCGACGAACCTGAAGAAGCTCACGACGTGCTCGGCCCGTCCGGCGAACTTCTCGCGGAGGGCTGGATTCTGTGTGGCGATCCCAACCGGACACGTGTCGAGGTGGCAGACGCGCATCATGATGCAACCGAGCACGACGAGCGGGGCGGTCGCGAAGCCGAACTCCTCGGCGCCGAGCAGCGTCGCGATGATCACGTCGCGGCCGGTCTTGAGCTGGCCATCGACGGCGAGTCTCACGCGATCGCGCAGGCGGTTCATGACGAGTGTCTGTTGTGCTTCTGCCAGGCCGAGCTCCCACGGAACGCCAGCGTGCTTCAGCGAGGTCAGCGGGCTCGCGCCCGTCCCGCCGTCGTGACCGCTGATGAGGATCGCGTCGCTCTTCGCTTTCGCGACGCCTGCGGCGACGGTCCCGACGCCGACTTCGGCGACGAGCTTCACACTCACACGTGCCCGTGGATTGGCGTTCTTCAGGTCGTAAATGAGCTCGGCCAGATCTTCGATCGAATAGATGTCGTGATGCGGAGGCGGACTGATGAGACCCACCCCGGCGGTCGAATGACGGACTTCGGCGATCCACGGGTAGACCTTGGTGCCGGGGAGCTGGCCGCCCTCTCCAGGCTTCGCCCCTTGGGCCATCTTGATCTGCAGCTCGTCGGCATTCACCAGGTAGGCGCTCGTCACGCCGAACCGCGCCGACGCGACCTGCTTGATCGCGCTCCGGCGGCTGTCGCCGTTCGCGTCGGGTCTGAAGCGTCGGGGGTCTTCACCGCCTTCGCCGCTGTTCGAGCGCGCGCCGATGCGGTTCATCGCGATGGCGAGCGTCTCGTGGGCCTCGGCGCTGATCGAGCCGTAGCTCATCGCGCCGGTCTGGAAACGGGGCAAGATCGATTCGATCGGCTCGACCTCCGAGAGCGGAATCGGCTTCGTTCCTTCGGTCTTGAACCCGAGGAGGCTCCGCAGCGTCGCGCGCCCCTTCTGCTGCGCGTCGACCGCGTGCGTGTACTCTTTGAAGATCTCGTAGCGCTTGTTGCGGGTCGCGTGCTGGAGCTTGAAGATCGTCTGCGGATCGAAGAGGTGAATCTCTCCTTCGCGTCGCCATTGATATTGACCACCGACGTCGAGGCCTTCGCCCGCGACGATCGGCAAGTCTCGCCTCGTGTCGCGCTCGTAGGCGCGACTGTGATGCATCAAAGTCTCGACTGCGAGCTCGCGGATGCCGACGCCACCGACACGCGACGGCGTCAGCGTGAAGTACCTCTCGATGAGCTCGTTCGAGATACCGACCGCCTCGAAGATTTGGGCTCCGCGGTAGCTCGCGATGGTGGAGATCCCCATCTTGCTCATGACCTTGACGACGCCTTTCTCGACAGCTTTCAGGTAGCGCTTCTCGAGACCGGCGTCGTCGATCGCGTCTTCGACGAGGCCGAGCTCGCGAAGGCTCGGAAGCGAGTCGAGGGCGACGTACGGATGGACTGCGCTCGCTCCGTACCCGATGAGCGTCGCGAAATGATGGACCTCGCGCGCGTCACCGGCTTCGACGATGAGGGTCACCTGTGTGCGCTTCTTGGTTCTGACGAGGTGATTGTGGAGCCCGGCCGTGGCGAGCAAGCTGGGGATGGGAGCGTTGGCGGCGCTCACGCTCCGGTCGGAGAGCACCAGCACCTTGGAGCCGTTCGCGATCGCGTTGTCGGCCTTTGCGAAGAGCGACAGCAACGCAGGCTCTAGGCCCTCGGGTCCTTCTTTCGCAGGGAAGACAATTTCGAGGACGGTCACGAGGAACGGCTTCTGACCGGGCTCGATCTCGGAGCGCGGAGGAGCCGAGCTGCGACCGTCGCGAACGGATTCTCGTGCCGATTCCCGCGCGGCGTGTGCCGCCGCGTCGAACGATCGCAGCGCTCGGAAACGCGCCATGGCGTCGCCGTCGAGGAATGGGCTCTTGCAGAGTACGAGGCGGCAGCTCTCCGGCTGCGGATCGAGCAAGTTACCTTCGGGACCTACGGCGGTCGTCACGCTCGTCACGAGCTCTTCGCGAATCGAGTCGAGCGGCGGGTTCGTGACCTGCGCGAAGAGCTGTTGGAAGTAGTCGGCGAGCGGGCGAGGCTTCGACGAGAGCACGGCGAGCGCCGCGTCGTTGCCCATCGAGCCGAGACCCTCTTCGCCTCGTGTCGCCATCGGCGCGAGAATGACTTTCAGGTCTTCTTCGGTAGTTCCGAACGTCACCTGGGCTCTGGCGAGGTCGTCGCCAACGAGCTTCGGCTCGGGCGTTCCTTTGGCGAGGGCCTCGAGCGGTACGAGGTTCTGATCGAGCCAGGTTTGGTAGGGCTCTGCCGTGGCGATGCGTGTTTTGATCTCGTCGTCGGAGACGATTCGGCCCGCCTCGAGATCGACCAGGAACATGCGGCCCGGTTGAAGGCGGCCCTTTTCGACGATCTCACTCTCGGCGACGTCGAGCACGCCGACTTCGGAGGCCAACATCACGAGACCACCCTTGGTCACCCAATAGCGCGCCGGGCGGAGACCGTTGCGGTCGAGGACGGCTCCGATCTGTCTGCCGTCGGTGAAGCACACGCACGCGGGCCCGTCCCACGGCTCGACGAGGCAGCCGTGGTACGCGTAGAAGGCCTTCTTGGCGGCCGTCATCGACGCGTCGTGCTCCCACGCCTCGGGAATGAGCATCATCACGGCATGCGGGAGCGAGCGGCCCGCCATGACGAGGAGCTCGAGCACACTGTCGAGACAGGCCGAGTCGCTGAGCCCCTCTTGCGCGACGGGGAGAACCTTGGAGAGATCTTCGATGAGCGGCGTCGACAGCAGCGCTTCGCGTGCTCGCATCCAGTTGATGTTGCCGCGCAGCGTGTTGATCTCGCCGTTGTGCGCGATGTAGCGGTACGGGTGTGCGAGCTCCCAGCTCGGAAACGTATTGGTCGAGAACCGCGAATGAAACATCGCGAGCGCGCTCTCGGTGCGTGGATCGTCGAGGTCGGAGAAGTAGTCGCGCAGTTGCGCCGGCGTCAGCATCCCCTTGTAGGTGAGCGTTCGCGACGAGAGGCTCGAAACGTGGAAGTACTGTCGATCGTCGATCCCGCTCGTGCGGATCGCGATCTGGAAGCGCTTGCGAATGACGTAGAGCTTGCGCTCGAATGCGTCGTCGGCTGCCGCGTCGCGCGGGATCGGCCCTCTCGGGCCGGGCGCGATGAAGACGTGATCCATCGTGGGCTCGACGCCGCGCGCCGTCGCGCCGATCTTTCGATTGTCGGTCGGGACGCGACGCCATCCGAGCAAGGTCTGACCCTCTTGCCGAACGATCATCGCGAAGATCATCTTCGCCAAGGCCGTCGCTTGCGAATCGGGCGATCCGAAGAAGAGGCCCGCCCCGTATTCGCCCTTCGGCGGTAACTCTCGCAGCACCTGCCCCGGCTCGGTTCCGGCGATTCGACCGAGCGCGCATTCGCGCGAGAACAGGCGGTCGGGGATCTGGATCAGGATGCCCGCACCGTCGCCGGTGTCGGGCTCGGCGCCGGTCGCGCCACGGTGCTCCATGCGTTCGAGCGCGCGCAGTGCACGGTCGATGACGTCGTGCGATGCCTCGCCACTCTGCTGGACGAGAAATCCGACGCCGCACGCGTCGTGCTCCTGGTTCGAATCGTAGAGCGCTGGCTGGGCCTGGAAGGGTGAAGGTCGCACCATTGACGCGTCGCAGTATGCCACGAGCGCCGCATTGCGCCGACAAAACCTGTGGAGGAAGGAGGGGAATGGCAAGGCTTACTTTTCCACACAAATCGCTGGAAGGAACCTCGCCCGCGAGCGCAGCCCGGTCGACCGCGGTAATCGTTCATGAGTTGCAAGAGCAAATAAGAAGCAATGATTCTGCGGCCGGCTGGACTTGGCTCCCCTCGCGACCCACGCTACAACTCCCGCGGGTGGCCGCAGATGTTCTTCCAGCGCAAGGTCAGCATGCCAACTTCCGAAACCGCGCTTCCTGGGCGAAGCAAGCCAAGCTTCACTGTCGCTTCGAAACACACCGTGACCGGTGCAACGACGGTCGCTCCGTTCCCCGAGGGGACCGAGATGGCGACGTTCGCGATGGGCTGTTTCTGGGGCGCTGAGCGAAAGCTGTGGAAGGTGCCTGGGGTCGTCTCGACGCAGGTCGGCTACACCGGCGGGCTGACCCCCCATCCGACGTACGCAGAGGTCTGCACTGGCGGAACCGGGCACACCGAGGCCGTCCGTGTGGTCTTCGACCCGAGCCGCGTCTCGTACTCGGAGCTCCTCCGTGTGTTCTGGGAGAGCCACGATCCGACGCAAGGCATGCGCCAAGGCAACGATGTGGGAACGCAATACCGTTCGGGGATTTACACCCTCGGTACCAAGCAACGCGAGGTCGCGAATGCGTCGAAGTCCGCCTACGAGAAGAAGCTCTCGGACGCGGGCTTTCCGCGCATCACGACCGAGATCCTCGAGGCCACCGAGTTCTATTACGCCGAGGACGACCATCAGCAGTATCTCGACAAGAACCCTGACGGCTACTGCGGCCTCGGCGGAACCGGTGTGAGCTGCCCCGACGGCCTCGGGCCTCCCTGAACAGGCTTCGCTCAGCGGGCGCTCCCGAGCCGCGTTCGCTCAGCCCAAAAGCCGAAACGATGCTTCCGTTCTTCGCCATCTCTCCAGGAGACAGACAGTGACCGAGCCCACGCCCGCCGCCCCCTTCGATCGATCGAGCCGTATCTACGTCGCCGGACACAGTGGGCTCGTCGGCAGTGCCATCGTTCGAAGGCTCAAGAAAGACGGCTACGAGAACCTGGTCTTTCGGAAGATGTCGGAGCTCGATCTGACCGACCGCGCCGACGTCGAGAAGTTTTTCGACGCCGAACGCCCCGAGGTCGTGTTTCTGGCAGCCGCGAAGGTCGGAGGCATCCTCGCCAACGACACCTACCCAGGTGACTTCATCCGAGAGAACCTTCTCATCCAGACGAGCGTGATCCACGCAGCTCACCTCTCGCGCGTGAAGAAGCTCGTCTTCCTCGGCTCGTCCTGCATCTACCCCAAGTTCGCCGAACAACCGATCCGCGAGGAGTCGCTCCTCACGGGCGCGCTCGAACCCACGAACGATGCCTATGCGATCGCGAAGATCGCCGGCATCAAGATGGCGCAATCGTATCGCAAGCAACATGGCCTCGACGCCATCAGCCTCATGCCGACGAACCTCTACGGTCCGTTCGACAACTTCGACCTGACGAGCTCGCACGTGCTCCCTGCCTTGATGCGAAAGTTCCACGAGGCGAAGACGAAGGGAGAGCCTTCCGTCGTCGTCTGGGGGACGGGCACGCCGCGGCGCGAGTTTCTCCACGTCGACGATCTCGCCGAAGCCTGCGTGTTTCTCGCGGCGCGCTATTCGTCACCCGACGTCGTCAACGTCGGCGTCGGCGACGACGTCACGATCCGAGAGCTGGCCGAGATGGTCCGCGACGTCGTCGGCTTCTCGGGCGATCTCGTCTTCGACAAGAGCAAGCCCGACGGAACCCCTCGAAAGCTGCTCGACGTAGGGCGCCTGAGTGCTCTCGGCTACCGCGCGAAGACTGGGCTGCGCGATGGCATCACCTCGACCTATCGCTGGTTTGTCGAGAACCGGGCTTGAGGCGGGAGGCGAAGCTCGACCCTCGGCTCTCAGCGCAGGTCGTGGCTCGTCGCCCACTCTTCTACGGGGCTCTTGCTCGCCCGATCGGCGCCGATCCCATCGAAGATCGACCGGCATTCGTTCGAGCCGGCTCATCGCTTTGCCGGTTCGAAGGGCGCCTCGTCGTGGTCCAAGACGACACCAACGTCCTCGCGTTCCTCGATGACACGCAAGGAGCCGTCGACCTGTTGCTTCTCGCTCGTGGAGCAGATGGCCGAAGGCAGTTCGACGACGAGCGTGGCAACAAGTCGTTCAAGCTCGATCTCGAAGCGGCCGTCGTGTTGAAGCGCGCCGACGAAGAGGTGCTGCTTTGTTTGGGGTCGGGATCCACTCGCGCGCGCGAGACGATCGTCTCGGTGCGGAGACGAGATGGAGCGCTCGAGGCGCGAGCCCACGATGCGCGGCTGCTTTACGCACATCTACGCGCCGTGGCGGCCTTCTCGGGGAGCGAGCTCAATGTCGAGGGAGCGACGTGCGTCGGTGATCGAGTGGTCCTGTTCCAGAGAGGCAACGGGGCGCCGAAGGGCGACCTCGAGGCCATCGATGCGACCGGAACGCTCGATGCCGAAAAGCTCCACGGGTACATCGAGGGATCGGCGCCCACTCCCGTCCTCGGCGCGGTGTCGAGCTACGATCTCGGGCGAGTGAACGGTGCTCGATTGACGTTCACCGATGCGACGGCGGACGGCGACGAGGTTTACTTCGTCGCCGCAGCCGAAGACTCTCCCGATGCTACGCGCGACGGGCCGGTGACCGGCGTCGCGCTGGGGTGCCTCCATTCGAATGGCGAGGTCGGTTACGCGCTGGTGAAAGACGAGCGGGGCGAGCCGCTCACCGACAAAGTCGAAGGCGTTTGCTGTGATGGGCCGGGTCGTTTTCTCGCCGTGGTCGATCGCGACGATCCAGCGGCTCCATCGCAGATGCTCACGATAGAGCTCCTTCGGAGCTGAGCTCGGTCTGACCTTCAAGGCGTCAGGCTGGCGACGACGGCTCGCAGGTCGCCAGGCTCGGGGCCAGTGACCTCGATGCGACGACCGCCGAGCTCGAAGCTCAGGCCTTCGACCCAGCAACACGCGCGGTCGAGGCCGTGCTTTTCGAAGAAATGGCGGCGCGTCGGCTCGTCGCATCGCTTGGGATCGCCGACGACCGCGTGCCCCAACATCGCCATGTGTGTCATCGCCGTCTCGAGATCCGACTCGCTCTCGAGCCGCACCATGGAATGACCGCCGACGACACGAACACGTTTGTACCTAGTCCGCGAGGTGCTCGGCGCGCCCCGGAGACCGCGTACAGGCCGGTTGATCGAGCCCTTGTCCGACGAGATCCCTTTGAGCAGGGCGATGCAGCGGAGGCGAACGGTGCGGAGGATCTCGAGCCGGAGCCCTGCGCTGTCTGCGCCCGCTTTCGCGAACAAGACGGGCCCGCTCACAAACGACGGCAGCCTGGTGATGGGAGTGACGCCATCGTAGCCGGTCGAGGCTTTGACTCGGAGCGTGAGCTCCGGGACCGACTCGTGCGGCGGCTTGTCGAATGCGACGAGGGTGTCGTCTTCGTAGATCGATTCGAGCGGTCTGGGCTCGCTGCGCTCGAGCCATGCAATGGCTTCGATGTGATCCGTCTGCGGAAACATGTCGAGCGTTCGAACCGAGGTGGCGCAAAGCTGGAGTCGTGCAAGGTCGGCGAGATCCCGCGCGAGCGTCGGCGGTGAGCAGGACACGTAAACGAGCCGCGGCGAGATCTCGGCGATGGCCGCCCTCAATCGGGCGGGCAGTCCGCGACGCGGTGGGTCGACGAGCACGAGGTCGACCGTCGCCGCACCCGCGAGGCTGCGGACGTACGCTTCGGCGTCGGCCGCCTGCCAACTGACCCGAACACCCATGGCGTCGGCAGCTTCGGCGATGGAGCGCGCCGCGGGCGCGAAGGACTCTACCGCGACGACGTCGACACCCGCCTTCGCGAGAGCCAAGCCGAAAGCTCCGGAGCCAGCGAAGAGCTCGAGGACCTTCACACGTCGACCGAGCGTGCGCCCGAGCGCCGCCACTCCTTCGACGAGCTGCCGTTCGATCGCCGCTGCTTGGCCTCGATGGGCCTGAACGAAGCTTCCGGCGGTGGCAACGATGTGGACCGACCCGATTTCGTCGAGCACCCGGTCGGGGCCGAAAAGAATTCCTCCGTCGTGGCCCAGTAGCTGCGGTGAGGTCGGACAACGGCTGCTCCAGTGGATCGACAAGACGTCGGGCGCGTTGGCGACGAGCGATTTCGCGAAAGATTCGAGAGCAGGCGATCCTGGAGCCAGATCGGTTCGTAGGATGAGCGAAACGAGCGCTCCCGCACGCTCTCCGGCGATCTCACGAAGATCGACGCCGGTCAGGGCTCGCGCCACGGCGGCGTGAGCTGGGTGTCGGAGCAACGAGCGAAGGGTGACCCCGATACGAAGGAGGCTCGGTCGACCGACGGCGCAGCTTGGCGTGTCGACGACGTCATGGGTTCCGCGACCGAAAAGACCCAGAGTCGCGCCAGGACCCGCGACCCACTTCAGCCGAGTCCGGTAGCCGAGGACCGGCGAAGCGCCTTCGGTGGGGCCCAGCAGCGAGACGAGCGAAGAAAGTGTCGGGTAGGCCGAGATCGCTTCACGGACGAGCTCTGATTTATGCTCCAGCTGTTTTTCGTAAGGCAAATCGATCAGCGGACAACCCGGGCAGCGACTGGAATGTGGACAATTTAAGCTGAACATCGCCTGTGTACTTACATCTTCTAACGTCCGGACCGTGCACCGGACTTGCAAGAGGCCAACTTCATCCGCCATACTGCCCGCGCGTCCGTAAGGCGCAAAAAGGAGGAGTGATGAGGGTAATCAAAGTTCTTGGCTTCGTCGCGGTGCTTCTCGCTATTGGCGCCGGCTGCGGCGACTCTGCGGGCACCGGCGGTGCAGGTGGTACCGGCACGACATCCACCACGACCAAAGCGAGCGCAAGCTCGTCGAAGGCGTCGTCTGGAGCGACAACCAGCTCGTCGAAGTCGTCGACCGGAGCGACAACCAGCTCGTCGAAGGCCAGCACCGGCACCGGTGAGTAAGCCAGCAAGCAGTAACCAAGCTGGCTAACGCCGGCCTTGGGGGCACGTTCCCGGTCCTTTTCGAAGGGCTCGTGGATTTGTGCCCCCAAGTTTCTTTTGTGGCGTCGATTCTGCCGGTCCTTCGACCTGACGCAGGGCGTTAACTGCGTCACGTTCGGTCGAAACGTCGGCGGCCATCCCTGAGGTCGCTCAGACAGGGTTCGACGAGAGCGGTGGGCCCCTTCCTCGGTTTCGGTCCCGCGCTCCGAGGCGCGAGGGCATTCGGGCCGTGACCCAAGCGTCCGAGCGCCCAGTAAATTGCGCACGCCGCCACCTCTCTGAAGGCTCCGTGGAGCCGAGTGCGGAGACTGGTGAGCGAGCCTGTCCCGCAGACGTCTTCGTAGAACTGACCGAAGACTCGTTCGGCCCGGAAGACGTGGTACGCGTCGCTCACGAGCAATATCCGGTGACCTCCGAATTTCTCGTAGGTGAAGCGCGCGTTGTCTTCGGTCGATCGCGATCGATCCTCGAGTAGCAGCGCAGATTCCGGGACACCGAGCTCACGCGCCACGTCGGCAGCTGCCCGCGCTTCACTCGGCGGATTGTCACCGATTCCGCCCGTGAGGACGATCACCGGCGCTCTTCCCTCGCGCCAGAGCTCTACGGCGCGTCGAGTGCGCTCACGAAGCGCGGTTGATGCGGTGCCATTCGAGTGAACACGGCATCCCAGCACGACGATCGCATCGAACGCTCCGGTATCGGGCCTCTTGCGTCCGTAGCGATCGAGCGCCCCCGCGGCGATCGAGAGCACCAGCAAGAGACCCATGAGCGTCACCAGGATTCGTCGCGCCATGAACGGTTGGTACGCCTGGCGCGCGGCTCGACGGTGGACGCGCGTAGGAGCTGCGATGGCCGAAATGTGGCCATTCGATGGCGCGGAGGCCGCGGCTGAGGGCCCCTACGAGCCATTCGATGTGGCGAGCATCTCGACCATCGTCGGCCTGAAGCCCATCGAAGCGAAGAAGCTGCGTGCGCCGTCGTTGGCGTGCGCCGTCTCCGCGACGATTCGCACGGCGCCCTTTTCGCGAAGCTCGACCAAGGTCTGCGCGAGCAGCTGGTGACCCACCCCCGCTCTTCGAGACCGCGCCTCGACGGCGATGTCGTGGACCTTCGCGTGATCGTCGAGAAGGCGATTGTAGTCTCGTGGCTCGAGGCGCGAGTACGTGTAACCGACCACGCCCAGTTCGGAGTCGACGGCGACGAGGACGAGGCTTCGTGCGTCGGCGAGCATGCGCGTCAGAAACCGCGTGTACCCGTCTTCGACCGGCTCGAGCAGAAGAAAGCGTTCGGCATCGAGCGCGTGATGGAAGCGAAGGAGGTCTGCGGCAAGCTTGCCAACCGCCTGCATTTCGTCGATCCGGGCCCGACGGATCTCGATCGTCATGGTTCGCTCTCGGGGCCCGCGAGGAGCAACCTTTGAAAGCCGGCCTCGTCGAGGATGGGTACGGCGAGCTTCTGTGCCTTGTCGAGCTTGGTGCCGGCGTCGGCTCCTACGACGACGTAACTGGTCTTCTTCGACACGCTGTTCGAGACTTTGCCGCCGAGCGCTTCGATGTTCTGTCCTGCTTGGTCGCGCGACATCGACGACAGCGTGCCGGTGATGACGAACGTGAGGCCGAGCAGATGACCGGTCTTGGCGACACGGACCTCGGTGAGCTTGACGCCCGCGCGGCGAAGCTTCTCCAGGATTTCGACCATGGCGGGCTTTCGCAACGCATCGTGGAGGCTCTGCGCGATCACGTCGCCGACCCCATCGACGGCGGCGATCTCTTCGACGGATGCCACGCTGATGGCGTCGATCGAATGGAAGTGATCCGCGAGGTTTCGCGCGGCAGTCACCCCGACGTGGCGAATGCCGAGACCGAAGAGGAGCTTGTCGATCGGTCTGTCTTTGGCCGCCTCGATGGCGCGGAGGAGGTTCGTGATCGACTTGTCTTTGAACTGCGGAAGCTTCTTCAGATCATCGCGGCCGAGAAGAAAGAGGTCTCCTGCGTCTTCGACGAGCTCGAGATCGAGCAGCGCGAGCACGGTCTGCTCGCCGAGCCCTTCGATATCCATCGCACTGCGCGACCCAAAGTGCGCGATTCGACCCCAGGTCTGAGCAGGGCAATCGACGTTGTGGCACCGGCGCACCGCTTCGCCTGGCTTGCGCTCAAGGGCGCCTTCGCAGTTGGGGCACGTCGACGGCATCACGAAGACACGCTCCTCGCCCGTCCGCTTCTGA
The DNA here is from genome assembly GCA_043755175.1 of Polyangiaceae bacterium. Lineage (GTDB taxonomy): Bacteria > Myxococcota_A > Polyangia > Polyangiales > Polyangiaceae > CAYYKK01. Next base: position 22,173 of record JAYUUB010000090.1, on the reverse strand, counting down.
ACGACAGGTCCCACCACCTCGGGGATGACGTCTCCGGCTCGCTGGACGATGACCGTATCGCCGATACGGAGATCTTTGCGGGCCACCTCGTCTTCGTTGTGAAGCGTTGCCATCCCGACCGTCACGCCGCCGACTCGAACCGGCTCGAGGACGGCGAACGGAGTGGCGGCGCCGGTCCTGCCGATGCTCACTTGAATGTCGTTCAAGCGGGTGTGGGCCTGCTCGGGCGGGAGCTTGTAGGCGATGGCCCAGCGCGGTGCCTTCGAGGTCGAGCCGAGCTCTTCTTGGGCTCCGATGTCGTCGACTTTGATCACGACTCCATCGATTTCGTGGTCGAGGGCGTGGCGCTGCTCGGTGATCTGCGCGATGAACGCTTTGGCTTCGTCGAGGTTCGCGCAGGGGCGCGCGAGCGGATGGATCGGTAGCCCCAGGCTCGCGCAGAACTTCATCGCTTCGAGGTAGCTCTTGAACGAGCGCCCCTCACAACGCACGAGGCCGTGAAGGTAGATGGCGAGCGGGCGTTCTTTGGTGACCTTCGGGTCTTTCTGACGAAGCGCGCCGGCTGCGGCGTTGCGAGGGTTCGAGAAGAGCGGCTTTCCGGCGTCGGCGAGCTTCTCGTTCAGGGCCTTGAACTCTTTGGAAAAGAGGAAGACCTCGCCGCGGATCTCGAGCCACTCCGGCGCGTCTTTTCCGAGGCGCTCGGGGAGCATTCCGATGGTCGCGACGTTCGGCGTCACGTCTTCACCGACGGCACCGTCGCCGCGTGTGGCGCCACGCTTGTAGACGCCTCGTTCGTAGACGACGGCGATGGATAGGCCGTCGATCTTGGGCTCGCACACGAGCGTCGGCGAGCGACCGAGGACCTTTTCGACCCGCTCGTACCAGGCGTCGAGGCTCGCGTCGTCGAAGGCGTTGTCGAGTGAGAGGAGGCGGCTCGAGTGGGCTACCGGCGCGAACAGGGTGCTCGGAGCGGCGCCGACCTTTTGCGTCGGTGAGTCGGGGGTGACGAGGTCGGGGCGCCTCGCCTCGATGGCTTTGAGCTCCCTCGTCAGCGCGTCGTATTCGGCGTCGGAGATCTCGGGCTGATCGAGCCCGTGATAGAGGCGATCGTGACGCGAGATTTCGATGCGGAGCAGCTCGGCGCGAGCTCGGTCGTCATCCGGATTCATGTCACTCTCGGCTCTTCAAGGCTTGGGGTTCGCCAACAGGAAGGTGATGACCTGCTCGCCGAACGTCGGTGTGACCGCGGGGATGTGAACGCCGCCCGGAATCGTCCAGAGCTCGGCGTGACCGCCCGGCTTGCAGCCCACCGAGTAGGAAATGACCGTCGCTTCGGCAGGACCCTCGGTGCCCTGGATTCCGCCATCGAGATCGTGTGGCGGGAGCGAAGTATCCATGACCGCCGAGCAGCCGTCGGACGCGGCCCACGTGCCCACCGTAGCCGGCGCGCTCGGGAAGATCTTCGTCGCGAGCGAGCCGCCGTCGTAGGCGATGGTCGCGTCGCCGGTGCCGTGAATCTCGAGGACGGCCACGGGGGACGAGGGCTTGCAATCGGATTGGTTCGCGAACGTCGCGCCCGCGAGGCTCGCAATGGCAGCGATGTCGTCGGCGTGATCGCAGGCCATTCGGTAGCTCATGAATCCGCCGTTGGAATGGCCAATGAAATAGACGCGCTTGGGATCGACGTTGGCCTTCTGCTTCACTTCGTCGATGAGGCCTTTGAGATAGGCCGAGTCGTCGACCGTGGAGCCATAGAAGTTGCAACACGCGTCGGTCGCGTTCCAGAAGTGCAGACCCATCGTGTCGACGGTTCCGTCGGGGTAGGCGTAAAGAATGCCGTGCGCCGCGGCGGCCGGGCCGATCTTCAGATACGCCTCTTCGATGTTCGCCGTGCCGCTGTAGCCATGGAGCAGGATGACGAGCGGTGCAGGCGTCGTGCTGCTGTAGCCCGGAGGTACGTGGACCGTCACCGGACGGTCGCCGCCTACCACGAAATCACCGTTCTGGCCCCCGCCCTGGCCGGTCCCGGTCGAGGTGCCCGAAGTCGTCGCCGCGCCGGCGGATGCTCCGCCCATGCTCGAGGTCGATCCGGTGCTGCTGGCATCGCTGCCGCACGCGGTGCACCAGCCTCCGAGCGTCAGCGCGACGACCCTGAAGAGAGGCCGGATTGACACGGGACGACGTCTTCGCTGCATGGGTGGACCGTAGCGCAAGCGGCCGCCGGAAGACATGTGCGCCCGCGCCGAAATCAGCCGCTGACGACCGGCCTGCCTCTCGGCCCCGGCCGGAAGTTCCCGCCCCTTGGCTTCTGCGCCGCGCAGCACCCTGCACGTCCTCGTGACACGACCGACGAGACGGCCTGCCTCGTTGGTGACGTCGCATTCGACGAAGCCGAGGGTTCGAGTGCGCTTCAAGATCTTTGCAATGGCCGTCAGTTTGTCGCGCCATACCGATTTAAAGTAATTCGCTTTGAGCTCGACGGTGGTGAAGCTCTCACCGTCTTAATGTGTCGTCGCCATGGCAAAGCCCGTTGCGGCGTCGGCGATGTCGCAAAGAATGCCGCCGTAAAGAGTGCCCATGGAATTGGATATTCGCTCGTCGGCCGGCATCTCGAAGGTCGCGGTCCCCGGGCCGCCGTCGACGAGCGGAGACCGAGACATGTCGCAATGGGGGGCGGAGGCAGCTCGCCCGACTTGAAGCGTTCGATGAAAGCGATCTTGTCGTGGGTCTCGGCTGACTGTCTAGACGCGGTCATCTTTCTTTCTCTTCCGGTCGAATGGGGCCAGCGGGCCAGGTCGATGGTCGAAAGCAACGTCGGTAAAGCGGCTTCGCTCAGGCCTGCCCATCGCTCTCGTGTGCCAGATAGCCGCGCATCGCCGCGCGACCGTAGGCTCTACATGCCTTCAGGATTTCGTCGGACAAGGGGGTTCCGCGCAGCGCGCGCGCGAGGCTGAGCCCGCCGAACATCAGAGCGATCGCGGCGAGCGCGCGCTGGCGTCGGGGCGCCGAGGCGGCCGGTGGGTGGTGGGCTTCGATCGCATCTGCAAGGGTCGCGATCTCTTGAGCGAGGGAGTCTTTGTGGGCGTCTCCGGTCACGACCTCGCCCACGATGGCCGGAAGCGGGCAGCCGCCTTCGACATCTTCGCGGTGGGTACGAGAAAGATAGCGCCGGAGGATCACTTCTACGCGCTCGGCAGGCTCTTTGTCTTCGAGCCCCGCGAGGAGGCGCCCCCGGAGATCGCGCCCTGTCCGATGGATTGTTTCGTCGACCAACGCATCTTTGTTTTCGAAGTGGGCATAGAACCCGCCGACCGTGAGCCCCACACCCCTCATCACGTCGGCCACGCTCATCCCGGCGATGCCCTTGACGCGGAGCAACCTCGCCGCCGAATCGAGAATGTCGGCGTGGGTGCGCTTCTTTTGATCGGTCTTGGCGCTCACGACGCCCTCTTCGCCTGGGCGAGACAACCGGCACGAGCGTTTTGACGCCCGGCGGCACCGACGAATCGAATGAGCTGCTTTGACATATTTCAAGCATCATATGATGTGTGAAATATACAAAGTCAAGCGCGGTGACCTATTCCGCGCGGGCGATGGTAAAGGGTTCTCCGAGGGGTCAAGAGCCATGCCGATCATCGTCACTCCGTATCGCCCCAAACATCACGTTCGCATCGTCACCGCAGCGTCCTTGTTCGATGGCCACGACGTGGCCATCAACATCATGCGACGTATTCTTCAGGCGGCCGGTGCCGAGGTGATTCACCTGGGGCACAACCGGAGCGTTCAAGAAATCGTCGACTGCGCGATCCAAGAAGATGCGCAAGGCATCGCCGTGACGAGCTACCAGGGTGGTCACGTCGAGTTCTTCAAATACATGCGAGACCTCCTCGAAGAGCGGGAGGCCGACGTGCGAATCTTCGGTGGCGGTGGCGGCACCATTCTGCCCACCGAAATCGAGGAGCTCCATCGCTACGGAATCGACCGGATCTATTCGCCCGACGACGGTCGGGCCATGGGCCTGCAGGGAATGATCAACGACCTTCTTTCGAAGTGCGACTTCGAGACCCGAGGGCCGACTCCCGTCACGCTCCAGACGATGCCGGGCGCCCCCCCAGCATCGTCTCCAGGAGGGCTCATCGGCGACGTGAAGCTCCTCAAGGCTCGCGATCCGAAACGGCTCGGTCAATTGATCACGATGGCCGAGAATCGTCCCGAGCTCGGGGAGCCGATGCGGCGAGAGATTGCCCTGGCGCTCGGGAGCTCGAAGGTCCCGGTGCTCGGCGTGACGGGTACGGGCGGGTCGGGAAAGTCGTCGCTCGTCGACGAGCTGGTGCGTCGATATCTAGCGGATTTTGCAGAAAAGACCATTGCAGTCATCTCGGTCGATCCATCGAAGCGAAAGACCGGCGGCGCATTGCTCGGCGACCGCATTCGAATGAACGCCATCCAGAGCCCACGGGTCTACATGCGGTCGCTCGCGACCCGGCAGAGCAATCTCGCGCTCTCGCGGCACGTCCGCGAAGCCATCGAGATCGTCAAGGCAGCCGGCTTCGATCTCGTCATCGTCGAGACGAGCGGTATCGGTCAGAGCGATACGGAGATAACCGATCACTCCGACGCGTCGCTTTACGTGATGACGAGCGAATACGGCGCTGCGACGCAGCTCGAAAAGATCGACATGCTCGACTTCGCCGACGTGATTGCGATCAACAAGTTCGACAAACGTGGCAGTCTCGATGCGCTCCGTGACGTGCGAAAGCAATACAAGCGCAATCACCAAGCCTTCAGCTTCGCCGACGAGGAGCTTCCGATCTTCGGGACCATTGCCTCGCAGTTCAACGATCCGGGGATGAACGCCCTTTACAAGTCCGTCATGGAGATCGTCTCCGAGAAGACCGGGGTCCGCTTCGATTCGAAGCTCGAGCTCCCCACGGTACGAAAAGAGAAGGTCGGCGTGATTCCGGCCGACCGCGTCAGGTATCTCGCTGAGATCGCAGAGCAGAGCGATCGCTACGATGCGTTCGTGAAGCGAGAAGCCGAGCGCGCGCGCGACGCGTACAAGCTCGCCGGGGCGGTCGCCGTGCTCCGAGGCGAGCCCCTCGGAGAAGAGATCCTTCCGGCGCTCGCTCCGAAAGTGGGTGACGGCGCCGCGGTCGACGATCTCATCGAGCGCTATCAGGAGACCGTCGAGCGCCTCGAGAGCGACGGTCGAATGCTCCTCCGCGGATTTCCCGAGCTCAAGAACAGATACCGCGCCGACAAGTACCAATTCAAAGTGCGCGATCGGGTGATCTCGCAAGACCTTTACACCGAGTCGCTCTCTCGAACCCGCGTTCCGAAGGTCGCTTTGCCTCGCTATCGTGATTGGGGCGACATTCTCACGTGGCTGCTCACGGAGAACGTCCCGGGGGAGTTCCCGTTCGCGGCCGGCGTCTTTCCCCTGAAGCGCGAAGGTGAAGATCCCGCCCGAATGTTCGCGGGAGAGGGTGGTCCGGAGAGGACGAACAAGCGGTTTCACTACGTGTCGCGCGGCCTGCCGGCCAAGCGGCTATCGACTGCGTTCGATTCGGTCACGCTCTACGGAGAAGATCCCGACGAGCGTCCCGACATTTACGGGAAGGTCGGTAACTCGGGGGTGAGCATTGCCAGCGTCGACGACGCGAAGAAGCTCTATTCAGGCTTCAACCTGGCCGATCCGTCGACGAGCGTTTCGATGACCATCAACGGTCCGGCGCCGATGGTGCTCGGTTTCTTCATGAACTCGGCGATCGACCAGCAGTGCGAGATCCACATTCGCAACGAAGGCCTCACCACCGTCGTCGAGGAGAAGATCGCGGAGATTTACTCGGTCCGCAACCAGACCCGGCCCACGTACCAGGGCGAGCTCCCTGAAGGAAACGACGGGCTCGGTCTCATGCTTCTCGGAGTGAGCGGCGACGAGGTGTTGCCGCGAGAGACCTACGACAAGATCAAGGCGTACACGCTGTCGCAGGTTCGCGGCACCGTGCAGGCCGACATCTTGAAAGAAGACCAGGCGCAGAACACCTGCATCTTCTCGACCGAGTTCGCTCTACGGATGATGGGCGACATTCAGGCCTATTTCATCGAGCAGAAGGTGCGAAACTTCTATTCGGTTTCGATCAGCGGCTATCACATTGCCGAAGCCGGTGCGAATCCGATCACCCAGCTCGCCCTGACGCTCGCCAATGGATTCACCTACGTCGAATACTACTTGTCGCGAGGAATGGCCATCGACGACTTCGCGCCCAATCTGAGCTTCTTCTTCTCCAATGGCGTCGATCCGGAATATGCGGTCATCGGACGCGTGGCGCGCCGGATCTGGGCGAAGGCAATGAAGGAAAAGTATGGGGCGAACGACAGGTCGCAGAAGCTGAAATACCACATTCAAACGTCGGGTCGGAGCCTTCACGCGCAGGAGATCAGCTTCAACGACATCAGGACGACGTTGCAGGCGCTCTACGCGCTCTACGACAACTGCAACTCGCTCCACACCAATGCGTACGACGAGGCCATCACCACGCCGACCGAGGAGAGCGTGCGGCGCGCTCTCGCGATTCAGCTCATCATCAACAAAGAGCTCGGCCTCGCGAAGAACGAGAATCCATTGCAAGGGGCGTTCATCATCGATGAATTGACCGATCTGGTCGAGCAGGCCGTCTTGAGCGAGTTTCGCGCCATCAGCGAGCGCGGAGGCGTGCTCGGCGCGATGGAGCGAATGTACCAGCGGACCAAGATTCAGGAAGAGTCTCTCTATTACGAGACGCTGAAGCACGATGGGCAGCTGCCAATCATCGGCGTGAACACGTTCCTCGATCCGAACGGCTCTCCGACGGTGATTCCGCGCGAGGTCATTCGGTCGACCGACGAGGAGAAGCAGTATGCGATTCGCAGTCGCGACGCCTTCCGCGCCCGCAATTCCGACGTGGCGTCGGGCGTTCTCGCGGAGCTGTCGCGCGCGGCGATCGCCGACGGAAACATCTTCGCGGCATTGATGGACGTCTGCAAAGTCTGCACGCTCGGCCAAGTGTCGGCGACGCTCTACGAAGTCGGCGGACAATACCGACGCAACATGTGAAGCATGGGTCGCGCGGATCGAGTCTCAGGAGGGCGGGCCTCCGGGCGAGAGCGCAACGCGAGCTCACGTTGCAGAAGGAGGCTCGTGCGCAGGACCTCACGACCACGCGCTCGGTCTCGGAGATCCGGGGTCGGAGGGCGGCACGTCACTTGGTCGGCCGGTCGGGTGGATGCGGCGTGACGCCAGCGCGCGGGCTCGCTATGGCCTCGTCCATGCCCACGTCCGCTTACACCCCTGTCGCTTCGGACCGTTCGGAGTCGAAGAACGCTGCTCTTTCGCTCACGATCCCCTGCGTCAATCCGGCGACGCGCGAGCGGCTGGGTGAGGTTCCGGTTCAAACACCGGCCGACGTGCGCGAACGCGTGTCACGTGCGCGCCGCGCCCAGCAGGCTTGGAGCAAGACGTCGTTCGAGGAGCGCCGACGAGTCCTCGCCTATTTGCTCGACCACGTGGTCGAGCACTCCGACGAGCTCGTCGAGGCGGTCGTTCGCGACTCCGGCAAGACCCGCGAGAACGCGATGCTGGGTGAGGTGTGGACGGTCTGCGAGAAGCTGCGGCACACGATGGGCCACGGTGAAAAGGCGCTCCGCACCGAGGTCGTGCCTTCGGGGTTGTTTGCCCACAAGCGGGCGACCGTCGAATACGTTCCGCTCGGCGTCATCGGCGTCATCTGTCCGTGGAACTACCCGATGCAGAACATTCTCGGGCCCGCCATCCCCGCGCTGTTCGCGGGCAACGCAGTCATCGTGAAGGTGAGCGAGCACGTGGCATGGTCGAGCGCCCGGTTTCAACGCATCTTCGACGAGGCGTTCGAGAAAGCAGGCTTCTCGAAAGATCTCGTCCAGGTCGTGAACGGATATGCCGATACGGGCGCCGCGCTCGTCTCGTCGGGCGTCGACAAGATCATCTTCACCGGTTCGATGGCGAACGGTCGAAAGGTCATCAGCGAGAGCGCGAAGAACCTCACTCCCCTCATTCTCGAGCTCGGCGGCAAAGACGCATTCATCGTCTGCGACGACGCCGACCTCGAGCAAGCTGCGCACGGGGCCCTGGCCGGATCGTTCATTGCTGCGGGCCAGAACTGCCTCGCCGCTGAGCGCTATTTCGTGTTCGACAAGGTCTACGACGCGTTTCTCGCGCGCGTGGTCGACCTGACCCGCGAGCTCCGTCAGGGGCCACCGCTCGGCTCGCAGCCGGTCGATCTCGGCGCCATGACCACACCGCAACAGATCGAGATCGTCGAGAATCTCGTGAACGACGCCGTCGCCAAGGGCGCTCGAGCACTGACCGGCGGTAAGCGCGTCCAGACCGAGACGGGCGACTTCTTCGCGCCCACCGTCCTCGTCGACGTGAAGCCCGGCATGCGCATTCTCGAAGAGGAGACCTTCGGGCCCGTCATGGTGATCATGCGCGTCGACGGAGAGAGCGAAGCCATTCGCCGTGCGAACGAGACGCAATACGGGCTCTCGGCTACCGTCATGACGAAGAGTCAATCGCGTGCCGCGCGGATGGCGAAGGAGATCGTCGCCGGAGGGACGTCGATCAACGACTTCGGCCTCACCTACATGGCGATGGATCTACCGTTCGGCGGCGTTCGTGGCTCGGGTTTCGGACGGCTCAATGGTCGTGAGGGGCTCCGCGCGTGCTGCAACGCGAAGTCGGTGCTTTCTGATCGCCTTCCGTTCGGCGCTCCTGCGAAGCTCTATCCAGTAGGCCCGTTCGACTACGACATTGCCAAGGGCGTCATCACGACGCTCTACGCGCGCTCGCTCACGGGCAAGCTCCGCGCAGCGACAGCGCTCGCGCGCACGGCTTGGAAGAAGACCTTCGGCACCCAAAGCTGAGACGCGTTCGTCGGTGCCGGTGCGCCCTGAAGAGACGTTGGCGCCGGGGGCGCGCTGAGGCATAAGTCGCGTAACCCCCGGCGCTTTCGCCTCGGCTGAGAACGCACATGTCAGCACCCTCGTTTCCGCCTGCAGACCTCGCCACTTGGCGAGCGCGCGTCCTCCGAGAATTGGGTGACAAGCCCTTCGAAAAGCTCGTGACGAAGACGCTCGAGGGCGTCTCGGTCGAGCCGCTCTACGCGCGGGATCCTGCGCATCCGATGGCGTCGCGCGGGCTCCCCGGAGCGACGCCGTTCGTCCGCGGGACGAATGCGGGTCGCTCGTCGTGGCTCGTCACCGAACGCATCGTTCTCGCCGATCCGTCGCGCGCGAACGCCGTCGCCCGCGAAGCCGTCGACGATGGCGCCGACGCGCTCCTCTTCGCGCTCGATGCGGCGGGCCGACTCGGCATCGATCGCCAACGCGACACCTCGCGCGAGCTCGTCGGAAAAGACGGTGTCGCGGTGGTGACCGAGTCGGACGTCACGACGCTGCTGTCGGGAATCGATCTGTCGAGGACCCGAGTGTTCTTCGACGCCGGCGCGAACGCGTTGCCGGTCGCTTCGTTGATCGAGTCGGCGCTCGGGGGCGTCGGACCTCGGTCGGGGCTCACGGTCTTTCAGGATCCGATGGGCGCTCTCGCGCGCGATGGTGGGCTCCCACGGCCTTTCGGCGACTTGCTGCGTGAGGCGAGCGACCTTCGCGTCGACATGGTCGAGCCGTTGATTTCGTCGGTGCCTTACCACGCAGCAGGAGCCACCGCGGTCCACGAGCTCGCATTCTCCGTGGCGACGGCTATAGCCCAAGCCGACCTCGGCGCGCGCCCCACGCTCGAGGTGTGTGCCTCCTCCGATCTCTTCGTGACCATCGCCAAGGTGAGAGCACTCCGACTCTTGTTCGCCAAGGTGTCGAGCGCTCTCGGCCGCGCGTCGACGGCGCCTTTCGTGCTCGGTCGAACCTCGCCGCGCCGCCTCGCTCAGCGCGATCCGCACACCAACATGGTGCGCATCACCACCGAGGCATTCGCGCTCGCCGTCTCGGGAGTCGACGCGCTCGTGACGTCGCCGTTCGACGAGGCTCTCGGTCAGAGCGACTCGCAGGCGCGACGCCTCGCGCGTCACACCCAGCTCGTCTTGCGCGAAGAGTCGCACATCGGACGCGTGCTCGACCCGGCTGGCGGCTCGTACTACGTCGAGGCGTTGACCGACGATCTCGCGCGCAAGGCCTGGGATGGGATGCGCGCGATCGAGGCAGAGGGTGGCATGCTCTCCGGATTGACGAGTGGCGCCATTCCGCGTCTCGTCGAGACCGCGCGTGAGGCCCGGCTCGCAGCGATCGCGAAGCGTCGCGAGCTCCTCATCGGCGTCAACGATTTCGCTCTCGCAGGCGAGCGCAAGCTCACGCGGCCTCCGTTTCGCAGTGCCGACGATCGGAGGCTCGCGATCGAGCGCGCCGAGAAGGCGGGGCTCGTCACTCTGCCTCTCTCGCCGCGAAGAGAGTCGCTTCGTGTCGAGGATCTCCGCTCGTTCGCCGCGCTCGGCGCAAGCCTCGCGGCGGTCTCGCTCCGACTCTCGCGCGGTGGCGAGAGTGAGCATTCGATGCGCCTCGATCCGACACGCGACGCTCAGCGCTTCGAAGCCATCCGCGACGAAGCCGACGAGCTCTCGTCGGGAGGGACGCGGCCTCGGGTGGTGTTGGTCTGCCTAGGCACGCCGAACGATTACCGCGCCCGCGAGGGCTATGCCCGCCGCTTCTTCGAGGCGGGGGGGTTCGCGGTCTCGTCGATCGAGTCGCCCAAGACAATGACCACGCAATGGATCGCGACGCGCGAAGAGACGTCCACCGCCGACGTGGTGTGCCTGACGAGCAGCGACGAGCGCTATGCCGAGCTGGGCGTTCCAGCGATTCGAACGGTGCGTTCGGCGTATTCGACGGCGCAAGTGGTCATCGCCGGGCGGCAGACCGCGCTCACGACGACCAAGGACGCGCCGATGGAAGACAAACCCGACCTCGAAATTTATCTGGGATGTGAAGCCGTCGGCTCGCTCGCATCGCTGCTCCAACGTGTTCGTCAGAGAAGACGGCGCGCGGCCGCGACCACCAGGAGGCTCGCGTGAGCCGGCCCTTCGCCAATCTCGCATTCGACGACGTCGTGCTCGCGACCGACGTCGAACCGACCTCATCGGCGCGCCTAGCGGAGACACATTCGACGCCAGAAGGCATCGAGGAGAAGCGCCTCTTCACCGAAGCCGACGTCGAAGGGCTCGCCTCTGCCGATTCGATGCCGGGGTTCGCCCCATTCGTTCGCGGTCCTCACGCGACGATGTACGTCGAAAAGCCGTGGACGATTCGTCAGTATGCCGGCTTCTCGACGGCTGAGGAGTCGAACGCATTCTATCGGCGCAATCTCGCGGCGGGGCAGAAGGGGCTCAGCATCGCGTTCGATCTCGCGACGCACCGCGGATACGATTCGGATCATCCACGCGTCATCGGCGATGTTGGAATGGCGGGCGTGGCAATCGATTCGATCGAAGACATGCGCATTCTGTTCGATGGGATCCCCCTCGATCAGATGAGCGTTTCGATGACGATGAACGGCGCCGTCCTCCCGATCATGGCGCTCTTCATCGTGGCCGGCGAGGAGCAGGGGGTATCACCCGACAAGCTCAGCGGAACCATTCAGAACGACATTCTGAAAGAGTTCATGGTCCGCAACACGTACATCTATCCGCCTGCCCCCTCGATGCGGATCGTCTCCGACATCTTCGCGTACACAGCCCGCGAAATGCCGAAGTACAACAGCATTTCGATTTCGGGCTATCACATGCAAGAGGCTGGAGCGACCGCCGATTTGGAGCTCGCTTACACCCTCGCCGACGGCGTCGAATACGTGAAGGCTGGTATCGCGGCGGGGCTCGGAATCGATGCCTTCGCGCCCAGGCTCTCGTTCTTCTGGGGCATTGGAATGAACCACTTCATGGAAGTGGCGAAGCTCAGGGCTGGGCGCCTCCTCTGGGCCGAGCTCATTCAGCCGTTCGCGCCGAAGAACGTGAAGTCGCTCGCCGTGCGCGCGCATTCGCAAACGTCGGGATGGTCGCTCGCCGCCCAAGACGTGTATTCGAACGTGGCGCGAACCTGCGTCGAGGCTTTGGCGGCGACCACCGGGCATACTCAATCGCTGCACACCAACTCCCTCGACGAAGCGCTCGCCCTGCCCACCGACTTTTCGGCTCGCATCGCGCGCAACACTCAGCTCGTGTTGATGCACGAGACCGGGATATGCCGTCCGGTCGATCCTTGGGGCGGCAGCTACTACGTCGAATGGCTGACCGATGCGTTGGCGAAGCGTGCACGCGCCCACATCGCCGAGGTGGAGGCGCTCGGGGGCATGGTCAAAGCGATCGAGGCGGGGCTGCCCAAGCTCCGCATCGAAGAGGCCTCGGCGAAGACGCAGGCGCGCATCGACGCGAAGAAGCAGATCATCGTCGGCGTGAATCGATACCGCAGCTCGGCAGAAGCCGAGGTGCCGGTGCTCCGCGTCGACAACGCTGCGGTTCGCAAGGTGCAGATCGAGCGACTCGCGAACCTCCGTGCGAAGCGTAATTCGGCCCGCGTCGAAGCCGCGCTCGAGGCGCTGACGCGTGCGGCGAGCGAAGGGCAAAACCTTCTCGATGCGGCGGTCGTCGCTGCGCGTGCGCGCGCGACGGTGGGTGAGATGAGCCTCGCGCTCGAGAAGGTATTTGGGCGTCATCAGGCCGTGATTCGATCGATCTCGGGCGTGTACGGAGGCGAGGTGCAAGACGACCAAGATGTGGAACGTGTGCGCGGTCTCGTCTCCGAGGTGCTGGAAAGAGAAGGTCGTCGGCCTCGCATCTTGCTCGCCAAGATGGGTCAAGACGGTCACGACCGCGGACAGAAGGTCATCGCGACGGCGCTGAGCGATCTCGGCTTCGACGTCGACATCGGACCGCTCTTCCAGACCCCCGAAGAGACCGCGCAGCAGGCTGTCGACAGCGACGTCCACATCGTAGGTGTGAGCTCGCTGGCCGCGGGGCATCTCACGCTCGTGCCTGCCCTCAGAGAAGCGCTCGCGGCGCTGGGGCGCGCCGACGTCATCATCGTCGTCGGGGGTGTCGTTCCGCCGCAAGACTACGAGGCGCTCCGAAGCGCCGGAGCCGCGCTCATCTTCGGCCCTGGTACGGTGATTCCGAAGGCTGCCGAAGAGCTGGTGCGAATCATCCTCGCTCGTTTCGTGCCCGCCCAGCCCGTCCCTCCGAGACGATGAGCCGTCTCCTCGTCGACGAGGCCGAGCGAGGCATTCTCGACGGCGATCGCGGCGTGCTCGCTCGCGCCATCACGCTGGTCGAGAGTCGCAGGGTCGACGATCGCGCGCGCGCGGAAGAGCTCATCGGCCGGATCTTGCCGAAGACCGGCAATGCCATTCGGGTGGGGATCTCGGGCTCGCCCGGCGTCGGCAAGAGCACCTTCATCGAGGCGCTCGGGAGCATGTTGACGAGCGAGCGGGGGCATAGGCTTGCAGTGTTGGCGGTCGACCCATCGAGCTCACTCTCCGGCGGGAGCATTCTCGGTGACAAGACGCGGATGCAGAAGCTCGCGGCAGACAAGAGGGCTTTCGTTCGTCCTTCGCCCGCCGCGGAGCATCTGGGAGGCGTCGCCCGGCGAACACGTGAGGCCATGCTCCTCTGCGAAGCGGCCGGATACGACGTCGTCCTCGTGGAGACGGTGGGGGTCGGGCAGTCGGAGATGGAGGTCGCGAGCATGGTCGACTTCTTTCTTCTCCTGCTTTTGCCGGGGGCGGGCGACGAGCTCCAAGGGATCAAGCGCGGGATCGTCGAGCTCGCCGATGCCGTCGCCGTGAACAAAGCCGATGGCGACAACATCCCGAGAGCGAACCTCGCCGCGCGCGAGATCGAGTCGGCCCTCCACTACCTGCGTCCGCGCGTGCCGGTGTGGACGCCGCGCGCGATGACGGTGAGCTCGCTCAGCGGCGATGGGCTCGATGCGCTCTGGAATGTCGTCCTGGAGCATCAGACGCTGCTCCGAGGCTCGGGCGATCTCGATCGGATCCGGCGTGCGCAATCGAAGCGTTGGATGTGGTCGCTCATCGAGGAGCGGTTGGCGAGGGCGTTTCGCGCTCATCCCGCCGTCACCTCGCGCATCGCCGACCTCGAGCGTCGTGTCGAAGCCGGCGAGACCTCGGCAGAGGGCGCGGCCGAGGCGCTTCTCTCCGCTTTCTTCGGTCCCGCGAAATCCTGAGGACGGGCGGCCGCGAGTCGCGGGTGCGCGGCGCGCTCGAGCCTCGCGGCGTTGCGCATCGAATCTCTCGGCACTAGGCTCCCCGTCTCATGGCGAACATCTACACCGACAATTCCAAGAGCATCGGCAGGACGCCCCTCGTCCGAATCAACCGCATCACCCAGGGCCTCCCTGGGACGGTGCTGGCCAAGATCGAGGGTCGCAATCCGGCCTATTCGGTCAAATGCAGAATCGGCGCCGCCATGGTGTGGGACGCCGAAGAGCGCGGCACGCTCAAGCCCGGCGGGGCAATCGTCGAGGCGACCAGCGGCAACACCGGCATCGCGTTGGCCTTCGCAGCCGCTGCGCGCGGGTATCGCTGCATTCTGACCATGCCCGAGACGATGAGCATGGAGCGACGCAAGGTGCTGATTGCGTTCGGGGCCGAGCTCATTCTCACGCCGGGCAAGCTCGGAATGAAGGGCGCCATTCAGCGCGCCGAAGAGCTCGCCGCGAAGGATCCGGCGCTGCTCCTCATGCGGCAATTCGAGAATCCAGCCAATCCCGCCATTCACGAGTGCACCACCGGGCCCGAGATATGGGACGACACCGACGGAGCGGTCGACGTCTTCGTGTCGGGCGTCGGCACGGGCGGAACGCTCACCGGCGTGTCGCGCTTCATCAAGAAGACGAAGGGCAGAGCGATCACCACAGTCGCGGTGGAGCCCGCCGATTCGCCGGTCATCTCGCAGACCCGCGAAGGCAAAGAGCTCGTCCCCGGTCCGCACAAGATTCAGGGCCTCGGGGCCGGCTTCATTCCGAAGAACCTCGATCTCACGATGATCGACGCGGTCGAGCTCGTCACGAACGACGACGCCATTCAAATGGCGCGCCGTCTCGCCCGTGAAGAGGGCATTCTTTGCGGTGTGTCGTGTGGAGCTGCGATGGTGGCGGCCCACCGCGTCGCGGCGCGTCCGGAGTCGGCTGGAAAGACGATCGTCACGGTGCTCCCAGACGCCGGAGAGCGTTATCTGTCGGGCCCGCTCTTCGAGGGCATGTTCGACGGCATCGAGAAGGCGACCGCGTGAACGAGGGTGAAAGGCCCGGCCATCGAGGTCTCCAAGATCTCGTCGATGCCGTCGTCGCGAGCTACCGGGCCGATCCGCGTGGCCAATTCATCGGCCGCGCGTTTCTGCCCTCGCGCGACAAGATCATCGAGATCTTGGAGCTGTTCCTCGGGCTCGTTTATCCCGGCTATGTCGGACGGCAGGGGCTGACGAACGAGAACATCTCATTTCACACGGGCCAGCTCGTCTCCAACCTGCGCGACAAGCTCGCACATCAGATCGAGCAATGCCTCTGTCACGCGGTCGAATGCGGTCTCGTCTTCGACGCCTGTCGCGACGAGGCGATGCGCATGAGCACCGAGATGCTCTTGCGCCTACCCACGCTGCGCCATCTCGTCATCGAAGATGCTCAAGCGGCCTTCGATGGTGATCCGGCGGCGACGAGCTTGCACGAGGTCATTCTCGCGTATCCGGGGCTCTTGGCCGTCACGGTCTACCGCGTGGCCCACGAGCTGCACTCGCTGGGTGTCCCGCTCTTGCCTCGCATCATGACCGAGTGGGCGCATTCGAAGACCGGCGCCGACATTCATCCGGGCGCGACCATAGGCAAGAGCTTCTTCATCGATCACGCGACCGGAGTCGTCGTGGGCGAGACGACCCACATCGGCGAGCACGTGAAGCTCTATCAGGGTGTCACGCTCGGCGCGCTCAGCCATCCACGAGACGAGACCGGGCGGGTCATTCGCAATCAGAAGCGCCACCCCACGGTCGAAGACCACGTCACAATCTACGCGAACGCGACGGTGCTCGGCGGACAGACGGTCCTCGGAAAAGGCAGCATCATCGGAGGCTCGGTCTTCATCACGCGCTCGGTTCCGGAGGGAGCTCGAGTCGCATTGAAACCACCCGAGCTCGCCGTCCGCACGCCCGGATCTGCCAATGGGCACTCGGGGTTGCCCATGGACACCGATCTCGTGATCGACTTCGAAATTTGACGGACATGCGAGAGAAGAGCGCCGCCGAGCGGGCGACTTCTCTCGCTCGCCTCGTTCAATGGGGCGACGCGTTCCCGAGGCCACTGCAATGGGTAGAAGGCTTGACGCCCTTCATCTCGCAGAGGATCTCGCCGGGGAGGGGAAACCAGCGGAGGCGCTCGATGTCGGCGGGGAGGGGCTCCTCGACGAGGAGGGGCAGAGCGGCGAATTCGGTTTCGAGCTCTTTGACGATGCGCTCCGCGTCGACGAGATAACCCTCGAGCGCCCATTCGGGCTCGGTCGCGTGGCGCTTCTTGTATTCGAGCTTTCCCATTCGATAGGAGAGATCGGAGAGGCGCATGGCGGGCTTCGGTCGCGCGCGCCTCGGAAGCCATTGCCCGCTCGCGAGATCGAATCGGTAGTGGGGCAAGAACTTGTAGCCCTCGCGCGCCACGAAATGGACGGCCTTCAGAATGAAGTCGAAGACCGGCTCAGAGATGAAATAGTTGAAATTGACCCGCACCCAGCCGGGCTTGATGCCTTCGGCGCCCGAGACGATCGCGCATTCGAAGGCGTGCGAGGTCAACAGATCGATACCAAGCAGGCGGTGGCCATAGGGGCCTGCGCACGAACAGCCTCCGCGGGCCTGAATCCCGAAGAGATCGTTGAGAAGCGACACCACGAAATTGTGATGCAATGCGCCCTGACCGTGTTTGATGATGAACGAGACGATGGAGAGGCGCCACGCCTGTCGATTGCCCAAGATGCGAATGTCGTCGTTCGTGCTCCACGATTGAATGGCCCGCTGAATGAAGCTTCCCTCGCGCTCGCGAATGAGCTCGTGCCCGACGGCGTCTTTGAGCTGAAAGACGAGGCCTGCTCGAATCGATTCGATGATGGCTGGCGTTCCACCCTCTTCGCGGTGAACGGGGTCGGTGATGTATTGGTGGGTCACCGAATTGACGTACGCGACGGTGCCGCCTCCGGGGATCGACGGAACGCGGTTCTTCAAGAGCGCGCGCTTGACGACCAAGACGCCCGGCGTGCCGGGGCCGCCGATGAACTTGTGAGGTGAGAGAAAGAGCGCGTCTTTGTAGCCGAGCCCCGCGTCGGGGCCTTCGGCGGCCGGATTCATCTCCATTTTCACGTACGGCGCCGCGGCGGCGAAGTCCCAGAAGGCGAGGGCGCCGTGTTGGTGCAGGAGCGTCGAAATGGCGAGCGTGTTGGTCCCGATCCCGGTGACGTTCGAGGCCGCCGAGAAGCTGCCGATCTTGAGCGGGCTCTTCTCGTTTTGGATCAGCGCCTGCTCGAGCGACGCGAGATTGATGTGCCCGTCGGCGTCTTCGTCGATCGTGACGACGCGCGCGATCGATTCGCGCCAGGGGAGCTCGTTCGAATGGTGCTCGTAGGGCCCGATGAAGACGACCGGCCGCTCGTCTTCGGGGATGTGGCTCGCGAGGTCGTAGCGCGCGTCGAGATCGGCCGGCAATCGGAGGTTCAAGATGTCGATGAGCTTGTTGATGGCCCCCGTCGCGCCCGAGCCGGCGAAGATCACGCAATCGCGCGAGTCGCCACCCACGGCGGTTCGAATGATTTCGCGCGCGTCCTCGCGAAAGCGCGTGGTCTGCATACCGGTCTGCGAGGTCTCGGTGTGCGTGTTCGCATAGAGGGGCATCACCTCGTCTTGAATGAAGCGCTCGATGAACTCGAGCGAGCGCCCCGACGCGGTGTAATCGGCATAGGTCACGCGCCGCGGGCCGTAGGCTCCGTCGAGCACTTGATCGTCGCCGATGATCGAGCTGCGGATGGTCTCGATGAGCCGCTCTCTGTCTTGCGCCACTGCTACGCCTCCACTCTCGTCGTACTCTTGCCAGTGGCTGCGGTCGAGCCGCGCCAGAGTAGCGCTAGCGTGACGCCTGCGAATGACGATCCATCGCGGCGCGCGTGAGCTGGCGCTGCCCTCGCCTCAGGCAGCGTCTGCGCGGAGGCACTTCGAGAGCTCGGAGAGCACCTTTTCGGTGGCTTCGAGGCCGCCGCGAATGCCTTCGCCTTCGGCGATGCGGCGCGTGATGCGCATGTCGGGAGTGAGCTTCCACGGCGAACGTTTGCCGAGCGCCAACTGCGTCATCTTCTCGGCATCGAGCGGCGTATCTTCGCGCAGGTGCAAGGTGACGCTCTTCTGGCTGGCGTCGCACCCGAGCACGCGCAGCTTTCGGAGCTCGACCTTGAGCCGCATCAGATGGACGAATCTGCGCGCAGCATCGGGTGGCGGCCCGAAGCGATCTTCCATTTCGCTCGCGAGATCGCCGACTTCTTCGATGCTGCTCGCGCACGCCAAGCGCTTGTAGAGCGACAGTCGGACGCCGACGTCCTCGATGTAGTCGTCGGGTAAGAGCGCGTCTTCGTCGATCGATAGGTCGGGATCGACCTCGTGGACCACGACCTCGCCGCGCAGCTCGCTGACGGCCTCGTCGAGCATCGTGCAAAAGAGCTCGAAGCCGACCGAGGCGACGGTGCCACTCTGCTCTGCGCCGAGCAAGTCACCAGCGCCTCGAAGCTCGAGATCGAGCGATGCGACGTGGAATCCGGCGCCGAGCTCGGTGTGCCGCTCGAGCGCCTCGATGCGCGCACGCGCTTCGTCGGTGACCGAGCTCTGTGGCGGGACGATGAGGTAGCAGTACGCGCGCTCGCGCGACCGTCCGACTCGTCCGCGAAGCTGGTAGAGCTGCGAGAGACCGAACATGTCGGCGCGGTCGATGATCATCGTGTTGGCGCGCGGAATGTCGAGCCCGCTCTCGATGATCGCTGTCGCGCAGAGCACGTCGTACCGGCCGTCGACGAAGTCGAGCATCGCCTTCTCGAGGGCGGCCGGGCTCATCTGACCATGCGCGATGCAGATGCGCGCCGACGGTAAAAGCTCTTGGAGGCGACCAGCTTTCTCGTAGAGGCCTTCGACGCGATTGTAGACGTAGAAGACTTGGCCGCCCCGGTCGATTTCACGGCGCACGGCTTCGGTGAGAACACCTTCGTCGTACTTGGTGACGATGGTGCGGATCGCGCGCCGGTCGATCGGCGGCGTGGTGATGACCGACATGTCGCGAAGCCCGGTGACCGCCATCTGCAAAGTGCGCGGAATGGGCGTGGCGCTCAACGTGAGCACGTCGACGTTGGTGCGCATCTGCTTCATGCGTTCCTTGTGCGAGACGCCGAACCGTTGCTCTTCGTCGACTACGAGAAGACCGAGCTTCTTGAAGTGGACGTCTTTCGACAAGAGGCGATGGGTGCCGATGACGACGTCGACGCTGCCGGCCTTGAGGCCTCGGAGCACTTCATCTTGCTCGGTCTTGGACGAGAAGCGCGAAAGGGCGCGGACCACGATCGGGTAGTCGCGCATGCGGCCCGCGAAGCTCAGCGTGTGCTGCTCGGCGAGGACCGTGGTCGGGCACAGCACTGCGACCTGGCGCCCTTCGTGCGCGACGCGGAACGCTGCTCGAATCGCCACCTCGGTCTTGCCGAAGCCGACGTCGCCGCACACCAGCCGATCCATCGGCTGGGGCAGCTCTAGGTCGCGCTCTACGTCAGCGATCGCCGCGCTCTGGTCAGGGGTCTCTTCGAAGGGAAAGGTAGCCTCGAAGGCGCGAAAGTCGTCGGTCTTGGGCGGCAGGGGGGGACGCGTCACGCCGCGACGCTCGGCGTAGAGACGCAAGAGCTCATCGGCCATCTGACGAACCTGTCGCTCGGTTCGCGCTTTGGTCTTCGCGAACGTCGCGCCGCCCAAGCGATCGAGCTTGGGCACGGCGTCGCCGCCGGAGAATTTCTGGATCTGATTCAGCCGGTAGACAGGAAGGTAGAGCTTGTCGCCGCCGGCATACTCGACCGTAATGAGATCGATGCGCGCTCCGCCAACCTCACGGTGCATGAGACCGAGGTAGCGGCCGACGCCGTGCTCGACGTGGACCACGAAGTCGCCGACTGCGAGGCTCTTCAGATCTTCGACGAAAGCCTTCGCTTTGGAGACCTTCGACGTGTTGCCTTCTTGGCGGACGCGCCGGCTCGACCGCGCACCGAAGATGTCTTCTTCGGTGACGAGCGCGAGGCCTTCGGCAGGAGCGACGAGGCCGTGAGCAAGCTCGCCGACCGTCACGGTGATCACGTCTTTGTGCGCACGCCGTTTCTCCGATCGCGGATCGAAGAAGACCTCGCCCAATCCACCGAGCGCGACCTCGACCCGAAGACCTTTGTGCGAAAGGAGCGTTCCGATGCGCTCGACTTGCGTGTGGGCGCGCGCCGCGATGACGACCGCGAGGCCCTCGCTCTGGAAGTGCGCAAGGCGGTCGATTAGCGGATCGAGCGCCGAGCCTTTGCCCTTGTCTTGACGCGCGGTCGCGATGGCGCGTCGCAGATCGGATTGATCGAAGGTGAACAGCGTCGGCGCGTCTTCGGGCGCGCTCTCGAAACGTTCGAACGAGGCCAGCGACGACGGCGCGCCGGTGGTGCCGGTTCGGTGGAGCGACACGTGCGGGCGCGCTTGCACCGCGACCGTTGCGTCTGCCTCCGGGAGGAAGAACGCTTCGAGCGGAAAGTGCGGGTCTTGCGCCTTGCGATTCATGTCGGCGACGGCACGGCCCATGTCGTCGCGGAACGCGCTGGTGAGCCGCGGGGGATCTTCGAGCACAACGGCCAGGTCGCTCGGTAGGTAGGTGTCGAGGGGCGCGAGATCGAGGAACGCCGGAAGAAAGCCGTCGGCGCCGAAGAACGCGCGACCCGAGGCGACGTCGGCCGCGATGCTGCGTGCCTTCGACGACGGCAGATCGACCGCGTCGCAGATGTGCTGCACCCGCTCGCGCGCTTCGGCCATGCTCTCGGTCGTCAGCGGATTTTCGCGTGCGAGACCGGCGGTGACGGTCTTCAGGATCTCGAGCGTGCGTTGCCCCTCGGCTTCGAAGCTCTTGATCGAGAGCACCATGTCGCCATAGAGCTCGACGCGGATCGGTCGCTCCTCGTGCGTCGGCCAGAGGTCGATGAGCCCGCCGCGAACTGCGAATGCCCCGGGATCTTCGACGATGGGGGAGCGCACGTAGCCTGCGCTCGCGAGCTGCGTGACGAGCGCGTCGCGGTCGATCTCTTCGCCCTCGGCGATTGTGATCATGTGCGCGAGGAGCGTCTCTCTAGGCACCACCTTGCGCGCGAGCGCGGTCACTGGAACCACGAGCGCCGACCAAGGGAGGCCTCGCGCGAGATGCGAGAGAGTCGCGAGGCGAAGTTGCGCCGCCCGCCTATCGGGGTTCACATCGGCGTAAGGGCTCGCGTCGTTCGGAAGCAGCGTGAGCGGTCTCGGCGCGCGCGGGCCGAGAAAGAAGCCGAGGTCGCGCGCGGTGGCGATCGCGTCGTCGGCGTCTCCGACCACGACCAGCACGGGCCGACCGGCCTGTGCAATCTTGGACGCGACGAGCGCGGTGGCCGAGGCGAAGACGCCGGTGACGTGGAGCCCCGCACGAGCCGCGGCGAGTCCTTCGGGGCGAAGGAGTGTCTGGGCGACCTCGCCGGCGGTGATCGCGCGCCTTTCGCTCGGAAGCTCGTAGCTCGGCAAGACGGCGCGCTTAAGGGCGCGCGGCTTCAGATCGTCAGCGAACTCATCGCCTAGCGTTCCGAACACATCGCTCTCCACCGGCATCAAGAGCGCGCTCTAGCGTTTTGGACGCCTCCGCGCAAACCCGTTCGATACGAGCCTTCGGTGGGACGCGGTCGACCTCGGGCGAAGGTCGTGCGCGACGTGCTTAGGCGCCCGGTCGAAATAGGTGCTGCTGCGACCGCCGATCCCTTCGCTGCGACGGTCGGCCTCCTCTCTCCGCTCCTCAGCCTACAAAAGTAGGCTTCCGGTGCTCACTCGTCGGGCG
>JAYUUB010000089.1:0-5527 GCA_043755175.1 Polyangiaceae bacterium | reverse complement strand
ACTATCGAACATTGATGAGAAAAGTCGCTCTCCACGAAACCTTCACACTCCTCCCATGGTTTCCCCGCCTCGGCCGACTAGGCTGCGCTCAATGACGTACCGCTCGGATTCAGCTTCGCCTGCTTCGACCCCGCCGACCGCTTCGGTCTCTGACTCGCCCTCTGACTCGCCCTCTGACTCGAGCGGGTCCGCCGCTGGTCACGGTTCCGCCGGACACGTCGTCCCCGGGCACGTCGTCCGAGGACACGTCGTCCCGGGACACGTCGCCCCGGGACACGTCGTCCCGGGACACGTCGTCCCAGGACACATTGCGATGATCCTCGACGGCAACGGTCGATGGGCAGTTCGTCGCGGACAGCCGCGCACGGCCGGCCACGAGCACGGCGCGCACGCCGTTCGCAAAGCAGTCTACGGATGCCACGAGCGCGGTGTGACCACGCTCACGCTGTACGCTTTCAGCGCTGCGAACTGGTCGCGCCCCCGCAACGAGATCGACACGCTCATGCGCCTCTGCGGTGAGTTCGCCACCAACGAGCTCGAAGAGCTCAAGAAGCGCGGCGTCCGCGTTCAGGTCATCGGCGATCTCGACGAGCTTCCCACCGCCACGCGCCGCGCCACCCAAGAGCTCATCGACGCGACCGCAGGCGGCACGACCATGACCCTCGCGCTCGCCCTCAGCTACGGGGGCCGACAAGACATGGTGAGCGCCATCAAGCAAATCGCCATCCGCGCACGCGCAGGCCTCGTCATCCCCGAAGAGGTCAACGAGCGCTCCATTCGGAGCTATCTCTCGACTGGCATGTTGCCCGATCCCGATCTCGTCATCCGCACCGGTGGCGAACGTCGCCTCAGTGACTTCTTGCTGTTCGAATGCGCTTACGCCGAGCTCTTCTTCACCGAAACGCTCTGGCCCGACTTCGACGAGACGACTCTCGACGAGGCCATTTCTGCCTATGGTCGCCGACAGCGTCGATTCGGAAAGACCGGCGACCAAGTCCAGGCAGATTTCCACGCAGAGGCCCGGGCCGTCGGAGCCTGATTGATGACCTTCGCGCCCACGGTCGTGCCTCCGTCCGTCTGAGACTGCGCCCGGCGCAGCGCGGAGTTTTTGCTTCCGATCAGGGGCTGAGCGCAGCTCGGCTCGACACGCCGGCGCGGCACGGTCGTCATCGAGATTGCATCTCGGGCCGAGTGCATTACGTAGCCCGATCATGGCTGCGCTCTCCATCGACATCGTCTCCGACGTGGTGTGCCCCTGGTGCTTCATCGGCATGAGGCGGCTCGAAAAGGCGCTCGCGTCGTTCAACGGCCTCGAGGTTCAGCTTCGCTATCACCCGTACCTCCTCGATCCGACGACACCCCCCGAAGGGCGTGATCTCCGAGAGCACCTCCAGCGCAAGTACGGCGGCGATCCCGAATCGATGTTCGAACGCGTCGAAGCCGCCGCTCGTGCGAGCGGTATCGACCTCGATTTTTCGAAGGTGCGGCGTTCGGTGAGCACGCTCGGTGCGCACACGCTCCTCAGGCACGCGGCGGAGCGCGATCTCGGCGTCCAACGCCTGCTCGCCCAATCGCTCTTCGAGGCCTATTTTCTAGAGGGCAAAGACATCTCGGAGACGACGGTGCTGTGCGATCTCGCCGAACAGGTCGGCTTCACACGAGAAGAAGCGACGCGCATCGTCGGTGACGAAGAAGAGCTCGCAGAGACGCGCGCAGAAGCGCTCGCCGCCGCACAAGGCGGAGTCACCGGTGTGCCCTTTACCGTGGTCGCCCAACGCTACGCCGTTCCCGGCGCTCAAGAGCCCGAAGCCTTCGCGAAGGCCATCGCCCGGGCGCTCGAAGACCGCGCGACCTCTCCCGTCAGCCGTGCGTGAGTCAGCCGAGCTTGAGTCACCCGAGCTTGAGCTTCGTGTAGAGGTACAAGCCGACGGTGAACACGACGATCCCGACCATGGTCACGAGGTGCTCGGTGAATCCGACTTTGATCGAAAACTCCGGATCGTGGGTCTTGATCGCCTTGTAGAGCGCTCCCGAGAGGCCCAGGTAAATCCACAAGATGTGGTGGTAGGTGAACGACAAGAAGAAAATGCCGATGCAGAGCGCCGAGAACGTCGCGAGCAGGGACATCGACCAGACGAGCGCGACGCGGGCTTCGGGCCTGTTCTTGTAACGGCCGAGGGCGACGACCGGAATCTTCACCGAGATGTAAACGATGAGGGCAAACAAGAAGAGCCCGATCGGGCCGTTCTCCGAGAGCGGCAGTAGGTACGAGTTGTGAGCGGTGAGAAAATGGTGCTGGGTGAACTGGTCGTAGCCCACGCCCAAGATCGGGTTCTCGCGAAGCATGGTGAGACCTTCGACCATGATCTCGACGCGCTCGGTCGTCGAGCCTGAAGCCTCGGTCGTGCTCCGACCTCCGAGCAGCAAGATCGGAAGCGCCAAGACGGCGCCGGCGACGATCCCTTTCGTACCGAATTTTCGGATGAAGTACGCGCCGAGCGCGGCGAGAAACACCAGCTGGCCGCCGCGTGATTGGCTGAAGATGATCACCACGGCGATCATCGCGGTCGCGAGGATGAGCAACAGTACGCGCGAGAACGAGCGCTTGTTGTCGACGCGGCCGATGAGGAGCGGAACGCTCGCACCGGTGGCGAGCGCGAGCTCGTTTGGATCACGAAGCACGCCGCGGTAGCGCACGCGGCCCCCGCCGACGCTGACCGTGCCGAAGAGGCCTTCTCGCTCGCACTGGTAGTTCGCTCCAGGCTCGGCATCACCGAGGTAGCAATCTTCGGGCGTCTGACAGGGCCGACCATCGGGCCGCAAGTTCTCGCTGCGTCCTTCTTCGACTGCACAGCCGAGGGGCGCGAAGCCTTGGTGGAAGCCGACGAAACCGACGAAGAGGCTGACGGCGATCACCGCAGAAACGAGGATCTCGAGCACCTTGAACCACTGGACTGCGGTCGAAATCAGCAAATACAGGACGAGCGCGATCGTCAACTGCACGATGGGCCCGACGAGCCCGGCGCCCCCCGTCTTGGCGACGCCGGTGAGCATGCACCACAGGTAGAAACAGACGACGTACCAGAAGTGTGGGCCGCGCTCGACGCGGACGAGCTTTGAGCGAATGTCGATTGCGAGCCCGAACACCGCGAGCGCGAGGAAGAGATAGAGAAAGGGAATGCGCTCGAGCTGAGGGATGAACTCTTGCGGCTTCAAATAGATGAAGACGATGAGCCCGATGATCCCGAAGATGGCAAACATCGCCTAACCCTCGAAGGCTCCGACCGACGGACTTTTGCTCTTCGCGCGCGGAGAGCCGGGCCGGACGCCTCGCACGGGCTCGAAGAGCGGCAGCGGCAACGTGCGCTCGATCGGATTCTTGTCGAGGACGTTCGTGCGCAGGGTCCCCTTGGCCGTGAGAGGGCTCCCCGTGTCGGGTCGATAGCCCGCGCCGAGCTTGGGGACATCGCCGGTGAGCGTCCCCGTCCACTCTTTCGGTATCTGAGTACCCGTTGGAATCCAGTTGTTCGAGCCGCCGAGGATCGGGCGGCCTGAAGCCCATTTCGCGTCGTCGAGTGAGAGGAGCGTGACCACACCGCCGTCTTTTTGGAGGAACACGTTGTTCGTCGCTTCGAGGCTCTCGATGCCGTCCATGAAGCGGATCGCCGCCTTCTTGCCAACGACGACGATGGTGTTGTTCACGAAGCGGTAGCGCCCCAAGGTGGCGCCGGTGCCGTCGCCGCCGACGCGCACCGCGTAGAAGTCGCTCGTCTTGACGAGGACGTTGCCGACGACGTCGGAGTCTTCGCGCGCGAGTCCGGGGTCTTGGCCGTCGGGGCCGATGAGCTCGAGCTCGTGGTAGACCGCTCCTTCAATCCAGTTGTAATAGATCTCGTTGCGCTCGGCGCGGCTCTTGACGTTGTTGCCGCCGCCACCGTCGTGGACCCAGCAAAACTGCATTCGGAACGTCGAGTGCGGGTGCGCCTTCTCGTCGGTCGCCATGTAGACCTGGTGCCGCTGTCGGCCCGAGGTGGTCGGGCCGTTGGCGCCCGACTTGCGAACCTCGACGTACTCCATCAAAAAAGAGCCTGAGCCTTCGTCTGCGCCGAGGATCCCTTGCCCGGGACAATCACGCACGAGGCTGTCGCGCAGGGTGACGTCGTCGGCGTGGTGGAAGAAGCAACGGTTGGTCGCGCCGGTGATCTCGAGGCCCTCGAAGACGTAGTGGTCGCCGCCGGCCTCGATGCCGTCGCCGCCACCCGACACGATCGGACGCTTTCCATTTCGAGGCACACCACGAATGACGATCTTGTTCGCGGCCGTACCATCTTGGGTGAACCGGACACCGCCCGAGTAGCTCGCGTCGCCGAGCACGTCGACCACGTCGCCAGGCTCGAGGAGCGAAGCGACGCTCGAAAGGCTCGGATATTGAGCGCCCGGACCGACCACGTAGTTGGCCTTCGCCGTCGTCACCGACGCGATCGCGCTCGGCGTGATCTTCGCGTCGGCCCCCGCCGATGTCGACGAAGCTCCGGGCTCTGTGGGCGGCGAGGTGACCCCAGCGCCGACCGGACGCACGGTGATCGCGTGCCCGATCGAGTCGGGATGCTGAGGAAGCGTGGAGCCAGTGGTGTCGTAGCTCGGACCGCACGACGCGACCGACGCAGCCGACAGAGCGATGAGTAGGGCCCGAGCAACGACCATGGCTCAGCTCGCGTTCGCAAACCGAATCTTCAGAGCGTCGAAGGTGCGCCGGAGCGCTTCGTCGGTCGAGACGATGGGCTTCCACCCGATCGAGTGGAGCTTCTGGTTGTCGAAGCGATTGCCTCCCCAAGTCACGGCCGATTTGTACGGCGTGAAGAGCGCGGGGAGCTGGCCCTTCGAATAGAGGTGGTAGCTCTCGACGACCTTCGAGACGAGCTGGAGCGCCGGGTACGGGAGCGGGACGACGCGGAGCGGCTCGACCTCGCGACGGTAACGCTCGAGGAACTCGTCACACGTGATGAGCTCGTCGTCGTGCACGTTGTAGATGTCGCCGTCGAAGCGCGCCGATTGCGCTGCCACGCAGATCGCCTCGGCACAGTTGTCGACGTACGAGAGAGGTAGGATGTTCTTGCCACCAAGATACAAGAACATCCCAGGGAATTTGATCCCAACGCGGCTCGACATCGGTCCGCCCTGCGGTCCATAGATGACGCCCGGGCGAAGCGTGACGAGCGGGAAGCCGAGCTTCTTCTGGTACTCGTAGACGAGCTTCTCCTGACGAAGCTTCGTGTGAGAATACACGTCGCGTTTCTCGGGATGCTCTTCGAGAGGCGTCGACTCGTCGATGACCGCCCCGCGCGGCACGCTCGCGACGCCGTATACACCGAAGGAGCTGATGAGAACCAGCTTCGGCATCGGCTTCATCTGCGCCATCGCGAGGACGAGGTTCTTCGTGGCGACGACAGTCCCGAGGAACATGTCGGCGGGCGGTGTTCCGACGGCTGCGGCGAGGTGGTGGATGATCTCGACACCGTCGAGCAGC
>JAYUUB010000088.1:0-5532 GCA_043755175.1 Polyangiaceae bacterium | reverse complement strand
CCGCTCTTGCGCGGCTCGGAAACGAGCGATCGCGACGCCTCGAACATGGGGAATTCTAGTTGTCGTCCATCGGGGAGAAGTAATTGTCGCTCAGCAGTTAGCCACTTCAGCTGGCCATTTTCGAGAAGCAACTTGGTGGTATCAGTGCTCAGCTCGAAGGTGCGGCTGACCCAGGCCTTCATCGCGCCAGCGCTGTAGATGTACCGGGAGAAACGCTGCGCGAGATAGGCGTAGCGCTGATCCCGCTCCACGAGCGTGCCCTTCAGCGTGCCGTTCGGCGTCACAAGCTTGGCCAACGGATCTGCCGTTTCGCCGAGAAACGGAAGCAAGGTTGTGACAAAGGCCATCGACGTCGCGTCCGGCGCCTGGACGAGGAGGTCGACCTGAATGTCTGCGGACGGGACAAGGCCTGGAGCAAGCAGCAGCGCAAGGCTACGTGCGGTCTCTCCCGTGGGGTCCTTTGCGTCGGAAGCCTCCGCCGCCCCCTTGCTGATCTCAGTCAAGATCTCGGTGTCCCAGACATTAGCTTGATCGACCGTCGGCTCGAGCCCGCTCTCGAGGGTCGCAACGTGCCGCAAAATGTAGTGAAGCTCGGCGACCGAGAGTCCGCTTCGCTCGAAGCGCGGAAGGAGGGCGAGGAACAAGATGGATCCGTCCGGGGTGGCCGGAAGGTTGTCGTCACCGGTGAGCACACCCAAGCCGCTGAACTCGCGCAGCACGAGATAGTCCGCGAGGCTCTTTCCAATGGCACGCGCAAACGACGGGACTCGGAACAGACGAGAGAGCCGCGAGATGGTCAGATTGAGCGCAGAATCGACCACCGGGGGAAGGCTCAGCACTCCATTCACAGTGTTCGCGTCCGTCAGAAGACGGAGCTCATCGTCGTTAACTTGGAGTGCGGTCGCGAGACCCGTACCGACGGCACTGACAAGCGTTGCGCTGGTGTCGGTAGCAAAGACCTCCTGAAACGGCACAGCTGCGGGCGTCAGGACCCGCTTGTTGAGATACACCCGCTCGTAGAGGGAAGGATCCCATGTGTTGCGGCGGTCCATGGCGTCGGCATGCCAAGCAAGCACCTCGACGAAGGGCTTGCCCAAGCGCTCGACCAGGGCGTGCGCGCCAGCCAGCTTGTTCACGGCGTTGCCGTCAAGGACCCCCATTGCAGTGAGAGCACGGTCGACATCGGAGATACAGATACTGCACGCGAGCGCATTGCGGAGTCGAAGCAAACGATGCAGCGTGTGACGGAGCGGGTCACTCGTCACGCCTTGAACTTCGAGGGTGACCAGATCACAGGTTCCAGTCAGCGGAAACTTGATGTTGTTGTCGGTGCAATACTTCGTGGCAAGCAGTTCTCGGAGCTCGTCGAAGCTGAGCGCACCCCGGTCCATGACCGTGCTGGCGAGCAGCGTGGTCGGCCAGGTCGTCAAGCCCCAGTACACCTGCGGAAGAAGTGTCGGGGCAGCGATGATATCGTACTGCCGCCCAGTGATCCGCAGCCGTTCAAGTGCGAGGTGGCGGGCACTTGGCCCCGCACTCGGCGCAAGGTTGAACAAGAGGTCAGCGCGCGAGACCCCAAGGTGGTAGAGGTAGATCCGGGCCTCTTCCTGCCAGAGATGAAACGGCAAGACGAAAGGGTGCACGCTCGCCTCGAGCGTCGTGTACGCGGCGATGTACTCGGTCGGGTAGAGGACTTCGGGCTGAGCCGCCAGCTCAGCTGCCGTCGACAAGGTGTTGATCGGGTTGGGAAGCGCGGGCCAGGTCGGCCAACTAGCCGCGGCAAGGCGGACCTCCATCACTTCGTTCACGACGTCGATGTAGGGGAGCGGTGTCTCGGCGTTCTCGCAGGACAACGCGAGCTGTTGCAGATCCGGACGCCGCGCGAGGACCTCGAGCTTGGCGTTTCCACTCGTCGTCTTCGCCACCCGCTCAAGGAGCTCGAGGAGGTCGACCAGGTAGGCAGCCGGCCCCAGCACAGACCGGCAATGCGTACACGCGCACTGATCGAGGGTACCGAAAAGCGTGTCCCAGTCTGCGATCGCATTCGGAATCGGCGGAGTACTGGTGGCCGTAAGGCTCTTCCAATTATTGAAGACTGCCGGGCGCGCCTGCTCTTGGCGTCCGTTGTAGCGCATTCGCATCACCTGTGCGCCCGAGCTGCGCCAGCAGGCTTTGTCAAAGATGAGGTTCGCGGCGTCGGCAGAGAGCGCCGCGCCAAACGTCCCGACGAACTTGTCCCGCCCCATCTGGTGGACGGCATACGAGCTGGTGAGCCCAGCGTTTAGGAGAGCCGTCGCTTCGTCATGGCTCGCCGTCGCCCGAAAGAGACGCTCAATATCGCGGAGCCGCTTCTTGGCATCGGTCTGCTCCGTGGGTGTGAGCGACGCAAGTGCCGTCGGATTCTCGATCAGATAGCGACCGACACGATGACGTTCGAATTCGAAGCCAGCGTTCACGCTCGCTTGGAAAAACTTCCGGAGAGCGCTGGTCGCGGGTTCATTCCCAACTACATGCTTAATCCGTGCGGAACGAAAGCGTGTCTCGACGCTTTTCATCAAGGTGTTGCGGTAGCTCACCCGTTGGTCCGGTAAGGTGGCCCCCGGCGTCCCCGCCGGTACTCCCGTGGTCAGAATGAGGCCATCCCAATCGGCGACTTCGTAGTTGACGAGCGCCTTGGGGTCGTCGACGAGAGACCCCGCCCCCACACGCCCATGGAGCGCCGTCGCCATTGGCAAAAAGGACCCTACGAGGCCGCCCATCTCGACTGCGAACCGGAGCCTCTTCTTCGCGAGCGCTGAAAATGAACCGTCGGCTTCCACTGCAGCCCAGAAAGCCTCCGAGCCCGCCTCACTGTTGAGCGCTTTGTTCAGGAAGGCATCGCGCTCGGCAAGCAGCACACCGGGCGCGGTGTCCACGAGGGCTCCCAACCTCATCTTGCCCGCAGTGGTCACCCTCAGGGCAGCTCGCGCCGCCGTCTGGAGGGCCGTCATCAGAGCCGGCAGATCGGTCGCACTTGTCACTTTGGGCGAAATTGTGCGCCGCGCGGCAGCGGCTTCGAGCAAGCGTTGGAGCACCGGAAGACGGTGCGCAAACACGTCGTCGGTCGTCCCCCCCACACCTTGGCGCATCAGACCGAAAAAGGCTTCAACGGCTACCGTCGGAACCGCGGCGTTGAGCTGGGTAGCGAAAACGAGCGACTCGACCTCCGCACGAGCTATGCCCGTCTGGCAACTGACAAAATCGATCTGCCCACTCGTCAGTGTCGCGCCGCCTACGGAACGGGTCAAAAGGACGAACTGCTCGAAAGCAACAGCGAACCGTGTTCGTCCGGGGTATCTCCCGTTGGTCTGGCCTTTCACAAGAACGTCCGCCTCGGCGCGAGGCGGTGCCGCACAAACTCTGGCTTCGGCAACCTGCGCGACGCCGCTGGTGGCACGCACGACGATGTCGGGAGCGAGACTCGAGGGCGCATAGCTGGCTTGATAGCGCCCGTTAATCGCGCTTACAGCCGACGCCACCTGGGTTTCAGTCATTGTGCCGCCAGCACCGAGCGATAGCTCATAGACCCGGATCCCGCCTCCGGACACCGGGCCGAGCTCCATGTCGGCCAACAGACCTTCGACGCTATACTGCGCGGTGGCGCTGATCGTGCCGATGGGCCGCGTGGCGTCGATCTCGATGCGCCCGCCCGAGCTTCGCTTGGCATTCCACCGATTCGTCTTCTCAGTCGACGCGAGGACGTTGGTGCCGCTCGACACGCGGAAGAAAAGGACCGGCGCTAGGTCACCGAAGAAGGCAGAAAGCTGGTTGTCGGTCAGGGTGATCTCAAAGCGCCCCTGGTTCTCGGTCACCGCAGCCGCAACCACACCCTTCACTCGCTGCCGCAGATCCAACGCTTCCACCCGCATGCCGGGGGCGCCAACCTGCGAAGTCCGTGTCACCACGATGCCTGCGTAACGATTCGTTCCCATGAGCACCTTTTCTCTGAAGCCGAGCCACTGACGAAACGACGACGCCTAGATTTCAACCCAGAGAACCGATACCGCGATCGCGAAACCTTGAGACGCAACGGCGGTATCGACGACGAAGCGCACAGCAAGCGTCTCCTGCGGACTGGAGCGGAGGACAATGGGTTTGCCCCACGCGTCTGCGTCGTAGACGAAGATGTCCTTCATGTCGCAACCGACTCCGATGGAGATCAGGTCGACGGCAGAAGCCAGGGTCAGCGGGGCGCCTGCAGAAGGAAGTCGTGCGGTCGCAGTCCTAGTGTCTGCACCGTCGAAGGGCACGATACTCGCCGATGCATCGACCCCATTCGTAGAGTCGGCGCTCGCACGGGAGATGAGGATGCGACCGTCAGCGTTCGCGGCGGCCGCCAGCCCATGATAGCTAACGAATATGCGCTGAACCTCTACCCGCTTTGTGGACGAGCTACGAACAGTCATCAGCACGGTCGTAACCGCGGACGTGGCAACGCTGACCCTGGAGACGCTGGAGGAAACGAGGCCGAACATTGCGCCGCCGCCTCGAACAGCTCGGTTCGAAAGGGGATTGGTCGTCGTCCCCTGGGGATTCGTGCCATCGCTCAGATAGACCGGCCATCTCGCACTTGCCGCGCCGCCGACGCCTTGAATGGCCGTGATCGCTCCGCCGCTTCCGTGGCCCTGAACGGTCAGGACCCCGCCTGACGGCGTCCCTCCTACGCCCGGTCCCGCCATCAGAGCTCGGCCAGAGGCGTCCCCGGCTGCCAAGACGGGAGCTGTTCCATTTCGAATCGCCAAGTGGGCTACCGTTCGCTGCTCGGCGGCCTCCTGGGTTGCGCTGGTGATGCCACCCGTCACCAACGGAGGATCAGACGAGTGCCACACTTGCAGCATGAAGAATCCGCCTGCGACACCTGCAGTGCTCGACTGTGCAGTGAGCTCGAACGATGTCACCGGTCGTCCTCGCGCCGATATTGCGATGCCGGACACCAAGCCCGCCGCGGTCGAGCGATGCGACTCGTCGATGCGCACGGTCTTCAGCAACACCCGCGCGTCGGCCACCCGCGCATACAGACGCAGGGTGACGACCGACTCCCACGTCGTCGGCACCTTGAACCAAACGTCACACGCGCTCACGTGACCGACCGAGGAGAGGACTGTCGTCTCCACCGTTGTCGGAAGAGTCACGGCAGTCTCGGTGTCGATCAAGCGGGGAGCGGAGAGATCGACAAACTCTTCACCACGGTCCATAGCGATCCTTTCATCGAGCAAACGTGCTGCGTCACCCATTGTTCCTGTGAACCCATCGCGCTTGTTGCCTTCGCTACCAAACGCACGCGTTTCGGGCGTGGATCGTGCTCGGAGCGCTGAATTTGTGGAGGGGTCCCTACGTCGAATTGGTTGCTTACGCCAAACGCGACGAAGGTTCCCCGATGGACAAGGTGCACTTGGATGAGATTCTTGCCAAGCCCGAACTCCGGGCGTTCCTCAAGGACGCCCAGAAACGGCTGCGACAGCTTCTGCCTTTGACGTCGTTTGCGCAGCGAGA
>JAYUUB010000087.1:0-99018 GCA_043755175.1 Polyangiaceae bacterium | reverse complement strand
ACGGCATTGCCGCCGCCTGGCGCGCCGGCTGCCGCGTGCAAAACATGGAGTTCATCCAGTTCCACCCGACCTGCCTGTACCACCCGCACGCCAAGTCCTTCCTGATCAGCGAAGCCGTGCGCGGCGAAGGCGGCCGTCTGCTGCTGCCCGATGGCACCCGCTTCATGCCCCAGCACGACGCCAGAGCCGAGCTTGCCCCGCGCGACGTGGTGGCCCGCGCCATCGACTTCGAGATGAAGCGACTCGGCTCCGACTTCGTGTTGCTCGACATCACGCATCGCTCGCGCGAGTTCATCGAAGAGCACTTTCCGACGATCTTCGCCGAATGCATGCGTCTCGGAATCGACATCTCGAAAGAGCCCATGCCGGTCGTCCCCGCGGCGCATTTCATGTGCGGCGGCGTCACGACCGATTTGCATGGCCGCACCACCATCCCGGGCCTGTGGGCGGTGGGCGAATGCGCCTTCACCGGCCTCCATGGTGCAAACCGCCTGGCCTCGAACTCGCTCCTCGAAGGGCTCGTCTTCGGCCATCGAGCGGCGCAGAAGCTCGCCGTCGAAATCGCGGCCCAGAGACAAATCCCGTTCCCGAGCGTGCCCGATTGGCAGGTCGGCGACGCGGTGCTCAGCGACGAAGCCGTCGTCGTCACGCACAACTGGGATGAGCTCCGTCGGACCATGTGGAATTACGTCGGCATCGTCCGCAGCGACGCGCGCCTTCGTCGGGCCGCCCGACGCATCGCCCTCTTGCAAGAAGAGATTCGCGAATACTACTGGAAGCACCTCGTCACGCGCGATTTGCTCGAGCTTCGCAACATCGCGACGGTCGCCCAGCTCATCGTCGAATGCGCTTCGGCCCGCCACGAGAGCCGCGGCCTCCACACGACGATCGACTATCCGAAAGCCGATCCACGATACGTCGGCGACACGGTCGTCAAGCGCGGTGTGCCCGCGTACATGCGCCACGAGACGCCCGGGTCGGTCCCTCCGCCCGAGCTCCCCGCGGCAGAGACGGCATTGCCCGTCGGAAGGTCTTCGAGTGACTTTACGTGAACAGCCCTTCGTCCAATCCGCCGCCGAGCCCATCGCGGAGCTCGGCCTCGGTCGCCGGTAGAACCGCACCCATCGCTCCGATGGGTGCACCGGCCGCCTTCGGCTGGACCTTCGTGGTCACCTTCCTCTTCCTCGCGCTCCTCGCCGTCGTGTGGGCCGTGCGCGAAGGCTCGAAGAACGATTTGGTCACGAGCTTCTCGTGCCAGGCCATTGCCTATTCGCTCGGTCTATTCCTGATCCTGCGGGTCTATGCCCCCGAAAGGAGCATCCGCGACTTCTTGGCGTTGCGGCCCACATCCTGGCCGCTCTATCCGATAGCGATTCTTCTGGGCGTCGCCATCACGCTCCCGGCCGACGCGCTCTACGAGATCATCTCCAAGAAATACCCCGCGCTCGAGCCCGACACGCTGACCCAGGTCTTTCACGAGTCCTCGATCGCGCGTCGCATCGCCATTGGGTTCGTCCTCGCGGGAGCGGGTCCATTTCTTGAAGAGGTCTTCTTTCGAGGCGCTCTCTTTCGCCCATTGAAGCGGAGCGTCGCACCCCTTCAGGTTGCCGTGCTCACCGGTATGCTCTTCGCGGTGGTGCATCTCGAGTGGCAGACCTTCGCGTCGATCTTCATTCTGGGCACCTGCCTCGGGCTGCTTCGCGCGTGGAGCGGATCGCTCGCGGTATCGATTTTGGTACACGCTTCTTTCAATGGGGTCGCGCTCGCCAATCTCGTTCGTGAATCCGGCGGGGCAGAGCCGCTCAGGTATTCGAATGCCATGATCCTGATCTCGGCCGTGGTGAGCATCGCGCTCATGATCATCGCCTATGGCATCGCGTCCAAGGGCGAGACCGCGGGGCGCGCACGCGAGGTCGACGCTTGACCATCGCTCTGTCGCTGCCGGGCGGTGGGCTCGCCGGAGCGCTCTATCAAGTGGGGGCGCTCGCCGCCCTCGAAGACGGCATCGAAGGAGTCCGCGATCCGGGCTTCAGCCTCTATCTCGGTCAAGCCGGCGGGTCGGTCGTCGCTTCGTGCCTGGCAGGCGGCATTCCGACCGATCGCATCTATCGCGCGCTCCTCGATCCTGCCGACAATTTCTTTCCGCTCGAGCGTCGTCACATTCTCAAGATCGACACCGACGAATGGCAGCGGACGCTGCGCACGGCCTTCATGGCCTTTCGTCACGCGATGACCCGACTCGATCCGCGGCGCGGCGGAACCGCCGATCCAGACTTCCCCGATTTGGTGCTCGAGCAATTCGATCGACTCACCGATTCTCTTCCGGCCGGGCTCTTCTCTCTCGTTCGCTTCGAGCGTTTCTTGTCCGACTTCTTCTTGCGTCGCGACATTCCGAACGTGTTCACGGCCATGACGCGCAAGCTCTACATCGTGGCCCACGATCTCGATTCGGGTGAGCGCGTCCTTTTCGGGAGCGAGGGCTACGAGAACATCCCGGTATCGCTCGCGTGCGCCGCGTCCTGCGCATTGCCGCTCCTTTTCTCTCCCGTGCGTATCGGAGGTCGCCATTACATCGACGGTGGGCTCTGTGAGCTCGCTCACCTCGACGTGGCGCGCGACCGAGGCGCTCGGCTCACGATCGTCGTCAATCCGCGCGTCCCCGTCAGCACGAAGGGCGAAGACATTCCGACGGGGCACGGTCCGCAGAAGAGCGTGCGCGACAAGGGGCTCGCGTGGGTCATGAACCAGGCGAAGCGAATCAGCTCGCAGGCCATGCTCGAGCAAGAGGTCCGCCATCCACCCGAGGGAATGCGCGTGCTCGTGCTCGAGCCGATGGCAAGCGATTCGGTACTGTTCCTCCACAACATGAACAGCTTCGAGAACCGCCGCGCCATCTTGGAATACGCCTATCGAACCACGCGTCAGCGCGTGACCCAATGGTTCGAGCGGCACGCAGAGCTCGTGGGAGAGCTCGGTTGGCGACCTCGCTGACCGTCATGGGTTGCAGACGTTGCCATCGCCCGCGCGAGGAAGCTCGATGGCCCACGGCTCATCTCGGTCGAGCGGCACCTCCACGCAGTCACCCGCCGAGGCGTCCTCGAATACGATGCAGGTGAAGTCGGTCACGCGGCCGACCGCGATCATCGGGTGGTGCCAGACGCCGCTCCGGTAGCTCACACCTTGCGTCCCGTTCGCTTCGAAGGCAGCGAGCGTCGATAGATCCGGGCGATCGCCTCCCAGGGCGACCACGACGAAGAACCGCTCGGCGCTCATCGGAACGAAGATCTGGGTCGAGTGAGGGTGTTTCTCGAGAATCTCGATTGCAAAAAGCCCCGAGGGTCGGGGAGAGCAGCGAAAGACGGTGACGTTCGCGCGCGCGGAGTCGGGGCGAAGGTTCTCGAGCGCGGCGAGGTGGCCGTAGCGGCGCGCCGTCCCTTGGTTCGCCGTCGCGCCTGCCTCACCACCAGGGGAGGCCATGATGACGTCGCCGTACGGGGCATAGGCCTCGGCGGTGAGCGGCTTCGTGGAGACGAGCTTCGGCTTCAAGACCACAAAGTGTAGGTCGACCACCCGGGAAGTCGCAATCTCGACCCAGGAAAAGGGCCTCGAGCGGGTCGAATACGTACCTCCGAATAACCTTTGTCACACTCCGTCTGATTCGAACGACGTAGAAAACAAGATGAGTAACCACCTCGCGATCGGCTCCTTCGCTCTTTTTGTCGCGACGCTCGGGCTCACCGGCTGCGATGGAGGTCGTGGATCGAACCACGGTGCGAGCGGCGCGCACCCCGTGAGCGCCTCGTCCTTCGTGGAAGGGCCCTCGAGTCACGGGATCGACGGGCTCCGCGGGAACGGCGAGTCGACGCGCACCGCGTCGCCCCTCTTGGGCTTCCCTGCTCCGCCGTCTTCTGCGGCGCTTCCTTCGAGGCCGCTCGCTGCGCATGCCTCCGCCGGATCCGAAGTACGCATGCCCACCGAGTGGCGCGCCGACCTCGCTTGGAACGGAAACCAGCGCCTCGCCCACGCCAAGCAGAGCAAGGGCGAAGAAGTGAGCCGACTCTTTCGCGAAGCCGCCGTGAGCTTTCCGCCACACGATCTGCTCTTTCGCATCTTCAAGCAGGAGCGCGAATTCGAGGTGTGGGCCGGCGACAAAGACGCCTCGATGAAGCTCATCGCCACCTATGGAATCTGCGCGGCGAGCGGCGATCTCGGTCCCAAGCGCGCCGAGGGCGACCTGCAGGTGCCCGAAGGCTACTACAAGGTCGGCTATTACCATCCGATGAGCGCCTATTACCTTTCGGCGCAGGTGACCTATCCGAATGTCTCCGACAAGATCCGCGGCGGGGCGAACCTCGGCGGCGACATTCTCATTCACGGCAATTGTGCGTCGATCGGGTGCGTCTCGATGACCGACGAGCGCATCGAAGAAATCTACTTGATGGGCTGGGGTGCATTCATGAACGGGCAGCCCACCAGCATCGAGATCTTTCCTTCACGCGACATCGACGCGCTCCTCGCGAACCAATCGTTTGCTCAGAATCACGACTTCTGGCGCGAGATCGAGCCGGGTCTCGCCGCGTTCGATCGCACGCATCGTCTCCCGACGGTCAAGGTCGAGGCCGACGGCCGCTACGTCATCACGGCGAACGACGGAGGATAGCCGCCTCTTTTCGGCCCGCCTCACACCTTTCGGCGCAGCTTGAAGGCGAGGCAGCGGCAACGATGAAGATCGGAAGGCAAGAGCGAAGAGAGTGGGTGGCGTCTCGGCCGACGTGGCATCGCAGTCGGCCAGAGCTTCGATCGGAAGCCCTGAGACCGATCAGCTCTTCGGCGCCGGCGTGCCGCCGTTCGGGACGGCTGGCAACGGTACATTTCGGAGCCGCGGTTGCGCCCACGTTGGGGACGGGAGCGGGCGCTCGGTGAAAGACGATACCGCGGCAATACACTCCATTGGTGTTGATCTCGGCCATCACCAGGTCGCCCGATGCTTGGCAAACGAGAGTCAGCTTCGCGCTCGCGCAGTCGAAAGCACCTCTAGGGCCGAGGCCCGATGGCGGCAGCCGCCGCTCGGGTGTATGGTCGGCCCATGGCGAACGAGGCTCTCGTACAGTCGGTCAAGCAGATCATCGCTGCAGGCCGAACCGGCACGCTCGACGACACGTACGAGGGCTATCGCAAGCTCTTCGAAAGTCCCGAGCTCGCGCTGAATGAGCCCGGCGACCAACGCCAGGCGCTCAAGATCATGATCCTCGCCAAGGGGGCACCGCGTCAGGCCACGCCGGCCATGGTCGAGGCGCATCGTGCCGCCGTGGCACCGCTCACCGAGCTCGTCAGGCTGCACCGCGAGCCTGCCGACTACGAGCTTCTCGGTATCTGCCAAATCATGCTCGGCGATCCCGAAGCCGCGAATCTTCTCTTCCGCGCAGGCCTCACCATCGAGCGAGAGCGCGACGCATCGTCGAATCTCTGCGGCTCGCTCATG
The DNA here is from genome assembly GCA_043755175.1 of Polyangiaceae bacterium. GTDB lineage: Bacteria > Myxococcota_A > Polyangia > Polyangiales > Polyangiaceae > CAYYKK01. The sequence continues at coordinate 93,536 of JAYUUB010000087.1, read as the reverse complement.
AAGCGCGTCGCCGGTTGATTCGAGCCCGCTTCACGGCTCGAGCTTGAAGGTGAACGACTTCTTGTCGTTCGCGAGGCCGAGGGTCGAATGGAAAACTGGGAGCATGAAGCTCCCGCTGAGCCCGATGATTTGCGCGGTCCGTTTCGGATCGATCATCGCGATGAACGGCGAGCGCGCGCCCTCGGTCACGTGGATCGGTAGCTTCTTGAGCGACGCCTCGTCACGGCTCACCGTCACCACCCAGCGTCCGTCGATCTTCTTGCGCATCACGAACCATCCGGCGCGGTTGACCGCTGCGTTCGGACGGAGCCGGTCTTTGGCGCTGCACTTCTTTTCGTCGCGCGCGAGCGCGCAAGCGGCGTTCTCTTCGGTCGCGGTCTTCGGAAGAACGCCGACGAACGTGACGCTGAATCTGTCGATGCCCATGGCCGGCCCCGTGGTGACCGCGGCGCCCACGCGATCCCACTTGCGAACGAACGGCAGCGTCGCGTGCCCGACCTCTTCGATTTGCTCCATCGCCGCGCGTCCGAACAGAAACGGGGCATCGCCCACGAACAGGAACGGAGCCAGGAACCCTGCGCGTTCGCCCGAGCGACCGATGTCGTGCCCGTAGTAGGGATTCACGCCGTCGCGACCCTCGATCATCTTCCAGCCGTAGAGGAGCGGTCCGTTGATCGAGAAGCCGAGGGCCGATCCGTCGACGGTAAAGTCGGCACCGGAATCCGTCCAATCCTCGGTACGCGGCGGTTCGGTGTCGGCCGCGAACGTCGACGTCAACGTCGTCTTGCCACCAGACTGAGTGAGCACGACCGACGCATAGCGGTGCTTTCCCTCCGGTGCGTCCAAGGTGTCGAGGGCGCGTGCGTGGCGGTAGGTGTTCGCGAGGGTCCGACGCAGGGCTTGAGGATCGGCGATCTTGTCGATCTTCTCGCCGAGGGGCTGCATGGCGAGAAAGAAGCCGGCGGCTCTCACGGCGCTCGGCATCACTCGAACGACGAGGTCTTCGCTGGCGGTCAGGGGTTGGGTCGTCGTCGGTGACCACGCGGCGAGCGATCCCAAAGCGTCACGAACGTCGCGCGCGTCAGTCAATCGCTCTGAGAGCGCGAGCTCGACGAACATCGAATCGCCGTCTCGTTTCGTGTGCCACACCGATCGCCCCAGCGTGTAAGCCACCTCACCGGAATGAATCTCGGTGCGCCGCGCTCCACGCCGCGTGAGCCCTCGGTCGAAGAGGTCACCGAAGGCATCGCCAGAGACGGGGACACGGACCCGCGTCATGAACCACCCCGGTTTGGCGGTTCGAGCGTGCTCGTGGAGAACACTCTCGGAGAGATCTTCGTCGCCGGGCAGCTCGGCGAGGCCGTGCAGCTTCGCCCCCATCGCCGCGCCTGCTTCATCGAGCTCGAATGTCTCGAAGGTGATGGTCCCGGCTTGATCGAGCCCGAGCTTCTGCAACGCGTCGGGCCCCGCGAGGATCTCCCGATCGAGGCCGAGCTCGTCGGTGATCTCGCTCTCGAAATCTTTGAGAGCGAACGGCGGAAGAAGATTGCGCGCCGCCACGATCGCCGAGATGCGCACGCGACCGACGAGTGCCTCGGCAGAAGGATGCGCCCGAACCACGACAGGCGGCGGCACGGCTTCGGCGCTCGCGTCGGCGGCCGGTGGACTCGCGATCGCGGTCGACTGGGTGAGCGTGCTCACAGGCGGCGAACCACAAGCCGTGAGAGCGAGACCGATCAGGGCCCGAGCGAGGTGCCAGCGAGGACGCATGCACGGGTTTCTACACGAGCTTGGTAGTGCCTACAGCGGAAACATCGAACGTCGGTTGCTCACGCGCTGCAGGGCGTGAGATCGTCTGCTCGCCAGACGCCCTGCGACGACAATTCATCGGACGGGTCTTTCCATTGCTACGAGCCGTTCGCAGACAATCCGACGTTCATGCTCGACCCATGGCACAGCTCGGTACCGATCTCGCGAGTGCGTCACGATGGAGCATTCGTCGATCGTGAAGCTCATCGAATGGAACTTCTTACATTCGTAGGTCAGCTCGGCGCCCGCGATGCGGTCGTGAGCAACATCGGCAGTCTGCTGGACGCGTCGAAGACACTCGTACCGCCCGATTGAGCGACGCCGTTCGGTCAGGGTTTCTGGAGCTTCTTCGAGTCGGACGTGGCCCACTCGGCGACCCAACCCGAGACGACGAAGACGTCGTGGATACCCGCGGCCGACGCGTACCGACCCCCTTTGGCTGCCTTGCCTACCGAGAGCTCGATCGGGTCTTTCGACCCTTTCAGGAAGAACCGCATCTGCCCTCCGAAGAAAGTCGCTTTGTCCAGCCCCGTGTCTGCGTCAGGCTCTGCGAAGCCGAGAGCGTCGAGCGATTTCATCGCGTTCACCAGGTTGTCGACGCGCCTCGGATCGAAGTCGCTCGACGCCGCCGATCGACTCGCCTTCCAAGTGTCGGCCGACTTCGTGAGCTCGAACGTGCCGTGCGGGTTCTCGATGACGATTCGCTCGATGGCGCTCGCGTCGATTCGCAGCACGGCATGATCGCGCCAATCGGCGAGGTCTTTGTTCAAGAAGCCTTTGGGAAACGCCATCGGCTCGAACGTATCTTTGTGGCCCGTGACACGAAGCTTCGGCGACACCGGGTTCTCACCGCCGATCGACACGTCGATCGGCGCATCACCGGTGCGCTCGATGACGACGTGTACCCGCACTTCGCCGAAAGCGCGGTCGGCCTCACCGCTGGGGACGAGCGCGCCGAGCCCCCAAGTCTTGGTGGCGGCGAGAAAAGTCTTCACGCTCTCGTTATCGGCTCGTGTCTCGATGGGCGCGACGATGCGCCACGCAGATTCTTTGCGTTGGAGCTTGATGGGCGCTTCTTTCGCGCGGGTGATTTCGATCGTGGTCACAGCGTCGGTGTTGTCGATGGCAATGCGTGGCACGCCGCCCAGCTTCGCCGCCGTCGTTTCCTTGCCCCCGAGCGACGAGGCCGAGGCGGCGGCGGCGTCGGCTCGATCGTTTCGCGCAGAGGCTTTGCCCCGTGCGATCGTGAGCGCGGTGGCGACTGCTGCGGCGAGCACGATTCCGATGCCTACGCCCGCGAATAGCTGCAAGCCGAAACCCGTTTCTCGCGGTGCACTCTGTCTCGGCGGATCGACCACGCCGCCATGAGAGCCCACTCTCGTCTGCGTTGGAAGGACCCTGCTCATCGCCGTCGACCGACGAGAGATGAAGCCGCGCGCGCGACAATCCTGTAACCTATCGAGATGAAGGTCTTCTTGCCTTTGAGTCTCGGTGGGCTCGGGTGTCTCGGTCTTCTCTCGGCCTGCGCCCAAGGTTCGACGATCGGTGAAGGCGGAGCAGGTGGCGACGGTGGCACAGGCAGCTCGAGCGGCAAGTCTGTTGGAGCGACGAGCGGTCACAGCAGCACGTCGGTCGGCGTCACGTCGGGCGTGGCCTCGTCGAGCAGCGCGAGCAGCGCGAGCAGCACCGGCAGCGGGCAGATGTGCGACTTCAACGCGCCCAACACGTGCGTCAGCGCGCAAGGACTCCCATCGGTCTCGGGCGACAACGGCGGCACGGCCACGACGACCGGTGTCGGGGCCAAGTGGGTCACGGTCCGCATCACCGAAAACAACAGCTCCATCTTCGGTCAAGACCTGAGCTACACCGCGACGCTGACCTCGCCCGCCGGATCGGTCTACGACCTCTACATCCACGAAGGCCAAGACGCAGGTGGCCCCGATTGTGGAGCAGCCTCGATGAAAGGCGCTCCTGCCGGCCCGCTCCAATCGGTCCACAGATCCTGGAGCGACACCCAAGGCCTCGGCGGCGAAGACAACAGTCGCTGGCTCAACATCGAAGTACGACATCTGTCGGGCACCGATTGCATGGCGAGCTGGTCGCTGAAGATCGACGGCGGCACCTAACCAGTTGTCAGCGGCGCCAAACCGCCCCGAGTGAGCGCGTTGCGCCGGGTGAAACAATCTGTCGCCTCGTGGGTCGATTGTCGCATCACTCTGCGACCTCTAGCCTCTCGTGTTGAAGCACTGCGTTTCAGATCGCCGCGGCGGGTATCGCCCAAGCGGCACTGGGATGTGCGCGTCCGTCGACCAACTCGGCTGAGGGTGGGCTCTGAGCGTCGAAAAGTGAACGCCTCGAACGTCAAGCTACGACGTTGAATCGCGAAGTAGTGTTGGGGCGCCTTGATCGTGCTCCCCCGGTTGCTACTTAGCCACCAGCAGATCGGCTCGATGACGAGGCAGGCCCATCGCCACCTCGCTTCGGGATTCTTCCGTGACGCCGCCTTCGAACCGGTGCCCTCGTGGCCTGGTCCGCATGCCTGGTACGTGCGTCACCCCGCGACCCGGAGCTCGGAGATCGTCATGCAACGAATGCTCGCTGTGCTGGTGTTGTCAGCCCTCGCCATGGTGGCGTGGATGTCGCTCCGTACCATCGACGAAGCCTCCTTCGCCGACACGGTCTGGGCGGTGTCGATTCTACGGGTGGCGACCCCGGTGTTGCTTCTGTTCGTCGGCGATGCGGTCGTCCAAAGCGCCAAACGGCGGACGGCGGTGCTCGTTCGCGTGGGATGAGGCGGCGTGGGCTCGGCTCGGCGCACCGTAAACGGCAAAGTCGTGCGACGAATACTCTTCGACGAATGAAGCTCGTCGCTTGCCCCGACTGCAATTGCCACTTCGACGCCACGGCGTCGGCTTGTCCTCATTGCGGGAGCTCGTTGCGCCGCGGCCAAAACGGTCAGATCGCAAGCGCAGCCGTGGCGCTCTGGTTTGGCGAGCGTCGCTCTTCCCGCGTCGGGCATCGGCGGCTGCGGTGACTCGGCAGGCGCGGGAGGGGCCTGCGGCGCTGGAGCGACCCACTCGGCGACGGGCACGACCGTGACCGGGAACACGAGCATCGCCTCGAGCACTTCGAAAGCGGTGAGCTCCAGCAACGCGACCACGAGCATCGCGTCGGCTTACGGAGCAGGAACCACGGTGACGGTCAGCACGGGCATAGGAAACTGAGTTGCATAAGCAACCAGCAATGAGGTGCGTGTTGAATTGACCTTGGGTGACGAGGTCGGTTCTACTCCGCTCGATGCTGAACCGAACGCGATCTGGGGCCCCGTCAATCGTCATGCTCTTGGGAGCGCTGACCCTCGTCGGATGCGAGCAAAAAGATGCGAACACCCCTCAGACCTCGAGCTCTCAGGGAAGCTACGCCGCTTCGTTCCCCGATCGCCTGTCGGGCGAATCGAAGAACATCCGCGCCGAAGAAGCCAAAGCCAAGACCGACATGGGCTCGATGCCGGCCTTCGCCGACTCGCTCGGCGCCGACGCGCCGTGGGACGTGGTCGAGAAGGTCGTCGACGCCTCCGACAAGGCAGGACGCGACGGCGGGTACGCCGATGCTGCTCGGTCGAACGGTCAAGTGAAGAGCTTCTTCGACGAGGAGAAAGAGCCCCTCACCAAGAAGGTCGGTGGCGCTGCTCAATACGCGGTCAAGCAGAAGGGCTGCGACGCCGACGTCTGGGGCGCAGTGAGCCAAGGGCTCAAAGACGGAGTCGACGACCGAATCCAAGCGCGGATGCGCGCCAAGAACGACGCCTTCATCTTGATCGACCGCAACAAAGAGGCGATCGGCAAGAAGAACCAGCAGCTCCTCGAGGCCGAGGCCGACAAGATCGCCGAGGCGAGCTACCTGGTCCACACCGAGATGCCCGAGGCCAAGCAGCGCCTCGATCACTACATCGGTGAGGTCTCGAGTATGAAGAGCGGCATCCAAGATCTCATCAACGACGAGAAAGAGTTCGCAACCGCCGGCAAGCTCAAGCCCGAAGATCAGAAGGCGAGCGACGCCCGAATCAAAGGCTGGGAAGACGAGCTCAAGACGCTCGACTCGGCCGAGCAAGAAGCCAAACAAAACGCTCAAGATCTCCAACAGCGCATCGATCAGTCGGTCAAAGACTACGACACGGCCTTGGCGGCCTTGAAAGACAGCATCAAGGCGAAGAAGAAGTGAGCTCACGCCCGCTCGTCATCATCAACCCGCGCTCGGGCGCCGGGCGCACCGGGGCCTCGTCGGCCGAGACGCGGCGGGTCATCGAGGGCGCGCTCGGCTCGGTCGATTTCGCGTTCACCGAGCGACCGCGTCACGCCGTCGAGCTCGCGCGCATCGCCGCAGAGACCGGGCGTACGAGCGTGCTCACCGTCGGCGGCGACGGATCGATTCACGAGGTCGTCAACGGCCTGATGCAGGCCGACGTCGGCGGTCGCCGCAGGCCGACCCTCGGGTTGATAGGTCAGGGTACGGGCGGTGATTTCCGCAAGACACTCGGGCTCGAGCACCGCCTCGATCGGTACCTCGAGGCGATCGCCGCCGGGAAGACCAAGCCGATCGACGTCGGCGCGTTTTCCTACATCGACAACGTTGGAGCTCCTGCCAGGGGTTTTTTCGTGAACATCCTGTCGGTCGGGCTCGGAGGCCTGGTCGATCGCTACGTCCACGACACGAGCCACGTCTTCGGTGGAACCACGTCGTATTTCCTCGCGTCGGTTCGAGGCCTCCTCGAGAGTCGACTCGGTGCTCTGCGCGTCACCCTGGGCCTCGCTGGAGCCAAGCGCACGATCGAGCTCACCTCGCGCCAATTATCCATCTGCAACGGTCAGTTCTTCGGCTCTGGAATGCACGTCGCGCCGATGGCCTCGCTTCACGACGGGGTCTTCGAGATCATCGACATGGGCGCCGACAGCAAGCTCAAGTTCGCCTTGGGATCCTCGGCGATCTACAAAGGCGCGCACCTCTCGCACCCGAGCGTGACGCACCACCGCTGCGACGAGATCGAGATCGAGATCCTCAACGAAAGCGCCCGATCGAGGTTTCTGCTCGACGTCGACGGCGAGCCTCTCGGACGCCTTCCCATCCGCGTCGAGGTGGTCCGTGGGGCGCTCGATGTCTTCGTCCCCACCTGAGGGCCTGCTTCATCGCTCGACACGCGCGCCCACGAAGGATACTCCATCGGCTCGATGCACTGGGTTGCCTGGGCAGGATTCGTTGCGCTGATCGGGTTCTTGTTGGCTCTCGATCTCGGCGTCTTCCACAAAGACGACGAGGTCGTGACGACCAAGAGCGCCCTCCGTTGGACCGTAGTCTGGTTCCTGGTGGCGATGGCGTTCAACGGCGTCGTCTATTACGCCTACGAGCATCAGCTCTTCGGGTTGGGTGACGCGAACACCAACGGCCGCGACGCCGCCGTGAAGTTCTTCACGGGCTACGTCGTCGAGCAGAGCCTCAGCCTCGACAACATCTTCGTCATCGCGCTCGTTTTCCGCTTCTTCAAGGTGCCACCGCAGTATCAGCACCGCGTGCTCTTCTGGGGCATTCTCGGCGCCATCGTGCTGCGCGTGTCGATGATTTTGGCCGGCGCCGCGCTCATCGAACGCTTCACCCTCACGACCTACGTGTTCGGGGGAATCCTCCTTTATACGTCGATCAAGATGGGCCTTTCCAAGGGCGACGAAGACTTCGACCCCGAAGACTCTCGCCTCGTCAAGCTCGCGCGTCGCGTGGTGACGATCAGTCCCAAGCTCGACGGGCACAACTTCTTCACGAACGTCGACGGACGCCGCGTCGCGACGCCGCTCCTCCTCGTATTGCTGGTGGTCGAGGGCACCGACGTCGTCTTCGCCGTCGACTCGATCCCGGCCATCTTCGGCGTGACCACCGACGCGTTCATCGTCTTCACCTCGAACATCTTCGCGATCATGGGGCTTCGATCGCTCTACTTCGCCCTTGCGAGCATGCTCCGCGACTTCGCCTACCTGAAATACTCGCTCGTGGCGGTGCTGGGCTTCGTCGGCGCGAAGATGATCATCGCGGGCCCACCCATCGGGATCCACATCGGTCCGTTGATCTCGCTCTCGGTCATCGTCTTCTCGCTCGGCCTGGGCATCACGGCTTCGATCCTTCGTAAGGGCGAAGAAGTGAAAGACGACGGCGAGCCCAATTCCAAGGCTGCGCGCGACGCTGCTTCCGAAAAAGACGCGAGTCCCCCGAAGCCGCCAAAAGGTTCGAGCCCGACCGAAGACCCCGCAGCGCCCGCGCCGGCGAAGGTCCCCTCAGAGAAGACCCCCTCAGGCAAGACTCCCTCAGAGAAGACCCCCTCGGCCAAGACCGCGGCTCCGGGAGACGATCCGATCGAGAGCTGATCGCAGGGGGACTGACGCGATCGCTTCGGGCCGCGTCCGATCTTGTGTATGGATTCGGTGATGGCAGGATCGTCCGTCCCTCCCGTAGCCAAGCACGCGCCCCGGTTTCTCGTCGTCGGTGCTGGTGGGATCGGTGGCGTCGTGGCCGCCCACCTGACCGAGCAAGGTCACGACGTCACGACCCTGACGACCAACGCCGCCATCTGCGACGCGATCAATTCGCACGGCTTTCGAGTGCGCGGCGAGGCGAGCCCAGGCACCGTGCGCGGCACCGCGGTGCGCGAGGTCGCGCGCGGATCGAAGCCCTTCGACTTCGTGCTTCTCGCGACCCAACCGCCTCAGGTCGAAGACGCTGCCCGAAGCGCGGTCGCGAACCTCGCCGAAGACGGCGCGATGGTCTGCTTTCAGAACGGTTTGTGCGAAGACCGCATCGCCAAGATCGTCGGCGAAACCAGGGTCATCGGAGCCATCGTCGCCTGGGGCGCGAGCATGGTCGAGCCTGGCGTGTACGACCGCACCTCGAGCGGCGGGTTCTCGATCGGTCGACTCGATCGAAGCGAAGACGACGGGCTGCGCGCGCTCGGTCGTGCGCTCGAGTGCATCGGCCCCATCCAGCTCACGACCAATCTGCTCGGCGCCCGTTGGTCGAAGCTCGCCATCAACTGCGCGATTTCGTCGCTCGGAACCGTCGGCGGTGACAGACTCGGTGTTCTCATGCGTCACCGCTTCGTCAGGCGTCTCGCGCTCGAAATCATGACCGAGGCCACGAACGTCGCGAAGGCTTCGAGCATCCAGCTCGAGAAGGTCTCGGGCACGCTCGATCTCGACTGGATTTCGCTCACCGAAGACGACAAGAAGAGCGCCGGATCGCCGACCCTCGTCGCGAAACACGCCCTTCTCCTGGCCGTCGGTGCGCGCTACCGACGTCTCCGATCCTCGATGTTGAGCGCCATCGAGCGCGGTCGGCTCCCGAGCGTCGAGTTCTTGAACGGCGAGATTGTCTCACGCGGACTTCCACTTGGCATCTCGACGCCGATGAACCTCGCCATTCGCGAAGAGGTGCTCTCCATCGCGCGCGGCCACGCCAAGAGCTCGTTTTCACTCCTCCGCGCCTTCTTCGACAAGACGCGCGGCTCCGTCTAGCGAAGTCTTTCCGGCTCCGCGGCCATTCACCGACGCTCACGCATCGAATCGGCGCACTACGGCTTCGTCATCGGCGCGCCGGGGTCGAACCGAAAGAGCATCACCATGCGCACGCTTCCCCCTTCGGGCGGCTCGGTCGTGAGCTTGCGCGCGCCGCGGAGCACGCACCGCGAGAGCCTCTCGTCGGGGAAATGTGTACCCACCTCGAAGGCCTCTGACACCTTTCCATCGGATGCAACTTGGATGCGAATAGACAGCCATCCTTCGAGCTCGGGCGCGTAGCTCCGGGCTTTCTCGTAGCAGTCGTCGAACGCCGTCATCCTCTCGAGGACGGTCTTTCGTACTTTCTCGGGCGCGAGGCGGCCAGGCCCACGTGTGACCGTGTCGTCGGCGGGAGGCATGGGCTCGTCTCCCGGCGCGACATGGATCTTCATCGTCACCGTCGACGATCCGCGCGCCGCTGGCATCTTCAGGCCCTGGAGTCTCTTCGCGAAACAGGCCGAGACGTCTTTGTCGGGCATGGCCTTCAAGAGCTTGGCTCTTCGAACCTCACCCTTCGCGATCGTCAGCTTGAGCGTGGTCTCGCCGCGCAGCGATTGATCCTTCACGGCGCCCGGCCGATAGCACTCGATGACACGTCCCCAAAACTCGGCGCGCGCATCGGCCTGGACGGCGCCCTTCTTGAGAGGACCGATGCTCTTTGGAACGTCGATGATGACCCGAGGTAGCGCGTGAGTCGGGTCTGTAGGAGGCTCCGAAGAGCGCGGCCCGAGGGAAGCAGCCGTCAGATCGGGAGGCGTGACGTGCGGCTCGCCGAGCGCATAAATCGCACCCAGCTCGATGCGCGCAGGTGCGCGAGCGGGCGCCTCGACGGAGCCCGAGGCGACGACGGCGGGCGACGTCGGTGCGCTCGTCGCCCTCGGCGGAGCCGAGCTCTCGACGAGCAAGGGAGCCCGAGAGCTCGGAGGAGGCTGGGGTTCACGTGCATCGTGCTCGGCCGCGGGCAAAGCCGAGCCACAGCCGATCACGAACGACAGACCGGCGACGACGTGAGACCTCCGAGTCGTGATGGCCGATCGCATCAACTCGAAAAGAACCAGAGCAAGCGTGAGGACGCAACTCGGACGGTCTTCGGTGAGGCCGACGCGCACGTCCCATCGCGATCCCAGACTTCGTGCGTGCACGTGCTATGTCCGCCCGGTCTCTCACTCAGCGCGAAACCGAGGTCTTCATGCGTCCTTTCCAGAATCGCTCGTCCTTCGGCTTCGTGGCGCTGGTCGCGATCGGCCTTTCCGCCTGTGGTGCCGCGCCGAAGACCGCCGAGAGCGTCGAGCCCTCGCTCGCCCCGCCGATCGTCAGTGCTGCTCCCGTCTCGGCCGCCGCATCGAGCAGCTCCGTGTCGACCAACGCGCCGAAAGCACAGCACACGTCGGAGTCGCTGAGCGTCCCGGCCGAAATCCAAGCCTTCGTCGACGCGCCCGATCGATTGCCCGAAGATCGTCTTCTCGACGCCGGACGAAAGCCCGCGCAGCTCCTGACCTTCTACGGCGTGAAGCCTGGAATGACCGTCGCCGAGCTCGGTGCGGGTGGTGGCTACACGTCCGAGTTTCTCGCGCGCGCCGTCGGCCCCACCGGCAAAGTCTACGGGCAGAATACGAAGCTCATTCTCGAGAAGTTCGCCGAAAAGCCCTGGAGTGAGCGACTGAAGCGCCCCGTCGCGCAGAACATCGTCAGGGTCGATCGCGACTTCGACGATCCGCTTCCGCCCGAGGCGAAGAAGCTCGATCTCGTGCTCAACAATCTTTTCTACCACGACCTCTATTGGATGAAGGTCGACCGCGCGAAGATGAACAAGGCCATATTCGCGGCGCTCAAACCGGCAGGGATCTACGCGGTCGTCGATCACTCGGCGAAGGAGGGCTCTGGCTCGAAAGACGTCGAGACCCTCCACCGCATCGAACAGACCGAGCTGGTCCGCGACATCGAGCTCGCTGGCTTCAAGCTCGAGAAGCAGAGCGATTTTCTTCGGAACCCCTCCGACACGAGAGACTGGAGCACGTCTCCCAGAGTGGCGGGCGAGAAGCGAGGAACGAGCGATCGATTCGTCCTCTTGTTCCGCAAACCCTCGTGAGCTTCGTACGCGCGCGACCTCAGGGGATGAACACGGGCTCCGTGAAAGCGATGTGCCCGTGCTCGTCCTTCGCTCGAGCGCGGACGTAACCCGGCTTCGCTTTCGTCACGTCGAAGTCGATCGAGCGACCGCGCGACGACTGCAGCACCACACCACCGGTTCCGACGACGTCGAACGTGACGTCGTCGTGCGTGGCCAAGTGAATCGTCGTTCGGCTTTGGGAGACCTCGTCGAACAGAAGACCCGTCGATCCGTAGAAGTCGCCGTTCTCGATGGCGGTTCGAATGGCGCGCGGAGTCTTCTCGGAGCGCACCATCACGAAGCCGCGATTTCCGACGTACGCCGTCTCGCCGCGCGCGGCGACCGCATCGGCGTCGTCGTAGTCATGAGCGTCGTCGGTCGCCGTGCCCCAGAGACGGGCTCCGCGCGTCAGCGCCGCATCCCAGATGGCTTCGGTAGAGGGATGGTGTGCGTCGCCGAGGTTGTTCGAGTCGACCGCTTCGTTCGCCACCTCGAGCATCGTGAGGCCGTGCGACGCGAGCGAAACGACGAGCTCGGTGTCGGCGGCGTATTGGAAGTTCGGGTGGTTCAGCATGGCGATCCCCCCACCGCTGAGCGCCTTGTCGATTTCACGCTGGTAGATTTCTCCGCGGGTCGCCTCTTCGGCGCGGGGGAACACCACACGACCGACCGATGGCTCGACGAAGAGCCCGGTCGTGTGAAGAAGGCAGGCGAGGCCTGGAGGTGGCGCCGGCTCGCAGCGCCGAAGATTCTGCGTGAGCTCGATGCCCGTGAGCACCAACATCCCGCCCTGGCCCTCGGTCTCGGTGACCACGTTGTGATCGGTCACGACGACGAAGTCGAACCCGTGCTCGGCGTACCAACGGACCGCCACCTTCGGTGGTGTATCGCTGTCCATGGAGTTGCCCGTATGCATGTGCAACTGACCTTTGAGAAAACCGGTCGGGCGCGCCGAGGCCTCAGGCGCTTCTCGGCGGGGCGAAGAGCGAGCGGGACTCTCGAGAGGCTTCGACTCGGTCGGTGCTGGCGACTTCGGATCACACGCAGCGAACACGAAGAGCGCCGCGCAGACGAACGCCGATCGCGGAGAGATCCGACTCGAGACCCTCGACATGCGCGTTCGTATCGCGGAGGCGTCGTCGCCGCAAAGGTCTCTCGACGGCGACTTCGGGCGCGCGGGTCTCTCGGCCCGTGCTAAGGGGCTGTGCAGGAATGGGACGCGTACGAGGGGTCGTGGAGAACGAAGCCAGATTGGTGCCCGAGGAGTGAGGCGAGCAAGAATACCAGGGTATTTTGAGCAGCGGCGCGACGAGGCCGTCGATAGGGCGATGGTATCGGCGGCGATGGTATCGGCGGCGATGGTATGCATCCAATTCCTGCACAGCCCCTAGGCGAAAGCGCATGAGCGATCCCACGCGAGCTCTCCTCTCCGACGACGACGGGTCTGCCTTCGAGATCGTGAACTCACGAGGAAAGTCGTCGGCCGTTCTGGTCTGTGATCATGCGTCGCCTCGCATCCCTGCTCGGCTGGGCGGTCTCGGGTTGTCGGAGGCCGATCGCCTCTCGCACATCGGTTGGGACATCGGTGCCGCCGACGTGTCGCGTCGGCTTTCGGCGCTGCTCGATGCACCGCTGCTCCTCTCGGGATTTTCACGCCTGGTCATCGACTGCAATCGCCCGCTCGGCGCGGAGAGCTCCATCCCGTTGGTCACGGGCGGAGTCACCGTTCCAGGCAACCACAATCTCGCCGAGGCGAGCGTGCGAGCCCGAGCCGACGAATGTTTTCGGCCCTACCATCGCGCCATCGCAGAGCTGCTCGATGCCCGCGTCTCCGAGGGTCGACCGATGCGGCTTCTCGCTGTTCACAGCTTCACGCCAGTCATGCTCGGCGAGGTACGACCGTGGCACGCTGCGGTGTTGTACGGGCGCGATCGTTCGCTCGCCGCGCCGTGGATCGCAGAGCTGCGTCGAGAAGAGGGGCTCGTGATCGGCGACAACGAGCCTTACCGGGTGACCGACGGTGGTGACTCCACCATCCCGGTACACGGTGAGCGACGCGGCATCCCGTCGGTGATCATCGAGCTTCGACAAGATCTGGTCGCGACCGCCGAAGGTGCTCGACGATGGGCCGAGCGTCTGGCGCAGATTCACCGCTCGGTCGACGCGCTGCTCGAATCATCGACACGCTGAGCGAGTCAGCGCGCGATCCGAAGCGCGAGCAAACGATGGCGCGCCGGTCTCGGCGGCTCGAATCACACCGGCGGAACGAGCGAACGGCCCTCGTGCTCGACATCGACATCGGGCGGCCTGGGCACTTGGAATTGGGGCCACGCCGCGCGCGGCTCGCTCGGCGTGTGCTTGCCGGGAGCGGCGTGGTCGAGAGCTCGCGCGGCCTTCTTCACACTCCTTGGATCTTCGTCGCGGAGTTGGTGGAGCAAGCGCTGAATCGAGCAACGAACCTCTGCGTCGATCTCGCGCACGAGTCCATCGGGGATCGGCTCGTCGGGCGCGAAGGTGCGCGGCGCGACGATGGGTACGTCGATGCGGTATCGCAATCTCGCAGGCACCGGAATGTGCGGCCAGGGCCCGAAGGTGAGCCCCCATGGCAGCGATAGGTGAATCGGGAAGACCTCGGCGCGTGCGATTTTCGGCAAACCGAGCGCTCGCGCGATGGCTCGACCATCGGTCAAGACGTAGAGGGTCTCGTGCGCACCCGCGTTCGCCATTGGAACGATTGGTACGCCCGCGCGAAGTGCCGTTCGCACGTAGCCGACCCGGTTGCCGAATCGCACTTCGTAACGTGCGCTGTACGGACGCCACGTGTCGCCGTCGCCGCCAGGCATCACGAGGATGTCGTGCTGGTGCTCGCCGAGCGCGGCGAGCGCCACGTCGGAGTGGGCACGGAGGACACCTCGTCGCTCGAAGAATCTCCCGGTCGCGGGCGTCGACATGATGATGTCGTGCGCGAGCGGGTGAACCGGCCGCTTCGTACCGAACCTGTCGTACCAGGCGACGAGGAAGCCCCAAACATCGGGAATCGTCGTTCCTCCGGAGTGATTCGAGACCAACATCGTGGTCCGCGAGGGGACATTTTCCCAGCCGTGTACCTCGAGCGGAAAGTATTTCCCTGCGCCGAACAGCTTGCGCGCCCATCGCAGCGTCGAGTCGACGGCATCGACGCTGAACGCATTGGGATCCATTCCGCTGCGGTCACCGTGACGGGCGTGCAGCCACCTGAGCAGGCTCCCTTTGCTTTTCGTCATCGTTGGCGACCCCCGTTGCAGCGATTTGGCAGAAGGGCTTGCGCAAGGTTCTTCACCGTCGTCGCGGCCTCTCGACATACTAACACTCCCAGTGTCGGCGGGCTTCCGACCTCCAGATTTCTTCGCATTCGTTCATGGTTGCCCACGATGGCGCTAGAATCTCTTCAGGCATTGGCATTGCAGTGGAAACTGTTGTCGCCTTGCCCCCAGGTGTTCTCAGGGCCCGAGTCGCCTCATCGCGGTGCTTTGGACACCGGTCTCCAACCTACGAATGCAAACAGCCAAGCCTCTTTACGATCGGGTCGCGCTCCAGGGGCTGCGTCTTCAAGGCTACCGGAGTCGTCGAGTGTCGACCTCGAAGGGGCGCGTCCACGTCCTCGAGGCAGACGGTCGCGGCACGTTGCCTCCGCTGGTGCTGCTCCACGGATTCAGCTCTTCGGGCGTCCACTTTCATTCCATAGCGAGCAAGCTTCGAAAGCGCACACGTCGCATCGTGCTTCCCGACATGTTGGGGCATGGGTTCAGCGATGCGCCGAACCGAGGGCTCGACATCGCCGACATGGAGCGCGCGCTCGTCGAGACACTCGACGTCGTGATCGACGAGCCGGTGCTGCTGTTCGGCCTCTCGATGGGAGGGGCGGCGGCGCTCCGCTATGCCCTCCTTCGGCCGGAGCGCGTGCGCGGGCTCATGCTCTGCTCTCCCGGTGGAGCGCAGATGGATCATCAAGGGCTCGAAGGTCTACGCCAGAGCTTCAAAATCGAGGGTCACTCCGACGCGCTGGCCTTCGTCGACCGCGTGTTCGCGAAGCGCACCGTGATGAGGCAAGCCTATGCGTGGGGCTTGCGAAAGAGCTTCGATCGACCGGAGATGCAGACACTCCTCGCGTCGCTGCGCATCGACGATCTCTTCACGCCCGAAGAGCTCGGCTCGATCGACGTGCCGGTGCGCTTGGTTTGGGGGCGCCGCGATCGGGTGTTGCCCGACGAGTGCCGCGAGTTCTTTCGCCGCCACCTCCCCTCGCACGCTCACATCGACGAGCCCGAAAGCTTCGGCCACAGCCCGTTTCTCGACGATCCGGAAGGGCTGGTCGACCGCATCGGATCGTTCCTCGAAGAGCTCGGCCGTCCTCAGCTCGCCAAGGCGCCGGCCGACGTCCAGGTGCCGATCGAGCAGCGCGTTCTCGGACCGAGCGCACCGCTCCGTCGCGCTGGTTGACCGTGATCGTGGATCAACGTCGCATGACGACGTAAGCGATCACGAGAGGCACGAGCATGATCACGAGCCCCGTCACCACGCGTCCGATGCGCTGACCCGTCGTCGTGTTCGGGAAGAGGGGCGGCGGGATGTAGATCCCCGAGAGGAACATCGGAGGGCTCACGAAGCCGAACACGACGAAGCTCATCCCATAAGCAACCATGACTGCACCGATGATCCAGAGCGGCATCGAATCTCCTCGCCGAAAAGTCGCGAGCTCGACGGAGCCTAGCAGCCCCGCGCAATACTCTGCGCGGGGCTTTTCGAAACCGACGGCCGCGCCGCGCACGCTCGTCGCGTCGCAGCTCAGAACGTGTAGACTTTCTGCGACGTCGCCCTCGAGAATAGCGCGTCTGCGACGTCTTCGGAAGGCGTCAATTCGAGGCTCCAAGGTCAGTAACCGCGGTGCTCGATGTGATTTTGAGCGGCTTCGCGCCCCGCGGCAGCTCGAGCGCGTCGGTCGCGAGACCGTTGCGTCGGTGGCGTCGATCGCCGCCGAATACCTGGCTGTCTGCTGGGGTGATCTCGAGGCGCAGCATTACGTTTGGTGAGGCTACGACGCCCGTGTCGTTCGAAGCCGAAGCCGACCTCGGCGCGAGCTCTACCAGCACCTGTCGTGTGGCGCGAAACCCGGGGCGCGAGCTTGACCCTATTTTGCGGGCGGTGAACTAGACTCCGCCGCCGTGGACGAATCGATGTTCGATGAGGTGAAGCGCTATGTCGGTTTCGGCGATGCCGATTCGGCTTGGCTCGCCGAGCTCCGGCCTTACGTCGCGCACGGCTTCTTCAGCATCGCCGAAGACTTCTACGACCGGACGCGGGAGCACGCCGACGCTCACGACGTGTTCCGTGACGAGGCGCAGATCGATCGACTGAAGCAGTCGCTCGTGCGGTGGATGAACCGCATTTTCACGGGCCCTTACGACGCCGACTACTACGAGCGAACGTCGACCATCGGCCACGTCCACGTGCGAGTCGGTCTCCCGCACCGATACATGTTCACGGCGATGGCCTTCGTTCGTTCGGCCCTCACGCGCCTGGTCCTCGCGTCGCCGCTCGAGGCGCGCCCCGAGCACTTCGATGCGATCCACAAGGTCCTCGACATCGAGCTCACGGTGATGGTCGATCGTTACATCGCCGAGATCCTCACGAGAGCTCAGCGAGCCGAGCGCACCGAGCTCGAGGCCCTCCTCGAGCGGACCGAGCATCGCTACGCGAGCGCCGTCGAAATGGCCGATCTCTTGATCGTTGGTCTCGACAAAGAAGGCATCATCCAGCTCTTCAATCGCGAGGCCGAACGCCTTTCGGGCGTGTCGCGCGCCGACGCGCTCGGCTCACCCTTTCTCGAAGTGCTCGTCCCCGAAGAGTCGCGGCCCGAGCTCGAGCGCGTGCTCTCGTTGCTCCGAGAACGCGGCAGCGAGCGCTTCGCGAAGAACGATCTCCCAATGGCCGACTCCGAGCCGCCGTCGGGGTTGGAGATCGAGCGACGGCCGATGGACGAGCACGCCGACGTCGACAGCACCGTGTTGACGGCTGCCGGAAAGACGCGGGAGATCCGCTGGCAGCTGTCGTACCGACCGAGCCGAGAAGCCGATGGAATCGACGTGTTCGCCATCGGGAGAGACACGACCGACGAGCGTGAGCTCTCTGCCCGTGCCCGACACAACGAGCGCCTCGCGGCCGTGGGCACCTTGGCCGCGGGTTTGGCGCACGAAATTCGCAACCCACTGCATGGTGCGCTGCTCCACGTCACGTTCCTCGAACGGGCGATGAAGAAGGTCGGACCCGTCGACCAAGACGCCTCCGAGGCGCTCACGGTCGTTCGATCCGAGATCCAACGCCTCTCGAGCTTGACGACCGACTTTCTCGACTTCGCCCGGCCTCGCCCGCTCGACCGAGTCACGATCGATCTCGGGGCTCTCTGCGCACGCGTGGCGCAGGTCGTGGCCGGCAAAGCCATCGAAGCATGCGTCGAAGTGAAGCTCGATCTGCCCAAGACGCCGCTCATGATCGGCATCGACGCCGGAAAGATCGAACAGGTCCTCTTAAACCTCGCCCACAACGGCGTCGAAGCGATGGCGCCGGGAGGCGGGGCGCTCGTGATCCGGGCACGGCGGAAGCCAGTCGAAGCACTCATCGAAATTGAGGATGGCTGCGGCGGGCTTTCGCCCGATGCTCCGGTCTTCGATCCGTTTTACTCGACGAAGTCCGACGGAACCGGCCTCGGTCTCGCCATCGCTCACAGCATCGTGTCGGCCCACGGAGGCGTGCTCGAGTTCGAAAGCAGTCCAGGCAAGACCGTCTTTCGGGTCACGCTGCCGATCGCCAGCGCCTCTTCGACGTAGACCAAAAGAAGCGAGGAACAGAACACGTGAGCAAGAAACGAAAAATCCTGGTCGTCGACGATGAGGCCAGCGCTCGAAGTGGTCTCGAGAAGCTCCTCCGACTCGAAGGATACGAGGTTCGCGTCGCGAGCGACGGGCAGAGCGCCCTCGATCTCCTCGACGAAGAGCCTGCCGACGTCGTCGTCACCGATCTGAAGATGCCGCTGATGGATGGCATCGAGCTTTTGAACAAGATCCACGAGAAGTGGCGCGTGCCGGTCATCGTGGTCACGGCTTTTGGCGACGTGACTTCGGCGGTGAAAGCGATCCGTGCCGGTGCAGAAGACTTCATCACCAAGCCCGTCGACTTCGACGCGCTGACGCTGTCGATCGAGCGCTCGGTCGCCCGCAGTGAGCTCCGCGAAGAGGCTGACTCGTTGCGTATGCAGGTGATGGAGCAAGGGGGCGCCGGGCTCGGCGGTCTCGTCGGCGCGAGCTCGGCGATGCAGAGCGTTTATCGCATCGCCAACCAGGTCGCGAGCTCACGCGCGACGGTGCTCATCACCGGCGAGAGCGGAACCGGTAAGAGCGTGCTCGCCCGCGGCCTTCACGATCGCAGCACGCGAAAGAACATGCCGTTCGTCTCGCTGCATTGCGCCTCGCTCAGCGAGTCGCTGCTCGAGAGCGAGCTGTTCGGACACGAGAAGGGAGCGTTCACCGGCGCTCAAGCCCGGCGCGTGGGCCGCTTCGAGCAAGCCCAAGGTGGCACGCTGTTCCTCGATGAAATTGGCGAGATCTCCTCCACCACGCAGGTGAAGCTCCTCCGCGTGCTCCAAGAGCGTTCGTTCGAGCGCGTCGGTGGCAACGAGACGGTCGCCGTCGACGTCCGACTCATCGCAGCGACGAACCGCGACTTGGTCGCCGAGGTGAGCGCCGGCACGTTCCGCGAAGACCTCTACTATCGTCTCCACGTGGTGCACGTCGAGATGCCCCCGCTCCGATTGCGCGACAGCGATCTGTTGCTCCTCTCCAATCACTTCTTGCAGAAGTTCGCTCGCGAGAATCAGCGCAGCATTTCGGGATTCACCGATGCGGCGCGTGCGCGTCTCCTCGGACATCGCTGGCCGGGCAACGTTCGCGAGCTCGAGAATGCGATCGAGCGCGCCGTCGTGATGTGCCAAGGCCAGATGATCGATGCGGACGATCTCCCGAGCGGCGTCGTGCCGGTCGTGAAGGGCAATGTTCGTATCCCGGGCTCCACGATGGGTGAGATAGAACGCTTCGCGATTCTGTCGACGCTCGAAGCCTGCAACGGCTCGACTGCGCGCGCGGCAGAGCTGCTCGAGATCAGCGTCCGAACCATTCAATATCGATTGAACGAATACGGGGTTTCGGCCAAAGCCCGCCTCAAGGTCAATGACTGAGGCCGTCGAGGCCGGCCCAGTCGATTGGTCGAGCGCAAGGGTCGCAGGTGCACGCAATGCGTGCATCCCGACATGCGCTTTCAAGCCACGCTCATCCGAGCGAATCGCGGAACTGATTCAGCTTCTTGATCGTTCCGTCGAGAGCGTTGCGGGTGGCCTCGGTGGCAGCCTGAGCCGCGTCGGCTTCGGCCTGCAAAAGCTCGGCTTCGAGGTGTTTCCACTGGTCTTTGGCGTCCATTCCCGCGAGATGAAGCTTGAGACGGATCTCGTCTCGGAGCGTTCCCAAGCGTTCGACGTTCTTCTTCAACTCGGCCTTCAGATCGGTCGTCGATTGGCTCATGCGCCTCCGCTGTGCATGATCCGAGCCGCGAGATCGACGCCCCGAGTCGCTCTGAAATCAGAGGACGTCGATTGCGTCAGTTTGACGCACTGAGGCATCGCTGCTCGTCGTGATCAAGTGAGCGCTTGCATGCCGGCGACCAGCGTTCGCGTGATCGCGTGAGCCATCCCCAGCCGCAGACCCCCGCGTCCCCGAGCCATCGGCTCGGGCGTGAGCTCGAGCGTGCCGGCGAACTCTTCGACCGAACCAGGCTTCCTGCGAATCCACTGGGTCGCAGCGCCACGTAGATCGAGATAGCCATCGGGCAGATAGCCTCCAGCCTCACGCATCAAGCTCGCAGCGTAGTGACCCCAGCCCACGATGATGTCGTCGTCGTGCACGAAAGCGCGCCAGCGCGCGAGGGCATCGGCGATGTCCAAGCCGCCGAGCAGGGCATCTCGATCGAGGTGCGTATGCCCCGGGGTCGAGGGAGCGAGCGGATTACGCGGTTTCACGATGACGTCGAAGCGCTCGCCGGTGTCGACCCGCACGGCCATCCATTGAACGAGCTCGTCGGGATGATGCGACGGCGGTCGGTAGGGCCACGCATTCGCTTCGCCTGCGACGACGACGAGTCGTTTTCCTTCGCGGAGCGCCCAAGGCATCTTTCGCGGTCGTGGCCCGCCGGATCGCGTTCGAACACGCGCGCCGTGTAGCCGTTCTTCGTGCTCGATCTGCATGTCGACCATTGCGCGAAAGGGCGCCATCATCGGTCTGAAGCGCTCGAGATCACCTTCGAGGATTCCGAGCGCGTGCATGACGGCCTCGAGTGTCGAGACGCACGCGTCGGCGGGCTCAGGTCGAATGCGGTACTCGCTCGGCTCCGACGGAGTGAGCGCGTAGCGCGGCAGGCTCCCGACGATCGGGTTGATGCGGACGAGCTTCTTCGCGAGCGCCCACGTTCCGTCGACGACGACGAGCGTGACGGGTCCTTCGGGTCGATCGGTCTCGAGATTGCGCGCGCCAGGCCCCGGCCAGAGCAGGATCGGCGGTCTCGACGGATCGGAGAGCGCGGCACGAACGATCGGATCGGCGTCGATCTTCGTGCCGACCACGAGCGTCGAGCTCGGCAGACAGAGCGACGCCATGCGCGCCGTCCCGATGGCGACGTATTCTTCGCGAGGGTGCTGGAGGAGCAGAACGCGCGTCTTCGATTCGATGGTGGGGACGTGCGCACAGAAGCAAACCCGCTGCGGGCGCATGCAGCGGCGGCACACTTCACGCGGCTCCCAGCCATCGGGCGGATTCACTTCGGGGAGGCGGCTCATGGGTTCGTTGCGCGGGGCCGAAGCAGCGAGAGGGGCTCGGCGACGGCGGCGTGCTCTGTTCCCATAGTCGAAAGCTCTCCTCGTGGGGCCATCTTCTCGCTGGCTCTTCGTATGGGCATCGTGACGGTTCTCTCGAGATTCCTGCCATGGCCGAGCTACTTGCTTGGCATCGCGAGACGCGAACCTTAGGGTCTCTCCACACGCAGAATGGCAGCCCTGACACTCCTCGTCCGCTCCGGCGAGCGCCGCGACACGGTGGCGGCGTTCGGGTTTCTGTTCGCCTTCGTCGGGAGCCACACGGTCCTCGAGACGGCACGCGACGCGCTGTTTCTTTCGAAGATCCCAGGCTCGCGTTTGCCGTGGGTCTATCTCGCCATCGCCGCGGTATCGCTCGCCTCGACGAAGGCGCAAAACGTCTTTCGCGGGCTCGGTAGCCGCTCGAGCCTCGTCGCGTGGGCCCTCACGGCCGGAACGGGGACGCTCGCCATCTGGGCCCTCCTCCCGACCTTGGGCGAGGCAGGCCTCTACGTTCTCTACATCTGGTCCGGGGTCGTCGCCTCGCTCGTTCTCACTCAGTTCTGGTCGCACGTCGGCGATCTATTCACGGTGACCCAGGCCAAACGTCTTTATGGAGTAATCAGCGTCGGCTCGATGGCCGGCGCCGTCGTCGGCGGCGCGCTGGTGAGCCTGTTCGCGCGGCGCGTGTCGGGCGCAAGCTTCGTTCTATTCGCCGCGCTCGGCTTCTTCGCGTCGGCGGTGGTCCCCGTGTTCTTGTCGCTAGGCGGCGACGAATTCGCGTCGGACGGCGCGCCCTCCGAACGCCAAACCAAGCTCCAAGAGACAGCGCCGTTCGTCATTCGACAACCGTACGTGCGCCGCATCGTGGCGATGAGCCTGCTCACGACGATCGCGATGACGCTGTCCGACTACCTCTTCAAGTCGACGGTCTCGGCCGCCGTTCCGGCAGCCGATCTCGCGCGCGTTTTCGGCGCGACCTACCTCGTCCTCAACGTCTTGTCGTTTCTCGTTCAGGTCCTGGGCGTCGGCGTCTTGATTCGACGTCTACCGGTTCCGTACTTGCTCGTCTTGATGCCGCTCGGCCTCGCGATGGGCGGGGTCGGCATTGCTATCACTGGGTCGCTCGCCGCTGCGCTTGCCATGAAGGGCGTCGATGGGGCTACGCGCTACAGCGTTCACCGAACCGCATCCGAGCTGTTGCTCGTCCCCCTGAGCGACGCGGTTCGTCGCGTCGCCAAGAGGTTCACCGACGTCGTCGGTCAGCGGGGTGGTCAGATCGTCGCCTCGTTCCTGATTCTCGCGATGGCCGCCTTCACTTACGGCAATCGGTGGCTCGCCGTGGTGCTCACGCTCACGGCCGGGCTCGCCGCCGTCGGCGCGTTGAGGCTGCTCCCGCTCTACGTCGACCTCTTTCGAACCGTGGTCATCCAAGGAAAGAAGAACGACGCCTATCCCGAGCTCGACGTCTCTTCGCTCGAAACCCTGATCACGACGCTCGACAGCGACTCCGACGAAGAGGTTCTCGCGGCGCTCCGCATTCTCGAGCAAGAGAAGAAGGCGCACGTCGTTCCAGCGCTCATTCTCTATCACCCCGCCGAAGAGGTCGTGATCGCCGCGCTTCGTCTTTTCGCGCAGTCGGGGCGCAAGGTGGCGCTCCACGCGATTGGTCATCTCGACGATCATCCTTCTCAGCGCATCCGCGCCGAGGCCATCGCGGCGCGTGCAGTGATCGATCCCGACCGCGAACATCTCTCCGAACGCCTCGCGAGCGAGCAGTCACCCGAGGCACGCGCCGCGATTTACGCCACCATGGCCTCGTTCGAGATGCTCGACGAAAACGAAGCGCGCGCGGCCCTCCTGACGATCGCGCGTGGCGACAGCCTCACCAGCAAGATCGTGATTGCCGAGGTCATCGCTTGGCGCGGCGCGATTCGCTACGAAGACATTCTCATCGAGCTCACCAGCGCTGCCGAGCCCGAGGCGCGCGTGGCTGCGATCTGGGCCATCGGCAAGCTCGGTGGACCGCGCACGGGTGACACACTCGTGAACCTCCTCGCCGATCCGAGAAGCTCCGAGCCCGCGCGCCGGGCGCTCGCGGCCGCCGGAGAGCTCGGGGCGAACGCGCTCGAGCGGGCACTTCTCGACCGCGACAAGCTCCGCGCGGTTCGCAGGCAGATCCCGAGCACGCTCGCCGAAGCCGATCCCGAGCGCGCAACGAAGATCCTCGTCGAGAACCTTCAGCACGAACGAGACGGCATGGTTCGATACCGATCGATCGTCTCTTTGCAGCTCATCGTCGATCAAAAGCCCGAGCTCAAGCTCGACAAGAAGGTCCTTCTCTCCGAAATCTCGCAGACTGTTTCGCGGGCCTATCGTTACGTCGATCGCCTCGTGTCGCTGGAGCGAGGCGCGCGCGTCGACCCCGCGCGCGCGACGCCGGGCTACAAGCTCCTCGTCGACTTGCTCCGCGACAAGGAGCGCAATGCCGTCGGTCGCCTCTTTCGGCTTTTGGCGCTCGCTTTTCCGCGCCAGGAGTTCGGCTCGATCTACGGGAGCATCGAGAGCGGTCGCAAAGACCACAAGGCGAGCGCGCTCGAGCTCATTCAAAACGTTCTGCGCGAGCCGCTCCGAACGGCCGTCATCGGCTTGGTCGACGATGTCGAAGACCAGCAGCGCCTCGCGCAGGGCGCGCACTTTCACGCGCCGCTCGGGCTTTCGTACGACCAAGTCATCGCACACATCTTGAAGAGCTCGAGCCTCGTCGTACGCGACTTGGGCGCCTATCACATCGCCGAGCTCTGTCTCGTCTCCCTTCTCCCGGAGCTACGAGCTCTGAGCGAGCGAGAAGCGCCGAGCGCAGACGTTGAGCGCGCGCTCGCGATCCTCGCAGGCGTCGCGTCGTCGCGTGGCTTCTCGGGCGCCCCCGTCGCCTCATTGGAGACCGTCCGTGCCGGCTGACGCACAGATTCGAAGCACCCGAGACCGCGTCCTGCTCCTCCGCGCGATACCGAACCTTCGGGATGTCGACGAGCATTCGCTCACGACCATGGCCGAGCAATCGCGGCTTCGGAGGTTCAATGAGGGCGACATTCTCATGCGCGCGGGCGAGCCCATTGACAACGCGTACATCTTGATGAGCGGTCACGTGAGGGTCGAGCGGCTAGGCAAGCTCGTCGCCGACGTCGAACGTCATGGCACGGTCGGTCTCCTCTCGATCATGGCGCACGACCCGCTAGGTGTAGACGCCGTCGCGCTCGCGTCGACCCTCACGATGGAGGTGCCGGCCGAGGTCGTGGTGCGCAGCATGCACACGAACTTCTCGATGGTCTCGAACTCGGTGCGGCTTCTCGCGTTGCAGGTGCTCGCCGCGCGCGGAAATCTTCCGGCCCTTCCGGACCCGACGCGCGAGCTCGACGCTGGAACGTGGCGAACCCATGAGCTCACGTTGGTCGAGCGGCTCCTTCTCTTGCGCCAGACACCCTTCGGCAAGAAGGCCAATCTCGACGCGTTGGCAGAGCTCGCACGCTGCATCAAAGAAGTGCGTGTCGCGCAGGGCGCCGTTCTGTGGCGGCCCGGTGATGCAGCCGACCATTGGTGTCGAATCGACTATGGCCTCGTCTCGTGCGAGACACCCGACGGACGCCGCGTCGAGGTCGCGGCCGGCTACTCGCTCGGGATCTTCGATTCGCTCGCCGGCGTCACGCGCGGGTACATGGCGCGCGCAGAGACGCCGCTCATCTTGCACCGGACGAACTTGCTCGACCACATGGCCATCATGGAGGTGCACGTGCCGCTCGCCGCCGAGATGACCGCGCTGCTTGCGAGATTCGTTCTCGAATGACGGCTGGCGATCGCGCCTGGCTCGCCGAGGAGTGCCTGCTCCGGTAACTTGGTCTCTAAAAGAAGCTTCGAATGGTTCGCTCGACCTGGGCCGGCTCGAAAGCATACGTGAGCAATGCCCCATAGAGGGCGCCGGCGAAGTGGGCATCGTGATTGACGTTGTCGGTCGCTCCGTGTGAGCGATAAGCGCTGTACGCCAAATACCCGATCGCGAAGAGCACTCCAGGCACCGCGACTGGAATGAACATCACGTACACCTTGAGCTTCGGATCGAGCAAGATGGCGCTGAACATCACCGCCGCGATGGCGCCTGATGCGCCGAGCGAGTTGTAGTTCGGCCGCTTCATGTATCGGAGCGTCGTCGGAATGAACGCGACGACGACCGCGCTCACGTAAAGCGCGAGAAAGCGAGCCACACCGAGCCCGCGAACGGCCGACTCGCCGAACAGATAGAGCGCGAACATGTTGAACGCCAAGTGCGACACGTCGGCGTGGATCCACCCCGCCGTGATGAGGCGGTGGACCTCCATCTTCTCGCGGACCCGGTAGGGATTCAGGATGAGCGCGCTCTTGAGCGGCGTGTACGCCCAGGCCATTCCGCTCACGAGAACGACCGATATGATGAGCGCCAACGGAATGGTCGAGCCGAGAGAGTCCGCCTGCGGATGCGCCATGGGCACACGCTAGCACGCGCGCCCCGCTCTGCCTTCTGGACCTCCCGTCTCGCTCGGCTTCCGCTCCCTTCCGATCTCCCGACCTTACCGTTCCTCTGCCTCTGCCTCTGCCTCTGCCTCTGCCTCTGCCTCTGCCTCTGCCTCTGCCTCTGCCTCTGCCTCTCGAGCTGCGCCCAGCGGTCGAGAGGAGAAAACCAAAAGGTCGGAAGATCGGAAGCCCAGAGGAAGCAGAGCGGGATCAGTCGGCGGAGGGCATCAGCGGGAGAGCGCTCCGAGCTTTGGCTGCGCGACCGAAGGCCAGCGTCAGCACCAGGTAGACGATGAACGAGAGGCCGAAGCCGACGAACCACGCATAGTTGTAGAGCGTCATCCAGAACTGGGGGACGACAGCCCATTTCACCGTGCCGAGAAATCCTGGGAGGTTCGGGAGAATGCCTGCGGCGAGGGCGATGAATGCCGCTGGATTGAAGCCCCCTCGATAGGTGTATGGGCCTTTCGCCGCATAGAGCCCCTTCAGATCGAGCTCGCGGTGGCGGAGGACGAAGTAGTCGCAAATGAGCACGCCACCCACCGATCCGAGGAGCGCCGAATAGCCGACGAGCCACGTG
Source organism: Polyangiaceae bacterium (assembly GCA_043755175.1). Classification (GTDB taxonomy): domain Bacteria; phylum Myxococcota_A; class Polyangia; order Polyangiales; family Polyangiaceae; genus CAYYKK01. Next base: position 66,972 of record JAYUUB010000087.1, on the reverse strand, counting down.
AAGATGTAGCCGGTCGGATCGGACACGAGCTTCCACGGCATGATCAGAATGCCGATGAGGCCGGTGATGTAGCCCCCGATTCGAAACGTGATCTTGCTGGGAGCGATGTTCGCGAAATCGTTCGCGGGGCTCACCACGTTGGCCGCGATGTTCGTCGCGAGGGTCGCGATGCAGAGGGCTAGGAGCGCGACCACGTGCAAGACGGGGTTCTCGAAGCGCGCGATCAGCACGACGGGATCCCAGATCGCGCTTCCGTAAATCACGACCGTCGCCGACGTCACCGCGACTCCGATGAACGAATAGAGGCCCATCGTGAGCGGGAGACCGATCGCTTGGCCCAAGACCTGATCGCGCTGGGTATGGGCATAGCGCGTGAAGTCGGGAATGTTGAGCGACAGCGTCGCCCAAAAGCCGACCGCGCCGGTCAGGGCGGGGAAGAAGAAAGTCCAGAACTCTCCGGCCTTCGCCCCTCCGGGCTCGAACGCCGACGGGGTCGACAGCATCGGGCCGAACCCGCCCGCACGGAAATACGCCCAGCCGAGAAGGGCGAGGCCGAGCAAGATGAGGAGCGGCGCCTTCACGTTCAAGAGGACACGAATCGATTCGATACCCTTGTAGATGACGAACATGTTCAGGCTCCAAAAGAACAAGAAACATGCGATCTGAGCGATGTTGATCCCAATCACCGGGATCACCGCGAGTTGATCCCAAGACGGGAAATAGACGGCGGCAATCTTGTAGATCGCCCAGCCGCCGATCCACGCTTGAATCCCGAACCAGCCGCACGCGACGAGAGCGCGCAAAATGGCGGGGATGTTCGCGCCGTGCATACCGAACGCCGGTCGGCAATACACCGGAAAGGGTATCCCGTACTTCGTGCCCGCGTGCGCATTGAGCACCATCGGAATGAGGACGATCGCATTGCCCAAGAAGATCGTGAGCACCGCCTGCCACCAACTCATCCCACGCGAGATGAGCGACGAGGCGAGGGTGTAGGTCGGAACACAGGCCGCCATCGAGATCCATAGCGCGGCGATGTCTTTGGTCGCCCACTTGCGGTCGCGAAGCATCGTCGGCGCGAGATCGGGGTTGATGAAGGGCGAATCGATCGTCCCCACGAGCTCGTGAATGCCGCCCACGACTCGCTCGCTCACTCCGGCGCTGGAGTCGTCCTTCGTTCCGCCCGCCATGTTCTCTCCTCTGCCTAGAGCCCGCGTTTTTCTGACGCGGCGCGTATCCTAGAGGCTGCCCGAACGCCCAGACAAAAATCGACGAACCCTTCTGGATTTGCGAGAGGATCGCGGTTCCAGCGCGGCGGCTCGGGTGTATAAGTTCTTCTTTCCGAGCGCGCCGGGTTTGCGCTCGATCGAGAAGAGGCAGCAAGCATGGAAACGATTTCGCACTGGATCAACGGTCGGGCCGAAGCGTCGAAGAGTGGTCGCGCGGGCGACGTCTGGAACCCGGCGACCGGCGAGGTTCAGCGCCACGTTCCCTATGCCACGGTCGGTGAAGTCGACGCAGCGGTCGGCGCCGCCACCAAGGCGCTCGAGTCTTGGCGTCACGCCACGCTCGCCACGCGCACGCGCATCTTGTTCGCGTACCGCGAGCTCGTGAACGCCCACAAAGACGAGATCGCCAAGCTCCTCACGCTCGAGCACGGCAAGGTATTCTCCGACGCACAGGGCGAGGTCCAGCGTGGTCTCGAGGTCATCGAGTACGCCTGTGGCCTCTCACAGCTCCTCAAGGGCGAGATCAGCGAGAACGTATCGACCGACGTCGACTCGTACTCGCTTCGTCAGCCGGTCGGCGTCGTCGCCGGCATCACGCCGTTCAACTTCCCGGCGATGGTCCCGATGTGGATGTATCCGATGGCGATCGCCTGCGGGAATACGTTCGTTTTGAAGCCTTCCGAGCGCGATCCCTCGGTCACCAACCTCACCGCGACGCTCCTCGCGAAGGCCGGTCTCCCCGAGGGCGTCTTCAACATCGTCCACGGCGACAAGGTCGCGGTCGATCGTCTGCTCACCCATCCCGACGTCGCCGCCATCAGTTTCGTCGGATCGACCCCGATCGCGAAGTACATCTACGAGACCGGAACGCAGCACGGAAAGCGCGTCCAAGCGCTCGGCGGCGCCAAGAACCACATGATCGTGCTCCCCGACGCCGACATGGATCTCGCCGCCGACGCAGCGGTCGGTGCGGGCTACGGCTCGGCCGGTGAGCGCTGCATGGCCATTAGCGTGCTCGTCACCGTCGGCAACGCCGCCGACAAGCTCCTTCCGAAAATCAAAGAGCGCATCGCCGCCCTCAAGGTCGGCAACGGCCTCGATCCGGCGTCGCAGATGGGCCCGCTCATCACGCGTCAGCACCTCGAGAAGGTCGCGAGCTACGTCTCGCGCGGCGTCGAAGAAGGCGCCGAGCTCTCGGTCGACGGTCGCTCGCTCAAGGTCGCCGGTCACGAGAAGGGCTTCTTCCTCGGACCGTGTCTCTTCGACAAGGTCAAGCCCGAGATGACCATCTACCAAGACGAGATCTTCGGGCCGGTCCTCAGCGTCGTGCGCGTCGATACCTACGACCAGGCGGTCAAGCTCATCCACGAGCATCGCTATGCGAACGGCACCGCGATCTTCACCAACGACGGTGGCGCCGCGCGCAAGTTCCAGCACGAAATCCAGGTTGGCATGGTCGGCGTGAACGTCCCGATCCCCGTGCCCATGGCGTACTACTCGTTCGGCGGTTGGAAGCAGTCGCTCTTCGGCGATCTCCACATCTACGGGCCCGACGGCGTCCGCTTCTACACGCGCAACAAGGTCATCATCGGGCGGTGGCCCGATCCGCAGCACCGCGGCGTCGACCTCGGGTTTCCGCAGAACCGCTGAATCGAAAGAGTTTCACGAAGGGGTGCGACCGAGACTCTCGCGATTCTCGTCCCCTTCGTTTTCAAAGCCCATTGGGCATCGACGTCACGAGGAGGGCTAGACCATGGCGCGGATCGTTCGCGGCGGACTCATTCAGTGTGCAAACCCCATCAACGACGAGAGCGTGCCGGTCAAGAAGATCCAGCAAGCGGCTCTCGAGGCGCACATGCCGTTCATCGAGCAGGCAGCCAAAGAAGGCGTGCAGATGCTCTGTCTGCAAGAGATCTTCAACGGCCCTTACTTCTGCCCGAGCCAAGCCACGCGCTGGTACGAAGCGACCGAGACCGTCCCCGGTCCGACGATCGAGATGTTCCAGGGCATCGCCCAGAAGCACGGCATGGTGATCGTCGTGCCGGTCTACGAAAAAGAGAATGCCGGTGTCTATTACAACACCGCTGCAGTCATCGACGCCGACGGCAAGTACCTCGGCAAGTACCGCAAGAACCACATTCCGCAGTGCAATCCGGGCTTCTACGAGAAGTTCTATTTCAAGCCCGGCAACCTCGGTTATCCCGTCTTCCAAACGGCGTTCGGCAAGGTCGGCGTCTACATCTGCTACGACCGCCACTTCCCCGAGGGCGCACGTCTCCTCGGATTGAATGGCGCCGAGGTGGTCTTCAATCCGAGCGCGACCGTCGCCGGCCTCTCGCAATACCTCTGGAAGATCGAGCAGCCCGCGCACGCCGTCGCCAATGGCTACTTCGTCGGCGCCATCAACCGCGTAGGCACCGAGGCGCCCTGGAACATCGGCAAGTTCTACGGCACGAGCTATTTCGTCGATCCGCGCGGCAACTTTCTCAAGGTCGGCAGTGAAGACAAGAGCGAGCTCGTCGTCAGCGACATGGACTTCGATCAAATCGAAGAAGTCCGTCAAATTTGGCAGTTTTATCGCGACCGACGTCCCGACAGCTACGGCGATCTCGCGCGCGACGTGTGACCCGAGCGGCGTGCGATCCGATGGGGCTTCGGCCCTTTCGGATCGACGCGCGCGCCCTTCGCCGCAGAGCTCCTTGCCCACTCCTTCCGACCCCCCAGATAGGGAGAGATCCGATGCGCACTGTCATCAAGAACGGCACCATCGTCACTGCAGTCGAGACCTTCCCAGGCGACGTTTGGATCGAAGGTGGTCGCATCGTCGCCCTTACCGCGCCCGGCGAATCACAGGGAATGACGGCCGAGAAGACCATCGACGCCACCGGCAAGCTCGTCATGCCCGGCGGCATCGACGCGCACACCCATCTCGACATGCCCTTCGGTGGCACCAACTCGAGCGACGACTTCGAGAGCGGCACCATCGCCGCGGCGCACGGCGGCACGACGACGCTCATCGATTTCGCTATCCAGACCAAAGGCTCGAGCCTTCGCGAAGGGCTCGACACCTGGCATGCGAAGGCCGAAGGCAATGCCGCCATCGATTACGGATTCCACATGATCTTCACCGACGTGAACCCGTCGACGCTGAAAGAGATGCCCGGGATCGTGAACGAAGGCGTCACCTCCTTCAAGCTCTTCATGGCTTATCCGGGCGTCCTCTACGTCGACGACGGTCAGATTTTCAGGGCCATGCAAGAGGCGCGCGATCTGAATGCGCTCATTTGCATGCACGCCGAAAATGGCATCGCGCTCGACGTCCTCATCGAGCAAGCCATTGCGCGCGGCGAAACGGCTCCGAAATACCATTCGCTCTCGCGTCCGCAGATCGCCGAGGCCGAGGGCACGCACCGCGCGCTCGCGCTCGCCGAAATGGCCGGCGCCCCGGTGTACATCGTTCACCTCTCGGCGCCCCTCGCGCTCGACAAGGTGATCGAGGCACGCGATCGCGGCATGCCGGTTTACGCCGAGACCTGTCCGCAATACCTCTTTCTCTCGCTCGACGATCTCGATCGCCCTGGTTTCGAAGGCGCGAAATACGTCTGCACCCCGCCGCTTCGTCCGAAAGAGATGCAAGAGGCGCTATGGCGCGGTCTCAAGACGAACGATCTCCAGGTCGTCTCGACCGATCACTGTCCCTTCTGTTTCAAAGGGCAGAAAGAGCTCGGCCGCGACTCCTTCGCCAAGATCCCGAATGGCATGCCCGGCGTCGAGACGCGCATGTATCTTTTATGGGACGGCGGCGTTCGCGCAGGCCGCATCTCGCCGAACCGCTTCGTCGAAATCACGAGCACCGCGCCTGCGAAGATCTTCGGGCTCTTCCCGAAGAAGGGCACCATCGCTCCCGGATCCGACGCCGATATCATCGTGTGGGATCCCGACAAGGAGCACGTCCTCTCCGACAAGACGCTCCACATGCGTGTCGACTACACGCCCTACGAGGGCCGCACCGTTCGCGGTGCACCGACGCACGTTCTTGCGCGTGGCGAGGTCGTCGTCGAAGACGGAAAGTTCATGTCCAAGAAGGGCCGGGGTAGCTTTCTCAAGCGCTCGACCTTCAGCATGTAGAGCAGGAGCCCATGTCCAATACATCTCGCGGTGCGGGCCAGCCTGGCAACGTCACCCTGCAAATGCTCCTCGAGCCGGGGCGGGTCGAGGAGAGCTTCCACGACAAGAAACCGCTCTATTCCACGGCCGAAGCCATGGCCGAGTCGGAGCGTTGCCTCTATTGCACCGACGCGCCGTGCATCGAGGCGTGCCCGACCGAGATCGACATCCCGACTTTCATCAAGAAGATCTCGACGGGCAACGTTCGAGGCAGCGCCAAGACGATCTTCGAGCAGAACCTGCTCGGCTATTCGTGTGCTCGCGTCTGTCCGGTCGAAGAGCTCTGCGTCGGCCGCTGTGTCTACAATGGTTGGGGGCGTGAGCCGATTCAGATTGGCAGACTCCAACGCTATGCGACCGAGCACGCGACGAGCCCTGGCGAGAAGCCTCTCCTGACGAAGAAGCCTTCGACCGGCCGCAAAGTCGCCTGCATCGGAGCGGGCCCCGCGAGCCTCGCTTTCGCGGGTTACATGGTGCTCGAAGGCCATTCGGCGGTCGTGCTCGAAAGAGCTGCCATTCCAGGTGGCCTTAATACGACGGGCATCGCGCCTTACAAGCTCAAGGCTGCCGACTCGGTCCACGAGGTCGAGTGGCTCGTCGGGCTCGGCGTCGAATTGAAGAGCGGAGTCGACGTCGGCGGCCCCGGGGGTCCCACGGGCAAAGAGCTCCTCACGACCTACGACGCCGTCTTCATCGGAGTGGGTCTCGGCGCCGACACGCGCCTCAACGTCCCCGGCGAAGACGTCCCCGGCGAAGACGGCTCCGGTGTTCTCGGCGCCATTCAATGGATCGAGCAGATGAAGCTCGGTCGCGGCGCATCACGTCTGACCGGGCACGTGCTCGTCATCGGCGGTGGAAACACGGCCATCGACGTGGCGCGAGAATGCGCGCTCCTCGGCGCCGAAGACGTCGCCATGGTCTATCGTCGCGGCAAAGACGAAATGAGCGGCTATGCCCACGAAATGGCGGGCGCTCGCAAAGAGGGTGTGCGCCTCCTCGAGCACGCCATCGTCTCGTCGTTCGTTCGTGACGCATCGGGCAAGCTCACCGGAGCTCGCCTCTCGCGCGCAGCGGCTGGCCGACCCATTCCCGGCAGCGAATGGGAGGTCCCCTGCGATCTCGTCGTCGTCGCCATTGGTCAATCGAAGCTCCATGCTCTCGCCAAAGAGTTCCCCGAGGTCGATCTCGACGCGAAGGGGTGTTTCTCGGTCGACACGGCCAATTGCCAAACCAAGAACCCGAAGGTCTTCGCGGGCGGTGATTGCATCAATGGTGGCAAAGAAGTGGTCAATGCCGTCGCCGATGGTCGCAATGCCGCGCGCTTCTTGACGGCGCTCTGGCACGACGTGAGGCCCACGCTGCAGGCTCCCGCGACGACCAAGAAGAGCGCGAATCCCCCCGCGAACAACCCCGCAGACGGAGCCGAGTGATGGCTGACTTGAGCATCGATTTTGCGGGCATCAAGAGCCCGAATCCGTTCTGGCTCGCCTCGGCTCCTCCCGCGAACACGGGCGATCAAGTCATGCGCGCGTTCGACGCCGGCTGGGGTGGCGCCGTCTGGAAGACCCTCGGCGATCCGATCGTCAACGTGTCGAGCCGTTTCGCCGCGGTCGATCTCGGCACGTACAAGATGATGGGGCTCAACAACATCGAGCTCATCACCGATCGTTCGCTCGAGATTAACCTCCGCGAGATCCGCGAGGTGAAGCGTCGCTACCCGAAGCACGCCGTCATCGCGTCGCTGATGACCGAGACCAAAGAAGATTGGCGTGTCCTCATTCGCAAATGCGAAGACGCCGGCGTCGATGGGCTCGAGCTCAACTTCGGCTGCCCGCACGGCATGTGCGAGCGCGGCATGGGCTCGAGCGTCGGTCAGGAGCCGAAGCTCCTCGCCGAGATCACGAGCTGGGTCAAAGAGTACGCTCAGACGCCGGTGCTCGTGAAGCTCACTCCGAACACGGGTGACATCGTCGAAGCCGGGCTCGCGGCGGTCGCTGGCGGCGCCGACGGCATCTCACTCATCAACACGATCAAGAGCATCATCGGCGTCGATCTGGAGCGCATGGTGCCATTGCCTCGCGTCGGAGGCGCGTCGTCGAACGGCGGCTATTGCGGCCCCGCGGTGAAGCCCATTGCATTGCATTTCGTCGCAGCGCTCGCGCGCGAAGAAGGCATCCGCATTCCGATCTCCGGAATCGGTGGCATCTCGAATTGGCGCGACGCAGCCGAGTTCATCGCCCTCGGCTCGGCGAGCGTTCAGGTTTGCACCGCCGTCATGCATTACGGTTTTCGCATCGTCGAAGACATGATCGAGGGTCTGAACGAGTACCTCGACTCGAATGGCATGAAGAACCTGAAAGAGCTTCAGGGCCGCGCCATTCCGAGCTACCGCGAATGGGGAGAGCTCGATCTCGGCTACCAGCTCGTGGCGCGCATCGATCCGAAGACGTGCATCGGCTGTCAGCTCTGCGTCACCGCCTGCAACGACGGAGCGCATCAATGCATCTTCACCGGACGCGAAGAGAAGTCGCGGCCTGCGCATGCCCACACGGTCGGCCTCGCGCGGCCTCCCGCTCCGTTCGTCGTCGGCGACATCGCCGGCGAGCGCGTCCCGTGGATCGACGAGCCCGAATGCGTAGGATGCAACCTCTGTCAGCTGGTCTGCCCCGTCGCGGGTTGCATCACGATGGTCGAGATCCCCGGTGGCAAGAGCGAGTCGTGGAACGATCGCGTCGCGGAAGGCCGCGGCAAAGTCCCGGGCGGCATTCACGACTGAGTCCCACTGACCGAGCGTGCGTCTGCGCGTGCCGTTCGACGATGAGATAGCCTCGCTTGATGGGTGACGACGATGCCGAAGCGCGGCGGCAAGCAAGAGCCCACTGGCAAGCCAACCTCTTTCACGGCCACGAGGAGGCGCGCGAGGCCGACGTCGTCTTCTGGCTCGCCATCCCACGAGACGAACGCGCGAGCTTCGTCTGGAAGCTCAGCCAAGAAGTCTTCGGCGAAGGGGAAGTCACGCCCGACGCCCGAGCTGGGCGCCGACTTCGTCGATCTGTTGTCTGCGTTGTGCGAAGAAAAGGTTAGATTCCTCGTCATCGGCGGTTATGCCGTCGGTGTGCACGTCCATCCGCGAGCGACCAGGGCTCAGCGCGGCTTTCGCGACGGAGGTGGATGATGCCCGGTCACGTGGAGCAGGTGCGTGTAGAGCGACTGATAATCCACCGGTTTCTTGAACACGGTCTCCAAAGGCTCGAACCGATGTCGTCGAGGAAGCTCTGGGCGTGCAGTGATGAAGACCACGTGCATTTCCGGATCACGCGATCGCGCATAGCTCGCAACGGCCATCCCGTCGGCGCCGGGCAGGTGCAGGTCGCTGATGAGGACGTGGGGGACCGGATCGCGCGACAGTCGAGCGATGGCGAGACCTCCGTCGGCCGCTAGCTCGACGGTGAAGCCGTCGTCACGGAGCAAGCGGACGAGCGCCCGCGAGCTGGCGGCTTCGTCGTCGACGACCAACAAGGACGTTCGCTCGACGGGCAACACGGTCTCGTGGGTGTCGGTCGACCCCATCACCGACTCGAGGGCTTCTCTAAGCTCACGGTCGGTCATCTGGGGTCGCGTTGCCTTTTCGGGGAGAGCCAAACACGGCCCGACCAATCGGATCGACGAGAGGGGTAGGACCGAACGGCTCGCATCGACTCGGCTTCTCGCAAGCCCCGTGCCCGGTCTTCTCGTCGCGATTGTTCGAGCGATGCCAGCCGATGGATGCAGCCGGTGCGCTTTCGCGCAAGGCCTGCGTGAAAGCTGGCGACCCGGAGGGACCGATCAGTGCGCGAGGAGCTCGCTCATGCGAACGACGAGCACCGAGCGATCGGCATGATTCACGATCTTGGCAGCCGTCGTCCCGACGAGTCGATCGAGACCCGAATACCCGTGCGATCCGACCATGATGAGGTCGACGTTCTCTTCAGTCGCGACCGAGCAGACCGTCTGCCACGCCGTTCCGATCTCGACACGTGTCTTCTCCAAGAGCTCGGCTGGAACCGATTTCGCGATCTCGTCGATCGACTGCTTCGACTCGCGGACGAGCATCTCCGACAGCTGGTGTGGAGGCAGAACGTAGGCTTCCGGGGGGATCTCGTGCGGAACACCGACGGTGCGGAGCAGGAGCAGCTTGCCGCCCGTGCGCTTCGCCATGCCTGCCGCTGCCTTGAGCACATCGAGCGACCGGGGGGACGCGTCCAAACCGACCAGAATGCGTAGCGACATGACGTTCTCCTTGTTGGGGCTGTCCCCGTATTCACAGGCTATGCCAACACGATTGGGATGTCCCGGAGGGGACCGACCGCAGAAGCCACGTGCCTATCGCATCCGCGTCGTGGGAGCGACTACCCTCCGCTCGATGTCTTCTCGGCTCTGCCTCGTGTGCGGCTTTCCGATGTTGCTGGCGATCGGCTGCAACGATCCCCCGACCCTCTCCGCGCCCAGCGCGACGCCCTTGTCGCCGAAGGTTACCGCCAGCGCCGCCGCGAGCACTGCACCGGTGACCAAGGAGCCCGACGGCTTCGCGCAAAGCCTCCAGACCTTCTGCAAGATCGCGCGCGATTCGAAGAACGATTGGCACGTGAAGAAGGAGAAAGACAAGAGCGCTCAGGCATCGATGCGTGCCCAGCTCATCGCGAAGCAGTTTCAAGAGTCGCACCCCGACCCCGAGCTTCTTCGCATGTTTCAGCGCATGGCGAACAATGCGCCTGAAGCGAAATACCCCGCGCTCGTCGCCGCTGCGCGGGACCACGGGCTCGAAGGATGGACTTGCCCCGAGCTCGCCGAGTGACGTGAGCGCTATCTAGCTCTGCTAGCAGGGTCGGAGAGAGGCTAGCCGGGCCGGGGAGAGGCTAGCTAGCGATGTGCGACGGCCCGACGCCCGTGTGACTCGGACTCTCGCGCCGTCTTTCGGCTTTCGGAGCGACCGCGCCAGAGTTGGAACAGGCCCATCGCGACGAGCATTCCTGTCACGAACAGCAGCGAAGTGATCCCACCGACGCCCAACGATGCGACGGCAGGTCCGGGGCAGAAGCCGAGGGCACCCCAGCCGAGGCCGAAGAGCGCTGCGCCGCCGAGAAGCCGAGCATCGATGTTGGCGCGCGTCGGAAGCTCGAAGCCCGAAGCGAGCACAGGTCGCGCGCGACGACGAATGAGAAACTGAAGCGGCGTGTAGACGCCGATGGCGCCGATCATGACGAAGGCGAGGCTCGGGTCCCAGTCACCGGTGAAGTCGAGAAAAGCCGCCACCTTCGCCGGGTTGGTCATTCCTGCGAGAGCGAGCCCGACCGCGAAGAGAACGCCGCTTGCGAAAGCGAGACCGAGTCGCAAGAGCAGCCGGATCACGCGCCACCTCCGAGCAAGCGAACGGCGAGCGCTGCGACGGCTCCCGTTCCCATGAAGGTGACCGTCGCGACGATCGATCGCTTCGAGAGACGCCCGATGCCGCAGACGCCGTGACCGCTCGTGCAACCTCCGCCGAGCTGCGTACCGAGACCCACGGCCAACCCGCCACCGACTGCGAGCAGCGGGGCGCGAAGCATCGGCGCGCCGAACGCATGCGGCCAGAGGAGAGACGCGACGAGGCCTCCAATGACGAGGCCACCGAGGAAGAGCGCAGGGAACGACCGGTCGCGCGCCTCTCGCGACACGAGCCCACCCATCATTCCGCTGATCCCTGCGATGCGGCCCTCGAACAAGAGCACGCTCGCGGAAGCTAGCCCGATGAGCACGCCACCCGCTAGGGGAGCCAGGAATGCCGAAGCCGCCATGCCCCCATGGCAGCACAGAATCCCTATGAGTCAAGTAGGGAATAGCCGACAGGTGGTTCGCGATCACCTTATTACGCGAATTGCCAGCAAATATCCGTTCGATAATTCATGCACTAGAATGATGTCACAATCTGTTCTTGATCACTCGGATCGAGAGAAGAAGATCGGGTGGGTCACGCTCAGCACACCACCTTCGGGGGCGGGGAACGAGAGGCCAGCAAACGCTCGGACGACGCACGAGACGACCTGAGGGTCGGGCAGGTCGGAGCCTCCATTCGAGGCGCTCGATGAGGCTCGGGTTCCTCAGCCTGCAGAGCCCTCGTTCGTCGGGCTCAAGGTGCGAACCGCGCAAGAAGCACGTCGAACCCACCTTTCGACGTCAGGGGCCCGGCTCCCACGGTCAGGCCACCCTTGACGTTCGCGGTCATCACGCTTTCACCATTGTTGAGCAAAGCGATGCCAGTCCCAGCCTGATCGGCTGCGTCGCCAAAGAGTCGGCTCCACACGTGACCTCCGGTCGCATCGAGCTTCACGAGAGGAATGTCGAGGCCACCTGCACCGGTGAGGACGCCATCACCGTAGTCGACATTGCCCTGCGTGCTGCCGGTGAAGATGACGACCGGGGCTCCGGAATGCGAGACCGAAATGGATCCCCCCGTTTGCTTCGCTGGGTCGCCAAACGACTTGAGCCAACCCGTATTGGTGCCGTCGATGCGTGCGACGAAAATGTCGTCTCCGCCGGCGGAGGTGACACTGGTGGTTCCCAACGAGATCTTGCCGGCGTAGGTCCCGGTGACGAAGATGTTGCCTGCCGAGTCGCTCGCGATCCCAGTGGCCGTTTGGTTTCCGGCGTCTCCAAAGACGTTCTTACTTGCCAATGCTCCAAGTGGGGTGAGCTTGGCAATGAATGCGTCTCCGCCACCCGCGCTAATGAAGCTAGCCCCGTTGAGCGTGTCGGTATCGAAAAACCCACCCGCGATCAAGACGTTATCAAACGGATCCAAGGCGACACCGGTGGGGTACAACCCCGAGTGCGTCGCACCAGCAGAGGTTTTGTGCCAACTTACGCTACCACCTGGAGTTCGTTTCTCAACCCAAGCTCGGCCCAAGTCATCGCTGTCCCGATTTTGGTAACCGACCACAACTACGTTCCCGCCCGAATCAGTCGCAAGGGCGGATACAGAGATCGAATTGTCGAATTCGAGAGGCGAACTGAAGACATGGGCGCCGGTGGGAGAAAACTTAGCTATGAAACCAGCGTAAGTGTCGAGCGTTCCGATGACTAGCGGGCTGCCTCCCAAAGCAATCGTGGTATCGAAGACTCCCGCTATGAACACGTTGTCGGACGTGTCTACGGCAATGCCGGCGACAGTCGTGGCGCCTGTGCTGGGGAAGACTTTGTTCCAAACCAGCGCACCGAGCTTGTCGAACTTGGCCAAGTAGACCTGGGTGCCGTTCGCACTGATGGGATTCGCAGGATCGAAGGCGAGCGAGCCAGTGAACGTTCCGGCCATCAGCAGGTTGCCTTGGGAGTCGACCGCGACGCCCGAGACCGTTTGGTCGGTTGCATCACCGTAGACGTGAGACCATTCCGCGCACTCGTTGCCGTCGCAATCATCGTCGATCGCGTTCGTGCAGGTTTCCGAGGCCGGGAGAATCTCGCCGGCGCACGCCAAGTAGCCCATGCCGTCGGCCTTGCAGGTCTTCTGGCCAGCTTTGCAGATGCCGTTGCCCTCGGTGCCGGTGGGGCCCGAGTAGCAGGAGGCCTTCGAGCTGGGCGCGCAGTTGCCCCCGCCCGTCGACGTGGAGCCCGTGGCCATGCTGCTCGTCGAAGCGCTTCCCCCGTCGTTGGAGCTCGAGCCTCCACTTCCGCCAGCACCGGACTTGTAGTCGCCCAGCCCGAGGACTTGGTAGCAGCCGCACAATCCGAGGAGGAGCAGCGAAGAAAACGCCAGCGGGCGACGTTCGAGACGCAATTTCATGTCAACACCATACTTCGTTCGGGTGGCCGCAGGCCAGATCGTCTGGCCTGGGAGCTGGCGAAAACGGCAACCGGCTCGAGCGCCAGCAGTCCTCAGCAGCTGAAGTTGGAGTCACACGACGAAAGCGAACCGCGCCAAAAAAAATCGGCGGCTCCTGTTTCTCCCAGGGAACGTCGTTGGTGGCGTCGACGATTCCGTAGGCACGCGACGGCGCCGCTATGTTCGAGGTCGCGGGCCCACTTGGTGCCGCCACGAAAGAACGCACGACAAAAGCATGTGAGCAGCGGGTCAGCAGCCGCTGTTCGGCTCTCGGTCAGAGTGCATCCCAGGAAACGGGCGCGAGAGGCGAAGCTTTTCAGCCGCGCAGCGTCGTCAGGCGGCGGAGCTCTTCCATCATCGCTTCGCGGCGAATCTTGCTCGCGACCGAGTTCACCAGCTGCGAGTGGTAGACCGAGTCGCGGCGGCGGCGCGGCGGATCGACTCCGAGAGACTTCGCGAGACGTTCAATATTCTCGAGACGAGCGCGTCGGAGGAGCGATGGGTCGAGCAACATATTGGGCCGCGTAGATACTCCCGATCCTCGTTTTTGTCGAGAGAGTTTCTCGGCTGGCGCCCTCTCGGTACAGAACCGTCATGGAAGTCTGCGAGAAGCAGCTGCGTGGTTCTTGGTGAGGTTTTCTTCAAGACGGCGGAACGGTTTGACGCGACCGGCCCGCTGGACCACGACCCGTCATGTGCAGATGCGTCTGCAAACCCTCGAGCAGTCGGTTCATCAATCGGTGGACGCGCTCTCAAATGGCGCCCGCGGAGCACTGGGGCAGACTATCCTTGGGTCTTCTTAGCTAGGCAACTGGAGGAGTGACATGAAGCAGACCGGTTTTAGTGCGGGCGCAGGCTTGAGCTGTATCATCTTGGCTGTCGTTACCGCCTGCGGCGGCAGCAGCGGAACGGGCGGGAGTGGCGGGACGGGGTCGACGACTTCCGGCTCGACCACCAGCAAGTCCACGGGCACCGGACCAGGAGCAACTTCAACAACATCGGCCGGAACGACGGTGAGCACCGGTACCGGGGCGGGAGGCGGTGGTTGCAAGCCCCTCGGCAAGCTCCATCCGACCGACCCTGTGGATGGCAACAACACGATCTATTGCCCGTTTCAGGGCGGTCAGGGCGGTCAGGGCGGCGGCGGCACTTCGTCCTGTGACCACACCACCGAGCACTGCTGCGCCGGAAAAATGAACTTTCCCTCGAGCTGCGATCCGAAAGCCACCGCCTGCCCGCCCAGCAACTACACGGATTTTCAATGTGAGACCGCGTCGGACTGCGGCGCCAACATGGACTGCTGTGGCGATGGCATCTTCAAAGACGGCGGCATGCAGAACGGCATGCAATGTCAGAATTACGCGTCGATGATGAGTAAGGCAACCTGCGTCGCCAAGGGAACGTGCACCACGATCCTGATGTGCAACGAGAAGAACGCGACTGCCAATCCTGTCCAGTGCCCGGCGGGAAAGGATTGCACTCCGTTCAGCAAGGCCGGCCATCAGTTAGGCGCCTGCGAGTGACCTAGCACCTCGGTCGAATGACGACCGATGAGCCCCGGGATGAGCGAACGCGCTCCTCTCGGGGCTTTGCTTTGTGAGCGCACGCTTCGGTTTGTGATAGAGACCGGCCGGCCCAACGCCCCTCGCTCGTCTGCCGTACCCATGCTGTCTTCGAACGAACGCTTCGACGCTCTCTTTCGCGATCGCCCCGTCATCCTCGCTCCGATGGAAGACGTGTCTGACGCCGTCTTCAGAGCCCTCTGTCGCCGCCTCGGCGCAGGCCTGTGCGTCACCGAGTTCGTGAACGCCGAAGGCCTCCTTCGAGGGTGTCGCACGGCTGCGCGCAAGATCCACATCGATCCCGAAGACTCGCCCACCGCGATCCAGATCTACGGCTCGAACCCCGAGCGGCTCGCCGAAGCTGCAATGGTCGCAGAGGCTGCAAATCCAGCCTTTCTCGACATCAACTGCGGCTGCTGGGTCCCCAAGATCGCAGGCCGCGGCGCAGGCGCCGGATGGCTTCGCAACCCGACCGCGATGGTCGAGATGGCCGCGATGGTCGTTCGCACGGTGAAGATTCCGGTCACCGTGAAGACGCGCATCGGCTACGGCCCCGAGTCCGACATGCCCATCGTCGAGCTCGCGAAACGTCTCGAAGGCGTCGGCGTGCGCGCGCTCACGATCCACTGCCGCACGGCTCAGATGGGGCACAGCGGCGCGGCCGATTGGAATTGGGCGCGACGCGCACGCGAAGGCGTGTCGATCCCCGTCGTCGTGAACGGTGACATCAAGACCGCCGAAGACGCCGAGCGAGCCTTTCGCGAGACAGGTTGCGAAGGCGTCATGGTCGGTCGCGCCGCGATCGATCATCCGTGGATCTTCGGTGAAGCCCGCTCCCTCCTCGACGAGGGCATTCTCCTTCCGGGCCCCACCGCCTCCGAACGTCTCGCGCTCTGCCGCGAGCACCTCATCGCCAACGTGAAAGAGCGAAGCGAGCCACACGGTGTTCGCGTCACCCGCCGCCACCTCACCGGCTACCTGCGCGGGCTCCCGGGCGCCTCTTCGATTCGCAAGCGCCTCCTCTTCTGCGATTCGCTCGAAGGCTGCCTCACCATCCTCGCCGAAGAAGGCGAACGGCTCGCCGCCTGATCCACAGAAGCCTCGTGCGGCGAGTCCGCTCAGCTCTCGTTCTCTCGAGAAAGCACGAAGCGCCGGGCTCGAAGACGACCGGATACGTCACGGAGCGCTGCGAGCTCCGACGACGAACGATCTGCGCGAAGCTCAGCCTGCGGCCAGCGACTCGAGCACCGGGCCGAGCGATTGCCAGGGCGTGATGCACGCGCGCCGTCGTCGGTCGCGCCCACGACCAATCCGACGAGATGCCCCGCTGCATCGCGAACCGCGGACCCCGAGTCGCCGGGCGGAGGGCCTGCCGCGACCAATGCTTGCGCGGCCTAGAGGACCAATCCGACGCCCGGAACGTCGATGCCGAGGCTCGATCCGAGAATCGGATCACCGCTCCCCGACTGCACGCCGCTGATCGCTCCGTAGAACGTGAATGGCCCGTTCTGAGGGTCGTAGGCACGCTTTCCAGCGAATGGTTTTCCGTCAGGCCAGCTCGTGGTCGAAACGAGCCCAGTGCTCGCGAGCGCGGCATCGACGTGAACGCTCGAGAATGGTGCGACAGGCGTCCAGGCGTGGAGCTTCGCTCTCGGCTCGCTGCCGATCCACACGTCGTCTCCGCATTGCGGGCTCACGTCGGAGGGAGCGGGTACGTGGCTCGCGCTGAGCGCCCAGGGCTGGCCAGCGATTTGGATGACGCACGCGAGCGAGCCGAGCGTGCTGCCGACCGCGTGCTTGATCGAGGATCCTGGGGCGACGAGGCTGCGATAGGCGATCTGCGGCGGTTCGAAATGAGCAAAAAGGGGTCTGAGTGCACCGCTTGGCGCGGCGTGGTAGCAACGGCGCGTGTCCTCGATCCGCATCCTCCTCGCTCGCCACGGCGAAACCGACCACAACGTGAATCGTGTGTTTCAGGGGCAGGGGGGCGGTCCGCTCAATGCGCACGGGCGAGAGCAAGCCCACAAGCTCGCCCTCCGCGTCGTCTCCCATCGGCCGACGAGAATCGTCTCGAGCGACCTCGCGCGCGCCGTCGAGACCGCGGCGATCGTCGCCGAAGTTCTCGGTCTCGTCCCGTCGATCGATCCGGCCCTCCGCGAGATCGACGTCGGTAAGTGGTCGGGTCTCTCGCTCGCCCAAGTCGCCGAGCGCTTTCCAGAAGAGCTGGCCGGATGGGAATCGGGCACCGACGTCCGCAGAGGTGGCGGCGAGACCTACGGCGAGCTCGCCATTCGCATGCGGAGCGCGCTCGATCGCTTTGCCGATCTCGCGCCCGAAGGACCGGTTCTCATCGTCTCGCACGGAGCGGCGCTTCGAGCGCTCGCTTGCTCCATTCTCGGCATCGCACCACCCGGGCCGAGGACGCTGTCGGGAATGCACAATGCGGCGCTCTCGGTGGCCACGCGCGAAGACGACAAGCTCGGGCTCACCACGTGGAACGACTACGCGCATCTCGGGCACTGAGGCCTACCGAACCAAATCTCGAACCGACGCGAGGAAAGCGGTAAGGCCGGCGTATGATTGAGTCGGCGCGATTCCGCCGATACCATCGCGAGACAGGTGGCCTCGTCTCTGCGCTCCTCAGCCTACCAAAGTAGGCTTTCGGTGCCCGTTCCTCGAGCAAAAGGCTCACTTCGGTCTCGACGGAATATCGATCGACTTAATGATTCGCCGGACCTAACGTCGAATGAGTGAGCCGCTTCGTCTGCATCCACGGGCATTTCTATCAGCCGCCGCGTGAAAACGCGTGGACCGAGATCGTCGAGCGTCAGCCCTCGGCGCGGCCCTATCACGACTGGAACGAGCGCATCGACCACGAGTGCTATGGGCCCAA
Organism: Polyangiaceae bacterium; assembly: GCA_043755175.1. Taxonomy (GTDB): domain Bacteria; phylum Myxococcota_A; class Polyangia; order Polyangiales; family Polyangiaceae; genus CAYYKK01. The sequence goes on along the minus strand of JAYUUB010000087.1, from coordinate 49,287 downwards.
TGCGCGCGCGCGGGTGCACGGCGCCGGCGACCGCATCACCAACATCGTGAACAACTATGCCCGCACGAGCTTCAACGTCGGGCCGACGTTGCTCTCGTGGCTCGCCGAGTCGGCACCGCGCACGTACGAGGCGATTTTGGCAGCCGACCAAGAGAGCCGCGCACGCTTCTCGGGTCACGGCTCGGCCATGGCACAGACTTACAGCCACCTCATCTTCCCGCTCGCGAACGAGCGCGACAAGCGAACGCAGGTGATCTGGGGAGTGCGCGACTTCGAGCACCGCTTCGGTCGCAAGCCCGAGGGGATGTGGCTCGCCGAGACGGCGGTCGACACCGCGTCGCTCGAGGCGCTCGCCGAACAGGGGATCGTGTTCACCGTGTTGTCGCCACGACAGGCCAAATCGGTCCGCGGAAAAGATGCGAAAGTCGCGACCCCGGTCGACGAGTCGACCCTCGACACACGACGGGCCTACCGCGTCGATCTTCCGAGCGGCAAGAGCATCTCGGTCTTCTTCTACGACGGTGGCCTCTCGCAGGCCGTGGCCTTCGAGCGTCTCCTCGCCGACGGTGCAAGCTTCGCGCGGCGCCTTCTCGGTGGCTTCAAAGACGAGAAGGCGCCGCAGCTCGTCCACATCGCCACCGACGGCGAGACCTATGGCCACCACCATCGATTCGGCGAAATGGCGCTCGCGTGGGCGACGACGGCCATCGAGCGCGAGCCGAACGTACGTCTCACGAACTACGCCGAGTTCCTCTCACTTCATCCGCCCGAGCAGATCGCCGAGATCGTCGAGCGGAGCTCGTGGAGCTGTTTCCATGGCGTCGGCCGCTGGAGCACCGATTGCGGCTGTCGCATGCGTGCCGACTCGAATCAGGCCTGGCGTGGCCCGCTGCGCGAAGCGCTCGATCATCTGCGATCGAAGCTCGACCTCCTCTTCGAAGAGAAGGGGCGGGGACTATTCAGCGATCCGTGGGCAGCGCGCGACGAGTACATCGCCGTCGTCCTCGACCGCTCCGACGCGACCACCAAGGCGTTTCTCGAGCGCACCCGGGCGAAGGAGCTCTCACCGAGCGAGTCGGTCGACGCGCTGAGGCTCGTCGAGATGCAACGACACGCGATGCTCATGTACACGAGTTGCGGATGGTTCTTCGACGACGTGTTCGGCCTCGAAACCACGCAGATTCTGCAATACGCGGTTCGCGCCCTCGAGATCGCCGAGCGTTTTTCGGGCGAGGCCCTCCTCGACGGCTTTCTCGCAGACCTCGAGCCAGCGGTCAGCCACGTCGAAGGCACGCTCAGCGCTCGCCAGGTCGTCGAGCAGAAAGTCTTGGCCCACCGGGTCGATCTGCAGCGCGTCGGAATGCACCACGCGGTGTTCGCGGCGCTCAAGGTCCCGAGGCCTTTCGAGACCGCAGCGCACGTCATCGAGCCGGTGGTCGAGCGCTTCGAACGGTTGGAGACACCTCGGGAGGCGACGCTTGCGCTCGGTCGCATGCGGGTTCGTCATCGCTTCACGGGCGACGAATCGCTTCAGGCGTTCGCGGTCGCTCATCTCGGCGAGCAGCGCATCGAAGGAGCCATTGCGCCGTGGGACGATGGCCCCGCCTTCGTGACGCTCGCTGACGAGATTCAAAAGCTCTTCGTCTCAGGCGACATCATGGGTGCGATCGCGCTTGCGCGTGCGCGGCTCACGGTCCCCATCGATTCGCTCGGCGTGCTACTCGTCGACGACCACCAGCGCATCTTCGAAGTGCTCATCGGCGAGACCATGAAGCGCGTCGACCAGCAGTACCGGCGCATTCACGACGATTGCACGCCGCTTCTCCGTTACATCGCCACGACCGAGGTCGATCCGCCTCGCGCGCTCCGAACGGCCACCCGGCTGGTCTTGGGCTCCGACATCGCACGCGAGCTGTCGCGCGACGTCCCGAGCTTCTCGACGTTGAAGCGCCTCATCTCCGAGGCACGTGGGCTCGACGTTCATCTCGACGAAGAAGAGCTTGGAGTCTTCGCGGCTCGATTCATCGAACGGCTGTGCGCCAGAATCGGTTCCGACGCCGACGACGCGGCGCTCGCCAGTCTTCTCCGCACGGTCGAGCTAGCGAAGAGTCTCACCAAAGTGCCCGATCTCACGCTCGCCCAAGATATCGTATGGGTGCTCGCCGAGAAGCGTCGCGAGAAGGGTCTGGGGCCCGAGCCAGAGGGATCGGTCCTCGCTCGTCTTGCCGACAAGCTGAATCTCCGAGCTCCGGTGTGAAGCTCGCGTAAACGGACCCACGTGCTCTCGTGGGGCGACGGACGCGAGCTCATGCGATTCTGGGCGCCCACCTGCGTCGTTGGCGGAGGGGAGCACGATCATCTGGTCGCGACGCACGCTTTTCATGATCTCGCTCGATCCTGTGGCTACGATCCCATTGGTTGTCGCTGCCCAGAGCGAGCAGCGTCTCCATGAGCTTCGCCTGGTCTGCCACGTGGATGTGAAGCTCGGGCTCATCAGGCAAGACGATCGGCCGAGCGAGTCCGTGCGCAGCATCGTACCGGCAATACGGTTGCAACGTTGCCCCGGAGGACAATCCGCAGCTTTGCCGCAAGGCGCTTCCATCTGGGAGCCGTCACTCGATGTGGTGGGCTCGCTTGCGCAACTTGCCCCCAAAGCGGCTACCGCTCAGGACGTTGGGGAGCATCCCGACCCCTACGTTTACGATGGCGTCCACGTTTATTACCGTCTCTATGCAATAGTGGCAGGCGTGGAGATCTTGACGGCGAAGCTCGACGGGGTCGAACCAAACCGCGTCTGGGAGGGTCCGATCACCATCGACGGCCCGGGGACGTATACAGGCAACTGGAGATCAGACGATCCAGATGTTCCTGCCATCAAGGTGAGCGCAGGCGTGACCCATGTCATCATCGACAATACGCGGGTAGCTTCGAAGAACGACGGGGTTTCGGTGTCGCAGGGTGCTGCTGTCGAGCTGCGCAATTCGCGTGGATGGGGACTGCACCCGATGAAACAAGACGCCGGCCATGGCTCGCTCGTGGCGGCGTATCGGCCGCTCTCCACCGTGGTCGAGCACAGTTACGGGGAGTCGTGGCTTTTCGACGTCTACGTGAATGGCGACAGCATCGGTAACGCCGAGGAGGTTCGAGTAGGTTTCAATCGCTTCCGCAACGCCCAAAATCTGGGCCTCGAACGTCGGGATCTATGTCGATGAGCAAGGAGGCCACACCGAAGGGCACTACCAGATGAACCTCGCCCTGGCGAACTACTCCGGTTGGTTGCAAGCCCCTCACACGCAACAAAATTCGAGCGACGGTACCATCAACAACACCTACGACTTCGCGTCCGACATGGTCGAGGGCTCACAGGCCGACTACTCGAAGCAACAATACGCGCCTGATCCCATCACGATCGACACCGAGCGGTCGGAGTACCAGCGGTTCTGGCGGCGCGCGCGTGACGGCGGGGTAGCGGTGGGTATGCCAAAGTAGCTTTCCGGGTGAAATCTCGCGGGCGCGATGCAGACGACTGACCGCAAGGTGGGTTCGGTTTGAGGTCACGCGAGACTGACACCCTCATCGCAGCCACGAACGCGAGCAGCTGCCCCTCCGTTCGGCGTTGGAATGGAGCAGAACCCATTGATGCAGAGGTTCGTCGCGTCGCAGCAATCAGCGGCAGGCATGGACACGGGCGACCGCGACCGAGCGCAGGCGGCATTCCTTTCAGGGAAGCTCGAGATCATCGTCGCAACGACGGGTTTCGGAATGGGCATCGACAAGGCCGACGCCCGATCATTCATGTTGCGCTGCCGGCGAGTCTCGAGAGCCATTACCAAGAGATCGGCCGCGCGAGCCGTGACGGAAAGCCATCGACCGCCATCTCGCTGCACTCGTTCGTGGACACGAAGACCCACGCATTCTTTCACGTGCGCGACTACCCCGATCCCGAGGTGCGCAAGGCGATCTTCGAAAAGCTGACGACGTCACATCGCGAGCAGGCGCTCGATCTCGCGGAGCGTCTCGACATCGTCGCCGACCATTCCCTTCATCGATTGAATGCGGCGGGCGACGATCATCGCGATCTGATCTTCGATCGTGGCGTCGGCATAGGCCCAATAGACCTGCGCAAAACGGCCGTCGCGGTGACAGCGCCCCTCGATCTGCGCGGTCTGGATGGCCGACCATCGGAGGTCGTGAATCACCTCCGAGCGCGGCACGCGCGGGAAGCCTTCGAGCTCGCCCTCGTGCAGGGAGATCCCCTCCTCGACCGTGAAGAGGACGACCTTCACTTGGCCGCGCTGGAAGCGCAGTCGCTCCTCTTCGCGCTCCGCCGCGGGGACGCCGCCGTGGATCGCCGCGCATGCAATCCCGGTGGCCTCGAGCTCGGCGCGCGCCGCTGCGAGCGTTTCGATGAACGCCACCGAGATCGCGACCTGATGTTCATTGTCGAGAAGCTCACGCACGAGCTCGACGGTTCCGGGCACGCGGAGGAGAGAGCTCTTCTGGCGGAGGCGGAGGGTCGCAGCGAGCGCAGACTTGGGATTCTTTCCGCGAGGCGCGAGCTCCATGTCGCGGCGAAACTCGGTCCAGGCCTGCTCGTAGAGCGCACGGGCCGACGGATCGAGCTCGATCGGCGTCAGGATGCGATTGATCTCGGGCCAGCCCGCGATGTCCTCGGGGCGACGGCGAATGCCTGCGGGAACGTGCCCGTCGAAGAGGAGCGCACGGACCTTTTCGCAATCGTTCGGATCGCCTCGCCACTCCCATTTCCCATACGCGCCGCGCGTGACTCCGAGCTTCTCGTCGATGCACCACTGCTCGAAGTCCTTCAGATCCGCCGCGCGGCTCCCGGTGACGCTGGCCAGGAGCGGCGCGAGGTAGGCGAGCTCGAGCGGGTTCTGCCCCGCAGTCGCCGAGAGCCAGAGCGTGAAGGACGCCCGCGCGTTCAGCTTCACGGCGAGCTTCGAGCGCGCCGCCGACGGGTTCTTGCAGCGGTGGCTCTCGTCCCACACGATCACGTCGAGCTCGGCGGCGGTGCCCGCGCGTGCCAGGCCTTTCTTGGTTCGGATCTTCTTCCGCGCCTCGGGCGTGACCTCGAAGAGCTTGCCGAGGCGCTCGTAGTTGAGGATCACCACGTCCTTGCCCGGATTGCCCATCGCTTCGATCGTCCGCCGCCAATGCGCGATGACGGCTAGCGGGCACACGATGAGCACGCGCTCGGCCGACGGCATTCGGAGGATGGCCTCCCACGCCGTGATGGTCTTGCCGAGACCGACGTCGTCGGCGAGAAGAAAGCCTGCGCGCCGTTCCTTCACTGCAACGAGGATCGCATCGACGGCGCTCGCTTGGTGCGGCCTGAGAACGATGGCGCCATTGGGCTTCGTGACGGGCAGCGAAGGCTCGTCGCGGAGCTCGCGCTCGACATGCCTCTCCCAAGAGAACGCAGCCGGACGGAAGGGCGCGAGCGCGGCAGGAAGGACCTCGCCGCGATGGAGGAAAACGCCGCGCGTCGCGTCCCAGCGCGCACCGCTCGCCGCCGCGACCGCGCGCATCGCGAAGGGGACGTCGAGCACGTGCGCGTTCCCCTCCGGGGAGGCCATGGGTGGGCTCCCCGACTGCGGCGGTTTCGCCGTGACCGTTCGCTTCGCTCGGATCGTCGCCACGGACGTTAGCTATCAGGTCGCGGGCAGATGCGTCTTCAAGTAAGGGCCCGCGTATCAATATGTCGGTCGATATTCCGCCGAGACCGAAGGGAGCCTTTTGCCCGAGGAACGAGCACCGGAAGCCTACTTTTGTAGGCTGAGGAGCGGAGAGATGAGGCCGCCTGTCTCGCGATGATATCGGCGGAATATCGACCGACTCATTCATACGCGGGCCCTGAGCGGGACGGGCTCGACGCGGGCGGCCAGGCTTCGATGCGCGGGTATGCGCCGAGGTCGAGCCTCAAGTGAGGACCGCCTGAGACTTGGAGCCCACCATCGATGGATCGGTCAGTGCACCTCGTCCGCCCGACGGCAGCGGCCTACGCGTTTGGAAGGGGTCCCGTGAAAATCGGAGCCACAAGCCTCCATAGGCGACGAAGTGTCACGAACGCTCAGACTTTGATAGGCTCGGCACACTGGAGGTCTACGCATGAAGCGCTTACTTGGAATCGTGTTGCTCGGTCTTGGCGCGGGCGTGGCGATCGGCTTCGGCTGCGCTGCGGGATCGGGCACGGGTTCTGGAGGTAGCGGCGTCGGCTCGACCAGCACCACCCCGTCGACCGGGACATTCGGAACCGGATCGACCGGCACCGTGGGCCCCGACGCGTCGTGCGCGAAGTTCACGGCCCAGGCGAAGCAGGAACCGACCGCCATCCTGTTCGTGCTCGACAAGAGCGCGAGTATGAACACGAACAACAAGTGGGGGACGGCGCAGCTCGCGATCGTCAATGCGATCGACCAAGACGGCTTCGACAACTTGAACCTCGGGCTGGTCACATTTCCCTCGATGGACAGCCCGATGCCGGATTGCCTATGCAACTACCTCGCACTCGGGAACGGATGCGGGCTCACGGTGTCGTGCGGAACTGCGACACTGCCCCAAGTGGCGATTTCGCCCGCTGGGACGGCAAAGTCCAATGGGACCTCCGGCGTTCGAAAGGACATGTACCAGTACCTCGTCGGGGCGATGCCGCTCAACAATGCCGACGACGGATCTCCTATCTACGATGCAATGTCGAAGGGCTACAACTTCCTAAAGGGATTTCAGAACGTCAAGAAACGCATCTTGATTCTGGTGACGGATGGCGGCTTCAGCTGCACGAGCGTCGCCATGCCGACGCGTCCGGGCTACACCGACACCGCGTGCGACGATTGGGAGGTTCCGGATACGGTCAACACCCTGATCAGCGGGCAGCGGAACGACCCGAATACGCCGGTGAACACCTTCATCGTCGGGTTGCCAGGATCCAACTCGCATGCAAATGAGATGCAGGGAGCTTTCGCAGTAGCGCCCTATTCGATGCTCCTCGCGCTGAGCACCTATGCGGTCAGCGGCTCCCCCGACACGGTAGACCCGACTTGCGACACGACCGCCGTGTTCACGCAGGGCGGCGCCGACCCTGCCAAGCCGTGTCATATCGATCTGTCGACCGGGCCCTTCGATGCGACGAAATTGGCCGACGCCATTGGCAAGATCAGGGGTCAGGCGCTTGGCTGCGTCTTCACGCTACCCGACCCGCCTCCCGGTCAGACGATCGACATGGGCCAGGTCAACGTCGAGACCACGCAAATGGGAATGGGCTCGACCCTCCCCAAGCGCGCGAGCTCGTCTGACCCGTGCACGACCGACGGGTGCTGGGACTACAACGGAATGGGTCAGGTCGAGCTCATCGGCAAGGCCTGCGACGACGTGAAGAGCAGCACCACGACGAAGGTCGACATCACGGTGGGCTGCACGACGATCGTGAAGTAGCCGTCGTCGAGTCAATTCGAGCTCGGGGTCAAGTCCCGCACCAACGCCACGTCTGTACCGCCGGCGTTGGTGAAGTCTTGGCCGCCGAAGTTGACGGTTGCGTCGAAAGACGCCGTGAACACGATCTCGTTCTTTCCGGCCGAGGCGATGCTGATTCCACCCTGATCATGCGAGTCACCACAGTGTCGCTCGCGAAGAGCGCGTGCTGCTTCTCCGCCGCATCCTCGCGCTTCGGTACCGGCTTGCCCGCTCGGTCACCGAACAGCCCCTGACCGAGGCCGCCGCCGCGCACAACGCAGATAGCGAAAGCTCTGCACCGCCCGGCTCCGCATCCTCGCGCTCGCTCGTGCCGTCGAGGCTCCGGCCGTGCCGAGCGAGCACCGACTTCACCCGAAGCGCCGTCCGCTTCGCTACCTCTGCGAGCTCTTGCTCCGTCGGGGCTGCGGGCGGATTATGACGATACCATTCCGCCAAACCACTTTCTCCGCAAGGTGACCGTTCGTCGACCGGCACCTTCACGCTCGAACCCATCAAGACTCTAGGCGGAGGGAGTTGCTCGCCATGGCAACTACGAGCCGAGGTCGATCGTCTCACCCCGCACGTATCCCCGTTTGTCGCCGAGCGGACCGAAGACATATACGCGGTCGTCGTGGCCGAAGCTCGTGGCAGTGTCGCTCGCGAGATCCAAGAGGAGAAACGAGCCCTCGTTGAGACCGACGCATACCCGATGGCGGAGCCTCCTCGCCAGGTAGGCGAGGTTGTCGGTGTCGTCGGTCTGGATGCGCTCCATGCAGTGGGGCAGGAGCTGGAATGCTCGCACGATGCCGAGCCCGCGCTCCCAAAGTTGAAACTCGCGACGCTCGAGCGCGAAGTCGTCGTAGACGATGACTCGGTCGCAGAGAACCATGGCCCCGGCGCTCGACCCCACGATGGTCGTCCCGCGTCGGAGCGCCTCTTCGAGCACCTCGCCGAGTCGGAAGAAGCGGAGCGCACGCAGCAGACTATCGAGGTTTCCGCCGAAGAAGACGATTGCGTTGGCTCCCAATAGCCGCTCCTCGAGGCGCGCCCGCGCCGCGTGCCACCCTCGTGTGTAGGTCACCCCCGCGCCTGAGAGCCCGACTTGATCGAGCTGCGCCGAGAGCTCGGCCATTCGATCGTCATTGCCTTCGAGTGTCTCGAGTGCGTGCCGGAGCTCGCGAGCGAGCATGAAGCGGTGCAGCGAGACCGCGTCGGCAGCGCGAGGCAAGAGCTCGCGATCGACGAGGCGAGCGAGGCTCTCCGAAGAATCGAGCTCCTTCGCGTCGTCGACTGCGCGTCGCAGCACCGCGACGAGGTGCGCGTTGTGCGCGAGATAGAATGAACGGGCGCGCTCACGTGTGAGCTCGAGCTCGGTGAACGCGTGAGCGAATTCGGGATTGTCGGCGAGCACACGCAGGAGCTCTTGCCCGAGCGACAGGTTCTCGATCGCTCGATCGAATCCTCCCTCGATACGCGACGGCAAACCGAGCGCGTTCAGCGTCTGCTTGACCGCGCTCTCGTCGTGCTCGTTCTCCCAGCCCGCCGTCACCAACACGACTTTCCGCGCGCTGGCGACGGCTGGATCCGAGTGGCGCGAAGAGAGCAAGAGCGGAGCGGCGACCGAGAGCAGATCGGCAGGCGTCCGTGCATTGCCATTCAGGAGGAGAGCACCGCGCATCGAGGTCGGAGCAGACGATACCACGACCCGCGCGGGCGCTGCCGCATCGACGAGGCCGGTCGATGGTGCTCCGCGCGACCGCATCGAAGGGAGCGAATGGAACGCCGACTCACGGGTGAACGACGCGAGGGAAGGGCGGCTTCCGATCCGTAGCCCACGCGAGCCCAGATCTCCTCAAAGCGAGTCGGTCGTCGTCTCGAAACCTCGACGCGCCCGGAAGAGACGTCATTGGATCCCGGGCGCCGGCTCGTGACCTCCTCCCCGAGTTGCAGAGAGCCAAGTCGACAACCTGCGACTTCGAGTACCCTCCTCGTATGGGCGCGCCGACCTACGACACCGAGACGTTGGCCGCCTACTTCCAGCCGGTGCGTGCTTCCACGTGGGAGGACCCCATCGTCGGCCCTGTGCTGCGGCGCCTGGCGCAGGAGGCTCCCGAGGTCATATCGGTGGCGTTCTGGGCGATGACGTCACCCCCCACCGACGACCAAGCGTTCTCCCGAGGCCACGCCTGCCCGTAGATGCTCTGGCAACAGCTCCCGTCGGGGGAATACTCGATTGGGCGGACGTCGGCGACGACGCCGTAAACAGCAGGACCGGGCTTGTCGATCTGGATGGCCGCGCGCAGAAAGCCAGGAAAGGCGCCCATCTGCCCGGGCTGCCACGTGATCGAATAGATGAATGGCCGCCATTCTACTTGTAAATGAATACGCCCTTCAGATCCTCGGTGGAGGAGAGCGGCGTCGTGTTCTTCAGGGAGGTCGCGCGGAACTGGTAGAGCATGCCGCTCGTGAGAGGCGGGCCACCGTAAGCGACCGTCGCAGGCTTGTTTCCGCCTTGATCGAATGGGCCGGTCGACTCCCAAACCTGAATTCCGAAGGTGTCGAAGACCTGCACGTGGTAGCCCGTGTTACTCGTATCGCGCTCCCACGTGAACGTGACGTTGCCGCTGACGGTGTCGATCGCGTTCGCTCCAGGCGAAACGACAGCGAGCGCCCCAGTCACCTTGAAGCCCTGGGAGATCGACTGATTGGCTCCGCTCACGGTGAGATGGACAATCTGCGTACCGCCAATCCCGGTGTCCGGATCGCGAACCAGCCCGTCGTTCTCGAATGCCGCTAGCACCACGTATTGACCATCGGGGACGCCATCGATCGAGAAAGCTCCGGTGACATTGCCTGCGCGCAGGCCCGGTGGGGTCTCGCCTCGGAGCAGCGTCGCGTTGAAGGTGTCTTCCAAGACGAGGATGACGCTGGTCGCCGTGCCGCCCATCGGGTTGACGATCTGCACCGAGCCGCTGACATTCGATGCCGGACGCGCATTGGCAGTCAGCTTGACGTCTTTCGTCTCGGCCCCGGCGGCAATCGTCGCGGACGCTGGGTCGAAGTTCGTGCCCTTCTTGTAGCCAGCGAGGCTCGCGGTTCCGGCGGGGACGTTGAACACGGTGAAGTGGCCCGTGCGGTCGGCGACTCCGGTGTGACCGTTTGCGTCGACGAGCGTTCCACCGGGCAAGTCGACCAGAACGTCGCCGGACACGGTGCCGAGCCCGGTCGTGTCGGCGAGGGCGAAGAGCGCGATGTCGCTGTTCGGCTTCTGCAGAACGAGGGGCGTGCCCACGGCTTCGGCGAGATCGAGCGGGAGTGCAATGCGCGGCGGGAGCGGGAAGGATTGGTAGCCCGACGCATCGGCTCTCAGGGTGAACGATCGCGCCACGGGCTTGCCGGCTGCGTCACGCATCGCCGGGACGGCCAGCGAGTAGGTCCCGTCCGGTGCGCTCACGGCGACGTCGGAGAGCGCAGCTCCGTTCTCGTCGCGCGCGACGATCCGAGTGCCGCCGATCGCGGCCAGGGTGACGAAGTCGAAGATCTTTCCTTTGACGCTGACGGGATCGAAGCAGGCAGGCTGGCCGCCGTTCACCACTTCGCAGGCCTGGCCCATGGTGCAGCCGGTTTGGCGGATCGCGTCGCAAACGGCACCTCCGCCGTGACCGCTTCCTCCTCCTCCGCCGCCTCCCCCGCTATCGCCACACGCCCCCGCAAGGGAGAGAGCCGTCAACGCGAGCGCCATGCAACTCATCTTCATATGGAAAGCCTCCGGACGAGCGAGCGTGGCTGGCGTCGTCGACCAAGCAGTGGCGCCGGTGGATGATGGAGGCTCACATTTCGACGGGCTCCTTGAGCGAGGGAGAGACCCGAGCTGCGGAGATTCGGCCCTGGAGGTCCAGATGGCCCTACAGAATCTAGGCACGGGGAGAAGCTTCCCACCGCGGCGCCGGCAGCTTCGACGAGGCCGTGGCGGGCGAGGAAAGGAGGGTCCCCCCTTTATCACCCATACCTTGTGGCGCTCGTGGTGCAGAAACGTGTGCCAGCGACGCGAGATCAGACGATCAACTCGCGGTAGCGCTCTTGCAGTTTCCTGAGCGTGAGCAGGACGAGCGCCGACTCGTCGAGCGTCAGCCCTCGCGCCGCTTCTTCGGCCAACGCCGCTGGTATCGCGGCCATCGTATCGTGCGTCGCCCCAAGCCCTCGAGCGCCGCGAGCTGACCGCCTCGGCTGCCTGGAGGCCCGGCGGTGGAGGGATCCAGCTCCACCGGGTAGCCCACGTTCCATAGCGTGCGCGGGTCGGGCGCCGTCGCGCAATAGAAGTTGCGCTGGTTCACCAGCCCTTCCTGGAAGTGCTCGAGGCGCACCTTCACGTCGCCACGGCCGTCATTTCGCCCACCAACATGCGCACCATGTGGCGCGCGAAGCCTCCACCCACGAAGCGCAGCGTGAAGCCCGCGGCAGTCGGGAACACCTACACCGAGCTCACGGTGTGCGCCTTGTCCTCGCTCGTCTTGAAATGGAACCTTGGCAGTGAGGAAGATCACCAACTCTTTTGCAGCGACTCGACGATGACTGCGCCGGAAAACTCTAAAGTCGAGAGCCCATCGGGCATAGTCATTCATTCGGCATCCGTGCCAACGGTGACATCTGGAGCGCTCGCGTCGGTCGAGATTCGTTGCGGAAGCGCGGCAGACGGTGTCCGGTGATGAACGAGCGGCGGCGCGGCGCCTGGTCGAGACGCGTCGCCTGCTCCATTGACCCCCCTCAGTCGAAGATGTCGAGCCAGCTCGCCCTTCGGTGACGTCTCGGGCCGTCGCTGCTCGGGGCCTCGTCTTCATCCGAGTGACGCCGCGCCGGAGCTTCGGCTCGTGCGATGAGCTTCTCGAGCTCACCACGATCGAGCCAAATGCCACGGCAGGCGTTGCAAACATCGATCGTGACCGCGTCACGAAGACGCTCTTTCATCGGCTCAGTGACACACCGGGGACAGTTCATGGTGGCTCCTTTCGAGTACGAGGTTGGACATTCGAAGACACGATTGAAGGCATGGGGCACGGCTCACGCGGTTCGTGTTGCAGAGGCGCGTGACACCCAAAGTGATGCACCGATGGCGGTGCCGAGAATGAGTGCAATCATCAAGAGCGAGGCAATGGAAGGGATCTTGATGAAGTCGACGAGCGCCATCTTCAGACCGACGAAGACGAGCACGCCCGCCAGGCCGAGCTTCAGGTAGACGAAGCGGTCCATGACGCCAGCGAGCAAGAAGAACAGCGACCTGAGACCCATCACCGCGAAGATGTTCGAGGTGAAAACGATAAACGGGTCGCGGGTGACTGCGAAGATTGCCGGGATGGAGTCGAGCGCGAAGACCACGTCGGTGACCTCGACCAGCACGAGCGCCATGAACAAAGGCGTCGCAAGCCACTTGCCGTTCGCTCGGACGAAGAACCTGTCTCCTGCGTGCTCCGTCGTCGCAGGAAGGACCCGCCGAATGGCGCGCATGAACCAGCCGTTCTGTGGGTCGGTCTCCTCGGTTGGGCGCAGGAGCTTCAGCCCGGTCAACACGAGAAAGGCGCCGAAGACGTAAATGAGCCAGTGAAAGCGCTCGAGCATCGCCCCGCCAGCGAAGATCATCGCCGCGCGCAGGAGCAGCGCACCAAGAATGCCCCAGAACAGCACGCGGTGTTGGTATAGCGCTGGAACTTTGAACGACGCGAAAATGACGACGAACACGAATATGTTATCGATGCTCAGCGATTTTTCGATGAGGTAGCCGGTGAGGAACTCAGTGCCGAGCTTGGAGCCGAACTGCCACCAAATGATTCCGCTGAACACCAGCGCGAGCGAAATCCAAACGACGCTCCAGCCGGCAGCTTCTTTGAAGCTGACCTCGTGCGCCTTCTTGTGAAAGATGCCGAGGTCGACCGCCAACATGGCCAGGATGAAGACGATGAACCCCGCCCAAAGCGCTGGTGTTCCGACAGTGGCGAGCCCCATGGATGTGTTCCTCAGGTCGAATCGTTGACAGACTGACGGCTGGCGGCCTCACGCCTCTTGCATCGGGCGCGGCTCATGGAGCTCCCTGCTGCTGCGCCTTCCCGAAGAACCATCGCGCGCCCGCTCGAGCGCTCGAACGACCGCGCGGGATGCGGTTCGCAATGCGCTTCCGACGGCTGAGTGAATCTCTGCATCCCTGACGTCCACCAGCACGGTCTGGAGCCTGTCTCCACCGACTGAGACGACACAGCGCTTGTCGAGCCCACCCCTCGGGCCATTCATGTCTTCGACCTGGATGCGTACCCAGCCGACCTGATGGGAGAGCTTTCGAAACGTCGACCTCACCTTGTCGTCGACGAAACCAAGGAACCCGGGCTCGAACGTCACGCTCTTTCGGACGACTTTGATTTTCACCACGTCACCTCCTGGATGGAAAGCGTGTGTCGCCCGATACACTTCGACAATGAGTAAATATGGATGCAAATACTTCGATATTATCGAAGTGACGACTGGCGCCCCGACCGCAATCGAGGAGCGCTGAGCCCGAGCCTTTCTAGGTCGAACGCTTCGGGCGCGGGGACGGTTTTGCGGTGTTGAACAAGCGCTCTCGTGCCGTCTCGGTGACCATGACGACGGCGGGATGTTTGATCTTGCGCTCACCAGTCAGGGCATAGAATTGCTCCTTGACGCCAACAGCCAATCCGAGCTTGTGGACCCTGTATTGCCGCCTGATCTCCGCCTGGATGACGGCCGGCGCGGCGAATAGGCCCGAGCCGCCCTCGGCGAACGCCTGGAGCATTGCGCTGTCGTCGAACTCGCCCACGATGGCCGGGCGGACGCCGATTTGATCGAACCAACCCTCGAGAGCGCGCCGTGTCACCGAGGCGTCGGTCGGCAGAAGAAACGGAGCACCTTCGAGGGATTGGGGAAAGCCACTCCGGTAGGTCGTGGCCAGCCGTTCGGCGCCGAAGATGGCGAGCGTGCTCTCTCCGAGCAGGTGATTGTAGACCTTGACGTTCGACACGGTTCCGCTGGGCGCATCGGTGAGCACCACGTCGAGCGCATGGACCGCCAGATCGGCGAGGAGCCGCTCGGGGGGCTCTTCGCGGCAGATGATGTGAACTCTGGGCTCCATCTTTTGCAGAGGCTGGAGGATCCGCCTCGCGATGAGCTTGGGAACGCTCTGCGCGACGCCCACCGCGAGACGTGAAGGACGCCCGCTCGGACCTCCCCGCACAGCCCCCAAGAGCTCGCTACCGAGCGAAAAAATCTCCTCGGCGTAGCGGTAGGCAACGTGCCCGGTGTCGGTGAGGACGAGACGTCGGCCCTCCTTCTTGAAGAGCTCCTCACCGAGTGCCTCTTCGAGCGCATTGATCTGTCCACTGAGCGTCGGTGGTGAGAGTCGCAGCTTGGCTGCCGCAGGAGCGAGACCGCCCTCCCGCGCCACCATCCAGAAGTAGTGCAAATGGTGGTAGTTCAGCCACTCCATCAGAGCCCCCCGGCATACATCACGTGAATACCGTAGAGCGCGGGACGGGGCTGCGTCCAGGAGCCTTTCGTCGAAATTGGTTGCTGACGTCAAGCGCAACGGAGGTTCGACGAAGGACGAGTTCCACGCGGCAAGGATTTTCGCGCTGCTCGCGCTCCGGGCGTCAGGTAAGACGCCAATGAGCCGCTGCGAAGGCTTCAGCAGGAGCAATGCACGCGACGCGCGCCGCTTCGATCACTCGTCGCCTTAGGGCCGGCGTATCAACAAATCGATCAACGGTCGCAGCGGCACTTATTTCTACCGGGTGCCTTACCCGGCCTGGCTGTCGCTTTCGTGAGCGGCCTCGACGGGCGTTACGAAACCCGGCGGTTTGAGCGCCAGTACGGAGCAGTCGACACGCATGAGCACCTCCTCCGCGAGGCTCCCGATGAGCAGGCCAGGTATCGCCTGCTCCACGCTGCCGATGACCAGATGCGACGCACCGAGCTGACGAGCGAGGTCGACGACGACGTCGCCTGGATTTCCTTCGATGAGGTGCGCGTGAACCTCCGTGCGGCCGCCGCGCGCGTCCTCGGCATAGCGATTGAGCTCGACGCTTCTGCGCGCGACGCGGTCGACGAGAAATTCGCGATAGGCGTCCGATCCGAGGACCGAGCGATAAACGACGAGCCGTTCGCGATCGATGACGTGGACGACGTGAAGAGGACCGTCGTACGTTTCGGCGAGCGAGCGGGCCGCGCCGAGGAGCCTCTTGTTGCGCTCACTCCGCGCGTCGAGCCCGTCGAGCTCGAGGGCACACAGAATGGGCGCGCCCGTGGCTGCGGGCGTCGTCGCGGGATTGACGAGGAGGACCGGTACCGGGCTCTTTCGCACCAGGTGCAGGGCGACCGTTCCGAAGCTGGTGAGGTGGCGCACGTCCCGCCCCCGCGCGGCTTTCACGATGAGGTCATGGCGGTCGCGCACAGCCTGGCGGATCAGCTCGAACGCAGGACGCCCGCGAGAGACCTGAATGTCGATCCGACGCTCGCCGCGGACGCTTCCGATCTGCTCGACGAGCTGCTCGCGTCGCTGGTCGCGAATCATCGTCAGGAGCTCGTCTTGCTCCATGGCGAGCATCCCTCGGGGCAGATCGGCGGCAGCAACCTCGAGGACGTCGATCGCCGTCACGCGGCCTTCGCGCCGCGCGGTGAGTCGCAAAGCTTCAGCAATCGCCACCAAGCTCTCGGGTCGAGAGTCAGCCATTACGAGGACGTTGTTCCAGCTGGTCATCGATACCTCCTTTGGAGCTCGCTGAGAGCTCGAGCCAACCGGCCGACCGCTCGAGGTCGCTTCGTGACTCGCGCCTGCTCGAACCAACGAAGAGCGATCCGATTCCCGGGGTCGTGGCTCGCGTGTCGCTTTTTGCCTACGTGGAGCTTGCGCGCTCCATGGCCATTGGCACCTCGTCGAAGGAGTCGGGCTGGGGAGGGTATGGGGGGCAGAGCTTCGTCTTCTCGCATGCCGAGGTTCTTCGCACGGGCCATGCCCTCGCATGCCCGCTCGACGCTCAGCTGGGTCGATTCTCAGGCCCGCGTATAAACGAGTCGATCGATATTCCGTCGAGACGGAAGCGATTCGGCCCGCCCGCCGCAGCCAGCGCGACCGTCGTTGCAACGCAGAGGGTCCCGCACTTGGCCGTCGCAGGAGAGCTCGCGCTCGGTCCGAGCCATCCCGGCGTTCTGCCCTGTCTCGCGCGAATGACCCATGGGGTCGATCTGGACCGCCTTCACGCGCTCGAGGTCGCTGAGCCATCGGAGCTCCTTGCCGTCGGGTGAGCTGGCCGAGATCCCGTCGCAGACGCCAGCCTTCCAAGTGTCCAGGCGAAAGACCGTGGACGAGCAGACCCATTCGATCGAGATCTTCGCGACCTCGATCGACGCCCTGCTGCCAGCGGCGAGCGAGGTCGTCCAGGCTTGGTCCCATCTCGTCGAGTCGGGAGCATTTCGTGGCCACCACGCCCGTTGATCGGCAGGCTTTCTCGTGGAAGTCACGTGCGCAGGTAGCGGATCGATCGCGGCATCGTTCGACTTCTCGAACCTCCTTGCCCGACCCTCAGGCAGTTGCGTGAAGGCCGGAGGCGAGCTCTCGCGAACAGTGAGCGAGAAAGGGGCAGTTACCTTCTGCTGCCACCCGTGAACCGACATTTGTCGAGATGGCTCATGGATGGCGCGCGCCGTCGAGCTACACTCACCACGAGGGTCACCGATGAAGAATTCTTACACGACTTTTGGGCTTTTGATTGTTCCCATCACGGTGTTCGCGTGCTCGAGCGGCGGTGGTGGAACTGGCGGCTCGGGAGGAAGTGCTGGGTCCACTACCCACGCATCGTCCGCCACCGGAAGCGGTTCGACCACGACGGCAACGGCAACGGGAACGTCCACCAACGCCAGCTCGACGGGCAGCGGACCGATCGCTTGCACGGGAACGTACACGAACATCCCCAAAGGGGATTGCGACCTTCTGCAGCAGGATTGCACCAACGGAAACACCTGCGCGGTGTTCAACGGTGCTGGCGGTTCGTCCTCGATCTCGATGTGCGATCAGGCGAGCCCGGGCCTCAAGGGAATGGGGTTGAGCTGCACCACGGCTGCGGAGTGCCAGAAAGGGCTGTTCTGCATCGCCAAGACGTGTACGCCCGTCTGTTGCCCCGACAGCGGGCAGCCGTGTGGGGGCGGCAGCTGTGACCTCACCGTCACGTTCACGGGAACGAGTGACTTCATCACAGTGTGCAGGTTCGGCGCGCAGTGCACGCTGTTCGTGCCCAATGCGTGCACTGGCGGCGATGAGTGCCACCCGGAACAGGGAATCTCCACCTGCTCAGCCCCAAGCGGCGCCAACATTCCCGAAGGAGGAGTGTGCCAAGGTTTGAACGACTGCGGTGACATGCAGGGCTGCATCGGCCTCCCCCCAAACGGCCCGTTCAATTGTCGCTACGTCTGCACTCCAGGCAGCGCGGCGGCAGCGGGTTTGGGCGGATGTCCCGTAGGTCGCACGTGCAACCCAACGACCATTTTCGCGATCGACAACCTCGGCATCTGCGAGCCGTGAGTTTTGCACGCCGCGCAGGGGATGCTTGAGGCGGCGCGATCCGGTTGGATCGCGCCGCTCGTCAGCAACGTGCGCCCATGTCGCAAGGCGAGGCGCTTCCCCACGAGCGGTCTTCGCCTGGTTCATTGGAATGGGTCGGATGGAATCACCCGGATGCCGCTCGAAAAGCTCGGTGAGTATCCGCAGGTTGGGTTGACCATGTCTTTCGGTCATTCCCGCCATCTCCTGCTCGCACTCGCTTTGGCTCACGTTGCGTGCGGGGGAACGAGCGCCCCGATGATCCGCCGCGACCCAATTGCGACACTCTCGTGGCTCAGGTATGCCTTTCCCCATCTGAGCTCGACCTTGTGATTCCACCGCTCCGAGCTGGCTCCTCTGGAGGCTCCTGATGCGAATTGATGCTAGCTCGTTTCTTGTACTCTTTTTGGTATGCCTGGCTTGCGGCGATACTGGCGGTCAAGGTGGCGCCGGCGGAATAGCGACGATTGGCACGTCCGCGACAGCGACGTCCACAGCCACCAGCTTAGAGGGCCCGCGTATCAACAAGTCGGTGCTATTCCGCCGAGACCATCGTGAGACAGGCGGCCTCGTCTCTGTGCTCCTCAGCCTACAAAAGTAGGCTTCCGGTGCTCGTTCCTCGGGCGCCTGTCTCACTTCGGTCTCAACGGAATATCGATCGACTTGTTTATACGCGGGCCCTAAGGGGACGGGCACGCAGACCGGCGTGACCGCCACGACCACATCAGCGTGACCTCCTCCAAAGCGAGCTATCGCGTGCCGACGACGGCGGCCTCCAACACCAGCGTCACCGTTCAGGTCGCGTCGAGCTCGGGCACGTCGATGGCGCTCTGCGATCCGGGAGCACACGGATCGCTGCTTGCTGGCTCTACACGCGCCTAGCAAACGATCTGTGCCACGTGCATTCAGTGCTTCGAATCGCACCAGTGCATGTCGGAATGGGCGGCTTTCTCCGCGGATCCCGGTCGCCAATCGTATCTAGATTGCAACTCTGCGTGCATGCCGAGCGACGGCGCTTGCATCACCGCCTGTACCAACAAAAGTATCCGAACGCCGATGCGCACTTCGGGACGGCGCTCATCTGTTCGACGTGCACCGAGTGTTGGCTCCACTGCGACGCGGCCAACAGCTGCGCCTGAGCTCTTCGCTGCCCCGAAGCGACGGAGGCCCCGCCACCTCTTCGCCCGTCGCTCGTTTCAGGCGTCGCCTCGCCCAGGGTCTCGCGTCAGCCGTGGCTCAATCCAAGATGGTCTCGCACGCATCGCGGAGCTCTTCGAGCATCTCGGGAACCCATTGTAGCGTGATGCGTTTCTTGACCTCGCCCTCTTGGTAGCTGAAGGTCAAGAGCGCGACCTTCGTGTCGATGTCGCGTCCGCGCTGACACGCCTTCACTTGATCGACGCGCCAGTCGACGCCGACGACCAGGTTGCCGTGCTCGGCGAGCGCGCCAGCGGCGACCCGCTGTCGGAGCACGGGCATCGCGCGGTCGTACGAGGGGACGAGCACCGCATCGACCAGCGTCTCGTCGTCGGACAGCGTGACGGCTTCTCGGCGGAACACGTCGCGCGCGACGTTGAGCTGTGAGGCGCGTCGAAGGAGAAAGCGGCACGCCCTCAATGCAGGGCTGAGCTGCTCCTTCGTGACGTCGTGGCTCAGACAAAACTTCGCGACGATCGCCTCGACGCGATCGTCCAAGACCGGCCTCAGGCTCGGCTCGAGGACCTCCCAGAAGGCTTCGTGGATGGCCGGCCCCAACGCCGCCAGGCTCTTCAGATCGCCAGCGACCTCGGGCGGAATCGTCGTCGGGTCGAATTGTCGTGAGCGACCTCGGCCGCCTTCGAGAATGGTGCGCGCTCGGCTCATCTCGTCGGGGTAGCCCGGGCTCCGTCGCGACTCAACGAGACCCGCGTCAGCTCCCGTCGTCGAGGAAGCGTGACAGCGCGTGCGACACGCCCTCGCCTTCGCCTTCGCGACCCTCGCCGCCGAGCACGTCGGTCGCCTCTGCTTTCACGTCGGCCGGTGCGTGAGGCATGGCGAAAGAGCGCCCTGCCCAGGCGAACATCGAGAGATCGTTGTACCAATCACCGGCGACGGCGACATTCTTCTGCTCGACGCCGAGCTTCGTCGCGAGCGCCGCGAGCGCCGCGCCCTTGCTCACGCCGCGTACGACGAAGCGAACCGCGCGGACCTTCGCTCGCGTGAGCGTGAAAGCCAGCGTCTCGAGGTCGGCGCTCTCTCTGCTCACGAGATCGTCGATAGCGTCGTGATCGCCCATCGCGAGGACCATGATGGCGCCGTCGACGTCGTCTCGCCAGACCTCGGCGCGCTTGATGTCAGCGTGGGTGGAGATGATGGGAGACCAGGTCGTCACGTACGGATGGTGCACGACGCCGCGCTCGCACGAATGAATGGCGCCGTGGGTGAAGACGAAGCTCGCGAGCTTGCGTTCGGCGATCGCTTCGAGGAGGCCGTCGACGCGGCTCGTGGGGATGGGGCGCCGTTCAAGAATGTCGCGCGTCGCGGCGCACGCCGTGATGCCACCGTCGGCGCAGACGAGCGGCGCATCGAGCCCGAGTGAATCGGCGATCGCGTGCGTGCCGCTCGTCAAACGGCCGGTCGCGATCGTCACCACCACGCCTCTTTTCCGGGCTAGAGCGATGGCTTCGACGTCGCGAGGACGCACACGGCCATCGCGGTCGAGGAGTGTCCCGTCGAGATCGGTGGCGAAGAGCCTCATCGTCGTTCAGCGTGACACACGGCGAGAAACAAAACAGTCGGTCTCGCGCGTCGCCGACTAGAAAGAGGCTCGCTTACGGCAATCGACTTATCCGCGGCCTCGCCGTAACGTCTCTCGCGTGAACGGTCGCCTGCTCGGAGTGGGTCTCGCCCTAGCGACGGTGCTCGCGTGTGGAGACGATCGAAGGTCGCCTCCACAGGCCAGCGCCTCGACCGCGCCTGCTCTGTCGAGCTCGACCGTCGGGGCGCTCTCGAGCTTCGCCTCAGAAAGCGCTGACCCGATGCCGAGCGCCGCTGCTTCGGCCACCGTGGGCGCAGCGTCGAAGGACGCGTGCCTCCGCTTCGCAGAGAAGCTCTGCGACAAGGAGAAGGCGTGCGCTCCGTCGGTGTTGGAGTCGACGTATGCCGATCTCGCCGCATGCACCCATACACTGGCTGCGAGCTGTGAAGCCCATCTGGTGCCGCCTCGGAGCGCTACGACGCCCGACGGCATCGCGCGCTGCGCCGAGGCGAGAACGGCTTCGTGCGAGGCTCTGTTGGGCGATCCGCCCGTCGCCTGCCGCATGACGGGCCAAGGAGCGAGCGGAAGCCCGTGCGCAGAAGGCGCTCAATGCGGAGGCGGGTTTTGCGAGCGTGATCCGAATCGTCGCTGCGGTACGTGCCGCGATCTGCCGAAGCTTCAGTCTCCGTGCATTGGCGCTGCGCTCTGCGACTGGGGATTGATCTGCAAGAATGGTCAATGCCAGAGGCGCGGAGAGCTGGGTAAGTCGTGCAGAGACGTCGCGTGCAACGGCGCGCTTCGTTGCTTCAAGGGTCAATGCGTCGCGCCCTCCGAGTCGGGTCAGGGCTGCGACGATTCCGACGCGAATGCACCCGCGTGCAACGGCCTGGTCGGGCTCGTTTGCCAAAAGAGCACCCACATCTGCATTCGGCCGAAGCATGCCAAGCTCGGAGAGAAATGCTCGGTCGAAACGACCTGCCTCGGCGGAGCCCACTGCGCTCCTTCGGCTCAGTGCGAGCGCGACCCGCGTGAAGGTGATCCGTGTCGTCCGGGCGGCTCGCCCTGCGTGGAGCCGGCTCAGTGCCTGGCAGGCGTCTGTGCGACGCTCGATCCCACCGCGTGTCGTTGACGAAGACTTCTACTCGGGCTTCTCGAGCAGCGTGCGCATCCAGGCTTCTTCTTCGGCGATCATTTTTGCGAAGCGCTCGCGCGTCGAGGCCATCACTTGCTCGACCGGCGGATCTTGTGCCGGATCGTGGAACGCCCCGAGCACGCCGATCGAGGCCAGCCACTCGAGCTCGCTGAAACCGGCGCTCACTTTGCGCGCGAGGTCGGCTAGGAGAAGCGTGAGGATCTTGAAATGGCCCTTGTAAGGCATCTGGAGACCGCGCACCGGCGCATCTTCGCTGATCCAGAGCTGGTGCGTCGTCTCGAGCGCGCGCGCAGCGGCAGCGGGCGACTCGAGCAACATCGGGATGACGTCGGCGACCATCTCGAGCACCGAGGCGTCGCGCAACGACGCGAGCCCGGGCCCCTCGAAGTACCTGGCCGCCACGCCGGCCGGGACCAACGCTGCGCGCAGCGACGCCTGCCCCTGATGGTCTTCCCAGATCGGCGACACGAGGATGCCGCTCTCACGAACCTCGGAGTGGAGGGTCAGGTTATGCAGCAACATTGCACGTGCATCTTGAATGATGACGTCGGTCTCCGGGATGACGAATCCTTGGGGGACCTGCAAGAAAGCGATTCCCTCTGCGTCGGTGAGGTTCTGAGCGCTCATGGATGTTGCGTAGCACGGTCGAGAGAGAAGGTGTGGAGCAGCTCTCCACGATGCCGAGGGGCCTTCTCGCGCCTTTGCACAGAGCTCTGGAAGCCCGCCCAAGAGCTCATGCTTCCTCGCGGGATGGTCTCGCTCGGGTCGTCGTCGGACCTCCTCAATAGCAGCCAGATTCCTTCGGTCCGTCGCCCGGCGATCGAACCCACTGCGTCTCGAAACCCTGGACGGCGACGAACCCCGCCAACGACTCAACCGCTACAGAGAGCTCATGATGCAGGTTGATCGCTTCGCGCTCGCCCTCTCGTTCGTCGCCCTCGTCACTGCTTGTGGCCAATCCGGAACGTCGTCCACCGTCGGCTCGTCGTCAGCAGCGGTGTCGAGCGTCAGCGTGAAGGACCAATGCGCCCCGCTGATCAAGGCCAACGAGGCCGGCTACAAGAAGCTGACCGGGCAGAAAGACACCGACGATCTCGCCAAAGCGAGCAGCAAAATCACCTTCGATGGGTCGGCCGACCTCGGCAAGCTCAACATCGACGACCCGCGAATGCGTGACTCTGCCCGAAAGCTGGGCTCGATCCGAGGTGTGGAGATCGAGCCTGTGGGTGTCGAGGCTCGGACCTTTCTCGCGGGAGCGCGTCGCCGGGCATTGCACGCTCTCCGTGTTCGACTAAGGACAACCACCGGTCGCTCGAAGGGTGATCGGCCGACAAGTGAGAGGAAAGGGACGGAGGTCGGGGACCGGTCGCTTCTCAGCGGAGTCTGCTTCGGAACCGAGACCGACAGCGGACTGTGCGCTCCCGGCTCATCGGTGGACGGGCGGATCTGAGCGGCGCTATCGCGCGCGTGACGCGGAGAGGTGATGACCAAACGACCAGACGTCGAAGAGCTAGCGCGCGACCAGTGCATGCCATCGCGTGACGTCGAGGCGAGCGCGCCAGAACCTTCGGTGGGCGAATCGATGATGATCGAGCTTGGTCCGCGGCGGCTCTCCGAGCTGATGCTCGTCCTTCCCCTGCGCTGTGGCGCGAACCTCCTCACCCTCGGACCGGGGACTCAGGGTGCGTCGCTGGTGGTCAAGCGCGGTACCGTGACGCTCGTCGAACAAGCTGTCGCTCGAGAGGTGGCGATGGCGGCTGCGGTGCGTCTCGCATGGCTCGCAGACTTCGATCTGTCGAGCCTGCCACGGGCGGTGCTCGCCGAGGGAACGGCACGACGACTGAAGATCCGTGTCGACGACTCCACTGCAGAGCTCATCTTGAGCTTCAGCGCCGCACCAGAGGGTATCGCCGTCGAAATTCGTCCGCTCCTGGTGAACGGCGCGCCGCTCGAGATCCGCCGGTCCGCACAGCTTTACCGTTGTGCGGTCTGTGGCGCGGTACAGCTGGTCTCAGGCGCGACCTGCGACCTCGACGGAGGGCCGCTCTTCGAGATCATCGACAACCCCGAGCCCGGCGGTTTCATCGGCCTCTACCGAATCGGCGACGTTCTCGGCGAAGGCGGCATGGGAACGGTCATGGCGGGCGAGCACGCGCTGCTCTCGAAGCGCGTCGCGATCAAGCTTCTCCATCGCACGATGATCGAAGACCCTCTGGCCGGACGTCGGTTCTTGGCCGAAGCTCGCGCCGCGACCGCCATTCGCCATCCGAGCATCGTCGACATTTCGGACTATGGTCTCTTGGCCGATGGCAGGCCCTACATCGTGATGGAGCGACTCGATGGTGAGTCGCTTCAAGAGCGACTCGATCGAACGAAATTCCTCGCACCGATCTCGGCTCTCCTCTTGGCGCGCGAGATCGCATGGGCGCTCGGTGCGGCACACGAAGGAGGCGTCGTTCATCTCGATCTCAAGCCTTCGAACGTCATTCTTCTCGAAGGTTTCGATGAGGCCGAGCCGAAGATCAAGCTCATCGACTTCGGTGTCGCGGCGCGAGCCGGAACGACCACCGACGGCGACGTGAGCGGCACGCCCGAATACATGTCGCCGGAGCAGGTGCGCGGCGAGCCCGCCGACCGACGCAACGATCTCTACGCGCTCGGCATCGTGCTCTACGAGATGTTGAGCGGCCAAGTGCCCTTCGAGAGCATGAACGTGTGGAACGTCTTTCGGCAGCATTTGGTCGACGAGCCCGCCCCTGTGACGAGCCCCGTGTCGCAGCTCCCCGAAGCCGTCGTGCGAGTCGTCAAGCGGGCGCTTCGCAAGAACCCCGACGAGCGCCATCAGTCCGCGAGCGAGCTCGTCGGCGAAATCGAGGCCGCGCTGTCGGCATTGGAACGAAAGGAATGGCTCAAATGGCTCCCGTGATCCAGCGGCCGGGCGACCCGATCACCATCCTCTTCGTCGACGACGAGCCGGCGATTCTACGCGTGATAACGCGTGTTCTGCACGACGCGCCCTTCGTCGTCGTCACGGCCGAACGGGCGGCGTCGGCCCTCGAGATCATCGAGCAGCGTCCGATCGACGTTCTCGTGAGCGACATCGACATGCCGCAGATGAGTGGGCTCGAGCTGCTTCGCATCGTCCGAGCAACCCATCCGCAGATTCTGCGAATGGTGCTCACCGGCTCGGCAACGATCGAGCGCGTGCTCCACGCGATCAACGAGGGCGAGGTTCTCCGATTCTTCTGCAAGCCTTTCGCCGTCGAAGTGTTTCGCACCGAGCTCGAGCTGATGGCGGAGCGCATCGAGCGGCTTCGTCGAGATGCGGCCGATGCCCGACGAGGCGACCGGGAGCAAGAGCTGCAACGATGGCTCGGTCATCGCTACCCGCACCTGCTCCTCGCCGAACGCAACGCGGCCGGTGAGGTCCTCATAGACATGGGTGAGCTCACCGATGCCGTCGAGCGGGCCGGCGCTCTCGACATGAAGATGCTGCTCCGCGGCGACCCCTGACGCGGCGGCTCGGCTCGGCGCTGCTCGGTGAAAACCGCCGGTCCACTCTCGTGTTTGGAAGAGATCATGGAAGACAGTCCGCTCGGTCGAGGGTTCTTGACGGGGCGATTCGCGCGACTCGAAGATCTCGAGGCCGACGACTACCGCGTTCACTCCCTCGTTGTCACGGAGACAACGTTCAGAAGAATGTAGACCTCGTCACGCGGCTCATCGATCTTGCCAAGAAGAAGGGCTTACTGCGTCACAACTCGCGCTCGCCTGGGTTCTGTCGAAAGGTGATTTCATCGTCCCCATTCCAGGCACGAAGCGTCGAAAGTACCTCGAGGAGAACGTCGCGGCGACGAGCGTCGCGCTCACGGAACAAGACCATCGGCTCATCGAAGAAATTCTTCCGCGCGGCGCAGCAACCGGGCTTCGCTACCCGGAGGCGATGATGGGCCGCGTCAATCGGTGACGTTCGGGGCCGGCGCGGTCGGAGTCGCGACGGTCAATCGGCGGGCCGTCTCGAGAATCGATTCGGCGTTGGACGGCTTGATCATCCACGCTTTGGCGCCGAGGGCTTTCGCCTCTCGGATGACGGTCGTCTGACCTGCCGTTGTCAGTATGACGACTGGGATCTCGGGGGCGACGTGACGAACCGCTTCGAGGAACTCGAGCCCGCTCATCCGCGGCATGTTGACGTCGCAGATCGCGAGCGCCACGTCCGGGTGCTGCTCGATTCGTTCGAGCGCATCGATGCCGTCACATGCTTCGACGGTTTCGAAGCCAGCTCCGCGCAACGCGCGCGTGACCTGCAGGCGCACAGTCATGGAGTCGTCGATCACGAGAACCTTGGGCATGTATTCAGTGGCCTCCAGAGGCTTCGAGCGCGCCTCTCCGACGTTTTGCAGTCTGAGCTCGTCGCGCTCGAGCGGAGAAACGGCTCTGGCGACCACCTTAGCCGTCGATGTCGTCGGCGACGCCCGAGACTTCATGCGTCACCCTGAGGTACGGACATCGTCTCGGAAACCTTAGGGCCTGCGTATCAACAACTCGGTGCTGTTCCGGCGATACCTTCGTGAGACAGGCGGCCTCGTCTCTCCGCTCCGCAGCCTACAAAAGTAGGCTTCCGTTGCTCGTTCCTCGGGCAAAAGGCTCGCGAAGGTTGAGGTGGAATATCGATCGAGTTGTCTATTTGCGGGCCCTGAAGGCCCGCGTGTTCTCGCGTGATTCCCGGTGAGCTTCCCGCTCGGGGCAGCTCCGGGCTCGCGAGACGAGACGCTTTCGAGGTGCGTTTAAGAACGCCGAACGCTGTCCGTTCTCAGTCGAAGTGAAGCTCGAGGTCATTCTGCGTTTCGTGAAGAAGATGTTCCCGTACTGGGCTGCGGTCTGGACGGTGGGGCTCATCGTGGTCGTAGCGACGCTCGGGGCGTCGCATCTGTACGCCCAGCCGCGACCGCGCACGGAGGTGCGGTCTCCCACGGGCAAGTCAGCAGGCGGGCGCATCGAGCTTTCGGCGTCGTTCGACGGCGAGCTGTTAGTCATCGAAGTCGCCGACGACGGCAAAGGGATCGACTGGGCGCGGGTCGCCGAGAACATTGGCGCGAGCGCAGGGACGAAGCTCGATCCGCCGGAGCTCGTCGAGGCGCCGTTCGTCGATGGAGTGTCGACCGCCGACAGCGTCAGCGACGTCGCGGATCGAGGCATCGGTCAGGGCGCCGTTCGCGCGGCTTGCGCTGCCAATTCCGGCACCATTCACGTCACTTCGAGGCCTGGCCAGGGTACGCGGGTCAGAATGGAATTCCCTCGCACTTCGGAGATGGTTGCGTCGGCCCTCCGAATCGTCGGAGCGGCCTGAGCCCGCGCGAATTCATTCTCAATCCGATGAGCGACGCCAATGCGAATACTTCTCGTCCTGAACAAGAAAGCGGAGCGTGACGCGATCGGGCAGTGGCTCGGCGGTAGGCGTCACCACTCCGAGCAAGCGTGCGACTACGCATCGGCGCTCGGTCTACTCGATAAGCATGCCTTCGATTCGGTGCTGCTCGATTGGTCGCTTCCCGGCCAAGCTGCGTCGGCAATTCTCAACCGCTTGCGCGAAATGCAGCTGCCCCTTTTCCCCCACGTCGTCGTCGTCTTCGACAAGGAACCCGGTGGCGAAGTCGATTCGGTGTTCGCAGAAGGCGCGAGCGATTTTTTGCGAAAGCCATACTGGAAGGATGAAGTCATCGCGCGGCTCGAGACCCCGGGCCGTCTGCGCTCGCGATGTGGTGCGGCTCGAATCCGAGACTGGTCGGCGGAGTCGGACCCGTTTCAGTATCCCGGATGGCGCGACATGGGAGCGGTCGTCGCTCGAGAGCTCGCAGCGATGGTCGGATGCGAGTTCGAGTCGATGCAAGACCCGACCGGGATCCCAACGATCGACTTCGCGGCCAAGCTCGTATTCGTCTCAGCGGCGCGGGCCATGGAGATTCACGTGTTGGTCGGCGTCAGCGCGTCGGGCGTCGCCTCACTCTCCGAAGCCATCGTCGGCGTGCCCGCGCCACCGGTCAAGGTCATCGAGGATCTGCTCCGAGAGATCGCGAACACTGCGGCCGGCGCATTGAAGCGTGCTGCTCCCGAAGAAGAGCCCCTCACCACAGGACTACCCGAGTGCGTATCGGTGCGTAATCTTCGGGCAGCGCTCGATCGTTCGTCGGCACATTTCACTTGTCGGGCCAAAGGTCAAAAGGTCGAGCTGGCGTTCGTGGTCGAGCGTGTTTCGTCCACGAGGACGATCGTGTCTGCCGCGAATCTCCGCGAAGGCATGGTGCTCGTCGAAGACCTTCGCAACGAGGCGGGCCTTCTCCTCATCGCAGGCGGCACGCGGCTCACGTCGAGCGCGGCCGAGCGCGCCGCCCGACTCCTGGGCAACAAGGTGCAGGTCAAGGTCGCAGCGGCAGCCTGAAAATTTGTCGACCGAGGGCGACGCGGCTCTCTGGTTGTTCCGTGGCAAGGCCTGACCTTCCCCCCACTTCGCGGACACCTCGGGTAGCGCGAAACGGCGCGGGAGTGTCTGCTCCCGCCACGCGAAGCGCCTGGCGCGAAACTCGCCGAATTTGCGACGGTTCGTCGATCGTTGTCGGCGCTCTCTCTCGTCTGGCCTCGTAGCCGGGCGAAAGGCGCGTCGTGTCGACGGTCTCACGCCCAAGCTCATTTCATTCGCAGGTCGTCGATTGCGTCGAGGATCCTGCTTCAGCGCGCAGGGTGGCTCAGGCGTGATCGACAGCGGCTTTGAGCTCCGTCCACGACTTGTCGAGGCGAGCCTTGGTGGCATCCCACGTCGTCGCCGTGGTCGTGTCGAGGGTCTTGAAGTCGGCACCGAACGCGTTGCGATTGCTGTGCAAAGTCACGAGCCTCGCATCGAGGTCGGTCTTCGCTTTGCCCGTAGCCGTCTTGGCCTTGGCATCGAGCTCGGCGATCTTCTTGTCGAGGTCATCGAGATTGGTCTGCACCGAATGACGATAGTCTTCGCGTGACTTCGCGAAATCGGCCTGCACCGCGGCGATCTTCTTGTCGGCTTCGGCCTGCGCGCTCTTGGTCTTCTTGTCGGCCTCAGCGCGTGCATCCGAGCCTGCTTTGTCGGCCTCTGCTTGCGCGGTGTTCACCTTGTCTTGCGCGGTGACGCCAGAGTTGTCGCAACCGGCGAGGCAGAGCGTGGCGACGGCAGCGAGCGTAGCGAGCGACGTATGGATTCGGTTCATGCGGTGGTCCTTGTCTGTGGGACGCGCCCTTTCGCGGGCTCGTTCGAAAACCCGTCCCTAAGCAGAAAGCGCGCCAGGCCCGATCTCGTCGTGTTCGAGCCGATTGTCGGCCTGAAGGACGTGCGCTCCTCGGCGAAGCGGTGCCGAATGTCTCGATCGTGGCGATTCGGCGGCAAGCCGCTCCCGAGGGGCCCGCGCATGAACAGGTCGGTGCTTTCTCGCCGATACCATCACGAGAGAGGCGGCCTCGTCTCTGCGCTGCTCGGCCTGAAGAGCCACCAAACTGTACGCGTGCTCTAAGATCCGCTCACGAAGCGGAACATCCGCCCATCACCGACGGGATCGACCTCTTCGCGAGCTCTCTCCCGCGGCGAGAGGTCTGACGCTCTCGCAGCGGTGATCTTCTCCAACGTCGAGCGACCGAACGCGAAATCGGTCACCCGGGGAAAAGAGAGCTCATTTCGAGACGATGGTCGCCTGTCCGGTGGCGACGTAGCGCGACTGCGCGTCGGCACCGGTCAGGAACGAATCGTATCCGGTGATGTTTCGGAGGTGCCGCTCGTAGAACGCGGTGACCATCGCTTTGGAGAGCGCGTTCACCGGTGCGTTCTGAGCGGTAGCAGCGTTGCAGAAGCTGCAGACGAAACCGCAAGTCGCCACGCTGTCGAGGAAGCTCATGTGGTTTG
Source organism: Polyangiaceae bacterium (assembly GCA_043755175.1). GTDB lineage: Bacteria > Myxococcota_A > Polyangia > Polyangiales > Polyangiaceae > CAYYKK01. The sequence continues at coordinate 19,415 of JAYUUB010000087.1, read as the reverse complement.
CGCCGAGGACCGTCACCTCGAGGCTCGGCGTCGCAGCGCCTGAATAGAACGTAGTGAAGTTGTCGGCGGCGGGGGCGCACGCCTGTCCGAAGCCGCCAGCGGTCTGGTCGGTGGTCTCGCCTATGTACCCGGTCGGAATACCGAGAGACCCGGTGAGCGACGAAGCATCGGGGCAATCGGTCGGGTTGCAGCTCATCGACGAGTCGACGGGATCGAGCGTGATGCTCGCTCGCACGCGGCTATCCATCGACGCGGCAAGAATCGCGAGCTTGCCGCCCATCGAATGCCCGGTCATTCCCACGTTCAACACGTCGACCTCGCCTGCGAGCTCGGGCTTGGCGGCAGCCCAGTCGATCGCGAAGACGAGATCTTGGGCGTTCTTCACGTTGTTTACGTTGGTGAATCCGGTTGGGTAGTTGGGGACGATCGCCACGTACCCGAATGACGCGAGCCGCTTCGCATAACCGTAATACTGCGAGCCCGGGAGCTGGAACCCGTGCGCGATCACGACGACCGGATAAGGACCGCTCGTGGGGCCACCGGTGGGATGGGCGACGTGGACGGGCACGGTGTTGCCGCTCGCCGTCGTCACGTACTGACTGTCGAGCTCGGCGAAGCTGTAGGGGCCATCGACGTTCGGATCGGGGAGCGACGAGCTGCCGCCGCTGCCGCTCGACGAGGTCGAGCTGCCGCTCGTCGCCGTGAGCCCGGTCGCCGTGGTCGTGGTGAGACTGCCCGTGCTGGTCGTGCTCGTTCCAGACGGACCACTCGGGCCGGCGGTCGTGGCTCCGCCAGAACCGCTCGTATCGACGACGCCATTGCCGCAAGCCGCGAGAAACACGGCTCCACCGAGAACCAACCAGCGGAATTCGATCATCTTTTCACCCTCCTCGACAACGGCCCGCAAAATAGAAGTTGAAAGTCGAACTTTCAACTTCTATTTTGCCTCCATGGGCGAAATCGCGAAGAAAGGAGCGACCCGCAAGGCCGATGGCCTTCGCGAAGACGTCGAGCTCGTGAAGATGGCCACGCTCGCCGAGAGGAGCGGGGTGCCCGCCGCGACGATCAAACACTACATCCGCGAAGGTCTCTTGCCGCCGCCCGAGGTTCGGACGAGCCGCAACATGGCCTACTACGACGCCGCGATTCTCCCGCGCATTCGATCGATCAAAGAGCTTCAGCGCGAGCATTTCTTGCCTCTCAAGACGATCAAAGACGTCTTGGATGGGCACGCCGAGGCGCCCGATCGCGGTCGCGCGGCGACCGCGATCGCGACGGCGCTCCGCAAGATGGCCCCGAAGTCGAGGCGAACGCACGCAGAGCTCGTTCTCGCCGGGGTACCGTCGAGCGAGCTCGCGCTGTTTCAGCGAATGGGGCTCGTGACGCCAGTGAAGCGCGGAGGCGTGGAGCACTACGAAGGCGACGATCTCGAGCTCTTGCGGACACTCGGCGCAGCACGCAAGAGCGGCATCACGCCCGATATGCTCCCGTTCACGACGCTCATGCCGTACGCCGACGCCGTTCGAAGCTTGGTCGAGGTCGAAGTTCGCCTTCTCCGTGATGGAATCTTGCCGCACGCGGGAAAGCGCGTGGGGAAGATTCTCGAAGCCGCCACGACGCTGAGTGAGCGGCTCGTGGTTCTCCTTCGACGCAAGATGATCTTGCCCACGCTGCGCGCTCTCGCGACAGAAGACCCCTCGTCGGTGAAGCGCTCTCCAGCGGCTCCGTCTTCGACGACCGCGAAAAAAAAGCCGAAACGGAGGCAGTCGGTTTAGCCCTTTTTGCGGGAGCGAAGGGCCGGCGCGTCGGGCGTCGACCTTCGCTCTCGTCGCGCGCCTGCACCGTGGGCGTTGCAATTCGAGGTCGCGGCAACCGCGAGCACCGAGGCCAGTGAATCGGCGAGCGCTCGGGCTCTCTTCCGACCCTGCTCGGTGCGCGGGTGCCCATGATTTCGAGCCATGAACCAGCCCACGATCGGTCAACGAGCAGCGCCGCCCGAGAACGCTTTCCGCCTTCCAGTCTTCTTCTCGCAAGACACGGTGGAGCATTCCGAAGGTCTTGGCCTTCCACGCCGCCGCGGCCGAGGAATGCATTCGCGTCGCCTCGGAGCCTCGCTGCTCGTACCTCGACGCAGAAGATTCGACCGGTTCGGCCCCGGCCCTTTTCGAACGGTGCGGAGCCCGAGGATGCAAGAGAAAGACATGAAGGCCGGAAGGCTTGAGCCTGCGTTTCAACTAATAGGTGCGAATGATTCGAGACTCGTCGAGCGACTCGTCTTCGAGCTGCCAGCCAGCGGCGAGCAGTGCGGCGTAGCTCGTTGCCTGCGCGTCGTCGACGTGCGTCGTCGTGAACACGAACCCGGAGCCCGACGGCTTGAGGCTCTCGAAGCCGGCGGGCAACGTCGGAAGCGTCACCGTGCCCGATGCCGTCGCAGGCGTGAGGACGGTCCACGACGTGGTCTGGTCGATCTCGAGCACGACGGCGTCGGCATAGGTGGCTCCCGAGAGCGCAAAAGGCAGCGTGCCGGTCACGAGGTTCGGAGCCTGTGCCACGACGACGGGGTCGAGCGGGCTCGCCGGCATCGTGATCGTCGTCCCGGTCGCGAGAGTCGCCTTGTGCTCGAGATGTCGGAGGACGCGCGTGGAGTTTCCGCTCGGAGCGAACGAGATCTTCTGCTCGAAGTCGAAGCTGTTGAAGATGCTCGTGGGCATCTCGACCGGGCCTCCGTTCGCCGCAAGAAGCTCACGGTGGTAAAACGGAATTCCGCTCCGCCTACCAGTGACCTTGAAGGCGGAGCTCGCCGCGGTTCCAGGGATCGTCGCTGTGCCCGTCGCCGAGCCCACGGTCGTCGCCGCTTGGGGGATCGTGCCGATCGTGCCGTTGCTGTAGGCAATTCCGAGCTTCGTCCCCACGCTGAGCACGGCGCCGATCGCTTGGGGGCCGAGGCCCACCGCGACGACGTCGTAGTTGGCCTGATTGGGGCATCCGGCAACGGGGTAGCTGTTGATGACCTTTCCGTTGCCCACCGCTCCGAAAATGAAGAAATCGCAGGATTGGCCATATTCGATGACCGTCGCGGTGCTGGTGGGGTTGACGATCTGGACTGGCTTCGGCCCGTTCGGATTCTTGCGGACGGGGCCGCGGTGGAACCGGATCGACGCTCCCTCGGGCACTTCGAAGTAGGTGACGACGCGCAGCGCGTCGAGATCGGCGAGCGAGACCGAGCCGCCTGCGGGGAGGTCGAGCGTCACCTGACCTTGTGCGTCGGTCGTCTTGGTTGCGTCGATGGTTCCGTCGGGCTTGGCCGAGAAGACGGTAAGCCCAGGCTGCGGAGCGTTCGCTGCGTCGAACACGGTGATCGTCTCGAGGAGCGGACCCATGCCGCCCGCACCGCTCGAGCTCTTGCTCGTGCTCATCGACGAGCTGCTCGTCGCAGCGTCGGACGATTGGCTCGTAGACCCGCCCGCCCCGGCGCCGGTAGTCGTGCCGGTCGTGTCACCCTCGAAAGAGGTGCAGCCCCACAGCACCGAGATTCCCGAAAGCGTTCCCGCGACGATTCGTTTGCGCACGTGTGCAGCGTAGGGGATCTCGCTCTATCGGCCGGCGAATAAATAAATCGGCGCTTGACGAGCAACCCTCGATCCGTTCGCGTGAGTGCTTGTTTTCGGGCCCATTGGGGCAACCTAGGCTGCATATCCCGCTCCGCAGCTTCTGCGCTCGAAGACGACATCGCGCGGCTAGGAGCGCCGCCCGCCAATCAGGGCATCTCGAAGTGCCGTAGCATGTTGAGCTCGCTGCGAAGGGCGCCGCGAAAGTCGGGATGCGCGATCGAGATCAATGCCTCTCCGCGCTCGCGCAGCGTCTTTCCGTGAAGATCGACGGCGCCGTACTCGGTTACGATCCACCGCACGTGGCCACGCGTCGTGACGACGCCAGCTCCGCCCTTGAGCTCGGAGACGATGCGCGACACCTTGCCCCCGGCCGCTGTCGACGGAAGCGCAATGATCGGTTTGCCGCCGGCCGATCGCGCAGCCCCGCGCATGAAGTCCATCTGACCACCGATGCCGGAGTAGATGTGGTGGCCGATCGAGTCGGCGCACACTTGCCCGGTGAGATCGATCTCGATGGCCGAGTTGATGGCGACCACGCGATCGTTCTTCGCGATGAGCTGCGTGTCGTTCGTTCGGTCACATGGGTGCATCTCGACCATCTGGTTGTCGTCGACGAAGTCGAAGACCTTCTGCGTGCCGCTGACGAAACTCGAGACGATGCGTCCCCGGTGCACCTTCTTCTGGCTGTTCGTGACGACGCCTCCTTCGACGAGAGGAATGAGCCCATCGGAGAACATCTCGGTATGGACACCGAGCTCACGCTTGTTCCCGAGGCGCGCGAGCACTGCGTCTGGAATCGCGCCGATGCCCATCTGGAGGCACGAGCCGTCTTCGACTAGCTCGGCGACCAGCTCTCCGATCCGTGTTTCGACGGAGCTCGGCACGCACGGCTCGTGCGCGACGAGAGAGCGGTCGGTGTGCGTGAAGGCAGCGACCCGTGACATGGCCACGATCGAATGGCCGAGCGTGCGCGGCATGCGCTCGTTGATCTCGGCGAGGACGGTTCGTGCAGAGACCGATGCCGCGAGAGCGGCGTCGACCGAGGTTCCGAGCGTGCAATGGCCGTGTCGATTGGGGGGCGACAGCTGCAAGAGCGCCACGTCGAGCGGGATCTGTCGGGAGAGAAAGAGCTCGGGGATCTCCGACAAGAAGACCGGCATGAAGTCGGCACGCCCATCGGCGACCGCGCTCCGGACGCCCGGTCCGACGAAGAGAGACACCGAGCGGAAGCGTCGCGCGTGCGTAGGGGCGGCGAACGATGCGAGCCCTTCGGTGTGCAGATGGTAGAGAGTCACGCCCTCGAGGTCGGTGCGCGCGCACATGGCATCGATGAGCGGCGTCGGTGTCGCTGTGGCTCCGTGGACGAAGACGCGATCACCACTCTTGATGTTCTGGACGACTTCTTCGGGGGTCACGCCACGCGTCGCGAAGCCATTCATCGCCGTCATCGTAGGTCCTCTCGGGGTCGTGACGAAGCACCGATCGCAAGTCGGACCGAAATGACTTTGAAGTGGACGCGACGCGGCGCGCCTCTCACGCGACGACTGGATCGGAGCGCCGGCGCGCCATGGCCGTCTCATCGAGAACGCCGCTTGCTCAGGGCACGAGGCCCCTCAACCGGTCTTCTGAAGTACTTTCGGATGGAGCCGACGAGCTGCTTGTCGGTCGGGTGATCGACTGTCTCGACACCGATGATCTTGTTGGAGAAATCGTGGTGAAGTTCTCGAAGATGCTGCTCGAGCCAGCGCTCATCGTGGCCGAGCTCGAGGACTCGGCGCTCCTCCAGACGCTCGAAGAAGACGGACACGGCGTCTTCGTTGCTCCGACGGTGATCGCCGAGGTCCGCGCGCGCTACGGGGTCGAGCGTGTCGGCGCGACCCACGAGCTCGCCACCGACTCCATGTCGTGACGACCGAGCGGCGGCTCCAGCCGGTGATCTTGGCGATTCGCGACCGCGCGTGTCAGGCTCGCCGCTCGCTGAAGCGAAGGAGTCCTCTCGTTGGCGCTTGCACGACCGGCGCTTTCGGGAGCCCAAAGCGATCGAGCAAGACGTTGGCAGCTAGAAAGCCCGAGGAGACCGCCCGCTCCATGAGCGCGCTCGGGAATGGAAGACGAACGAAGTCGCCAGCGAGCACGACGCCGTCAATCGGCGATTCGACCGTCGGGCGCCCAGCGTGCGATCGGGGCTTGAACGATGGACAATCTCGACGCAGCAGAAATCGCTCGTCGAGAATTCGAGCCTCGCGCGTCTCGGGATAGGCCCGGTGAAGCTCGGAGACGAGGCTCGCTCGAAGGTGCGCCTCGGTCGCGTCTTCTGGGACCGCGTAGGCGTGGAGCTCGACCACCGATCCGCGACGCTCACGCGCCCAGTCGCGGCTCTGCGCCTCGAGCTTCTCGAAGAGCGAGATGTTGTCGAGGATCCCGAGCCCCGCGGTTCCCGCGAACGGTGCGCGCTCCGGGGCGCACGGTCGATCGAGCCAGAGTCGATGCACTGCGAACGGAAGCGTCACGTCGAGCGACGCGACGCTCGGAGCTAGCGCGTCGAGCGATGGAGAAGCCGACACGATCGCCTTCAGGCCCGGCACCGTCACCGCGAGAACGATCGCGTCGGCCTCGATGGTCTTCGAGAGCCCCGACGAGCGAAGAACGACCGAACGCGAGTCGGCCTTCTTTTCGATCGACTCACACTCGGTCCCCATTTCGATTCGAACGCCGAGCCCCGAGAGGTACCGCTCGAATGGACGGAACACGGCGAAGCTGAATGGCTCGTTCGCGACATCGAAGACGAGGCCTCGATTGTTGGCGGTGAAGTAGAAATGGAACATCGCCAAGAGCTCGGCCGCCGAGTAGTCGTTCTCCGGATTGAAGAAGGAGTGCGCGAAGACGTCGAAGAGCATCTGCCGCGCGCGCGGCGGAAATCGCAGACTGTCGAGGAAGTCTTTGGCGGTCACTCCGTCCATTTCGCGATAGGTGGCCTCGTGATCGAACGAGAGCAGACTGCGCGCGCTGTCGAGATTGATGTGCGCCAGATCGCGCAGTCTGATGTGAGGCGATCGCATCATCAGCGCGACGACGTTGAACGGAGCCCGACTCGGGAGTCCGGCGAACGATTGGGAGGCACCGCTCGGCCCGATGAGCGGGTAGTCAGAGAGAGGAGTCAGGCACGAGAGCGACGGATCGACGCGCCGAATGAGTGCACGCACGTTCTCGTAGTGACGAAAGAACGCATGAAATCCGCGCTCCATTTCGAACGAGGTACCGTCGGCGAGTCGGTCGGACCAAGCACCCGCGCGACCTCCGAGAAACGTCTCGCGCTCGACGAGCGTGACCGACGCTCCGCTCTCCGCGAGAACCGTGGCAGCAGCGATGCCAGCGAGCCCACCTCCTACGACGACCACACGACGTTTCGTCGACTTCAACTTTTCCTCCGTGGCGACAGCTTGTTCACGTTCTCGCCCTTGCGCCGCAACGCCTTTGTATATAGTTTGTTCAAACTATGGACAAGCGTCATTCGGGGCAACTGCGCAAGACGCTGATCGCCGGCGCGACCAGCTCGATCATGGCGGGAGCTCCGATCGCTGCGGCCGCGCCGCCCGTCGACAAGGCGGCGCCGTCTGCCAGGGTCGAGAACGTCGACGGCAAAGTGCTGCACCTCGAGTCGCTCCAAGGAAAAGTCGTCGTGGTCGTCTACGAAGACAAAGGCTCGGCCGCCACGAACCAAGCGTTCAAAGACGATCTGACCCGACTCCTCGGCGAAGCCGCGCTCAAAGACAAGGTCTTCGTCACCCCCGTGGCCGACGTCAGCGAATACGGGAGTTGGCCGATGAAGGGGTTTGCCAAAGACGCGATTCGCAGCCAATCGAAAAAGTCGGGGACGACGATCTGGTGCGATTGGGACGCATCGTTTCGCAAGGCCTTGTCGATCCCCAAAGGGACGAGCTCGGTCGTCGTGATCGATCGTCACGGCGTCGTTCGAATGGCCGTCGACGGCGCGCTGACCGAGGTCCAGCGAAAACGCGCTGCGCAGATTCTCCGCGCCGTCGTCGCCGGGTGACGCTTCGTCGACCGAAGCCCAACCTCTGCGTCGAGGTACTAGACGAGAAGCGCGGCGCTCCCTCAGGGACACTCAGCGTCGCCCTTTCGGCTTTCGGCGCTCGCGTGCGAAAAGGCGATCGAGCGTCTTCTTCGCCTCATCGGCCCCATCGGGGATGACGAGTCCTGTGCGCGCGACGATGAGCGGCGCGAGTGCCGCGGCGCCCTGACCGCCGACGAACCAAGGCGTATCGCGACAAGCGTCGGCGTAGGCGTCGACGAGCTCACGCGCGAAGCTCGCGGGTTGCGGGGTGATGGTGACGCTCAAACCGACGGCGTCGGGGGTGAGCGCTTCGACGCCCCGAGCGATGGCGCTCGGGGGCGTACGGACGCCGAGCAAGACCGGCCGATAGCCCCACGAGGCGAATCGAAGGGCGGACCCATACAGCGGAATCGAATGCTGCTCGTCGGCGAAGCACGCCATCAAGATCGATCGCGCGTCGGTTGGAATTGCCGTCATGCGGAGCAAATCGAGGAGCGTCGCCGCGATGAGGTGCGAGGCGAGGTGCTCGGCTGCTAGCGAGAGCTGGCCGTTGTGCCACTTTTCGCCGATCGCGATGAGCGCTGGTCGAAGGACGCGTTCGAACGTCACGAGGCCCGAGTCGAGCATGCTGGCGCGCTTCAGCTCGAGCTGGAGCCCGGTCCCGTCCATGCGCTCTGCGGCCGAGACGATTCGCTCGGCGCTCGTCGCGAACGGATCGGCGAGGACAGGCTCGGCCTGGATGCGGAGATCGTCTCGCAGGAGCTGCCTCGCAGCATCGTTCGGTGCAATCCCCGATTCTACGAGGCCGCGCATTCGTCGGATGAGCGTGACGTCGCGGTCTGAATAAAGGCGGTAAGCCGCCGACGTACGGTGCGGGCTGGGGAACCCGTAGCGGCGCTCCCAGGCACGCAAGGTGGCCGTGGCCACACCCGTGAGATCAGAGACTGCTCGAATTCGGTAGCGGGGAGCGAAGTCGTCCATGGTTGGGCAAGTACCTTGCACAAACTATAAACATGTCTAGAATCCCTGTCTATGGATGGATCTCCGGCACCCGTCGACAGAGACAGCGAGAGGCCGCACGCCGTGGTCATCGGCAGCGGCTTCGGCGGCCTCGCCGCGGCGATTCGATTGGGCGCTCGTGGATACCGGGTCACCGTGCTCGAGAAGCTCGATGCGCCGGGCGGTCGCGCGTACGTACACCGCCAAGACGGATTCACTTTCGACGCAGGCCCCACCGTGATCACGGCTCCGCAGTTGCTCGAAGAGCTGTGGGCGCTTGCGGGAAAAAAGCTGGAAGACGAAATCGACCTTCGGCCTGTTCATCCTTTCTATCGAATCCGCTTCGACGATGGGCAAACCTTCGACTACTCCGGCGACGCCCAGAAGATGAATGACGAAGTGGCTCGGCTCGCGCCCGGTGACGTCGATGGTTACGCCCGCTTCTTGGCGATGAGCGAGGCCATCTTCCGCGTCGGGTTCGAGAAGCTGGCGCACGTCCCGTTCGGTTCCTGGCGCGACATGGCCAAAATTCTTCCCGAGATGGTGAAGCTACAGAGCTATCGCTCGGTCCACGGGCTCGTCGCGAAATACGTCAAAGACGAGCGTCTCCGGCAGGTGTTGAGCTTTCACCCGCTGCTCGTCGGCGGAAATCCGTTTTCGACCACGTCAATCTACACGCTCATCGCGTTCCTCGAGCGAAAGTGGGGGGTTCACTTTCCCATCGGCGGCACCGGAGCGCTCGTGAGCGGCATGGTGAGGCTCATCGAGGGTCTCGGCGGTGCGGTGCGATGTGACGCCGAAGTGAAGCGGATCGTGGTCGAGGGCGGTCGAGCGCTCGGCGTGGAGCTCGTGAATGGCGAGGTCTTGAAGTCGGACATCGTCGTGTCGAACGCCGACGCCGCGTGGACGTACCGGTACCTGGTGGCACCCGAAGACCGCTCTCGGTGGACCGATCGGCGCATCGAGCGCTCGAGGTTCTCGATGGGACTCTTCGTTTGGTACTTCGGAACCAACCGCAAATACGACGATGTCGCCCACCATACGATTCTCCTCGGCCCACGCTACAAGGGCCTATTGGACGACATCTTTCTCAATCACGTGTTAGCGCAGGATTTTAGCCTCTATCTCCACCGGCCCACCGCCACCGATCCGGCGCTCGCGCCGCCAGGCTGTGACGGATTCTACGTTCTCTCGCCAGTCCCGAACCTGGCCGGCGACACCGACTGGCGCGTCGCCGCCGAGCCCTACCGCGCCAAGATCGAAGCCCATCTCGAAGCGACGGTTCTGCCCGGGCTCTCCAAAGCGATCGTGTCTTCACGCATGACGACGCCGCTCGACTTCCAAGATCGACTCCTCGCGTTTCGCGGGTCGGCGTTCGGCTTCGAGCCCGTGCTCACACAGAGTGCTTACTTTCGTCCGCACAACGCGAGCGAAGACGTGAAGGGGCTCTACCTGGTCGGCGCCGGCACTCATCCGGGCGCCGGTCTCCCCGGGGTTCTCTCGTCGGCGCGCGTGCTCGATCAGGTGGTTCCCGATGCCGCTGTCTTTCGCTGAACGAGCCGATCTTGATCGCTGTCGAGCGATTCTGGGCGCCGGAAGCAAGAGCTTCGCGCTCGCCTCGCGCTTGCTCCCAGTGCGCGTTCGCGACGATTCTGCGGTGGTGTATGCCTTCTGTCGGGTCGCCGACGATGCGATCGACGAATGTGACGGCGACCCAGGGCCGGCGCTCGAGACACTTCGCGAACGGCTCTCGAGCGTCTTCGCTGGTCGGCCGCGCGAAGATTCTGTCGACCGGGCGCTCGCGAGAGTTGTCTCCGAGCAGAGCCTCGTTCGTCTGCCGTTCGACGCATTGCTCGACGGCTTTCAATGGGACGTCGAGCGCCGCACCTATCGCACGATGGGCGAGCTCACCGGCTATGCCGCGCGCGTCGCGGGCACGGTCGGTGTGTTGATGACGATGCTGATGGGTCGGCGCGACGCAGACACGCTCGCTCGCGCGTGCGACCTCGGGGTAGCGATGCAGCTGTCGAACATCGCGCGCGACGTCGGCACCGACGCGCGCGCCGGGCGACTCTACCTTCCTATCGAATGGATGGAGGAGGCCGGAATGAACGTCAGTGAGTTCATGAAGAAGCCCGCGCCCACCCCGGCCCTCGCGTCGGTGGTCGTGCGCCTCTTGGCCGAAGCCGATCATTTGTATCGGCGCTCCGACGTCGGCACCCGCATGCTCCCTCGTCGCTCGAGAATGGCGATTCGCGCAGCGAGGCTCGTCTATTCGGACTTGCACCGTTCCATTGCCCAAAACGGCTTCGACACGGTCACGAAGAGGGCGTACGTGCGCACTTCGCGCAAGCTCTGGCTCATCGGACGCTCGATCGCGAGCGTATGGTGGGCGCGTCTCTCGCCCTCGTTCGTTCACCTCCCTCCGCTCGAAGAGGCTCGCTTTCTGATTCCCTCGGGAGACGTGTCGTGAACGCCGAGAGAGCCCGCGCGGTCATTCGTGAGCGATGTGGCGACGAGCTCGCCGACCGCCTCGAAGAGCTCGATCACAGACCGCGAATCGAAGCGAAGAGCCCTCAGCTCGATGCCCCTCCAGAAGGGGCTCATACCGATTTCGACGTGGTGATCGCGGGAGGCGGTCTCTCGCTCCTTTATGCCCCGATACTGGCGGCAATGGGGCTGCGGGTCGCGGTGGTGGAGCGAAGAGCCTCAGGAACGGCGCACCGCGAGTGGAACGCGAGCCGCGGAGAGCTGACCAAGCTGTCCGACGTGGGGTTGGTGTCACCTGAAGAGCTCGACCGAGAGCTCGTGGTCGCCCGCTACGAGCGCGGGAGTTGTCGTTGGCACGGCGGAGGCCAATACGACGTTCGCGGAGTGCTCGATTGCGCCGTCGACGCCGGAGCGCTGATGGCCAAAACGAGAGAGCGAGCGCTCGGCGCCGGTGTGACGCTCCTCGATCGCACCGATGTCGTCTCCCACGCTGCAGGAAAATGGGGAGTCTCCGTGTCGATCGCATCGCGCGGAGGCGGAGCCAAAACAGTGACGGCTCGAGTGCTCGTCGATGCGCGAGGTGCCTCGAGCCCCTATGCGACGGCTGATCTCGTGTGTCCGACCGTCGGCGGCGTTCTGTCGGGATTGGAGGTCGGTTCCGGACCGCGACAGATCGACCCGCAGGTCGGCGAGATCCTGGTGACGACCGAGGGCATCGACCGCGGAAGGCAACACCTCTGGGAGGCCTTCCCAGGGCGGTCGGGCGAGACTGCGGTCTATCTATTCTATTATGGGCCTGCGAAAGATCGCGTCCCAGGAGCGTTGAGCGCGCTTTATGCCCGTTTCTTCGAGAGGCTCGAAGTCTACAAGGCCGGCCCCGCCAAGCTCGTGCGGCCCACCTTCGGATTCATCCCCGGATGGTCTCGGTTGTCACCTGCGCCCGCGTCGGGGAGCGGTCGAGTCATTCTCGTCGGCGATGCGGCAGCGCGCCATTCACCGCTGACCTTCTGCGGCTTCGGAGCGACGCTGCGCTCGCTCGTTCCTGCGAGCCGCGCCATCGCACGAGCCGTCGAGTCGCGCGTGGCGGCGCGCGATTCATCCGTCGTCGATGACGCGTCGATTCACCACGGCACTGGCGCCCTCGCTCGAATGCTCGCAAACCCCTCCCTCGATGAAGGGCGCGCGGGGTCGCTCAACGAGCTCCTCGATTGTGCGTTCTCGACGCTCGCCGAGATGGGACAAGAGTCGTTCGCGGCGCTCCTCAAAGACGAAATGACGTTGCCGTCGTTCATTACGTTTCTACGAATTACCGCTAGAAAGAAGCCCGGCATTTACCAAGAGGTGTTCGAGAAGCTGGGATTGCGAACCATGCTCGGTTGGGGCGGGAACCTCGTTCGCGCAAGCCTTTGAGTGTTCGCGCGCGCCAAGCGCCGGCCGCGACGAATGCCACCCTCGCAACTTCAGACGCTCGCCCTCCGCATTCTCATGGGCAAAAGAGCCTGAACCCAGCGCGATCGAAAGCGCGGCAGCGACAGCGATTCGTGAACACCGACCGTTCGCTCTCCGAGGACGTCGAATGCGACCTTGGACCGGCTGTAGAAGGGCGTGTCTTCGAGCGACCGAAGGTTGGCCACGTTGCCCCGTGAATGACTCCGAAGCTTCGGTCTGAGGCCCCAATTCGAGCGGGGCAACGAGCTGTCGCAGAGGTGAGGCACGTGATGGACTCCACTCCGATCGAATGCGAGATCCAAGGTGGTCGTGCCGCCGTCGACGTCGCAGGCCTCGTACGAAACGAATGCGCCTGCCGAGAGCGGCGCGCGGACCCAATTCCATTCCCGAAGAGTTTTCTCCAAGGGGTCGGAGCCTGCATTCGCGTCGAGATATCCCTGTCCCGAGAAACGGAGGCTCGGGTTGTCGAAGAGCACCTCGGCCCGCGCGCGCGGAGCGATGGGCCACCACTGGTGTACGCCGCTCTCGTCGAGTGAGAACCCCGCTCCCGAGATCACCTCAGGATGGATCGTGATGCGGCCTCGGAGACGTGAATCGATGGGGGCGGTGCGCTCGTCTACGTCGACGACGAGCGCGTCGCCTTCCCAGCGCATCGTGCTCGGCCCGATCGTGAGCGACTGCTCCTCTCGAAGCGCGTTGGCTCGTTCGGTGAGGGCCCAGTGAGAGCGCTCTCGCCCATAGAGAACGACGTTCATCGCCACGAAGTCGAGTGGATTGGCCGGGCCTCGACGCCTCGCGCGCGCGTAGTACGGCGAAAACGGGCTACCCAACATGGCAATTACGACGACGCCGTGGTTCCCGTCGTCGCTGAGGGCATCGAGGTACCACCACGCGTAGCCGTCGGACGCCACCGCGACGTCGAACGAAGGTCCGAGAGCAGCGCCTCGACGGCCAACCATCCGCTCGTGGCCGCCATCGGCACTCCCGCGCCAGGGTGCGCGCTCCCCCCCGCGAGGTAGAGGCCAGGCACTTTCGTTCGCGCCTCCGCTCGCGTGAAGCTCGAGGTCATGCCCGCTGTCGCCGGGCCGTAGATCGAGCCTCCGGTCCCCGGAAAACGTTCTGCGAACCGAGTCGGTGTCGTCACCACCGACTCTCCCACCGTCGAGACCGAGAGACCGAAACGCTCCAACGTCTTCCATACCAACTCCTCGCATGCTCCCTCCTCCAGCCCGCGCGATACGCCTCGACCGATCGGGGGGGCGTTGACGATCACGAACAAGCGCTCTGCGCCGCAGGCTTCGCTCGTCACGTCTTCCCGGTCTTGGGCGCACACGTAAAGCGTCGGCTCGGTCGGCAGCCTTCCTTGGTCGAGCTCTCTAAACTCTCTGGCGCAATCGTCTGAAAAGAAGAGGTTGTGGCGCACGAGCTTGCGACCGCGCGTCTCACCGACGCACGCCAGGGTGACGGCGGAGAGCGAAGGCGCTCGGGTCCGCGGGGCGGCGAACCGCGCTGCGCGGCCGAGCAACCCCTTCGAGAGCGCACCGACGTCGCCGTTGAACACGACGTGCGAGGCTTCGAGCACCTCACCGCTCCTCAAGGCCACGCCGCGAACGCGCCCGCCATCGACGAGAATTTCGCTCACGTGCTCGCCGAGCCGCACCTCGACGCCGCGATCGTTCACGAGGCGTGCGAGCCCTCGAGCGAGCGCGCCCATACCACCCTGGACCGACCACACGCCGAGACGCTCGACGTGCGCTATCACATTGAGCGTCCCAGGAGCGGTGAAGGGCGATGAGCCGCAGTAGGTCGCGTAGCGTCCGAAGAGCTGGAGGAGCCTCGGGTCGTCGAAGAAGGAAGAGAGCGCCGACCACATGGTTCGATGCCCGTCGAGCGCGAGCAGAGCGCGCGGTCCGACCCGCTTGGCCTCTGACCACATGGTGCTGAGCGTAGGTCGCTGCGACCCGAGAAATCGAGGGGCGACGAGCTCGTGGATGCGCGCCGCGTGGCTCGCGAAAGCACGATACCCCAGAGCCTCTTTAGGCCCAGCGAACGCCGCGACGCTCTCGATGGTCTGCTCGAGGCTGGGGTACAGATCGAGGGACGAGCCGTCGGTCCAATCGTGTCGAGCGAGGCGCTCGAGAGGCCGGAGCACGACGTAATCGGTGAGCGACGCCCCCGCGTCGGCGAAGACCCGCTCGAGGGCCTCGGGCATCGTGAGCACGGTGGGGCCGACATCGATCGAGCGACCGGCGACGGACTCGGTTCGGAGCTTGCCGCCGAGAACCACGTCGCGCTCGACGACCGTGACCTCGAAGCCTCGCTGCGCGAGCATGGCCGCCGCTGACAGCCCGGCCACGCCCGACCCGATCACGACGACGCGCGATGCCGAAACCATGACCAAAGAGTTACCTCGGGTCGGCGCTCTGTCAATGGTTTGCATGAACTATTGACAAACAATAGACAGATGACACGATGCTCTGCATGGATCCTGTCTCCGAGCGTATTCAGCAAGCGCTGGAACGAACTTTCTCGAACCTCAAAGACAGGACGGGTCCTCCGCGGCTCGCGGCCGCATTGCGCTACGCAGTGTTCCCTGGCGGCGCCCGATTCAGACCGCGTCTGTGCTTGGCCGTGGCGCGTGCGAACGGTGACCCCGACCCGGCCGCGTCCGACGCCGCTGCGGTGGCGCTCGAGCTCGTCCACTCCGCATCGCTGGTGCACGACGACTTGCCCTGCTTCGACGACGCTTCGACGCGGCGTGGGATCCCGTCGCTGCACCGCGAGTTCGGAGAGCCGACCGCCGTCCTCGTGGGTGACGCGCTCATCGTGATGGCCTTCCAAGCTCTGTCCACCGCCCGCGGAGGGCCCGAAGGTCGGCTCGCGGACATGATCGGCGCGCTCGCCCGCGGGGTCGGACACCCGCATGGAATCGTCTCGGGCCAGGCATGGGAGTCGGAGCCGAACGTGGGGCTCTTCGCCTATCACCACGCGAAGACGGCATCGCTGTTCGAAGCGAGCTGCGCCCTCGGCGCCATCGCGTCGGGCGCACAGCCAAACGACTGGCGCATCGTCGGGGAGCTGCTCGGTCGCGCGTATCAGATCGCAGACGACGTCGCCGACGTGACAGGCGCCTCTCGGGGAGACAAGAGCGGCGGACGCGATCTGGCGCTCGGACGCCCGAACGCGCTCGAGCGCTTGGGCGAAGGCGAATGCATGACGCTCATCGAGCGCCTGCTCGGCGACGCGACCTCGGCGATCCCCGAATGTCCGGGCCGCGACGCGCTCCAAGCTTGGATTCGCGAGGCGAGCTACGGTGTGTTGCGTTTGCGGGCGCCCCGGGCAAGCAGCGCCGACGCTCGAGCCGAGCCCTCGCGGCGGCGCGCGAACGTTTAGTTCTCGGTAAACTTGCGTGGCGGTCGACGTCACACGACGCTCAATACGTGAATCCGCTGCCGCCGATGACTTCTCGAAGCCCCGAGGTCGGCGGGACGTGGTCTCGATAGATGGTCACGAACCGAGCAGCTCGAGATCGATCGCTTCGAGTGCCTCGTAGTCGCAGTCGCCTTTCCGTCGTGAACGGTGCGCTCGCGGTTTACGTCATCGTCGTCGAGCGAGAGGCCGACCGGGTGAAACCGCTCCCCCCGAAGTCGAGCGAGAGGCGGACTCGATGGGGGAGAACCATCACCGCTTCGAGCATCCCCGTGTTCGGAAGCACGGGGCCTGGGCTCGGAACACGAACGTCGCCGCAAGCGAGCGTCACGCTGGGGTCGGGCGAGGTCTCGGAGAGCAGCGCGGAGCCGTCCCAACCGCGCGATCGAAAGTGGAGCGCCGCGTCGTCGGTCGCCCAGACCTTTTCGCGAAACGCGGCGCGCGAAGCGATGATCTCGCGATCGAGAACGTCACCCCGACACTCTATTCGATCGATTCCTACGATGGCTCTTCGGAACGCACGCCCCTAGACGGGGCGCTTCAGCGTCGCGAGGGCAGCGAGAGCTCGTTCGCGCGCGACGACGTGCTCGACGATCGGCTTCGGATAGGTCTTTCCGAGCGTGATCCCGGCGCGCCCAAGCTCACTCGCCGACGCGCTCCACGGACTGTGGAGCACCTTGTTCGGGAGCTTCGCGAGCTCGGGCACGAAGCGGCGAACGTAGTCGCCCTCCGGATCGAACTTTTCACCCTGTGTAACGGGATTGAAGATGCGGAAATACGGGGCCGCATCAGCGCCTGATCCTGCGACCCATTGCCAGCTGGCCGGATTGCTCGCCGGGTCGGCGTCGACCAGCGTGTCCCAAAACCACGATTCGCCGAGTCGCCAATCGAGGAGAAGGTGCTTGATGAGAAACGAGGCGGCGACCATGCGTACGCGGTTGTGCATCCAGCCTGTCTGCCAGAGCTGGCGCATGCCGGCGTCGACCATTGGATACCCGGTCGTTCCGGTTTGCCAAGCCTTCAGTGCCACGGGGTCGACTCGCCACGGGAAGGCGTCGAAGCGTCGCTGAATGTTCGTCGTGCGAAGGTCGTCTGACGAATAAAGCAGTTGATAAGAGAACTCGCGCCATCCGACCTCGGCTAGAAACTTTCCGACATCGCCTTCGATAACAGGCCTCTGAGCGGCGAGCTTTCGTGCCGAATGCCATGTCTCGACGGGAGAAATCTCTCCGAAGCGCAGGTGCGGTGACAGACGCGAGCACGAAGTCAGGTCGGGTCTGTCTCGATCTTGCGCGTAGCCGGAGAGCCCTCGTTCGAAGAAGCGCGCGAGCGCCTTTGCCGCGCCTCGGCTCCCCGGCGTCCATTCGGGAATGAATCCACTGGCCCAATCGGGCTTCACCGGGAGTAGACGGAAGTCGTTGAGCGCCTCGGAGCGCACGTTCTTCGGCGACGTCAGCCGAGCGGGCTCCGCGATGACGTCGCGCGGCGCGCCCTTCGTCAGCACGGCACGCCAGAAAGGAGTGAATACCTTGTATGGCTCGCCGCTCAGCGAGGTGATCTCCCAAGGCTCGTAAAGGAGATTGCCATTGAAGGTCTTGACCTCGAGCCCCATGGTCCGCAGCTCGGCCTTGATGGCCGCATCGGTGCGGGTCTCGGCCGGGCTGTAACGTCGATTCCACACCACGGTGGTCGCCCCGATCTCTCGCGCGAGGTCTGGGATCGCTCGCGCGGCGCTCCCTCTCCGAAAGACGAGCTTCGCGCCCAGCCGCGTGAGATCGTCTTCGAGCGCAGTGAGGGAATGATGGAGCCACCACTTCGCCGCGCCGCCGAGCGTCCGATGCCCCGCCGATTCCTGGTCGAGAAGATACACGCAAAAGACGGGCTTTCCGGCGCGCGCCGCGGCTGCGAGCGCGGGGTTGTCCTGGGTCCGCAGATCATCGCGGTACCAAACGAGCGTGCAAGTCATCGAGGTCCTCTCGCCCGATGGGAGCCAGTCGGGTTTCGTTTCGGCGTCGTGAAGGGGTTTCGTGGAAAGGGTGCGCGTCGGCTCAGAGCCGCTTCATGCACGCAGCGAGCGAATCGGCGCGGACGAAGATCGGTACGTTCGCCGAGACGTCACGGATTCGAACGGCACGCCACCGCTCGTTCGGCGCCGCGTGCTTCGGATCGTCGTCGCTGGCCACGACCGTCTCGGCATGGAGCGTTCCGACCCATACGAGCTCGTCGAGCGCACCCACGCGCCTCGGCACCGCGATCGCGATCGGCGCCTTGCATTCGAAGCCGGCGCCCTTGTCGGACTTTACGTCGGGCTTTCCGTCGGGCTTTCCGTCGGGCTTTACGCCGGGCTTCGCGTCGGCCCTCCGCCAGGGCATGGATTTTGGGTCGGAAAGCGCCCTGATAAGCCCGTAAGAAGGCTTAGCACGTACGTGCACGCGAGCCGTGGGCACCCAGCCGGTGATGATCGCGTCTCTCCCGGGGATCTCGACGAGAGCGAGCTTGCCCTTCACTCCGAGCTTGGTCGCC
Organism: Polyangiaceae bacterium; assembly: GCA_043755175.1. Classification (GTDB taxonomy): domain Bacteria; phylum Myxococcota_A; class Polyangia; order Polyangiales; family Polyangiaceae; genus CAYYKK01. Next base: position 839 of record JAYUUB010000087.1, on the reverse strand, counting down.
TCGAACGGAATAGCGACCGTCGCCGGCGGAGCATGCAGTGTGAGCATGGGAGGTCCGTCTGACGACGCGCGCACCTCGAGTCCTTCTGTCGCGTCGAGCGACACAGGCTTTCCGTCAGCGAGCACCGGACGATCGAACGGTGCTGCCCCGAGATCGTCGCAAGGAACTGATTCGGTCGCCGCCGACTCGGAGATCACGGCGAGCGCCGAGGCGGAAAGACGGATCTTCACCGACCCTTGCTCGACGGTGACGATCTCGAGGTGCGAATCGGGCGTCGCCGTGACGACGCCGCCCGCCAATCGGTGTGAAGGGCGAACATGGAGCGGAACTTCGGCGCGCGCGACGAAACCTTCGATGTGCGCGCCGACACCATCGACCGAAACGGCGACTTCGCCCGACGTGCCGAGCGGGAGCCCGAGCGTGGCCGACGCTCGGCGCACCGTCAGGACCGTCGCGTCAGACGCGAAAGCCACACCGTCGCGGCGAACGCGAATGCGAATCGGCGGGCTGTCGGTTGCGGCAGGCATGGCGAGGGTACATCCGGCCGGGGCGGAGCTCTCGAGCTTCGCGGGCTCATCGCCGTGGCTCGTCTCGACCACTGGACCCGGCACCGCGGTGATCGGCTGCGGCTCCATGTACGCGGGAGGTGCGATGTGTCCGCAGCTGGCGACGCAAATGACCGACAACAAAGCCGACTGATTCAAACGGTTGCTCACTGCGCGGTAGGCTATGCGATTTGCTCGTGCCCGTCACCCGAGCCGGTCGGTCGCCCGAGCCGACTCGCGTCTCCTGATCGGTCCCGCAACTCGTTCTGTCGAACACGTAAGGGCCGGCGTATC
>JAYUUB010000086.1:0-5569 GCA_043755175.1 Polyangiaceae bacterium | reverse complement strand
CCCAGCCGCAGGTTCTGCATCAGAGCACTCAGCTGGGCATTGAGGGTTAGCTGGTCAGAAATACCGGGCAGCGCCGGCGATTCGAGCACGGCCAGCCGCGCCCGGACTTCGGCCAGCTCGTGCTCGGCCTGCTCGCGGCGCGCCCGCTCGGCAGCAAGCTGCCGGGCCAGGTCGAGGGCAGAAGTAGAAAGTTCAGCGGGCATGGCCGGGGCGCGGATTGAACCGGAAAGCTGGGCGAATATTTTCGGAGCAAAACCGGAAGCCGGACGTCGGGGATAGGGAGTGGCCGGCTTCCAAACTTTAGCACAAAGTAATCAGCCTGCCGGAAAGTGCCCGGGCCGTGCAGGTTCTTTTTCATCGCCCGCGCCCCTACTACTTGGCAATTATTTGATTATCAGTTCATTTTTTAAACTGTAAGCCATATTTTATTTGAATATATTTATAATTAATCAGTTTTTTCCTTAACCCGAAAAGGCCGTCCCAAGGCCGGTGGCCGGCTGTAATTTATCCGCTGGCGCGGCGATAAATCTAGCAACTCGCCCCTAGTCGGGCTGGGCCGGCGGCCGCGCCAGTGCGGCGGCGGCGCTTACTTCGGCTTCGAATTGCTTTTGCCGGCACCGCCGGCCCTGCCATGTCCCTCAAACTTAAAATCCGCCTGAGCGTGCTGCTGCTGCTGCTGCTGCTGAAGCGCTTGCTGTTGCTGAAGAGATTGCTGTTGCTGAAGCGCTTGCTGTTGCGCAGCCTGCTGCTGGAGAGCCTGTTGTTGCTGCAACGCCCCGTCGGGAGGTGGCCCGAACGAAGGCGCGGCGCCTCCACGGTTCGATGGCGCAGGAGCCGGCGCTTGGCTCATCTTCTCTTCGGTCTTCTTCGGGGCGTAAGCGCCGGATCGCAGGGCGTCGCGGGCTTGTGCGACGGCGCCCTTCACTCGATCGTCGGCGGCTCCGAGCTCGAGCGCGCGATCGAGCTCAGCCGCGGCGCTCGTGTCGAGCCCGGCCGCCATGTAGGCATAGCCGAGCGTGACCCGGTACGCGGCCGCTTTAGGCATGATTTCGACTGCGCGTCGCGCAAGGTCGACCGCCCGTCGAGGGTTGTTGCCGGCCTTGAAGGTTGCATGTGCGGCACGATCGTGGACTCTCGCGTCGTCGGGTCTGCCCGCGCAAGCTTTGCTGAAGCTGATCGCCGCTTCGGCCCACCGCTCTTGGTTGAGCTCGTACTCGCCTTGCTTTGCAAACCCCTCGGCCAGAGCGACGGCGGCGGCGTGCTGGACCTCGGCGGCCTCGCGCTGAACCGCAACGTCGTTCGGAGCGAGCGATGCGGCGATGCGGAAGGCGTTCGCGGCCGCCGGCCAGTCTTTGCGACCCTGGGATGCTCGACCTTGATCGACGTACTTCGCGATTTGCGCCTTTTGGGCCTCGTTTCGAGCCATCTCGTATCGGACACGAAGCGCCTCGGCTGCCGCGCGTGGATCGATGACCGGAGGCGGAGCGGCAGATGGCTCGGCCTTCGTCTGGCCGGCCCGCCCCATCGAGAGCTTCGCAGCGAGCGCTCGTTTTCGTTCGGTAAGTAGACTCGCGCGTCTGGCGTCGGTGAGCCCGTCGCCGCCTGCCTGGGCGGTCGCTCGCGCGCGCTCCTCGATTTGGGATTGGGCCGCGGCAGCGATCTGCGAGACGCTCTGCGAGAAATCGCCGAGAAGCTCGCTCGCCTTGCGGTTCTGCTCGAGCGTCGCGAGGTAGTCGTCGTACTCCGCACGCCTCTGCTTCGACGACAGTGTGTCGTGCGCGAGCGTCAAGCGCGCGAAGATCGCTTCGATCTTTTGCTTGAACGAACCAAGGTTCTTTCGGAAGTACTTATCTGGGTGGTACTCGGGAGCGACTTGGTAGTAGGCCGCCTTGATCTGCTTTTTGTCGACGAGAGGATGGAGACCGAGCAGCTCGTAGTAATTGAGCTTGTCGAGACGGTGGAACCCGTCGAGGATTTGCTTCTTCTTCGCGACGTCGAGATCGACGTCTTCGTCGAGATCGCGCGCTTCGTAGGCCAGAGGGGCGTTGGCGTCGGAGCCCCCCAACGCCATCGAGGCGACCACCTTGGCCTCTTTGCTGGCTTGCTCTTTGTTCTTCGCCTGCTGCGCATTCTCGGCGGCACCGAGCTCGATGAGCCGATCGAGCGCTTTCGAGATGGTCTCGGGATGGAACCCCGTGAGCTTGCCGATGTCGGCTTCGGTCGCTTTCCCATCGATGCGGGAAAAAACGTTTCCCTCGACCGGCGTGAGAGGCAGCTTCTTGTAGTCGACGTTGGCGACCAGACGAACCACTCGGCTCATGTGCAGCCCTCGATCACCTGCGCAGAAGGTGCGGAGGAGACCATCGCGCCCGCGTCGGGCCCTTGGCGCGCGTCGACGAGCGTGCGTCGACGAATCGCGCTGGCAACGGCCGATCGAGCGTTCGGATGGCGGAGGAGAGGTGCGTTGGGGAGCGACGAGTCGCAGGTCACGGAGGAGCGGACGAAACCCACGAGCGAAGTGTATCGGGCAACGGATGGATTTCGCAATCGTGCTGAGAATTTGGCTCGCCGACGCGGAGGCTTCGCTCGGCAGTCGTGCGCTCCGATGGGAGGAGCACCGAGCCAATCGGGGGCTGTTCGCTCGCTCCTATCTTCGACGACTCGCTCGAACACGCACGTAGCGTGACAGCAGGCACCCGCGACGACGAGGAGAAGTTTTCTACTTCGATCCCAGCTGGAGGCGAAGGTCGGTGCGGTCGAGGTCGACCGCGTGCGCACTCTTCGAGGTCGTCGCTCAAGGCGGACGAGAGGTCCGAACCGACGTGGGCGCCGAGACCGACGGCGTCGCCGAGCCGAGCTGCGTCAGGGCCCTTTCGATGACGATGTCCTGCGTCTCGATGGCTTTCTGGAAGGCCTCGATCGCGCTCTCTTTCGCCGCGTCGGCGCCATGGCCGTCTTGGATTTCGCGCAAATGCTTCGAACGCCGCTCCTCGACCACACCACGCACCTCGAATAAGTGGCCTCGGAAGTGCGTGGGGTCGGCGGCGAGGGCGAGGCCCGCATCGATCTCTCGAATGCCTCCGTCGAAGTCGCCCTCTTGGCTCAGCAAGTCGGCGGCGCGCGCGTGGGCGTCGGCGAGCACCTCGGTCACCTCGGGCGTCGTCCTCGGACGAGCACCCGTGGTGATCTTCGCGAGGGCTTCAACGGCTTTGCGACGATCGCCGCTCTCCTCTGCGAGATCGGCCTCGTGATGAGCAGCTCTCGCCTTCGAGAGGAATGCATAGAGCGGCTGATTGACCACGCTCGAAGGCAGCACGTCGGGCCGAGCGTCGGTCTTGTCTGCATCGCGGCACCCGAGAGCACCGCCGCCCAGACAGAGAGCGAGGACCACGGCCAGCGCTCTCTGGATCGACGGGCCTGTGTGCCAGGACGCGCGCCCACGTTTGCGGATGACGCGCGCACGTAAGCCCTCCGAGATGAACGGGAGGCTCATTCGATCCCCCAAGCGGCGAATCGATTGTTGCGAAGCTCTGCACCGCGGCTCGCCGAGATCTTGTCGATGCGTTCGGAAGCCCCACCCGTGCGCGGAAAGGCATCGAGTGGCTCGAACAACGCCTCGGTCGAACGCACCGGAATCATCGGGAGCGCGGCGCGCGCGTCATCGAGGCGTGCCGACCGTGTCTGCGCCGGGTCTGAGCTCAGCCACAGGCCCACGAACGCTGCCGCGAGCGCAGCGAGAACGGTGGTCGTTGCGAAGAGCAGGCGAACGTTTCCTCTGCGGGTCGGCTGCGAGAGAGCAGGCTTGAGCAGGCGCTCGCTGGTGAGGGGCGCTATCGCAGGCGGCGAGAAGGCGAGACGCAGGGCGCGCGCGAGGGCCACGAGGCGCATCACATCGGGATGTTCGATTCCATCGAGCGAGTCGAGGTCGATGGTCGACGCCGACAGCTCGAGAGCTCGTCGAAGTGCTTCGGCGCGGGCCGACTCTTCTGCCGACGCCGTGACCACTTCGGCCGGAATGTCCCGAGCTACAACCTCGATCTCGCTTTCGTCGGTGAGCCCGAGCGCCACACGAAGGATGCGCTCGTGGATGTCGTCCGAGATGGGGCGAGGCCGCGCAGACGACGCGATGGCCTCGAGGATCCCGTCGAGGTCTTCACGCGGATCGAGCGCTCGGGCTGCGTCGAGATCGGAGACCGCGTCGAGTTGCTCGTCGTCGTCGAAGGACGCATCGCCGCTCTCGTCGTCGAGCTCGTCGCTCGCCACATCCCGCTCGGAGGAGGGTCGGGAGGGAAGCTTTCGGTCAGTCACGGCGATGTCTCCTCTCGTGAGGCGGTCGCGCTGGGCGAAACCGATGCGCGCGAATCGTCGTCGTGAGACCGGCCCGACACTTTGTGGACGGCCTTCTTCAGCGCAGTAAGTGCTCGATGTAGCACGACATCGAACGTCGCCACGCTCACACCGAGAGCCAAGGCGACCTCTTCGCGAGGTCGCTCCTCGAGCACTCGGAGGCGGACAGCGCGTTCGTACCGAGGATTGAGCGTCTTCAGCGCTGCCTCGACCTTCGCACGGGCGACCTCGAGGTCCCGCGCTTCGAGGACGTCGACGTCGGGCGACGTGGAGCCCGCGTCGCTCGACTTGTCGATTTCGCGCGCCAGATCGTCGGGATCGAAGAGCGTCTCGCGCTTTCGAGACCGCAGGATGTCGAGCGCGATGCGTAACGCGACGACGCGGAGCCAAGGATAGACGCCGCAGTCTTGCCACTCGTACTGGTCGAAGCGCTCGACCACACGGGCATAGGTTTCGGCGAGGGCGTCTTGTGCGACCGCTTCGCTCGCGAGGCGCGGGAGGAGCACTGCGCGATACAAAACCGGCCCGTAGGTCCGGAGGAGCTTACCGAGCGCGACGCGGTCCCCCGCCTTGGCGCGGTCGCAGAGCCCGCGCTCCTCGGCTGGATCGAGCCTCGAGAAAGCCACGCGCCGGACGATACTCGGACCTCGGGCCTCTTGCACCGGCCGCGTGGATCCGAGCCGTAGGCGCGCCGGGACAGTCCGGCCGCCTAGAATGACCGAGAGCGCTCGTAACGGCGCCGAAATCGGCGAGAGCCAGGCTGCCGGCTGCCCCAAGAGCGAGTCTCGGGGGCCGAGGAGCGAGACGGTTTCGAGCGCGGCGGCGGTCACGAAGGTAGAACGGGCTACCTTGCGAGACCTTACGGGCCCCGCAACAGGTCTTGAATATCGGGGCCGCGCTCGACGTCGCCGAGACGCCCCGTGCCTCAGAGCCGCTCGGGACGCACGACGTTGCGCCTCAGCGACACGCTCATCAGAAGGCTCAACGCCATCATGATGTTGCTGACGCTGCTTCCCCCGTACGAAAATAGTGGAAGTGTCACACCCACGACGGGCATGAGCCCGCATGTCATGGAGATATTGATCACGGCGTGCCAAAAAATCATCGCCGCACACCCGACACAGAGAACGGCGCCGAATCGGTCGCGCGCTTGAGACGCGATGCGAATCGCCCAGAGCGAAAGGAAAGCGTAGAGCCCGATGAGAATGAGGCTCCCGACGAA
>JAYUUB010000085.1:0-5570 GCA_043755175.1 Polyangiaceae bacterium | reverse complement strand
AGCAGAGGTCTCGAGAAGCAGAGGTCTCGAGAAGCGGAAGAATCAGCTCAGCGCGAAAGAGCCAGCGACCGAAGAGGTCGAAGCAACACAGGCTGAAGCAGGAAGTGTGCCTACGTCTATACGCCGATCGCGGCCGGAGTTGCACGTCTTCGATGACGAGGTGGGGACAAGGGGCGGGACTTCGTTAAGAGCATAACGGTGGTGGGGCGTTGCGAAGCTGACGAACCCTGGGTAAGCCTCGGTCCCATGGACTCCACCACCGGCTCGGGTGCTTCACAGGGGAGTGGAGCGGGTCGCGGGACCCCGGCTCCTCAGCCGCCGCGTCGCCCGACCGAGATCACCGCGCTCCTCGGCCGCGGGACGCACTTCGAGGGGAAGCTCCACTTCGACGGTCGGGTTCGCATCGACGGCTCGTTCAAGGGCGACATCCGCGGCGACGACGTTCTCATCATCGGCGAAGGCGCGATCATCGAGGGGACGGTCGAAGTGGGGACGTGCATCGTGACGGCAGGTGAGGTTCGGGCGAACATTCGAGCGCGCGACGCGATCGAGCTTTACCCGCCCGCGCGCGTCGTGGGTGCGCTCCATGCGCCCGCCATCTTCATCGACCGGGGCGTTCAATTCGAAGGCTCGTGCACCATGGCGCCGCTCTCACCGGCCGAGACCGACGCCTTCGAAGAAGAGCGCACCCTTGAGCCCCCGCTCGACGACGAGCCCGAAGAAGACGAACAAGACGACGACGCGACGTTGGGCGGCGATGAAGATCCCCTCGACGAAGAGCGCGACGACGATCCCGACCAGGTGGTCGTGGTCCCTTCGGCGCCAGCCCGCACCGAAGTCGCCCGCATCGAGGCCGCCCGCGTCGAAGTCGCGCGTGGCGAGGCTGTGGTCCCCGAGCGCGCGCAGACGGCTCGCGAGCGTGTCGCGGCGGTTCGTCGACGTGTTGGAGCGGCTGCCGAAACGAGCAAGCAGGCTCCGGTGCCCACGCGTCGAAAGCCGTCCGACGACGACGACACCTGACGACTGCGTCATACTAGTAGAGGAGCCCACTTGCACCACGAGGCGCCCCGGTCGAAAGCCGCGCGGATCATCGTTCCGACCGAGCGTCACGTCGAACGACTCGGCTCGGATCGCGTCGTGTCGCTCGCGCGCTACCTCGGAGCCCACGTCGATCCGTCAAAGAAGCCTGCGTCGGTCGCTGCGCGACGCCTCGCGCTCTTGAAGGCCGCCGACGAGCTTTCCGAGAGCCCGCTCGCGATCCGTGTTCCGAGCGATCCGGCCGCGCGCATCGCGTTCGCTGCCGCGGTCGACGTCACGATCGGAGGTCTGCTGAGCTCCGACTGCCCCCACGACGTTCTCTCGGCGACGCGCACTCCGCGCGGGATCGCGACGGCCGCGCTCGCGACGCGGCAGGCCGAGCTGCTTGCCCGCGAACACCTCTACGACGTACGTGCTCTGGCCGGCTCGGTCGACGTCGGCGACGCCGAGTCGGAGATCTCCTTCTACGGCTCCGCCGATTTGTCTCCTCAGGTGCTCGGTCTCGCGCAGCGACTCCACTCTGCGTCCAGACGAAGAGGTGGACGCGGCGTGACGATTGGTCTTCCGCGCATCGATCTCGTGCCCGATCCGTCGGCGCCGATCGCCGAGAGCATCGAGCGACGCTACGCCGAAGAGCCCGATGCCCCCGAAATCGAGTGGCGTGAAGCGCCTTCGAGCCCCGCGCTCGACGTCGTCGATGCAGCGAGCCCCGAAGCCGAAGCGCGCGCGGCGGTCGCGGCGATCGTTCGAGCGCTCGACGGCGGCGCGTCGATCGATCGCATCGCGATCGCGATCCCACAAGAAAGCGAGTCGCTTCTCGAAGCCCTGCGCGCGACGCTCGGTGACGCGAAGATCGCCTACTCCGAAGCCCGTGGTCGAGCTGCGACGCGCGCGCCCGAGGTCCGCGCGCTCCTCTCTTTGACGGCGATGGCGAGCGCGCGCATCGAGAGAGACCGTGTCATCGAGCTCCTGCGAACACCGGGCCTCCATGCGGGGAGCTGGGTCGACGCGCGCTCCGAGGCCGACGCCGACAAGAGAGCGCTCGTCCTCGCCCATCGCCTCCGAGAGCTGCCGCTCGCGGCCGATCGCGACGGCACGTTGTTCGTCGACGCGGTGAAGAGGCTCACGCCCGATTCAGAAGACGCATGGATGGGCGAGGCCGCGCGGCGCATCGTTCAATCGGTCGACACGATTCGCTCTGTCACCGGCCGCAAAGAGCTCGCTGCGGCGTTGGTCGCGCTGCGTCACCAACTCCGTCTCGGCGAGCCTTCGGCGGCCGAGCTTTCGAAGGCGTTGCGCGACGAGACGAACGGAGGAGCCGTCCTCGCGCTCGAAGCGATCGGAGAAGGGGCCGTCGCGCTTCGCTCGGCCATGTTGGCGCTCGACGAGATCGATCGCGCAGCCCAGATGTTCGACATGGACCGCGCGCGCGGAGGTCTCGACGAGCTGTCGGCCGAGCTTCTGCTCGATCTCGATCGCGCTTCGACGGCGGCGCGCGGGGCTTCTCCTCGTGCTGGAGCGGTGCGGATCACGAGCCCGCGAGAGATCGCCGGCATCGCGCACGATTTGGTGGTGGTGATGGGTCTCGGCGCGCGCGCGTATGGGGGCGAAGGCTCGTCGGATCCATGGCTCGACGAGCTCACTCTGTCGCGGATCCCGGTGAGGATGCGGCCGCGCTCGGTGCGTGAGCGAAGAGCGGTTCGTCACGCCGAGCTCGCGTGGTCGATGGCCTGCTCGACGCGCGTGCTCCTCACGCGGAGCGCGACCGATGAAGAAGGACGCGAAGCGGAGCCGGCGCACGAGATCGTCCTTCGCGCGCTCGAGGCTGGGGCTTCGCACCGCGAGGAGCCGGCTTCTCGAGTGAGCCCACGCGCGAGCATCACGAGCCCGCGATCGCTCGAGCTCACGCAGCTCGCGTCGGGTAAGCCGCCTGCGCCGGAGCTCTGGGCCCGCGTCGGCATCGAGCGGGACAGGTCGCGCTTCTTTCTCGATCCGAGGCTCGCGGGCGGGCCCTTCACTGGAAGGATCCCGGAGAGGCAGCTCCACGATCTCAGTCGACGCGTCGGGGGTCGGAGCGTCGACGAAACCGTCAGCGTCAGCACGATCGAGCGCGCGGCCGGCTGCCCGTTCCGCGCCTTCGCGGGGAGAGTCCTCGGTGCGCGTCGCGCCGAAGACGCGCTCGAGACGGCCTCGGCACGCGACCGCGGGACGCTGCTTCATCGCGCGCTCTACGTGGCCTACGAGACGAAGCGAGAGCTCCCTCCGTCGATCGAACAGGAAGAGCTCTTGGCGCGCATCGAGGCTGCGATTCGGCTCGATTTTGGCGTCGAAGGCGCGATGAGCCCGCTCTTTCGAGAGGTTCATTCGCTCATCGTGCGCGACGCGCTCGCGGTCGTCTCCGACGATCTCGCTCATCCTTCTCCTCTGTCGTACTTCGCGGGAGAGCGACGCTTCGGTCGCGGAGAGCACGAGCCGTTCGGGCCGCTCGCGCTCGAAGGCGACGCAGGGCTCGCCGTCTTCGTCGACGGGCAGATCGACCGAGTCGATCGCTCCACCGACGGGAAGCATCTGCTCGTCATCGACTACAAGACAGGTAAAGCGCCGAGCCGTAAAGCGATTGGCGATACCGTGTTTCAGCTACCGCTTTATGCGGCAGCGGCGAAGCGCGCCTATGGGGGTGACGAGGTCAAAGGGCTTTATCTGTCAGTTCGTCCTGGCGGAAGCATCGAGCGTTCGCCGACGAAGCCGGCCGATTCGGTTCTGGGGGAGGACGAGCTGCTCGAAGTCGGACGTCGCGCAGCCAACGTCGTCGGGCGCCTTTGGGGCGGCGACATCGCGCCTCGGCCGTCGCATCCGAAGCATTGCCTGCGGTGCGAGGCACGCGACATGTGTCGACGGCCTGCGGTGTTGCCGAAGCCGGATGGGGGTGGCGAAGACGTGGATGCGCCGCCCATGAGCGCGCCGAGGTCGTAGTCGGCGTCGTCGTGGATGGCTGGTGCTCGTTGCTAGGGAGAGGAGAAGGAGAGGAGAGGGGAGAGGGAGAGGCAGAGGCAGAGGCAGAGGCAGAGGCAGAGGCAGAGGCAGAGGCAGAGGCAGAGGCAGAGGCAGAGGCAGAGGCAGAGGCAGAGGCAGAGGAACGGGAAGATTGGAAGGGAGAGGAAGGGAGAGAAGCGAGAGGGGATTGGGGGGAGACGTGGGAGGGTCGGCGATCCGGAGTTGAAGGGATGTCTCTGGGCGTGGGGTCGAGCGGGGATGTCGGGGGATGTCTCGGGGCGAACCCTGCCGTCGATGGGAGACATGGAAAGATGTCTCGGGGCGAACCCTGCCGTCGATCGGGGACATGGAAGGATGTCTCGGGGCGAACCCTGGCGTCGGTTGGAGACATGGAAGGATGTCTCTGGGCGGACCCTGCCGTCGGTGGGAGACATGGAAGGATGTCTCGGGGCGAACCCTGCCGTCGGTTGGAGACATGGAAGGATGTCTTTGGGCCGGGTTTTTGGCGGGTCGGGAGATGGGGCGGGATTTTCGTGGGGTGGGGCGGTTCTTTTTTGGCCACGTGGAGGTCGGGGGCGTGACTCCAGCTGTAGCTCTGAAAAGGAGGAGCTCAGTATGTCGACCTTCGATACCGCTTCCTATCGTGTACCCACCGTCACCGTCGCGACCGCTCTTGGGATGTCGCGTGCTCTCATCACGTCGCATTCGCGGGAGGCGCCTCCGGCCACTCGTAAGGCGATCAAGAAAGTTCACGCGGCCGCTCAGGCGCTTCAAACCGCGTGGATGGCCGCCGACGCGAGCGGGCCGGCCCGCGATGCGCGACCCGCCGACCAGGCGCTCGACAATACGTACGCCGCGCTCTACAGCCGGCTCGATGCGTGGCGGCTGCTTCCGGCCGGGCACGGGACGAAACAATCGAACGAGGCAGACCGGCTCATCGGGTTGCTGTTTCCAACAGGGCTCGGTTTTCTGAAGCTGCCGTTCACGGAGGAGTGGGCGGAGAGCGAGAAGCGGCTGCGTCGCATCGAGGAGGATGGGCTCGCAGCGTCGCTCGACGATCTGTGCGGCGCGCCGTTCTTGGTGGCGCTCCGAGCAACACACAAGGAGTACGGGGCCGTGCTCGGGATCACGAAGGTCGATGCGCTCCCCGACGCGACAGGGGTCGCCGATCCGCTGAAGACGCTGGTGAGCGCGGTGCAGCAGTACGTACGCGTGGTCGGCGGAACGGTGGATGACGACGACGAGGAATCGATCGTCGTCGCTCAGGCGCTCCTTCGTCCGATCGAGACGATGCGCAATCGTGTGCTGCCGAACCGCGTCGCTGGCGCGCGTACGCCGGCTCCAGTGCCTGGGGCTGATCCTGTCGTGGTCGATCCCGCTGGAGGCACCGACGCTCCCGATGCGCCCATCCCGAGCCCGATAGGCTGACCGCCTCTCGCCTTCTCTCCCTTCCTCTCCCTTCCAACCTTCCCTTTCCTCTGCCTCTCTCTCTGCTTCTGGCTCTGTCGGGTGACCCCGAAGAAGAGAGGCAGATTTAA
>JAYUUB010000084.1:0-41858 GCA_043755175.1 Polyangiaceae bacterium | reverse complement strand
AGGAACGAGCACCGGAAGCCTACTTTTGTAGGCTGAGGAGCGGAGAGACGAGGCCGCCTGTCTCACGAAGGTATCGGCGGAATAGCACCGAGTTGTTTCCACGCAGGCCCTGAGCGCGGCGCCGAGACGTTCGTGTCTCTTCGTCCGACTGTTCGTGAACGAAGAGCTCGAAGGTCAGCGGAGTGAGCGACGGCCCGAGCGACGAAATCGATGGGGCGCTCTTCGAGAGAGGAGACGCCCCGTTTCGTTTCAGTCGGTGCAGGGAACGTTCGCGTAGAAGTCTTCGGCCTCGATCTCGACGAGCCAGGCGCGCTGTCGCGCGACGTCGGAGCCTGGGATCGACTTTCGACGATGCACCGCCGGCTCCTGGCTGTTCGTCTGGATAGGGAGGGGAGTGCGGGTCGCCGAAAGCGATCGCGGCGTCTGGAGCTCGGTGGTGCTCATTCGGACACCCTGTCGCAAGAGACATGCCCTGTTCAACTTCTCGACGGCGCGTTGCGGCACATCACTTGACGTGACCTCGACTTCTCCGCGAATCGTCGATGACGCACAGAGGGACGGGTGCGCAGTCGTGTACGCGCGCGAACTAGGCGTGACAGTGGGAGACGAACGCTGACGCACTCGTCCCCCACGCAACACGTCTGATTATTTGCAGGGCATTCTGCTTTTCAGGGCGTCAAGGGCTGATTTGCACGACGTGGAGAGCGGCCCAATCGCCGCCGGCGTCGCGGCCGCCGACGCGAACGCTTCGCGACTCGCGTCGAGCGACTGTTGCAGCGCCGCGCGGCTCGACTCGGGCACTTTTGCCACACACTTTTCCATCAAGGCGAGGTAGTCGCGACACTCTTTCGGGAGCTTCGCGGTCGAGGCAACCGACGTAGGAACCGCGTCTTTCTGCGGTCCGGAGTCCGTGCGCTTCCCGTGGTCGAGCTCCTTGGCGACGAAGTGCTGGATGACTCCAGACATGTCTTCGACCCAGTCTTTCTGTGCAACGAGCTCGATCTGCATCGACGGGGTGGTGCCTCCGGTGCCGCTTCCCAACAGAAACAGTGGGCTCTGGCCCTTGTGCGGCATCGCCTGGATCGCCTCGGAGAGGTCGCGCGCGTCGCTCGACGAGAGCTCGGTGTTCTTCAACGAGTCGAGCAACGTTCCGTAGCTCAAGAAGCCGCCGAAGCCCTTGTGGTTCTTCAAGATGTCGAGGTCGGTCCGAGCCGCGAGCGTGCCCTTGGCGGGGGCTCCCTTCATCGACGCGAGCAAGTGCTTTTTCAACGCGTCGGGATCGACCGAGTAGCCAAACCAGTAGTGACCAGAGTCTTCGGGCACCACCACGATTTGGAGCGTGAGCGAGCCGCGAGCCTCGGCCCCCTTCGGATGCTCGGGCTGGCCCCAATCGCCACCAGGTTGCTGCTGAAACTTATTGTGCGAAAGCAACGACCACACGTCTTTGCTGCTGAACTTGAACTCGACGTCGAGCGACGCGGAGCCCTTCGGGTAGCCGGCGACGCTCGCCGAGAACTTCACCTGCGGGAGCAACGCCAGGTCTTTCTGGGCGTTCTTTCCAGCCTCTTTCTTCACGACGGCGACGCCTCGATTCCAAGCGACCTCGCTCTGCTTGAGCCAATCGATCATGGGCTTCGGATCGCCCTCGCCTCCCGAGATGCCCCACGGAAGCCAGTGTTTCGCGGTCTCTTTCGCCTGCTCGATGGCCTGCGCAGCCGTGAGCTTCCCTTTGAGCTCGGGCTTGTACATCGGACCGCCCGACGACGAGACCCAGGTTCCCGAGAACGACGGAAAGCCGTCGAGCCAGCCGACGAACGCCTGGCGGTCTTGGTCGTTGAGCATCGGGAGAAATGCGAGCCCTGAGCCAGCCGCCTTATGGAGAACGCGACGGATCCCCGCGAACATGATCGGATCGGCGGAGCGTGACCAAGTGCCGGTCATCGCGTCGTTGGGCAATCGGAAGAACATCTCGGGCGGCGGCTCGGGGTGCTCCAAGCTCTTCGCGACGAGCTCGGTCACCCACGAGGTGCGCGACTTGAAACCGAGCGACGAGACGACGCGCATCTCGGGCTTGCTCGCATCGAGCGCGAACGACATCTCTAAAGAGTCGGTGTCTTCGACGAACGCCAAGCCTTCGCGCGCCAGCACGCTGGGCACGTCGAGCAACTCGGGATCGAGCGCCATCGGTACGTTGCGTGCGCCTTTCGAGACCTCGCCGATCGCCTCGTCGGCTTGCGCCCGCAGGAATGGCATGTAGCGTTCCTTCAGGGGACCCGCCTCGGCGCGCAGCCAGAGATCGACCGGCTTCTTGGGCATGATCGACACGCCGCGCGAGAGGAACGGCGAGAGCTCGCGGAGCCCCTCTTCGTCGTCGGAGCAGACGATCCGCGCGCCGGGATTGCCTGGTGCGGGCGTGATGTCGCATGTGGTTCCAGTCTTGGTGCGCGAGCGATAGGCGCCCGGCGTCGACGACCGCACCTCGTCGCCGTCTTTGCGAGCGGCCTCGGCAGCTTCTTCGACGCTCTTTACGGGAATCGAGACGGCCCAGAGGAATTTCGGGTCTTTGTCCGACGACGCCGGATCGAGGGCTGCGGCGACATCGAACGAGCCGTCGAGGCTGATGAACTTGCCGTTCTTCTCGGCCATCGCGTCTCCGACCAGCGTCTTGAGAGACCTCGGTAGCTTCACGATCCGATCGATCGAAGCGATGCTCTTCGAGATGTCGTTGGCTCGAACCACGACGAGGACGTTCTTCGGCTGGCTCACCGGCGAGAGATCGAGCGCTTGGGCGACCGCAACTTGGGTCGTCTCGGTCGTCGGCGTCGTCTTCGGGGGCTCGACCGCTGTCGGAGCACCACCACATGCGGTGAGAGAGAGGGCGGCTGGAAAGACGAGGTGCATGCTCGAGCGAGCTGCGAGGGGGAATCGACGCATGGCCGCACGCTATCAGCGCTCATGTGGCGAGCGGAAGCCTCGGTCTTCACGGAAAGTCGCACGCGTGGCGAATTGCCGACCGAGCCACCTTGCACGCGGAGCCGCCTTTGCGTACATGTTTTAGGCTAGTGGCGACGGTTCTCTCGGCCCTTGGCGCTCTGTCATCGTCGCGATCGCATTCGACTGTGCGGGTGACGCTCCGAGCGGAGGGCTAGCCTCGGGAAACGTCAAGATTGCTCGAATGAGCCCGACGATGGGCGCTTGGTCGAGCCCGCTGCTAAACGAAACCGCCATGTCGAATCCACCCTCCGAAGCGGATCGGGTCGTCCGCGTCGACCCTGCTCAGGCATCGCGCCCGGCGGTATCGCCGCCGCGCGCGCCGAGGAAATGCAAGTGCGGGCATTCAGTTGGACATCCGATGGTTTCCCCGTCTGGGGAGTACTCGTTCGGCGGTTGGTTTCTGATCTTGCTCGGAATCTCTGCCAGACCGAGGGCGATTCGGTATCAGTGTCGTCGGTGCGACGAGCTCCTCTCGCGCTCCACCGACCCTAAGATCATCGAAGAAACGCGGCTCTGGGGCTGACGGCGACGCATGACCGAAACACAAAAGCTCTCCGCGCTCGAAGAAGTCATCGAGGTCAATTTCGATGGCATCGTCGGCCCCTCGCACAACTTCGCCGGGCTCAGCGTCGGCAACGTCGCGAGCACCGAGAACGATGGCTCGGTTTCCAATCCGCGCGCTGCCGCATTGCAAGGCCTCGCCAAGATGCGAGCGGTGCGCGATCTCGGCGTCACCGTCGCCGTGCTTCCCCCGCAGCTTCGGCCCCACGTTCCGACGCTCAGAGGGCTAGGCTTCACGGGCTCCGACGAGGGTATCCTCGAGCGGGTCGCCCTCAAGCACCCGCACCTGCTGAGATTGGTCTCGAGCGCGTCAGCGATGTGGGCCGCCAATGCAGCGACCGTTTCCCCTGCGTGCGATGCCCTCGACGGGCGAGCACATGTGGTCCCCGCGAACCTTCGTACGATGTTCCACCGGGCGATCGAAGCCGAAACGACCCGCGACGTGCTCCGAGCGATTTTCGGTGACCCGAGCCGATTCGTGGTCCACGACCCATTGCCCGGCGGTGAGCATTTCTCGGACGAGGGCGCTGCGAACCACACGCGTCTTTTCGCGCGCGGCGCTCAAGGCGAGCAAGTCGCCGCGACCCACGTGTTCGCCTGGGGACGTCAGACCTGGGACCGCGGAACCATCGCGGCTCCGAAGCGTTTCCCCGCGCGACAGACGCGTGAGGCGTGCGAGTCGCTCGCTCGATTGCTCTCGCTCGACGAACAGCGCGTGATCTTCGCGCAGCAACACCCCGATGGGATCGATCGCGGAGCCTTTCACACCGACGTGCTCGCAGTCGGGACGGGCTCTTTTTTCATGCTCCACGAGCTCGCGTTCGTCGCCCACGAAGAGCTCACCCGACGGCTCGGCGAAACGCTCGGCGATTCATTTCGCTCGATCGTCGCCACCGAAGCCGAGCTGCCGGTCGCTGACGCGGTGGCCGCTTATCCCTTCAACTCCCAGGTCCTCGCGCTCCCGAACGGCGAGATGGCGATCGTCGCGCCGATCGAGAGTCAGGAAAATGATCGAGCGCGTGTGTTTCTCGAGCGCGTGGTCGCGGGCGAGAATCCAGTGAAGAAGCTCGTCTACCTCGATGTCCGTCAATCAATGAAAAATGGCGGGGGGCCGGCGTGCCTCAGGCAGCGGATACCGCTTCGACGCAGCGACCTCGCGGCGCTCTCGGCGAACGTGGTGTTCGACGCCCGACTCGACGTGCAACTGACGGCCTGGGTCGAGAAACATTATCGCGATCGTCTCGAGCCCAAAGATCTCGGCGACCCGGCACTCTACCGCGAATGCCTCGTCGCGCTCGACGAGCTGAGCCGCATCCTCCTCCTCGGATCGGTTTACGACTTTCAGCACTAGGCCAAAGTTCGTCGTTTCGGCCAGAATCGGGCCGCCAAACGCGCATTCTGGCGCCCCCTGGGAAAAGCTCGACGGCCGATGACAAGCCCGCGCCTTGTGTGCGATGCTCCGCGCGTGAAGTTGCGGGGCTGGGGCCTTTTGGCATTGTCGATTCTGAGTGTCGTTTCCTCGTTCGGGTGCGGGTCGTCGATTCATTACGACTACTCGAAGGAGTACGATCCGCGGCAGCACGAGTACGTGATCGGCTCGAGCGACACGCTGCAGATCAACGTTTGGCAGAACAACGATCTGTCGACCCAGGCGCTGGTACGGCCCGACGGGACCGTGACCATGCCGCTCATCGGAGACCTCCAAGTCGCCGGCAAGACGCCCTCGCAGGTGCGCGCCGAGATCACGAAGAAGCTCGCGCAGTTCGTGAAGGCTGAAGCCGCGATCGTGACCGTCGCGGTGAGCGCGGTCGCGAGCTACCGCTTCACCGTGAGCGGTCAGGTGCAAAATCCGGGAACGTTCAACTCGAACTACTACGTCACCGTGGCCGAGGCCGTCGCCATGGCAGGGGGGCCGACTCGGTTCGCCGACACAGGTGCTTGTGAGCTCGTTCGCGTCGCAAGCGACGGGAAGACGCGCCACATCCCGATCAACTACGACGACGTCGCGAACCGAAAGCACCCCGAAGCGAACCTGACCCTCGTCGCGGGCGACACCGTCTTCATTCCCTGAGCCGAACACGCCGTCTCTGCGCGAGCGGCTTTCTAAGTTCCCGCGACCGCTCGGCGGTGGGCGTCGGGCTCGATAGGCCCGATAGGCCCGATACGCCCGATGCGCCCGGGCCGGGATCGCCCAGCACGTCTGCCGCCGCGCGTACCTGGATGGCGGGGTCGTGGGGACGCTCATCGATCTGCTTCGCGATCCACCGCGCCACGCCGAGCGCGCTGCGCGGAGCCTCGGCGACGTGGTCGATCTGGGACTCACCACCATATCCGTGGTGCTCTGCGCCCACCCGCATCACGTCAGAGCAGATCCTCGTCCGTGACAACAAGCTCTTTCAAAAGGACAAGGGGACGCACGGGCTGTCACACGTCTTGCGCAACGGCCTCGTCACGAGCGAGGGCGACTTTGGGAGACGCCAGCGTCGGCTGGCGCAGCCAGCTTTTCACCGCGACCGCGTCGCTGCCTACGGCGAGATCAGGGTCGCTCACACCGAGCGGGCCGTCGCGCCGCTGAAGCCGGGAGCCACGACGAATCTACATGCAGCGCTGATGCATCTGACCATGAAGATCGTCGGCAAGACTTTGTTCGACGCCGACCTCTTGGACTCGGCGCACGAAGTCGGCCGCGCGATGGAGGTCGTCACCAAGCGTTTTGAAGCGATTCGCCCTGGTTTTTCCTGCGTTCATCGATCGCATCCCACGCCCGAGAACCGACGGTTCTGGCGCGCCATCGGAGATCTCGATCGAATCATCTATCGGATCTGAGACGTTCGTGTTGCTCGCCCAACATCCCGAGGTGGAGGTGAAGCTCGCCATCGATATCGATCGCGGGCTCGGCAAGCGCCCCTGGACCGTCGACGATCTTCCGGCGCTCGCGTACACCGATGCGGTCAGGACCGAGACGATGCGCCTCTACCCGCCTGCGTGGGCGGTCGGGCGCGAGGCGCTCGAAGACGATTCGCTCGGGGGCTACGACATCCCGAAGGGCACCCAGCTCTGGGCGAGCCAATGGGTGGTTCACCGCGACGCCCGATTCTTCGAGCATCCGACGAGGCTCTCGCCCGAGCGCTGGACCGGAGGGCTCGCGAAGCGACTTCCGAAGTTCGCCTATTTTCCGTTCGGCGGCGGACCTCGGCTCTGCATTGGAAGCGCCTTCGCGCTCATGGAGGCGAAGCTTCTCCTCGCGACCATCGCGCAGCGCAGGAGGCTCCGACTTCTCCCGGGACACGAGCGTGTCGAGAGCGTCGCGGGTCACGCTCCGCCCCAAGAACGGCGTCTGGGTCGAGATCCTCGAGCGCCGAGGACGACGTCGTCTCGTTTGCTTTCGTTCGGGCGCCTCGTGACATCGACGGCCGACGAGCCTCAGCGGGGCTCCGACTCTCCGATACCCGGCGCCAGCATGTCGGCGAAGCGATCGGGACGCAGGATCCCGCGTTCGCGCATCCAAGTCTCGGCACGTTCGACGAGGTGGGCGCCCTCGAGACCGCCGACCATCTGACCTTCGCGGTGCTCGAGGATGTGACCCCACAGCGTCATGTCGTTCGCGTGGAGCGCTTTCGCCGCCTTTCGCGCCTCGGCGATCGCGCGCGGGCGATCGCCGCGTTGGTGGTGCACGGCGCTCATCAGGGTGCGCGACCAGCCCTCGGCGTTGGCGAGCGCAGCATTCGCGATCTTTTTCGCATCGGACTCGGCGACATCGAGCAACTTCTTCGGGTTCTTGCTCGTGCGAGCCGCGGCGAGCGCGGCCCGACCGCGAAGAAACAGGATGTCGTTCCGAATCGAGATGATCCGCATCAAAAGCGAGCGCTCGGCTTCGCGCCACTTGCCGTCGATGCGCTCGAACGCGCCCTGGCCGTCTCCGGCGTACATGTCCGTGTTCACGTTCGAAGCGAGCTCGTACCAATGCTGCACGTGAAAGCCGCGCTGCGACCAACCGAGCATTCCGAGGCGCACCGTCTCACGGGCCCCGGCCACGTCGTCCTTGCAAAGGTGGACGAGGTGACCGACCAAGGTCCGCTTGCTGCCCGCTGCAAACAGATCGCCGCGCTCTTCGGCGTATCGGACCTGCTCGGGGTACCGCCTCACGAGCTCGGGAAGCTCGCCGAGGTTGAACAGCGCCCAGAGTCCAAAGATCTGCGCCGTCGCGATCTCGTGGGCGACGCTCGTGCAGTTTTCACGCATGAGCTTTTCGGCTCGCTCGGCGTGAGCGAGGCCTCGCCGCCAGCGTCCGACGAAGACGTCGTCGAATGCGCGGGCGCTCTCGACCATGCTGAGCGCGTGCGGGCTGCCGACGCGCTTCGCCATGGCGTCTGCGACGTCGACCAGCATCGAGGTGCGCTCGCGAGCGTCTTCGCCGCCCGTCGACGAGTAGCAAGCTTCGATGGCGAGAGCGCGCGCGAGACGCAGCGGTTCACCGGCTTCGAGCGCGAGCAGAAGGAGGCGCGCTTGAAAGTCGGCCCCTTGAATGGGGTCGATCATCGCGAGGCCGACCGAAACCGAGTAGCAGACATCGAGCTTTCTCAGGAGATCGGGGTCGACCGATGACTCGCTCCGCTCGGCGTATTTCAGCCCACGCAATCGGACCAACGCGCGGCGCGCGAGAAGGGAGGCGAGGGCCTCGGTCGGGCTCTTGGCCATTCGCATGCCGACGGCTCCCGTGACCTTGCGAAAGATCGCCACGCCTTCGTCGACGTGACCCGAGCGACAAGCGTGCTCGGCGGCGAGACGCTCGAGCTCGAGCGCCTCTCTCTCCGGCGCTCCTTCGACTGCTTCGTTCAAGACCACCCAAGCCTCTGCGCTCCGGCCTGCTTGCGCGAGGGCTTCGCCCAGGTCTTTCGAGATCCGCCAGTGATTCGGATCGGACCGGTCGGCGTGGTCGAGCGCTGTTCGATGAAGTGTGGCGGCGCGGTCGAAGGCGAGGGTCGACGCCGCGCGTTTGGCGGCGAGGGTCGCGTATCTTTGCGCACGGAGCCGATCGCCCGCGCCGACGAAGTGCTCACAGAGTGTTTCGGGATCGGCGCGCCCACCCGCCTCGAGGCCCTCGGCCAAGGCCAGATGGCGTGTCTTTTTGTTGGTAACGTCGAGACTCGCCAGCACGGCTTCGCGGATCCGATCGTGATACGGCTCGACGAGATCGTGAAGACCAACGCCGCGCGTGCGGACGAGGTGCTCCGAGCGAAGGAGGCCCAGCGTGCGGATGGCCTCACTGCTCTGACCAGCTGCGCGGAGAGCGATTCCTTGCTCGACGGGGCGTCCTGCGACGGCGACGACCTCGAGGAGGGCGCGAGCCTCTTCGCTCAGTCGAGCGACGCGCGCCCGTACGACCTGATCGAGTCTCGGCGGCACGGTGTGGCGGTCGGAGGAGCGTGGCGAGGCACTCTCTTCGCGCGACGAAGATGGGGGAGGCTGACTTCGACCCCTCTCGTCTTCGTGCTCGAAATCGATGGCGCGAACCAGCTCGGCGACGAAGAACGGATTGCCCTCGGCCTCACACGCGATCTGCGACGCCATCTCTCGAAGGACCGCGGGCTCGAGGTCTTCATGTCCACCCTCGAGCAGCTGGGACGCGAGCGCCGTCGCTTGCTCCTGTGACAAGGGACCGACCTCGATGTCTCTGATGTCGAGAGCGCCTCGACCCGCGTCGCGGAAGGAGCTGCCCTCGGTCATGATCTCGCGCAAAAAGGGGCTCGATGCGGCTTCGTCGCTTCGGAAGCTGCACACCAGGAGAATGGGAGGTGGATTCGGCGGACGCAGAAGATCGGTGAGCAGGGCGGCGCTGTCGGCGTCGCCCCACTGAAGATCATCGATGGCGAGGACGAGCGGGCGATCTTTTGCCATTCGCGCGAAGAGCTCGCGCAACGCCCCGAAGCCGCGTCGGCGGAGCTCTTGGAGATCGGGGACGTCGTCTTCGCCGTGCGTCTTGACTGCGACGGCGGGGACGTCGTTCAAGACCGGGAAGAGGCGCGCGAGCGCGAGAATGTTCGGGGGAAGGAGCGCGCTGACCGTCTCGGGTCGTTCGGAGAGCAACAACCGACTGAGCGCATCCATCAGAGCGTCGACGGCCTTGTACGGGACGCTTTCGCGCTCGTAGCAGCGGCCGCGGAGCACGACGGCGTGATGCTCCTGCTTCACTTCGTCGAGGAAGCGGCGAACGAGCGCGCTCTTGCCCATGCCCGAGACGCCGTGCACGGTCACGGTGATGGCGCGGCCTTCGCTCGCGCCACGAGCGGCGGCGCGCAAGTCCTCCATGTGGGCTTCGCGACCGACGAAAGGCGTCGTCTTGCTCTTCTGACGTCCGCGGATCTCGGGGATGCGCGCGCCTCGTTCGATGCGCCGCAGCACATCGGCGGGGCGCGGACGCTCCTCGGGGTGTCGCTTCATGAGGTCGGCGCAGAGCCCATCGAGATCGGCGTCGATGCCTTGGACGATCGATGAAGGTGGAGGGCAGTCGACGAGCTGTTTGGCCGCGACGACCTCGTAGACCGAGCCGTGAAAAGGCAGCCGCCCGGTGAGCGCCTCGAAGAGCATGACGCCGACCGCATAGAGGTCGCTTGCAGCGCTCGGGACTCCATAGGCTTGCTCGGGAGCCATGTACGCCGGTGTTCCTTGCACAGACTGTCCGCCTTCGACGTCGGCCGTGTGCGATGCCAGCCCGAAGTCGAGAATGACCACACGACCTCGATGGCTCACCATCACGTTCGACGGCTTGACGTCGCGGTGCTGAACGCCCGACGCATGCAACGCCTCGAGCCCGAGGGCCAGCTGCCGGAGAGCGGGGCGAATGACCTTGGCGTCGGAGAAAGGGCTCTCTCGTCGGGCGCTCGAATCGAGCCAGGCGAGCGTCGCGTCGGCGTCGAAGGGCGTCGTGCCGCTCGCCGTGAAGCGCACGTCTCTCGGTGTCAGCGATCCCCACGCTGCGGTCGCTCGAACCGGAGCCATCGCGACGAGCCGCCGCGTGAGGTCGAGACCGGGCATCGTGATGAGCGACGGGTCGTTGATGCGAATGCCCTGAGGAAGCTTGGTGATTCGAATCTTCAGCTCACGACCTTTCGAGTCCGAAATGTCGCCGACGCCGCGGTGCGAGGCGATTGGCTCTCGCGCTTCGGACGCTTCTTCTTCGCCGACCTATGGGACACGTACATCATGCACCACGTTCCGGGCGGCGTTCGATGACCGACCGAGGGCCCGAGCGCGCTCTCGGCGGTCATCTCGGAGCCATACAGCAGACGAGCTTTTCGTTCGTGAACGTCGGCGTACTCCTCTTCGTGGGAGCGCTCGGCATCGGCTTGCTCTATGCCGAAGGCTACCTGTCGCTGCTCGACTGGCCCTTCTTGCTTTATGTGGTCGCCGTCACCCTAGGAGGGCTCTGGTTCGGCGCCTTCGAGCTGTCGCGGAAGCGCCTCTTGTTCATGGTGCTCGTCGCTGAATTGAGCGGCTATCTCACCCAGGTCGTCGGCTCGGACGTGGAGGGCGTGTGGCGATACGAGGGGCCACGCGGTACCTACTATTTCGTCTGCACGATGTTCGCCTTCGCGGCGGTCTTCGCTTACGGGCTCACCGCGCTCGTCATCGGGCCGTGGGTCCGCAAGCACCTTCGTTACCGTCCACGTTGGTTGAACGTCATCGTCGTCGCCGGGGTGTTCGCGGTGCTCGCGTTCGGCTCCCACCCCTATCGCGGGCATGGCGAGCCGGCGTTCTGGATCTACTACGGCGCGTTGGGCCTCTTCGCTGCGTATGCGTCGCTCCTCATGGACCTCGGGACGCTCGTCACGCTGGTCGCGGTCGCGATGGGCATCGGCATCGTGAGCGAGACGCTCGGCGCCTCGAGCGGAGTCTGGCAATTCACGGGAATGCGCCCGTGGCTTCCGCCCGCGTATCTCGTTTTCGGCTCGTGGCCGCTCGAGATCATTCTTCACTATGGTCTCTCGGGCATTCTGGCCCGCGAGCGTCTCATCGCTCGACCTCGCTTCTTCGAGGAGAACAAGCTCTTCGAGGCGAAGACCGACCATCCGATGTGGACGGGCGACCGGCCCCACAAAGTCGCCAGCGTGAAGAACGCGGACAAGCTTCTGGCGCTCGACGAAGTGCTCCGCCGGACGGGCTTCTTCGAGGTTCTTTCGCGCCGCGAGAAAGAGACCTCGAAAGACAAGGCATCGCTCGACATCGTCATCAAACCGAACTTGATGTTCATGTATTCGGTAGACGACAAGTCGACGTTCACTGATCCCGAGCTCGTCGAGCACTTGGTCGAGCGAATTTGGGCGGCCGGATACCGGCGCATCAAAGTCGTAGAAGCTCAATCTGCCTACGGGAACTTTTTTTTACGACCGCGAGGTCGCTAACGTCGCGAAGGTCGCAGGCTACGCGCCCAATGGGCACTACGAGATCGTCGATCTGACGCTCGAGAAGGTGCCCCACCGATTCGATGGGCCGCTGGGGCAGCACGTCGTCGGGCCGACCTGGCGAGATGCAGACGTGCGGATCTCGTTCGCCAAGAACAAGACCCATACGTGGGCCTGGTACACGCTGACGATCAAGAACATTTATGGCGCGCTCGCCATGCAAGACAAGATTCACGAATACCATTACAAGCGAGAGCTCTACTACCCGACCATCGACATGCTCGTTTCGTTCCCTGTCCATTTCGGGCTCATCGACGCGACGATCTCGGCCGACGGGCCCTTCGGAATCTTCGCCGACAAAGAGCCCAACGTGACCGAGACCATCATCGGCGGAGAGTGCCTGCTCGCGGTCGATTGGGTGGGAGCAACCAAGATGGGCCTCGATCCCATGGTGAGCCGCTACATGCAGCTCGCCATTCAAGCGTTCGGCAAGCCCGACGTCGAGCTCGACGGAGACGCGAGCGTGTACGAGCCTTGGCGCAACGTCCCCAAAGAGATCATCGACTTTTGGGACACGGCAGAAGAGAGCTATGGGTTCACCAACTCGGTCTTCTCAGTGCTCAATCACAACTTCATGAGCTCGGCGTTTCGACGAAAGCCGATGACGCGCCTTCTCGGGCTGTCGTCGGCGATTCTCTCGCCGCTCGGCGGAGTCATCTACCAAAAGCACAGCCCGCTCGGCGCCAGGGGTGTGCTGCAGAAGGCGCGCGACCAAAGCGGGAGCTCGCCCGCGCGCCCCGCGAACGACGTCGCCGCCGAGGCGGTAGCGAACGACCCGCCCCGTGAGGGCGAAGCACGTTCGAAAGCCTCGGCCTCGACCCAAGGAGACCCGACATGACTGATTCGATCGATCCGAAAGCGAAGGCCGAGAAGCTTCTCAAGCTCCTATTGGGTACGCTGGTCTTCTGGGACCTCGGGCTCGGGATCTACGCGGTCGTGTTCGCGAAGCACTTCGAGGCGTTCGTACAGTTCGCGCCCCAATACGAGCCGCTGTTCATTCGCGGCGTGGGAATGTATTGGCTCTTCGCGGCGTGGTTCCAGTTCCTTGGCTCACGCAACCCTCGAAAGTACTTGGTCGCCGTGCAACTCGCGATCTGGTTTCGAACCTCGGCCATCTTCATCGATTCGGCCGAGCTCTATCTCTTGCAGCGTCCTTGGTACTTGTTCCACTCGATGCTGGCGTTCTTCGTCTTGATGAACTGTCTCATCGCCGTGTCTGCCGCGACCCTGCTCAAGCGAATGGGTCTTCCATGGATCGACATCTCTCGCGACTGAAGGAGCTAGGGCCATGCTCGTCGTCATCTCCGATCTCCATTTCGTCGATGGCACGGCCGGCGCGCACAACGTCGCCTGCGAGGCGTTCCTCGCGTGGATGCAGGATGTGCTCATCCTCGCCGAGGACAAGGGGGCGACGGGCCTCGACATTCTCTTTCTCGGCGACATCTTCGATCTGATTCGTACCGAGAAATGGTTCGAGGTGGCGCCCGAGCATCGCCCTTGGGGTGATCCGGCGATCAACGAGCGGCCCACCTCACTCCGGCCCGAGTGCCGAGAGCACGCGCTCGCCATCCTCGAGGCCATCGCCACCGAAGTGAAACCGCATCTCGAGATACTCACCGGCCGACATTCAGCGATTGCGCCGCGAATCGCCGCTTTCGAGCAGCGCACGGGAAAGCCCGTGAGACGGCTCTTCGTCCCGGGCAATCACGATCGCCTGTATTGCGTCGACGAGCGGGTTCGCGCCCGCACGCGCGAGCTTCTCGGCCTTTACGACGGAGAAGTCGTCGGGCTCTCGGAGCACCTCTACCGCAGCACCGAATACGCGCTCGTGGCTCGTCACGGTCACGAGTTCGACGTGTGGAATTTCGAGGGCTTTCGCAAAGACCAAAACCACTTCGTTTTTGACGAGAATGCTTATCAGAAGGTCCCCATCGGAGACTGCATCACCACCGAGCTCGTGGTGAAGCTGCCCAAGCGGGTAGGCGAGCTCCTTCGTGGTCACGTCCGCCCATTGGTGGCCGAGGGGGTGTACCAACATCTCCAGAACATCGAGAACGTGAGGCCGGTAACGGCCGCCATTCCCTGGATTTGGCACGAGGCTGGGGCGATCGGCGATTCCGACTATGTGCCCGGCACCGGTGAGGCCTGGCAAGACGACGAGCGAAACCACGTGATCGAAGCCGTCACCGAGGCGGCCGGCGAGGTCGCCCGCGAGTTCACCGAATTGCCCTTCGTCACACATTGGCTGAAAGAGCGCGACGGCTGGGGATGGGACGAGGCCGACGAGCTGCAGGCCCTGGCCGGGCTCCTCAAGCTCGGCGTTGGGATGCGCGAGCTGTCGAGTCTCATGAAGACGTACGACGGATTTCAGCGCTTCGCGGCGAGTCACACCGACCCGCAACGCGAAGCTGCATTCTTGGAACCCGGGCTCGAGACGCCCGACTACCATTACGTGGCTTATGGCCATACGCACGAGTTCGAGCAGGCGGCGCTCAAGGTCGTAGACGGCCACGAGAAGGTCTATCTCAACAGCGGAACCTGGCGTTCGCGCTACTTCTTGGCCGACAACCGAGAAGACTTCGTCGAGTGGAAGGAGATGACCTATCTCGTATTCTTCGGTGTCGAAGAAGACCTCGCCGGCTACGAAGGCCAATACAAGGGCCATTCGATGTTGACGTGGAAGGGCACCATGCTCAAGCGCGGCCGCAATCGACCCAAGCCCTGAGGGTTCGGGCGAGAGAAGAAGGACGGGCCCTCAACCCCCGGACAAGCCGTCACTCGACGGTGACGGTCTTCGCGAGGTTGCGCGGCTGATCGACGTCGGTGCCTTTGAAGTCGGCCACGTAGTACGAGAGCAGCTGGAGCGGCACCGTGGTGATGAAGGGCGAGAGCACCGGATCGACCTTGGGCAGGTAGACGACGTGTTGGGCGATGCCGCCGATGTCGCCGTTGCCGCGCGAGGCGAGCGCGTAGATTCGCCCGTCGCGCGCTTTGGCTTCTTGCACGTTCGACGCGATTTTCTCGTACGAGCGATCGTCGGGCAAGATGGCGATGATGGGCATGTCGGCGTCGATGAGCGCGATGGGCCCGTGCTTCATTTCGCCGGCGGCGTAGCCCTCGGCGTGGATGTACGAAATCTCTTTCAGCTTTAATGCGCCTTCGAGGGCGATGGGGTAACTCACGCCACGGCCGAGGAAGAGAGCGCTCTTCGCCACGGAGAGGCCGCGTGCGAGATCGCGAATGGAGTCGTCGAGCGCGAGCACGTCGCGGATGTGGTGCGGGATCTCCACGAGCCCCTGGAGGATCTCGGTCGCGCGCTCTTTGGTGAGAACGTCTCGACGCCGCCCCAGATAGACGGCGAGGAGCACCATCGCGGCGAGCTGGGTGGTGAAGCACTTGGTCGAAGCGACACCGATTTCGGGGCCGGCATGCGTATAGAACGAGCCGTTCGCGGCGCGCGGTATCGCCGAGTCGATGACGTTGGCCACCGCGAGGATGCGTGCCCCGTGATCGCGAGCCACCTTGAGCGCCGTCAGGGTGTCGAGGGTCTCTCCCGATTGGGAGACGGCGATGACGAGATCGTCGGGGCCGACGACCGGATCGCGACCGATGAACTCGCTCGCGAGCTCGGTCGTCGAAGGGAGGCGTGCGATCGATTCCATGAGGAAGCGACCGTAGAGCGTGGCGTGATGGCTCGTTCCACAGGCGATGAAGTAGACGCGTTTGATCTTTTTGGCGGCTTCGGCGTCGATTCCGATCTCGCTGTCGAACACGTCGCCCGCGGCGAGATCGACGCGACCTCGGAGGGTGTCTTCGATGGCACGAGGCTGCTCGTGAATCTCCTTCAACATGAAATGCTTGAAGCCACCCTTTTCGGCCTGCGCGGCGTTCCAAAGAATCACCTTCGCAGCGCGCTCGACCGACTTGCCTTCGAGGGTGAAGATTTTGACGCCGGTCGCTTCGAGAACCGCGATCTCCCCCTCTTCGAGGAAGAGCATGTTCTTCGTGTACGGAAGAATTGCCGGGATGTCGCTTGCGCAGAACGTCTCGCCGTCACCGAGGCCGATGACGAGCGGCGACGCGTTCTTCGCGACGACGATGCGGTTCGGCTCGTTCTGATCGATGACGGCCACGGCGTATGCGCCCTGCACGCGGAGGAGCGCGTGTCGAACGCTGGTGAACAGATCGTGTCCGGCCTTCGACTCGCGGTGAATCAAGTGCGCGACGATCTCGGTGTCGGTATCAGAAGCGAACTTCACGCCCTCGGCGGAGAGCTCGCGTCGTAGGTCGAGATGGTTCTCGATGATACCGTTGTGCACGAGCGCAATGTTGCCTGCCACGTGTGGGTGGGCGTTGATCTGCGTCGGTCGACCATGGGTGGCCCATCGCGTGTGGCCGATGCCCAGCGCTCCAGGAAGGGGATGCTCGTGGAGTGCCTTCGCGAGGTTGGCGAGCTTGCCGACCGAGCGAAGAAGCTCGATCGACTTTCCATTGTGAATCGCCAAGCCCGCGGAGTCGTAGCCCCGGTACTCGAGCCGACGAAGACCATCTACCAACATGTCCGCGCAAGGCTGCGGACCGACGTAGCCGACAATGCCACACATGGGCGAAACGTTAGCACGAAGGCCCGACCAGCCAGAGAGGGATCGATGACCCCGAAAGCGAGCTCAGCTCTTTTCTTTCCGTCGATTTTCTGGCCGTCTGAGAGCGCGCGCGGCGAGATAGCCCGCCACGAAAAGAGCCATCGAAGCCGTGAGCTCGAAAAAGGGCTCGAGCGAGCGCGGCAGCAACCTTTTCCGGCGCGTCGTCGCCCGCGCTTCGCGGAGACGCGTGATTTGTATGCGCGCATCGGCGTCGGAGAGACCCGTGGGCTCGCGCTCGAGGATCGCTCGAAGCTCGGCCCTGAGCGATGCAAGATGAGCAGGCGCAACGACGAAGCCCGGTTCGTCGGTCTCGGCGACGTCGTCGAACGCCGAAGTGACGGCCTCGCGTGCGATGCGGAGTGTCGCGGCCGGATCGACGCGCTCCGCGAGCGCGAAGAGTCCGGCGTCTTCGATGCCGCGTCTCAACGCCTTGAGCCTCATCGATGGCAGAACTTGCTCGGCGTCGAGCGAATGCCGTGGGAAGAGTCGCTGTCTGCCTGGATAGACCAGGAGGCCGTCGCCGAGCGACGTGTCACCGTCGGCGTTGTGGAACGTCTCGGGATCGTCGAACACGTCGCGTGGGCCGTGGCCACCAGGGTTACCGTCACCCCAAAACGTGGTCTCCCACAAGAACCAACGGCCCACGTCGATGCTCGCCGACGCGATCGCGTCTGCCGTGAGGCTCGTCACCGGAACATCGAGCATCATCGGGCCCGCGAACGGGAGCTGCCCGTTGTAGACGAAGACCTTTCGCCCGCCCTTGCGCGCCTCTCGAGCCGCGTCGATCTGGAACGCCTGCGCCGGCATCATGACGAGGTCGGCTTCTTGGGTGCGTGGATCGTCGCCGCAAGTTCGCCCCGCGACGAGCGCCGTTTTGCGCTCGCGGAGGGCGTCTCGCCATTGCTTGCCGAGCGGGCTCTTGCACTCTTCGTCGACCGTGTAGACGAAGCGATCGGTCACCGAAGCCGGGAGCTTCGCGCCGATCGCGAGGGCGAGATCGACTTGGTCTTTCGAAGGCGCTCCGAGCGATCCGAAGGCGCCGATCGCGGCGACCTCGGGCTTGGCCCCTTCGCCGGCTCCACGGTAGCCGGCCCCGGGGGTGAACCAGGCTCCGGAGTAGGCTTGCGCGAGCCTGTCGGCCTCGGCGGTCGACGTGAGCGCCGCCAGCGCGTCGACGTGGTGCGCGTGGAGGAGCTGCCAGAGCTGGCGCTCGACGGCACGCGGCTCGTCGAACTGTTGCTCGAGCGTGTCGAACGCGTAGAACGCGAAGAAGCTCACGGCCCGATAGGGGAGGCGCAGCTCGCTCGTGCGGAGCGTGACGTCGACGGTCCCGAGAACGACGTCGCCCGATCGCACGGTGACGCGCGATGAGTAGCTCGCCGCAGGCTGGCTCTCGGGGACCGACACGTCGATCCAAACCGCACCCGTCGAGCGCGCGTCGATGCGAAGCGGGTAAGGGCAAAACGATCTTTCGGTGACGCCACACCGAGCGACGCCGATCGGGATGAGCGCATCGGGCAACGCGCCGATGATCCCTTCGTCGCTCGGACGCGCAGCCGCCGAGAAACCGAGCGAAGATCCGCGCTCCGAGTCGTTCCTCGAGCGTGCGCGAACAGAGACGAAGTGCTCGACGAAGCGCTCCATCGCGAGCGACGGGGCTCCCATGGCTTTGAGCGGAGGGGCTTCGACGGTGACCGCATCGAGCGACGCGGCGTCGGCGTCGATCGCGATTTGCAGGCTCACGGTTTCGCCCCGCAACGCGGACAAGTCGACGCGGTTCGAGCCGATTCGCGAGGCATCGCTCTTGGGGTTGACCCGTTCGCCTTCGTCCACCGCATAGACCCTCGGGGCGGCCCACGCGACGCTGGGAAAAAGCCGTGAGAGCGCGAACGCCGACAGCGCGATGCCGCCCGCGAGCCACACCGCGTCAGTTGCTCGGTGCGCTCGAGTCGCCGGTCGACTCGCTCTTCTTGTCGCGCTCTTCACGTCGCTCGTGAGCACCTTGGCGATCCTTGTCTTCCATCTGGCCGCGCGTTTGCTCGCGCCGACCGATGATGTCGGGGTTGCTCGATGGAGACGGGACGGCGACGAGCGACGGTCCGTGCGTGCCGAGCGCAGGAGATTGCGGAAAGTAGTAGGTGACGGAGAACATCAAGTTCTGTCGACGGATGTCGAGCGCCGGAGGAAGATCGGTGCGCTGCTTTCCGATGGGAAACTGGCGAGAGAGCGAGTACCGCAGCTCGAACCGGAGCGGGAGGTTCACCTTCGTGTAGCCGAGCGCGGCGTCGGCCAAAATCCCGTAGCTCACATTGCCATAGCCGCCGCGATCGAGGAGCAAGGCCCGACTCGCGAGCGCGCCCGCGACGCCCGAGAGATCGAAGCCGCGCCGGAGCGGGATCCCTCCGCGAAGGGTGATCGAGTCGACGAGCGCGAGCTGCTGCGTGATGAGGTTTGGCTGGGCCGCGTGCGTGTACGTGATTCCGCCTTGGCCCCGCTCGGTCGCGTAGTCGAGGCTCGCCGTGGCTGCAGGCTGGACCGCGGGCGACTTGGGCGCGTTGGCCTGGTAGGCGACGAGCACACCGGCGGCGATGGAGGTCGACCATTCTGGGCTGTAGTCGTGATGCCAATCGAGCGTCGCCCGATGCACCATGTCGATGTGCCCTGGAACGACGAGCGCCGGCTGGATCTGCTCGGGGAACAGAAGCGCATCGGTCCCGATTTCGCCGCCGAGCGTGTCGCGCTGAAACTGATGCACCAGCGAGAACGTCGACGACGCGACGTACGTCTGGATCTGGGGTGACCTCGGTTGCCCGGCGGCGGGAGCAACGGGGAGCGTGTCGTGCGCGGTGAAGGCGAGCCCTTCGGAGAAGACGTTGTTCGTCGACGCCTGCACGTGGAGCGCCTGGTTCACGAGGCCGGTGAAGAGGTAGTTGTTGCCCGCCGTCGTGACGAGCGTCTGAGACTGCTGTGCCGAGCCGACGAGGTTGAACGCGCTCACTTGCGTCTGCGACAGAGTGAGCCCCATCGCGAGATCGACCGTCGGGCTCAGGGTCGCTCCGAGGCCGTAAGCGAGGCTGTTCGAGATCGCGTTCGCCTCGTGGTGAATGAAGTAATACCGGTAGTCGAAGACGTAGCTCAGCGTGTGCGTCGTTCTCCGGGTCTCGAAGCTCAGCTGGACGCCGGGCGAGATGTTGCCAAACCCGTCCCAGTGGGGGAACGGGGTACCGAAGGGCGCATCTTTCGCGGGAACCGGCGTGTTCGCGACGTTCGTCGTGACGCCCGTTCCAGCCTCGACCTGTCCCTGCCAGTCGAACGCCACCTGAGCTTGGGCGCGGCTCGGCCACAGCGCGACAGCGGGCAGAAGCGCGACCGCGGGCAGAAGCGCGAACGCGGCGATGCCCCAGCTTGTGACGAAGCGACGGCTCACCCTGATCCCATCCCGAGACACGGCTCGTAGCACAGCTCGTCGCGCAAGTGGGAACGAGGCGGTATAGTCCCTCGAGTGACCATCGCGCCCCCGTGGCTGCCCGTCGCCGACATGGCCGATCTGATGCGTGTCGTCGCCGACACCTCCCACGAGGGAACCGGTGATGACATTCTCATCTCGGTCGATGGTGCGCGCCTCGCGCGCCAGCTGCGCCACAGCGGACGAGGCGTCGTCGGGCTTCTTCCGACCGGGCCCGATCCGTTGATTCAGCCGCTGGCACGCCAGGTGGGGTTCGCGCTGTCGCGGCTCACGCAGACGCTCACGATCGTGCTCGATCCGGAGCAACGCTCGGGCTTCGGCCCCGATCTCGTCGTACCGGGGTCGGGCGCTTTCGTGTACGCACAGTGTGCTGCGCCATCGATCGCCGTCCTCGCTCCCTTCGAAGTGGCCCCGATGGGCGCGAAATTCGAGATGATCCGTGTGCTCATGCAATTCGTCGAAGAGCCTTCGCGCGGCCACCGAGGCGAGGCTCATGGTCAGGTTCTCGTCGATCTCACCGGATGCCAACGTCCCGGAGAGCTTCTCGGCGCGGTTCAAATGCTCGAAGGAATCATCGTCGTCGGTCGCTCGGGACAGGTGACCGAGAGCGAAATTCTCGCCGCCGTACGCGGTGTGCCCGACGAGCTGAATTTGGGCGTCGTCATCACCGAGTAAATTGCATGTCAACGCCGATCGCGGCGCACGGGAGATTCGATGGGTGTTCTCGGTTATGTGAAGGGAAAGAAGCTCGATCGCTGGATGGGTGGCTATCTGCGTCACCTCGCCGAGAGGCGGCGTCGAGCCCCGGTCTCGGGACCACGCCATCTCGTCTTCACGTTCGTCGATCACTGGGAGCCGCTCTGGGACGAGGTCTCCGACGAGCAAGGCGACGCGCGCGTCCGCGCATGGAGCGAGGGGTATCCCGCACTCGCGAAGCAGTACCGCGATGCCGATGGCATCCATCCACAGCACACCTTCTTCTTCCCCGGAGAGCAGTACCGGCCGCTCTGGCTCGAGGCCCTGGCCGACCTCTCTCGGTCGCGCTGGGGCGAGGTCGAGCTGCATTTGCATCACGATGGCGATACGTCCGAGACGCTGCGACGTGACATTTTGCGCTACCTCGAAGACTTCGGCCGCCACGGCCACCTCTCTCGCGACGCCGATGGCCGCAAGCGGTACGGGTTCATTCACGGCAACTGGTGCCTCGCCAACTCTGCCGACGACGGACGCATGTGCGGCGTCGACGAAGAGATCCCGCTCCTTTTCGACACCGGCTGCTACGCCGACTTCACTTTTCCCGCGCCCGAGAGCGAAGCGCAGCCCAACATCGTGAACCAAATCTATTGGCCGGTCGGCGATCTGTCCGAGCGTCGCGCCTACGAGAACGGCGAGCGCGCCAAAGTGGGGGAGGTGCGGAGTGATCGGATCCTGATGATCGAGGGACCCACGGCGCTGGCCTTCCGCGCGAAGAAGATGCCCGTGCGCATCGAGATGGCCGACGTGTCGGCCAACGATCCGGTCACGCCGACGCGCGTGAAGCGCTGGGTCGACGCGGGTGTGAGCGTGGAAGGGCGCCCCGAGTGGGTCTTCGTGAAGGTCCACACCCATGGCGCACCCGAGCAGCAGGCGGCGAGCGTTCTCGGCGACTCGAGCCGCGCCCTCCACCACGAGCTGACGACTCGCTACAACGACGGCACGAGCTGGAAGCTCCACTACGCGACCGCGCGCGAGATGTTCAACATCGCCATCGCCGCGATGGACGGAAAAGAAGGCGATCCGGGGCAGTACCGCGACTACAAGCTCGCGCCGCCGCCCATCCGCGGCTGCTGAGGCCGACTGCTGAGCACGGTCTGCTGCAGCCCGACTGCTTGAGTCCTGTCTGCTGCAGCCCGACTGCCGAGGCTGACGGCTACTCGAGCAGAATCGTCCCGAGGAACGTCATCGAGCCAATCTGATTGATGGCTCGTTTGACGCTCTTTCCGTCGCTCTTCTTCGCGAGGGCGACGAGGAGCAGGCCGTCGACCGAATCGGCGATCATGTTCACGTCGGCGCTGTCGAGCACGGGCGACGTGTCGACGACGATGTAGTCGTAGCCGGCCATGCGAAGGCGATCGATGGCGATCGAGAATCCGATCGGATCGAGCAGGGGAGAGAGCTTCGAGGTCGGGTTCACGGCCATCACGTGGAGTGGCGAGAGCGGCTCGGCGGCGACCCAGGGCTCGAGCGGATCTTTGCGATGCCGGATGAGCTGCTCGCCGAAGCACACGGGTGGAATGAATCCGAGGGCCGTAGCGATCGACGGGGCTCGCAGGTTCGCTTCGAGCAACAAGACCCGGCTGCGCGCGCCTTCACGCAGCGAGGCTGCGAGGTTGATGGCGGCTGTGGTTTTCCCCTCGCGTCGATTGGCGCTCGTCACGCCGATGACCTTCGGATCGCCGGCTGCCGAGAGGCGGTGACGGAGCGCGCGGTAAGCATCGGCGCGCTGGGAGTAAGGGTCGGCGAGCATAGCGAGGTGAGGGCTCACCGCGGCAGCGTCGAATCGAACGGGATGCACGTCGAGCGCCGTCTGTGGCAACGCTCCGAGCCCGTCGGTGATGACGGTCTCCTCGGTCGTCGCACCACCGAAGCCGTTCGCTTCTGGAAACACGATTCCGGTCGCGAGCTGCGGCGGGAACATCTGGGCGGTGCTGCGATGCGATCGGCTGCCGCCCGACGAGGCAGGGACGGCGTCGCCGACCGCGGCCGAGATGTGAAGCACCCGCGCGAGCATCTCGTCGCGGACGTTCTGGAGAGGCGGGACCGTGCGCCAGTTGGCGATCACGCTCCGGAGCCGGCGCGCCTCGATGAGGAGCGCCCGCGTGCTCGGAGACTGCTCGGCTGCCGAGATGCGCTCGACGAGCTGATCGAGCTGCTTCTCGACGGTCGTCGTCGACGACTGTTGTTGAGGTTGTGGATTAGGCCTTGTCACGTCGCCACCATCGCCTTGCACCCGCACGAGGAACGACTGCGAGGACCGGAGCCACGCGCACGAGGTCGGACTCTTCGTAGATGTGGTTGTCGAGCAGAGCTCGAAGCACCGAGATGATCATCGCGAGCACGAACGACGCCGCGAAGGCAATGATCACGATCAGCGTCTTTCCAGGCGGATTCGGGCGCGACGGTGTGTAGGCCGGATCGAGAACCACGACCTGATCCGAGTAGCCACCGAGTGACGAGCTCGCCTCGATCTGGGCGCGGAAGTAGTTTCGCTCGAGCTCGTTCATGCGATCGCGCGACTCCGAGAGATCGCGTGAGAGGCGCGCCCATTCGGTCTCGAGAGCGACGACGCGGTTGGCTTCGTCGTTCACCGTCGATGGCTCGCTCTTGCCCTTCTCTTTGCTGTCGGCGGCTTTTCGTCGCTCGGCGATCTCGGCGTCGAGGCGTTTGACCTGGTCCTTGAGCTTGTCTTTGGCAGTATCGGGATCGTAGAAGCCCGTTTCTCCGCCGGCCTTCATCTGCGACTCGTGGAGCTTGTCTTGCGCCGCCTTCACGTGGCTCTGCGCTTCGGCGACTTTGCCCGAAGCGGCGATGACGTCGGGGTGCTGGTCGGTGTAACGCGATTTCTTGTCGGCCAGCTCGGCCTTGGCCGAGGAGAGCTCGCTCTGGGCTTGCGAGACCGCAGCGTCGAGGGCCGGATCGTTCGGCGGCGCACCCGGCAAGGGCGGCGGAGTGTTCCCGTCGAGCGCGGCGCGGCTTCGCGCTGCCTGACGCTCGAGCGCGTCGAGAGCGTTGTCTTTGGCGCCCGCCTTGTTGGCCTGCGCCGCCGCACGAATCGACGCTCCCTGCTGCGCTTGGGCGTTCGTATCGAGCGCGAACTCGGGGTGATCGGCGAGGAAGCGCGCGAGCTCCCGCTCTTTGTCTTTCAGAGCGACTTCGCTCTGGGACTTCTGTGCCTCGAGAAACTCGCGCTGGGTGCGAGCTTGCTCGACGCGCAGTCGCTGGTTTTCGTCGATGAGTGATTTCGCCAGGCGTTCGGTGACGCGCTGGACCAACCCGGGATCTTTGCCCTTGTAGCTGATGGAGAAGGTGTCGGTGCTTCGTGCCTTGAAGGTCACGTCGCCGCGGAAGGCTTCGACGGCTTCGATTTCGCCGTCTTTCTTCTTCACGTCTTGGTAGAGGGCGAGCTCGTCGAGGAGCCCCTCGAGCCGCGACCTTGCGAGGAGCATCTCTTCGAGCCGCACGCCGAGAGAGAGGCTCTGGGCCGCCCCCTCTTCGCCCATTTTCACGCCCTGGCGGTAGACGACGATGGTCTCGGACCGGTAGCTCGGCTTTTTGATGACGGCGACCGCGACGCCCGCGATGAGGCCGACAGCCACGATGACCACCGACCAGCGCCAGTTCAACAGCGCGCGCTTGATGATCGTGAGCATCCGCCGCAGCTCGCGCGATTCGCCCTGCCCGTCGTCGCTGCCAGCGTGCGTTGAAAAATTGGCCCGGTTGTCCATCAGCTTTTCGCAGAAGGGAGTGGCACTGCCGTCGTCTTGACGACGCCGAGCGCGGTCAGACCGAGCCAACGCACATCGCGGTCATCGTACACCGTGGGATTGAATGCGCCCACGCCCAACAGCATCAGGGGGAGCAATACGAGGAAACCGATGACGGCGACCTCCGAGATGGCGAAGCGCTCGTCGACTTTGATCGCGGCCGAGCCTCGGTCGACGTGGTCCCACCTCAGGGCGACGCTGCCCTGGCTCGCGGCAGCGGCGAAGTCGAGCTTTCGCCGCGCTCGTTCGGCGTCGTCTACGCGCGCTTTCGCTCCGACCAGCGCGCGGTCGAGGTTGTCGAGCTTGACCTTCAGCTCGGCCGTCCGAAAGACGTCGGCCGTTTCGATCTCGTGTGCGGCCTTGAGTCGTTCTCGCCAGAGTCGATCGAGGTTCGTTCCGGCGAGCGAAAAGGTCTCGGTCGCGAGGGCGCGCTCGATCTTCACTCGTTCGGCGTTGTTCTGCTCGTCGCGCGCGACCACGAGATCGCTCAGATCACGCACGATCGAGATGGCCTGTTCGGGATTGGGTAGCCAAAGCTCGATCGAAACGAGCGCAGATCGCGTGTCGCCAGGCAAGCGCGGCGCCGCGAACTCGTTCTTCGAAACGTCGACCTCACAATCTTCTCGGAAGCTCTCGAGAACAATCCGAGGCGTCTTCTCGATGGCAGCCTCGCGAAAGTGGTTCTTCTTCAGAACCGCCAGAATCGCCGTGTCGGTGAAGACCGCGTAGGTGACGTAGCTCTTCAGCTCGTTCGACGTCTGGACCGTTCCCTCCTCGATGCGGGGATTCTCGGTGACGCCGAGCACCACCTTTGCTGGATAGCGGCGGATGTTGGTGGCTTGGCGCGCGACGAGCCCCGTGAGCAGCACGAACGTGATCGCGAACGCCAGCCATCGGCGCTTCTGGCCGCGCCGGATGAGGCGCATCAGCACGTCGACGACCTCGACGAGGTCGGGCTCGTCGAGCAGCCAATCGCGGGTCTCGTCACGCTCATCGACGTCGTCCCACGCCGCACCGAAGCCGCGGACGAGCGGGCGTCCGGCTTCCGACGCTGCCGCCGGCGGCGGCGGACGTCGCGAGGAGCTGCGTCCATCGATGACCGTCGCCATTCAAGAGCCCGGCAGTCGGACCTCGCCCTCGGTGAGGACGGGGTTCGAACGCTCAGCTGTCGGGTTGTCCGGGGACACGCGGCGCTCCGGGGGAACCGGGGAACACGCGATCGAGCCTGAGCAGCTTGAAGATCGCCAGCGGCTGGTCGCGCAGGCCTTCGAGACGAACCTCGCCGCCGCTCGCTCGGATCCGTTTGAAGAGCGAGACGAGGACGCCGACACCCGAGCTGTCGATGAGTCTCAGCGCCGAGAGGTCGACGGTGATTTGCTTTCGTCCTTCAGCCACGAGCGCATCGAGCGTCGGCCTGAGCTCCGGCGCGGTGACGGCGTCGAGCGTGCCGTCGATCTTCAGCAGCGTCTGGTCGTCGGTGTCGGTTCGTGTTGTGGCCATGGCTTGGGTTCGAGTCTCTCGTGACTACTTTATCCGGGCTGTCGGCCAAGGGAAGGGTCAGCGTCGATCACTGACGTCGCCCCCGTTGGCCATCGCTTTTTGAGCGTCAGCAGGTTGGGAGGACCTGCAGCGTACGCGACCTCGTCCATGAAGGATCGGATGATGAAGAGGCCCATGCCTCGCTCGGGTAGCTCGTCGGGGACTTCGAGGTAGCTGCTCGGGTCGAAGGCGGCACCGAAGTCGCGAAGGCGGACGATGAAACAGCCATCCTCCGAGCCGATTTCGAGCTCGATACGCTTGTCGACCTCGGGCGAGGCCCCGGAGTAGCCGTGGATCGCCAGGTTGTTGAACGCCTCGCTGAAGGCCGAAACCACTTGTGTGGAAAACTCGTCTTGCGAGAAGTCGGCCCGTCCGTTTCCGCCCTCGCCGTCTTTCGACGCGGAGTGAGCGAGCTCTCCCACGGGCCTGAGGAGCCGACACGCGGTCCCCACGACCCGGACCGCGACGTCACGGAAAGCGAGCGAGCCCGGAACGGTCAAACGAATGAAGTCGTTCGCGCCCGCGCGAAATAGCTCTTGGTCTCGTTCGGTCGACAAGGCTAGTCCACCACCCGACGCCGAGGCTACCACGCGCCCGCGCCTTGTCCTATAAGCGGCAAGAGTGTTGCCCTCGGTCAAGTTCGCTAAGCGCCTCCTCGACGTCACCCTGTCCGGGGTGGGGTTGGCCGTGGCCGTGCCCATGGTCCCGGTCATCGCGGCAGCGATCTACGTCGACTCGCCCGGCCCCATCTTCTTCAAGCAGCTACGCGCCGGGATGCTCAAAGGCCAAGAGACGAAAGACGGCATGACGCTGCCGATCTTCGAAGAGTTCTTCATGTTCAAATTCCGCACGATGAGAGTCGATGCGGAGAAATTCACGGGGGCGGTCATCGCCGAAGAGAACGATCCCCGCATCACCCGCGTCGGACGGTTTCTACGCAAGTCGCGTCTCGACGAGCTCCCGCAGCTCGTGAACATCTTGCTCGGCGACATGAGTCTGGTCGGTCCGAGACCTGAGCGCCCCGAGCTCTTGCAGCAGCTCGCGATGGCAATTCCGTTCTTCGAGGAACGAATGCGCGACGTGAAGCCCGGCCTGACCGGCCTCGCGCAGATTTCGCTCGGGTACACCGGAAGGGCGTTCGCTGGCAGCGAGGCCTCGAAGCACGAAGACACGCTCCTCAATCCGTTCGAGCTCGACGAAACCGAAGGCTCCACCGCCGACGACATGCGCATGAAGCTCCTGTTCGATCTCGCGTACGCCGCGTCACTCGAACGACTTTCGAGCTTTCTCGAGATGGAGCTCACGATCATTCTCAAGACGCCGCTCGTGATGCTGAAGGGCGTGGGACGCTGAGCCCCCGCGAGGCCAGCGGCGCGAGCGACGTCAGTCGGAGCTCGGCAACGACGTCGGAGCAGAAGTGATATCGACACTTCGCGTATCGGGCTCGTTGCGGTAGAACTCGACTCGTTCGTGCCCGTAGCTCAGCTGGATAGAGCGGCGGCCTTCTAAGCCGTTGGTCACAGGTTCGAATCCTGTCGGGCGCGCCCAGAAAACCCAAGGAAACCCCGGCAAATGTCGGGGTTTTCGCTTTGCCGTGCTTCACAGGCGCCCGGCGACGGATCCGAGGAGCGCCGTGCGGCGGAGGGACGTGCGTGTCGTTCAAGAGTTCGAAGGCGCTTCGATACCTTCGTGTCTTCGCGACCGAGCGAGCAATCGCTCACGCCATGCGCGCTTCGGCAATGTGCGGGCTCGCTCCCCCGTGGCGCTCCGTAACCCAGCCCGTCGTCATTCATGAGTTGAGTTACAAATGCATATGTAAACCTAAGGTATCACATAGTCACTTGTTCGAACATGGCTATACATAGAGGCATGCCCCCCAATCGAGTCCGCCCGCTGCAGCTAAACATGAGGATCTCGGCGTCCGAGGGCGCCATGTTCCGCGACCTCTTCAAAACGGCGGGGCGTGCGGCAATCGCGCCGAACGCGCCGAAGCTGGTGAGGAAGAGGAAGCCGACCGACGCGCCAACCTCCTCGGTCGAGAACGCTCGTTGCGGGTGCACGTCGCCATCCGCGATGGCCCTCGTCATGCACTAAGGCCGGCACGCCCGAGGTCAACCCTCGGGGTCGAAATAGCCATCGAAACAAGCCCTGGCGCGAACGTGCGAGGCGAGGGACAGTTGACGCAGCACCGCTCCCGCGAGCGATGCATGCCATCGAGAAGGAGACGAATCATGACGACCGCGAAAAAAAAGAACAATGCGTTACGCCGCGAAGACCACGTCGGTCACCTCGACCCGGCCTACGCCGCCGCGCTCGTCGCGAAGGGTGAAGAGACCCACGTCCACGACGACAACCGCGCGTTCATCGACGGGCACCCCGAAGCCGACGATTTCGCAGAAGAGCTGGGCGAGTCGACGGTCAGCGCCATGAACAGCGGTGAGCAAGACCTCGCCGAAGACCTCGATGCGCTCGTCGAAGAAGAGCAAGGCGGTCCTTTCGTCGTTTCGTCTGCTCGCGTGGAGTTCGGCGAGGGGAGCGACGCGTCGAATCCCGATGATGCGACGCGCGAGCCCTTCCCGACGACCTGAGGGCCCAAGACCGACTCGCGACGAGCGAGCCAAGAAGAACGAGCCAAGAAGAACGAGCACACCGTGTCCGAGTCGCTCACCGAGCCGCGCAGAGATCGGCCGCTCGGTCGAGCGCGCGTAGTCGATGGGCTTCGCGGGCTGCTAGCCTCCGGACCGGAACGTGATTCGCCTGGAAAACCTCAACAAGTCGTATCACCTGGGGCACCACTCGCTCCACGTGCTCCGTGACGTCGCGCTCACGATCGACGAGGGCGAGCTTGTGGCGATCATGGGGTCGAGCGGCTCGGGCAAGTCGACGCTGCTCAACATTCTAGGCATCCTCGATGACTACGACTCGGGCAGCTACATGCTCGGCGACACGTTGATTCGCGACCTTTCGGAGGCGCGCGCCGCGACCTACCGCAATCGATTCATCGGGTTCGTGTTCCAATCGTTCAACCTGCTGTCGTTCAAGACGGCGGCCGAGAACGTGGCTCTCCCGCTCTATTACCAGGGCGTTTCACGGCGAAAGCGCGACGCGCTCGCGCTCGAATATCTCGACCGAGTCGGCCTGAAAGACTGGGCGATGCATTTGCCCTCCGAGATGTCGGGCGGTCAGAAGCAGCGTGTCGCGATCGCGCGCGCCCTCGTGACGCAGCCGCGCGTCCTCCTCGCCGACGAGCCCACCGGCGCGCTCGATTCGAAGACCTCCGAGCAGATCATGGGCATCTTGAAAGATGTGAACGAGAGCGGCGTCACGATCGTGATCGTCACCCACGAGGTCCTCGTCGCGCGCGCGACCCACCGCACCATTCGACTCAAAGACGGCGTCATCGATCACGAGGCGCCCCCTCCGTGAGCTTCGATCGACTGAACGAGCTTCTCGAGACATTGCGTACGAGCAAGCTCCGCACCGCGGTGACGGCTTTCAGCGTCGCTTGGGGCATCTTCATGCTCGTGTTGCTCCTTGGCGCCGGCAATGGAATCGAGAATGGCGCCGAGCACGGGTTTCGTGACGATGCGACCAACAGCTTGTGGGTCTATCGCGGGTCGACCTCGCTGCCGTTCGAGGGCCACAAAATCGGCCGCAGCGTGAAGCTGACCGACGAAGACTACGACGCCATCAGGCGCAACATCGACGGCGTCGATCACATCACCGGCCGCTTTTATCTATCGGGGCAATTCACCGTTTCGTACAAGGGCACCGTCTCTTCGTTCGACGTGAGAGCGTGCCACCCGGGGCACCGATTCATCGAGAATACGATCGTCACGAGCGGGAGATTCATCAACGAGCTCGACATGAAGTATCGACGAAAGGTCGCGGTCATCGGGCCCACCGCCGTTGCTCGACTCTTCAAGAAGGCCGATCCGATCGGTGAATGGATCGACGTGCGCGGCACGATGTACCGCGTGGTCGGAGTCTTTCGAGACGAGGGCGGCGAGGAAGAAGAGAGCAAGGTCTACATTCCAATATCGACCGCACAAATGGCTTATGGGGGCGCGTCGCAGATTCATCAGATCATGTTCACCATCGGCGAGGCGAGCGTCGATCAGAGCAAAGCTGCTCTCG
Source organism: Polyangiaceae bacterium (assembly GCA_043755175.1). Taxonomy (GTDB): domain Bacteria; phylum Myxococcota_A; class Polyangia; order Polyangiales; family Polyangiaceae; genus CAYYKK01. The sequence continues at coordinate 11,533 of JAYUUB010000084.1, read as the reverse complement.
AGGCGACCAAGCGTCTCCTCGCCGGTCGGCATCATTTTTCGCCCAAAGACAAACGGGCCATTCGCATCAGCAACAACGTGGAAGAGTTTCAGCGCGTCGTGGCCCTCTTCGCGCGCATTCGAATGTTCATTTGGATCGTCGGATTGGGGACGATCGTCGCGGGGATCGTCGGGGTGAGCAACATCATGCTCATCTCGGTTCGCGAGCGAACGAAAGAGATCGGTATTCGAAAAGCGCTTGGCGCGACGCCGTTCAAGATCATCTCCCAGATCCTCGCCGAGGCGCTCGTCGTCACGGGGACCGCCGGCTACGTCGGTCTCGTTGCAGGCCTCGGCCTGCTCGAGCTCGTGCGCAAGAACGTTCCACCTAGTGACTATTTCAGAGACCCCGACGCGAGCTTCGGCGTGGTCGCTTCGGCGACGGTGCTCCTGGTCGCTTCGGGGTTGCTCGCTGGATATTTCCCTGCGCGGCTCGCTGCGCGTGTGAACCCCATCGTCGCGCTGCGAGCGGAGTGAGCGGTGTTCGATCTCGACAACTGGATCGAGATTGGGAGCACGTTGCGTCGCAATGCGCTCCGCACCGCGCTCACGGCTGTCGGCGTCTTCTGGGGCGTATTGATGCTGATCGTGATGGTGGGCTTCGGCAACGGGCTCCAGGGTGGCGTGCAGAACGACATGGCAGGGCTCGCCACCAACAGCCTCTACGTGTGGGGTGAGCGGACCGCGCTCCCGTTCGCGGGGCTCTCGCCCGGGCGGTACGTCAAACTCACGCGCGCCGACGCGCTCGCCCTCGAGCACGAGATCCCGCAAATCGATGCTGTGGCGCCGCGTGTCTCTCTCGGTGGGAGAGGCGGCGGAGAACTCGTCACGCGGGGTGACCGTTCGGGTACGTTCAACGTGTCGGGTGACGTTCCGGCTTACATACGAATCCAGCCCGAGAACATCGTTCTCGGGCGATTCTTGAACGAGCTCGACGTCGAGCGCCACAGGAAGGTGGTCGTCATCGGCAATCGAGTCGCCGAGGTGCTCTTCCCGAACATCGCCGACCCGCTCGGACAAACGATTCGAATCAAAGGGACGGAGTTTCTGGTCATCGGTCTGTTTCGTCCGATGGCGTCGGGCGATCGAGGCGACCGAATGGGCAATACGATTCACGTGCCCCTCACCACCTTTCAGCAATCTCTTCGCCCCGAGCCATGGGTCAACAACTTCGCGGTGCTCATGCGCGACGGAGCCCAATCGGAAGACGTCGAGCGACGCATTCGAGAAATCCTCGCCAAACGCCATCGTTTCGCGAGCGAAGACAAGCAAGCAGTGGGAACGTGGAATGCCGAGAAAGAGTTCACGAAGATCGGTGGTCTCTTCACCGGTATCTCGCTCCTCATCTGGTTCGTAGGCGTCGTCACGCTCCTCGCCGGCATCATCGGCGTGAGCAACATCATGATGATCAGTGTCCGGGAACGTACGCGCGAGATCGGTGTCCGCAGGGCCATCGGAGCGACGCCTTGGTCGGTCATTTCCCAGATCCTCCGGGAGTCGACCGCGCTCACGGGCTTCGCGGGTTACCTCGGTATGCTCTCCGGACTCGGACTCTTGGAGGTGGTCCGGGTGCTCATGGCGAGCACGGGCGGAGGCGACAACAAGTCGATGTTCAGCCCGCCCACGGTCGACTTTCGCGTTGCGTTGGCGGCGACCCTCACCGTGATGGCGGGCGGTGCCCTCGCTGGACTGTTCCCTGCCCTCTATGCCGTGCGCGTCCGACCTGTGGTAGCGCTGCGAGACGAATAGCGAGACTCATGACCACCGAAACCCCAGCGAAGACTGCTTCAGGTGACGCCCAGAGCCCGCCGCCGCCCAAGTCGAGCGGTCGCGCGTGGCGTGCCATCAAACGTCTGCTCTTCGCGCTGGCCTTGCTCGGATTTTTCAGCGGCTTCGCAGGAACGCTCTTTTTCCTCTACAAGCGCTCGAAGGGCACCCCGCCCGTCGTGAAGACGGAGAAGCCCGCTCGCGCCGACATCACACGCAAGGCCGTCGCGACGGGATCGATCGTGCCGCGCCGCGAGGTTCTCATCAAGCCGAGGGTTTCGGGGATCTTGAGCAAGATCTACGTCCGTCCCGGTCAACAGATCAAAGAGGGTGATCTCATCGCCGAGGTGAAGATCATCCCCGACGTCGTCGCCGTGACGAGGGCTGAAGGGCAGGCGCGTTCGGCCGACATCGCACAAAAGCACGCCGACATCGAGCTGCGACGCGCGCAGAAGCTCTCCGAGGAAGGGGTGCTCTCGGCGCGCGACTTGGAAGATAGACGCCTCGACTTCGACCTCAAGAAGGCAGAGCTCGCCGCTGCCGCAGAAACGCTCCAGGTCGTTCGCGAAGGTGCCATCGCGAAGAGCGATTCGACGTCGAATACGAAGATCCGCGCCACCGTCTCCGGTGTCGTGCTCGACGTGCCGGTCGAAGAGGGAACGAGCGTCATCGCGAGCAACAGCTTCAACGAAGGCACGACCGTGGCCGCGGTCGCCGACATGAACGACATGATCTTTCTCGGCAAGGTCGACGAGGCCGACGTGGGCAAGATCAAGACTGGACTACCGGTCACCATCCAGATCGGCGCCATCGAAAATCGCACCTTCGAAGGCTCACTCGAATACATCGCTTCGAAGGGAAAGCTCGTCGACGGCGCGATCCAATTCGAGGTCAAGGCTGCAGTGAAGCCGGCGAGCGACGTCGTCATCAGGGCTGGCTACAGCGCGAACGCGGGCATCGTCCTCGAGAAGAAAAACGACGTGCTCGCGGTGAACGAGAAGCTCGTCCAGTTCGACGGCGACAAGCCCTTCGTCGAGGTCCTCGTCGCCGCGAACCAATTCGAACGTCGCGACATCGCGGTCGGCATCAGCGACGGAATCAAGATCGAGGTCACGAAGGGGGTCGACGCGTCGTCGGAGATCAAAATCCCCTCGCTCGCTCCGAGCCCCTGAGCTCACGACTCGATGGCAGCGCGTTGAAACCCGGAGGGGTCGCACGCGCGAGGCGTCTCCACACCGCGCCACGCGCGCGACTCGCCGACGTCATCACTTGGGGCAGGGTGAGCCGCAGGTGCCTTCTCCGCAGCTCGCCTCGCAGGCCTTCTTTCGCTTCGAATCGGAGACCTTCTGGATGTGATTGGCTTTGGGCATCTCCTTCGATGACGGGAGGTTCCCGCTCGCCGCGACGGCCGATGCCGAGGCGCTCGGCGCCGCCGACGGCGCGCTCGTCGTGGGCACCTCGGGCGTGTCGAGGGCACCAGCGCTCGGGCTGGAAGGCATGGGCTCCGACATCGGGGCATTCGACCCAGGTGTCTCGGGAACCTCGGTCGCGTTGACCGGGGCTTGCGACGAGCCGCAGGCGGAGAGAACGCCGATTCCGGCGAACGTGATGAGGAGCTGGTCGTAGAGAATGCTTTTCTTCATGGTGATCTTCCTCGCGAAGGCGATTCGACGGAGAAGGTAGGCAATCGTGCCTCGATGACCAGACAAAAGTCTCGCGATGTCTCGACTGGAGTGAGTCGCCGCACGCGGAGGATGCACGAAACGACGACGGTCAGTCGCGACGCTCTTCCCAATCAGACGTGCCCACAGGTAAAGCCGGCAGCGCGACGAGCATGCGCGCGCCGCCTCCGGTCCGAGGCTCGGTCGAGATGGTGCCCCCGAAGCTCGCCACGATTTGACGAGAAATGTAAGAGGCCCAGCCCGCTCGCTCCTGGACGACCCCCATAGGTCACGAATGGCTCGAATAGCTCTTTCGCGACCTCTAAAGAGATCCCCGGCCCGTCGTCTTCGACCTGAAGCACGACGAATTCGCCTTGCTCGGCGGTGGTGATCACGATGGCCCCGCGCGAGCGCCCGTCGGTGCGGAGCCCTCGCGCGAGCGCTTGGGCGGCGCTCAATAGTAGGTTCATCACGAGCTGCGCGATTCGAATCGGATCCGCGGCGACGGCGCGCGGACTTTCGAGCTCGACGTTCGCGTGTTGGGAGACGGTCGGACGAGTCAGCCCGACCGTCGAACGGACGACCTCGTCGAGATCGACCGCGATCGGCTTCGAGCCCTCGACCCGTGCGAGCGTTCCGAAGTCGCTCGCGACGCGTGCGATGATTTCGAGCGAGAGACGCGCGTCGTCGAGGGCCGAGATGATTTCGGGGCGCTGCGCGGCGTCGAGCCCTCCCGGCGCGGCGAGCTGGTCTCGGACGAAGTCGACGCTGAGGAGCGCGGTCGACGCGGGGTTCCGGACCTCGTGCGAGACGCTCTTCCCCCGCCATGCACGGAACCATGGCTGAGAACCGGAGGCCTGGGGAGCCTCGGCCCAGCTCGGTGCTCACCGCCCCGAGATGGACGAACCGCCTGCTCCGAGCCGGCAAGCGTGCTCGGCGCGAGCCTCTCCAGGCGTGCGACGGCGCTCACACGGCCCCCTTGGCTCCTGATGGCCACGCAGCCAAATTCTCGTGGCGAGGCCGACGCTTTCGCTTCGATGACTTCACGAAATCCTTTCGATGTGCGACCCTCTATCTCCTCTTGGTTCGGCCCAGTCACATCTTGATTACCGGAGCAGACAGGCTGACGGTCGAGAACGTGCGAGATCGCCTCGAGGGCCGCGGCTTCGATGTCGAGCTTTTCGACGACGGTGCCGATTGCATCCGAAGGTTCTCCGGCGACGGTGCCGACCTCGTCATCGCGTGCCTGCCTCTGAAGGGCGCTGGCGGCCTCGATTTCGTGCGTGGGCTCCGCGAGGTCGACCCCCGGCTCAGCGTCGTCGTCGCAGGTCGTGATCAACAGATCCTCGGCGCGGCCGAGGCATTCAGCGTCGATGCGTTCGAGTACATCGAGGAGCTGCCCCAGAGCATGAACGACTTGCTGGCCGCGGTGGGCGGCGCGCTCGGCTCGCGACGTGGAGACGCACAGCTTCGGTACCTGCGTCAGCGAGAGTCGAGCCGATCGAGCTGGGCCTCGGTCGTCGGGACGTCGTCCGAGATGCGCGACGTCGTCGACACCGTCCGACGGGTCTCCGAGCGAACGACCCGCGGAATGCCTCCCACGATTCTCATTCGTGGCGAGACGGGCACCGGCAAGGGGCTCCTCGCAAAGTGCATCCATTACAACGGCGTTCGACGCAATCAGGCGCTCGTCGAGCTCAACTGCGCGGCGATTCCTTCTCAGCTCCTCGAGTCGGAGCTCTTCGGCTACGAGCGTGGCGCGTTCACCGACGCGAAGACCTCCAAAGCCGGCCTCTTCGAGACGGCGCACCTCGGAACCTTGTTCCTAGACGAAATCGCCAGCCTCACGATCGATCTGCAGGCGAAGCTCCTCACCTCGATCGAAGAGAAGAGGATCCGAAGACTCGGAGGCCGCCATTCGGTGCAGGTCGACGTCCAGATCATCGCTGCCGCGCACGCCGACCTCAGCAAGAAGGTTCATCGCGGCGAATTTCGAGAAGATCTGTATCACCGACTCAATGTCGTCTCGGTGATGCTGCCGCCGTTGCGAAGGCGAGGTGAAGACAAGCTGGTCCTCGCCCGCGCGTTCATCGACACGATGTCTCGAGAGTACGGAATGCCGACGCCGACGCTCAATCGCGACGCCGAAGAGTACATCATGGAGTACCCCTGGCCCGGCAACGTGCGTGAGCTCCGAAACCAGATCGAGCGCGTGCTGCTGCTCGCGAACGAGGGGGTCTCGCTGGTGCGCGCCGATTTCGATCGGCCATCGACCAGCATGCCTCCACCCTCCGACCGACCGAGCACGAGCGCCGCGCCCAGCTCCGGATCGCCGCTCGCATTCTCCGCCGAGGGCCTCGGCCTCGAAGAGATCGAACGCGAGCTCATCAAGTTCGCGCTCGCTCGCTTCGAAGGTAATGTCTCGCAGGCCGCTCGGCACCTCAAGGTGTCGCGCCAAACCCTCATCTACCGCATCAAGAAGCACGACCTCGGCTGAACCACCGGCCTCGACCGGGTCGCATGATTCCCAGCCATTCGTATGCAACTGATCTCGCGGCACGTTCAGGCTTTCTCGACGCGACCGTCGGCGTGCTTCGCGAACCTCTCTGCCTCGCGCGGATGAACCGGACCGTCGCTCGTCCACGGCCAACCGCCGAATTGCGTGCGCTGGTAGTCGTGGATCGCCTGTTGGATCTCGGCGCGTGAATTCATGACGAACGGTCCGTGTTGCACGACCGGCTCGCCAATGGGCTTGCCTTGGAGGATCAAGATTTCGCATCCATCTGGACCAGCCACGAGCGGCAAGTCGGCGTCGGGCGCGAGCTTCACGAGCGCGTGCGAAGTGAGCTCTCGACCTCCGACCGACACCGACGCGCCGCGGAAGAAGTAGAGCGTGCGGTTGGTCCCGCTCGAGGCCTTGGGGAGCGTGAGCATGGCGTGCGGATCCATGCGAAGCGTCCAGATCGCGACCTCGCTCTCGGCGTGTGCGGCCCACGAGCGGGGCGGGGGAGACGGAGCCGTCGCGTCTCGGAGCGCCCCGGCGATCACGGCGATCTCGACGGTTCGACCTTCTGCGTCGACCTCGGTGACCTTCGGGATCCCGTCCCTCCAAAGCATCGTGAAATGGGGCTCGGCGAACTTGTCGGCCTTGGGGAGGTTCAACCAAATCTGAAAGAGCTCGAGCGGGTTCGCCTTGTCGCGTTCGCGGAGTGGGAACATCTCGGAGTGCACGATGCCTTTGCCGGCCGTCAGCCACTGCACGTCGCCTGCGCCGAAGCGAGCGGTCGCACCGAGAGAGTCGGAATGGTCGATGGTGCCGCCGCGGACGATGGTCACCGTCTCGAATCCACGATGTGGGTGCTGGGGGAAGCCGGGGACCACGTCGCCGTGGTACATCCGCCATCCGTCTTTGCCGACGAAGTCTTGGCCGATGTCGCGTCCAGCGAGCGACTCTGCCGGCCCTTGAATTTCATTTCCTGCGGGGTAGGCGTCGTCGTGATGAACGCAGAAGAGAAACGGGTCGGCTGTTTCCCAAGGGAAGCCGAGCGGACGCACCCTCAAGACGATGTCGTCGGACATGATGGGACCTCGAGTCTTCGGCCTGGTTTCGGGGTGAAGCTTCGCGACGCGAGCGGGTTTCATCGCACCAATCAAGCGTCGGCGCAAAGCCGCCATCCCTCGACCCTTCGTCTCGGAATGTCCCCATGACGGAGTGCGCCAACGGGACGGTGAAATCGACGAGGCGGATTTCGTGGCGCGCCCTGCTGCTCGCGGGTCTCGTCATGTTCATTCTGGCTGAAGCGTTCATCGGTCTCAGGAATGCTCGCCAAGCGAAGCTCCAGACGGACTTCGAGCGCGTGCACGTGACGGCCGCGATGCGCAACGAGGCCACCCACGCTCTCGGTCCGCTCGAGGAAGTGAGCTTCACGGCGAGCGACGGCGTCGTGTTGCGTGGCTGGTACGCACCTGCGAAGCGTCGGGCCGCGGTGATCTTCGTGAGTGGTGGCGCGGCGAATCGAATGCAGCCGATGCCCGAGGCGCGTGCGCTCGTGGAACACGGCTTCGGCGTGCTTCTGTTCGACTCGCGCGCCAGCGGAGAGAGTGGCGGCGAGCTCACGACGTGGGGCCAGCTCGAGCAACGCGATCTGGTGGCCGCGCTCAATTTCGTTTCGGCGCGGAGCGACGTCGACCCGAACAAGATCGGCGTCCAAGGAGTCTCCATCGGAGGAACCACGGTCGCGCTGACGGCTGCCAAAGACCCTCGGGCACACGCCGTCCTCCTCAACGCGACGTGGACGTCGCTCTCCGACGAGGTCGGCTACAAGTTCGGCAAGTTCGGTCCATTCTCTTCGTGGCCTGCAAAATGGGTGTTTCATCATGCCGGCATCGACCTCGACGCGGTGCGGCCCATCGACCACATCGCCGAGATCTCTCCCCGCCCGCTGCTCATCCTCACGGGTGAAGTCGACGCCGACACGCCGGTTTGGGTCATGGAGCGTCTGTTCGCCGCAGCGCGCGCCCCGAAAGACATGTGGGTGGTTCCAGGAGCTGGACACGGCGGTTATGCGGAGGCCGCGCCGGTCGAATACCCCAAGCGAGTGGTCGCGTTCTTCGAAGCGAGCTTGAGCCCCGACTGACGCTGGGTGAGATCGGCGGCGCCGGCGTCGCTCGATGCTTGCCCGATGCGCGCCCGACGTAGTTTCGCGACGTGCTCAACTCAGCTATGCTCCTTAGATGGCTCTCGAGAAGTGCTTGCTGCTTGCTTTGCCGACTCTCTTTGCGGTCGGTTGCGCGACTGGCTCGACCTTGGGAGAAGGTGGCTTCGGCTCCGGCGGAACCGGCTCCGGCGTCACGAACGCCACGCATTCGGCGACAGGCAATGGCGTCACGACAGGCAATGGCGTCACGACAGGCAACGCCACTACGAGCGCAGTGACGAGTGGCCAAAGCTCGAACGCCGTCACCACGAACACGAGCGCCAACGTCTCGAGCTCGACGGGCGGCACGACCAACTGCGACCCGCTCTCACCAGCCGCCGGATGTGGCGCGAACAACCATTGCTTCCCCACGACCAATGGAATGCCCGTTTGCGCAGGCCCGACTGGCGCAGGATCGATCTACACGGCCTGCGCTGCTCCCACCGATTGCGCGCCGGCCAACCAATGCGTCAACACGAATGACCCCACGCTGTCTCCGTGTTGCCTCCAGTGGTGCTCGAGCAGCGGAGATTGCGCCGTGGGGACCTGCAGCTTCTTCGCACCGTCGATCTTCGTAGGCGCGACCGAATACGGCGTTTGTTACGATGGGCTCGGCGGCTGCTGACGTTTCGCGCCGAGTTGGCCTCGTACCGGAAACCCCGAGGTCCGCGCTCGGTGCGCGATGACGCGCGCTTCGGCATCGTTCGTCGAGGCTTTTGAGCTCGCATGGCCAATCGACGACGAGACCCTCACGACCAAGGCCAGCTCGACTTCGCTTCGGGGCCACCGCCCGAGCCGCCCACGACTCGCTATCAAGGTAGCAAGGCGAAGCTCTCACCCTGGTTGCGGGGAATCTTCTCGGAGCTTCCGTTCGACTCTGCGCTCGATCTCTTTTCTGGCACCGCGTCGGTCTCGTTTCTGCTGAAGACGCTCGGGAAGCGGGTTCACTCGAATGACGCGCTTCGCGCCAACGGACATGTGGCACGAGCGATCGTGCAGAACGACGAGAAGCGGCTCGACGCGACCGACGCGCGCCGGCTGTTCGTTCCGATTCGGCCGATCTCCGAGCCCGGCTTCATCACACGGACGTTCGACGACGTGTTCTTTCTTCCCGACGAGAACGCCTGGCTCGACGTCGTCGCTTCGAACATCGCGCGCATGCCAGACCCCTTCGAACAGAGCCTCGCGTATTTCGCCCTCTTCCAGGCGTGCCTCAAGAAGCGCCCCTTCAATCTCTTTCATCGAAAGAACCTCGGGCTCCGCTTGGCCGACGTCGCGCGATCGTTCGGCAACAAGCGCACCTGGGATGCTCCGTTCGAAGACCACTTCATGCAAGCTCTCGGTGAAGCGAACCGCGCAGTGTTCGATGCGGGCCCGAAGCACGTCGTGACCGTGGCCGACGCGCTCACGCTCGAGGCGACGGCCGATCTGGTCTACATCGACCCGCCGTACATGAACGATCGCGGCGAGGCGGTCGACTACCTCGACTTCTACCACTTCCTCGAAGGCCTCACGGAGCTCGACGCCTGGCCTTCACGCATCGCGCGGGATCGGGCGCACCTTCCTTACACCAAGAAGGACGCCCCGCTTCTCGCGCGCGCGTCGGTCGGCCCCGCGTTCGCAGCGCTCTTCGAACGACACAAGCAGTCGACCCTCGTGCTGAGCTACCGCAGTGACGGGGTCCCTTCGGCCGGCGAGCTCGGAGCCATGCTGCAGGCGGTCGGCAAGTCGGTCACGGTGCACCACGCCGATCAGAAGTACGCGCTGTCGAAGAAACGCACCCACGAGCTTCTTTTCGTAGCCCGATGAGCTTGACCCCGACACTCAGGCAAGTACATCCCTGGTCGATGTCGCCGCGTCTCGTCGCTTCTCTTCTCCTCGGGCTCGCTCTCGGCGGCTGCTCGCGCAAGCCCAGGCCCGAAGAGACGGTCGACGGCTGGTCGATGTCACGCAAGGCGCTCACGAGCGGCCAGGAGTGCTTCGCGGGCCGTCCCGAATACTGCATCACCGATCCAGCGTTCGTCGACGCCGCCATCAAGCCCCGTCTCGACGATCTCTACGGCGGCGAGATGCCGCTCCGGAAGCTCTACGTCGATGCCATCGTGCGTGCGGCGATCAACGAATACCGCCGCGCGATGATGAAGCCCGAGAGCATCACCAAGGTCGAACAGCTCGTCAAAGAGCGCTACGACAACCCGAAGGTCGAAATCAAAGGGGATGAGGTCGCCGCCGACATGGGCGTGGTTCCCGGTCGCATCGAGCCATCGATCGCGACGCTCGGTCTCCGGCTCACGAAGAGCGAGCTGATCGATCTCGGCTCTTGGAAAGAAGACGAAGCGCGCCGCGTGCTCGCGCTCTTCGCGAAGAAATATCCCGATAAAACGCGCGTGCGTGTGTCCGTCTCCATCGTCACGGCGCACGGAATGGAGACCGAGAGCTACCTCTACCTCCGAAACGAGAAGCGCCTCGTCGTCTACCTCGGTGATCATGCCCGCTCGACGGGTGTCCTCGCAGAGGGCGACGGCGCTCTCACGCAGGTGCCGCTCGCGCTCGATGGGTTGATGCTCTGCAAAGAGGTCGGTGCTCCGCCGAACGCTCCCGAATGCCCTCTACTCGAGAAGCCTGCCGAGCCCGTGGCGACCGATCCCTGACTCCGTCGCGGCGACCGCTCTCGCGGACGCATGCATCGACGAACCGAGCAGGAGTGCGACGTCTCAGGCCTCTTGCAGGCCCTCTATCGCTCGTCTACGGGACCGCGATGCACCGAATCGCACTAGCTCTGGGTTTCGCGTCCGTCGTGGGTCTCGCCGCATCCGGCCTCGCGGGTTGCGGGCATGCGGCGCCGCCCGTCGCAGCGACTCCATCGCCTGAAATCGAAGCGTCGATCAAGGGGCAGGCGTCGACGGCCGCACCCGACACGACCCAGGTCGGACAGCTCCTCCGCGGCATCGCTTACGACAAAGGCGAGCTCACCGATTGGCACGTCGAGCTCCAGAAGGGCAATTGCTATTGGTTCATCGCCTCGGGCGACGACGGCGTAGAGAAGCTCTCCGTCTACGTGTGGGACCCGGAGAACAGCCGACTCGCTCAAGAGAAGTCGCGCACCAAGAACGCCCTCGTCCAAGCTTGTCCGAAGCAGACGGGCACGTTCAAGGTCGAGGCGAAGGTCATGGGCGGCGCAGGTCACTACGCGCTCGGAGTCTTCACCAAGGCGGCTCCCGAGCCGGTCGCCGAGCCTGTCAAAGCTGAGCCCAATCTCGAAGCCATCATCAACCAAGACGCCGAGTCGCAGGCCCCCGGCGCGAAGCTCGTCGGCAGATATTTCTCCGCGCAGAACGGGAAAATGGATTGGTACACCACGCTCTCGAAG
>JAYUUB010000083.1:0-42344 GCA_043755175.1 Polyangiaceae bacterium | reverse complement strand
CCTACAAAAGTAGGCTTCCGGTGCTCGTTCCTCGGGCGCCTGTCTCACTTCGGTCTCAACGGAATATCGATCGACTTGTTTATACGCGGGCCCTTAGTTGGACGGAAGCCTGTCCCTCACGCTGGCTTCGACGCACCGCAAGACTCAATCGGCGCCCGACGTATGACCGGGGTGGAATAGCACCGACTTGTTTGTGCCCGAGCCCTTCAGGCCCGCGTATTGCCCCCATCGCTGACAATCGTCGCCTGACTCGTTTCGTCGAGGGCGATAGAGAAATCGAGTCGACGGTGAAGTATCATAAGGTCATGAGCTACCTCCGCGTTCCTTCTTGCTTCGCTCTCACCCTCCTCTTGATTGGCTGCGGCGATTCACCGTCCGGCTCGGGGGGAGCCAACGCGACGACCTCGGGCTCGATGGCCACCACCTCGACGGCATCGACGACCATCCAGGGCACGTCGGTGTCGGGCTCGACCGGCGTCACCAGTGCATCGATCTCGACCTCGACCTCGAGCTCGACCAGCACCGGAGGCGGGAGCGCGACGCCGGAGTGCTCGGCCGACGCAGACTGCAAGCTCGTCGACGATTGCTGTCGCTGCGAAGGGATTCCCGCGGGCGACACTGCTCCCTCTTGTGCGCAAACATGCTTTCAGTCGAAGTGCAGCGAGCTGCTCTTGCCCACGGGCACCCAACCGAGCTGCGTCGCGGGCCGCTGCGTCGCGACCTTCGATTGCGATTGGAGCAAGGTCTCCTGCGCCTCGCCGACGCCGATCTGTCCAGCCGGGCAAACAGCCTCGGTGCAAGGCCTCTGCTATGGCCCTTGCGTGCCTACTGGTGAATGCCGAAGCGTTGGTAGCTGCGGGCAGTGCGACGGCGGCCTCGCGTGCGTCAATTACCAGGCTCAGCTCCAGAGCTACCATTGTGTCGACGTCGCGAGCCCGTGCACGACGGCTACGTGCGGCTGTCTCGGGCCGAGCGTCTGCGTCGGCGGCTTCGGCCTCTGCTCCGACGGGCCCATGGGCATCGACTGCCAATGCCCCGCCTGCTCGATGCATTGACCTCGGGGGTCTATTCCGCCTCAACCACCGCGAGACACGCGGCCTCGTCTGTGCGCTCCTCAGCCTGCGGAGGTAGGCTTCCGGTGCTCGTTCCTCAGGCAAAAGGCTCCCGAAGATTGAGGCGGAATATCGATCGACTTGTTGATACGCCGGCCCTTACTTGCAGAGCCGACGGATACTCGTGTCGTCGAGGGGCCGAGGAGAGGTTCCGTCCGTGCTCCAACTGAGCCCCAAGTAGATCGCGCTCCGTCCGATCGCGATCGATGTCTGGCGCTTGATCCCATCGCTGACGATCACCGCCTGGCTCGTTCCGTCGAGGGCGATGCGCAGGAGCCCGCCGTGCTCGCTCTCGGCAATGACGTAGGCGTTGTTGCCGTCGAGTGAGAGCTCGGTGAGTACCGCTCCATCGATGGCAGCGATCGTGCTGAAAACACTATTCGTGCGTTTGCCGCGGAGATGATCTCGCCACTTTTACTGTGGTTTGAGGATCTTTGACGATGGAGCTCGAGGCGGGAGATTGGCTGCGGAGTCGTCGTGGGAGAGCTGCGGCAGCTTCGCCATTTCCGCGATGAGCCCTGCCGCCGCCATCAGCGGCTCCGTTTCATCTTCGTCCAACTGGGGTCGCCGAGCTCTGCACCTTGGTTCGAGTAGGCGAACCAGACGAGATCGCGCGTCACCGGCCAGAACAGATAATGCCGAAGCGCGCCGTCGGGCGCCTGACCGGCGATCTCGAATTGGACCTTAGGATTGACCCGTACCTGCTCGAATCGACTCGTCCAAGCGACATCGGGCCGCTCGGGATCGGGTTGTTTGGGTTTCTCCGTCACCCGGATCGTGTCACTCCCGATCTCGACGACGAGCCCTCGAGGGCCATCGCCGACGCGCGTCCAGCTGCCCTGCAGGAGCGTCGGGAAGTCGTTTTCCGCACGTTCCTCCTTGGCGAGCCTGACGATCTAGCGCAATGCGCAGCCCTGGGAGCGGTCGGCCTCGATCGCGAATTCCACGAGTCACCGGGCGTATCCGGGCACCCTGCACGAGCTTGCGTAGCTTCGGAGCAGTCGGCCTGCTGAACGGCCTCGCTGCCCTCGCGCTCGTCGAGCGGGAAGCTTCGGAAACGCTCGGCGTATCCCGCGGCTCCGGATCGGTCGGCGCCCAACCCCTGGCGCTTTGCGCGCGTGTGCTCATGCGTGACTCGTCCTCCTCTAGAAAGATCCTCGATGAAAGCTCTCCACACCTCGGTCGCCCTCACCATCGCTCTCTCGCTCGCGGGCTGCTTCAAGCTGAGCGCTGAAGAACAGAAGAAGGCCGAGGACCAGCTGGCTTCGGCGCTCGCTTCGGCGAAGCAGGCCCCCCTATCGTCTGCAGCTCCCGCGACCAGCGGCGCAGCCGCTGCGGCCGCAGGAACGCCCGGTACGGTCACGGCGACGTGCAACAACAAGGGCGACGGCAAGTGCACCGAGGTCATGGGTGCCGAGGGCCTGGGTGCCGACGATAGCTGCACGCGTCTCGGTGGCGTCTACGCCAAGGGATCGACGCCTTGTCCTCGTGAGCACATCGTGGGCACCTGCGCGCGCACCGACAAAGACAGCTCGCTCAACGATCTCGACTACTACTACAAGCAAGAAGGCCAAGACGCCGCGACTCTGAAGAGCCTTTGCGAGGGCATCATGTCGGGAACGTGGGCTGCGCCGACCGCCGCGCCTGCCACGGCACCGGCCACCAAAGGAGCTCCCGCCACGAAAGCGACGCCTGCGAAGGCGGCCCCCGCGAAGAAAAAATGAGCGACCAACGCTGATCGAGCTCGCGTGCGCAGATCGCAAGGAACGCGGGCAGACCTAGGACGATCGAGTCGACACGGATCCGCTCGTCGCTATAGGAGATGATCAACAGGAGGACAGGAGGACAGGAGGACAGGAAGGGTCGACGGGGATCGGGCGAGAATGCCAACGTCGTCCCACGGAAGCAAAGCCTGCGACGAGATTCCCGGTCTTCATGTCTTCTCGTCAGACGTGCGCAGCCAAAACGAGAGCCAACCAACGACCTGCATTGTTCTCAATCACGTAGACCCCCGACCGGGTCGAACGAAGTGTCGCGCGTAAGCGGCTTCGGAGGTCGCGTCGCCTCGCTTCGAGAAGCGCAGTCGCTTCTTCGGCCCTTTTCCCGACCGCATGTACTTGCCCATCGCAGGGACGAGATTCATCGCGAGCGCTCGTTCCTCGATCGCTCGAAGGAGCCTCGAGACCTTCGTCAATCCGGCAGTGATTCCACGCTCGAGATAAGACAGTTGGCCACGGCGCCAAGCAAGGCATTGCTCGGAGGTCAGGATCTCGAGGCGAACCAATACGTCGATCGGCGCGACGACGTCGCCCGAGCGCAAGATCTCGTCGATGACCTCGCGCACCATCGGCGCGAGGGGATCGGTCGGGGCGCTCTCACTCGGCGAGGACGCGACGAGGCCTAGCTCTTTCAGGCCCGTTGCGAAAGGATTGGTGGGTTCTGACATGGTTCCGGAGCCCTGCTGGTCGGCGACGCCAAGCGGCTTGCGAGACATCGCCAGATCGAGCGCCAATCGCGGTGCCGAGAGCGCTGCTTCTACTTTCGCTTGAGCTCGTCCTCGGTGCGCTTCAGCTCGTCTTTCGCTTCTTTGACGACGTCTTTGTCTTTGTCTTTCGTGTAGGGCGTGATGGCGTCTTTGGCGCGCTTCAGATCGCACGCGCGAAAGAGCCCAATCCAAGAGCGCTTGCGCCAGGCATCGTCGATGTGCGGAGTCACCTTCAATGCGATGTCGAAGGCGCGCTTCTTCAGGTCGTCATTGCCGGAGCTCCGCCAACAGATGCTGGTGAGAGGAGAGCGCAGATCGAGGCCGTCGTTCGTCGCGACCTCTTTCGGGTTCGCCGAGCGCTTTTCAGCCTCTGCGACGGCGAAGCCCTGCATACCCTCGCACTTGCTGTTGCTCGCCGCATCGATCGCGTCGGCGGCGAGCTTGTCGGTTCGACCGAGCTGGCCCTTGAGCGTCGCGCAGATCTCGGGGCTCGGCCGAGTTCTCCCATTGCCAGACAAGGAGGCGATGGCTCCTCTTCGCACCGAATTGTCGGCGTCGTCGAGCATGATCTTGACCAAGCCGAGAGAGAAGGTGTTCGGGTGCTGAGGGAGAAGGGTCGTCGCGAAGCTCTCACGCAGCTCGACCGACGGATGTTTGGTGAACGCCGTGATCTCTTTCGTCAAGCCCACGCGCTCGGCGTCGATGAACGCGGCATAGCGCCCATATTGCGAGATCAGGTGGACGTCGCGCTCTTTGTCGATGGCCGAGAGCAGCCGCTCGGCGTGCTTCTTGTCGCCGAAGAACGCGCGTCCGGCAGAGAAGCCGCGCTCGACTGCGAGCGCCCGGCTGCGGGGGTCTTCGTCTTCGAGCATCTTGAGAATGGTCGCGTTCGCGCTGCCACCCTCGAACAGGTCGTCGTTCTCACGCGCCCAGTTCTTGAAGGTCGGGCATTCCCAGTCGAATCGGCTGTTCTCGAAAGCGCAGGTCTTGGCTGCCGAAGCGAGCTGCATGACGTCGGGATCGGGCTGCTCGCTCATCACCGGTGCTGCTCCTGCGCACGCGACGGGTGACGCTGACGGGGGCGGAGCTGGCACGGGCGTATTCGCAGGGCACGGCGCGGATGAACCGCCACAGCCAGCAATCAGCAGGAGCAAAAAGAGAATCGTCTTTCCCATGGGGCGGGGACGATAGCGGGCTCGCCGCTCGATTGCGAAAAATAATGGGCGAGACTCGAGCCGACGCCAGCGCAGAAATTCGAATGCGACAGCTCGTGATATTCGCGAGATGCCACGATCTTGCACTGACGTCGCGGACCGCTGGAGTCACGATTGAAGAAAGCGATACGCGAGCCTCAGAGTGCGCGAGGCGCGTGTTTGCGCAAAGCGACGTCGGTGACCCCAAAGGCGGGACCTGGCGGCGGCGAGATGACCGTGAACCTCGGCGCAATTTCGGAGAAGCCATTTCGCTGACTCACGACGGTGACCGAGGCTCCTTTGGCGAGTCGTCAGCTTCGATAGCGAGCCCGAGCATGGAGACGCAGGCACTGCGTCTCGAGATCGATCATGAGCTTTCGCACTCCAACCTGTGGCGCCCAAGACCGCCACAGTGGGTCGCGTTCGTCCGCTCGGGTCGCTCTCGTATGGATCGGAGTTGGGAGAGCGACTAACGGCTCCCTCCCCCGCAGCCGGTCGCTTTTTGCCACGGATGGGGCATTTCGTTTCGACGGACCGTTGGGTGACGTGCTGAATGTCGCGCCGTCCGAATGTTGGATGGGTGTCGCCAGTAGCTGCAATTGTCTTTGCAATCGCTGCACCCCGCGAGCGACCTCGTGGTGGATCGATGCTTGCCTATTGCATGAGGCATGAAGACGTCCGACTTGAGTAACAACGTGACGGATCTCGCCAAGCGTGCGGTTCAAGGCATCGAAGATCTGTTCGCGACGAAGAAGTCCGCGAAGAAGGCGGTCAAGACGCCATGGCCTAAGAAGATCGGCGACGCTGCAAATGCTGCCGCACAGAAGATCGTCCGCGTCGAGAAGGCTGTCGCAAAGAAGGTCTCTCGAGCGACGAAGCAGGGCGTTCGCGAGGTCGGAGTGAAGTCGGGCGCGAAGACGCCTGCGGCCACGAAGGCGACTTCGAAGAAACCTGGCTCTAAAAAGGCGCCCGCCAAGAACCCGGCCGCGAAGAAGGCAATCCCCAAGAAGCCTGCGGCCAAAAAGGCGACCTCGAAGAAGCCTGCGGCGAAGAGGGCTGCTCCGAGTAAGCCCGCCGCGAAGAAGCCGAAGGCCTGATCGCTACATGCCAATGGAGCGACGCTCACGATACGGAGGGAACCATCGATGAATGCTATCAATCAAGCCGACGTCACCAAGCTCAAGGCGCTTCTCGAAGGATTCGAGGATGCGATCCTGATGACCAAAGCAGCCGAAGAACCCTTTCGTCTTCATGGCCGCCCGATGCGCATCGCCCAGGTGGAGGACGACACGTCGCTATGGTTTTTCACGGGCATCGACTCAGGCAAGGTCCGCGAGGTTCTGGCCGACGCCGAAGGCTACGTCGTCGCGCAAAAGTCGTCGAAGCAGGTCGTGCTGCGAGGCAGCTTCATGATCACCAAGAGTCCCGAGAAGATCGAATCTTTGTGGTCGAAGCCGCTCGAGGTGTGGTTCCCGGGAGGGCCGAGTGATCCGAATGTCTGCCTCTTGAGGTTCTTACCGTCGCAAGCCGAATTCTGGGACAACTCCGGTGTGAAAGGCATGAAGTTTCTGTGGGAGAGCACGAAAGCGTTCGTGAGTGGAACCGTTCCCGACGTGGGCGATCCGACGCAGCACGGCAAGATCGATCTCGACACCCGCATCTGAGTCGTGTGTGAGACGCGTGGGTACGAAGACGGCGGTCCCCAAGGCCGACGCGGGAGGGGAAGAGTTCTTCGGACGAGGCAAGCGCTGGATCCAGATCGCGCAGGGTGGCGCGAGCGACGACGACGACGGTCTCTCACCCGGTGACTTGGCTGACAAGGCAGTCCCTGCATTCCTCATTTCGCGCGCGCTCTTCGCGCCTCAAGAATGGAAAGACCGTCTCGTGGCCCATCGCCTGGGGAGAAGACGGCGATCTCGGGCTCGCTGGCCAAGCGAAGATGAGCGTCGCCCACCGCAAGTCGACGCACACTTCGCCGTTTGCAAGATCACCGGCTCCGAAGTGAATCTGTGGGTGGTCGACGACGCCAATTGGCCGCTCGTTCTCACGCATACCGAGTGCGGCGGCGACAACCCCGACGTCTTTTCGCTGCTCGCCTACCGCTTGGAAGGCGCCGAAACGAGCAAGTTTCGCGCAGTGTTGACCGAGATCCCGACGCGAATGAAGGCTGCGGACGAGCCGGCCACCGACCACGATTACTCGGGGACGATCGAGGAGCTTTCGGAGCGGCTCGCTTACGCAGGCCCTCAGGCCCCGCCGACTCAGTTCGGTACGGCCTGCGCGCAGAAGCCGCCGATGCACTTGTTCTGCGGAGCATTGCAACAATCGCCATCGCCGCTGCATTTGTCGCCGACATGCGAGCAACCACCGGGCGGAGGCACGCAAGCGAAGCTGCCCATGCCGTCGGGTTGGCAGAAGCCGGTGCAGCACTCAAACCCCTGATCGCAGCTCGTTCCGACTTGGTGACACGCCTCGAGCGCCCAATAGCCGCTCATGTTGGTCGTGGTGAGATCTTGGCCGGGTAGCCAAAACGCCGGATGGCTCGGATCCTGGCCAGGCTGCGGATTCGCGTCGATCGCCGCGACCCATAGCTGCTTACGATTTTCGTACGTCGGGTTCGACGTCGACGCCATTTCGTTGCCGTAATCACGCGGGCTCACGAACACGACCCAGATGTATCCACCGACAGCGATCGGATTGACCGTGGGTTGATAAGAAATGTGCTGGTTCTTCGCCTCGAGCCCTGCTCCGCTGGCCAAAGCGAGCGGCAACACGCCGACCTGCTTGGCGATGTCGGCGATGAACAGATCGTCTTTACCGACCGAGCTCGTGCCGTACTTCGCCCGCGAGTAGTCGCCCATTTGAAAGAGGATCCAATTCGAGTCGGGTGAGAAGCTCGGGAAGGCGATGGCTTCGCTCCCACCCGAGGCGATGTTCGTCCGAGTCGAGAACGCTGCATTCGCGGGGTCGAACAGAATGACGTCGAGGTCGGCGCGAAAGAACTCGACTGGATAGGCGCCCGAGACGTTGCTGCTGAACGCGAGCTTCGTCCCGTCGGGCGAGAACGCGGGATCGGCGACCTTGTCGGCGAATGCATCGAGCGCGCTCGGAATGGCGGCGCCGGTCTTCGCGTCGGCGAGATGCATCGTCAGGTCGACGTCGTTGTGAACGGCGTACTTCCCCTCCGGCGAGAGACCCAGATAAATGGCCGACGACGAATAGGGGGCCATCTGCGTCACGTTGGGCTGCGGCACGGTGAGATCGATCGATCCCCACGGGCTCGCGGTCGAGCCCTTCTTCTCGAAGATCGCGGCTGCGGTCGACCCATCTTTGCTGACGGTGTGGCAGGCGACACAACGCTTGTTGTTGCCGCCGCTCTCCCAGGGCGGTGTCGCGCCGTTGTACGCAGCCGGAGCCGGCGTACCGAGCTGATCGGCCGGGCCCGAATCGAACACTACGGTCGGGCTCGCCGTGCCAGGCGCGATCTTCATGAGCTGCCCGGTGTTGACTGCCCAATAGTAAATCGATCCGCGGAGGCTCCCTTGCGCGATCGTCCACGACTCGTGCATCGCCTGGTGCGCTTGACCGCCCGAAAGACGCTGAATGTCGAGCGTCGCCGGACCCCCCGCATTCGAGTCGGTGAGCTGCGTCCAGACATCGGCCGGCAGCAAGAACCGGCTCGGCGGATCGGCGTTCACGTAAATCTTGGCGTCGTAGAAAGGTTCGGACAGGTGCACGAGGTACGCGGCACCGGAGGCGCCGCCCGACCATTGCAGCTCGGGCGCGAGGAGGCCGCGCGCAAAGACCGTCTTGTCGTAAGGATAGAGAAGTGTCCCTGACGGATTGGCGTCGGGGGAATTGAACAGCCCCTGATCGGTCGTCGATAGATTCGCCGTGTTCGTCACGACGTGAAGAATCACATCGACCGCTGCGGTGCCGCTCTTCCCATTGACGCTGGCAGTGAGCGTCCCGTGACCTCCGAGGGTTCCATTCGCGGAGACGTGTCCGACCTGATCGGGGAGCGCGAGATCGATGCGATCGAAAGACCAGGCGGCATCGACCGGCCCCGTGGTGCCGTCGGTGAAGGTGGCCGTGGCGGTGAACTGAGCCGGCGCAGCGACTCCGTTCTGCACGTCGATCGTCGCCATCGGCGGGGTCACGACGAGAGAGACCACGTCGCCATGCGAAGAGAATCCGCCGCCCATTCCGGTCTGGGTGCTCGCCCCCGTGCCGCCGGTTCCGGAATGGCTCCCGCCAGCACCGTGACCGCCCGTGCCGCCACCGCCGGAGCTGCATGCGTAGCCGGAGATCGCGAGCGAGAAAGCGAGTGAGCCGAAGAGTGCGAGCCGACGCATGATGTCCTCCGTGGAATTTCACCGTATCACGCGGAGCGCTCGAAGAGCGGCGTGGCGAGACGACGACGCGACCGAAACCAACCTGTCAACCTGCGAAGCTTTCTCGATGACGGGTCCCGAGCCCACATTCTTCCGTATTGCCGAGGTCGTTGATGGCATCGCAGCCGTCGGCTCTCTGCTCGGCATGATCGCGCTCGTTCGCGCGATGAGCCGCAAGAGGTCGGGGGTGGTCGTCAACGCCCAAGTCATTCGCTCGGCGCGTCGCATCGAGGTCGAATACACACCTAGACGGTGTCGCGTACTTCCTCCGCGGCACCACCAATTACAACGACGCGCCTTCACCGGGCTCCTTCGTGCCCGTTTGCTACACGCCGACCAACCCGGAAAACGCGAAGATCGTCGGTGAGCACTACGACGGCGTGATCGCCGGCGTCTCCGTAGCATTCGCCTTTACGCTCTTGGCGAGCGGCCCGCTTTGGTTTGCATACCAAGCCGGTGGTCGATAGCTGGGTCAACTGCCCAATCTGAATGTCACGGCCGAGCTTTGGGGTTGAGCTCCGCAGCGACGACCTCGGGATCGGTCGTGGGAAGCTGGCAAGTCCCTCGTTCGCAGATGTACGCGGTGGGGAGGTTCGTGCGCACCGTCTTGTCACGAAGCCACGCGACGCGGTGCCCCAGATCGCCTTTGATTCTTGCCTCCGTCGTCACCACGAGCACCGAGCTCGGCACGAAATGATTGGCAAGCACGTCGAGCAACGGTCTCGCGCGCGTCCGCGGATCGCCCGATCCGTCGGGGACGACAATCGCTATCTCTTTCGGAGCGCCGGTCGCCCAATCGAGCGCGATGAGCATTTGGTCGAGCTCGAGCGGCTTTTGCGTCAGCGCGCGCGAGAACGCCCGAATGGTTCGCTCTGCGCGTTCTCGATAGCGTAGGTCGTCGGTGAAGGCATAGAGGCGCAACCAGGTCAGCGCAGCGACCGAGCTCACGCTCGGGACGGGCCCGTCTCGATCGGGTTTCTCGCGTAGCAGCAGCCCGCGATCACCCGCTATCGTCGAGAAGTAACCGCCCTCGGCTTCGTCGGCGAAAGTCTGTTCCACCGATTCCATGAGGCTCGCCGCGTCGTCGAGCCAGCGAGCGTCACCCGTGAGCTCGAAGACGTCGAGCGAGGCTGCCGCGAGCAAGACGAGGTCGTCGGAGAAGGCACGCACCGCTCCAGGTGGGCTCGAGACGAGATGCGATATCGCCCTTGCTTCACGCAGCGGTGCGATGAGAACGAGCGCTGCTCGGAGCGCAGCCGACGCATAACGCTCGTCGCCCAAAACGAGGCCTGCGCGCGCGAGAGCCGAAACGGCGAGTGCGTTCCAACCGAGAATCACCTTTTCATCTCGCGACGCCGCCGGACGCTTCGTGCGCGCTCGAAGAAGCTCGGCGCGTATCTGGTCGAGACGCGTCGACAGCTCTGCCACGGGAATCGAGAGTATCTTCGCGAGCTCGTCGGGTGTTGCGGCGACGTGCAAGACGCTTCGACCCGCGACCTCGCCGCCCGGGGTGACCCCGAACGCTGCCGCTGCGATGGGCCCATCGGCCACGCCGAGGGTCGCGTCGAGCTCGGCTTTCGTCCACGTGAAGAAGGCGCCTTCTTCGAGATGCCCGTCGGCGGCAGGGCTATCGGCGTCGGTCGCCGAGTAAAACGTCCCGTTCGGAGCCACCATGTCACGTAGCAGGTAATCGAGTATCTCGCGCACCGTACGGCCATAGCGAGGAGCTCCGGTGCTCTCGGCGGCCTCGAGATAGGCGACGGCGAGGAGGGCATTGTCATAGAGCATCTTCTCGAAGTGCGGGACCAGCCAGCGCGCGTCGGTCGAATAGCGATGAAACCCTCCGCCGATCTGATCGGCGATCCCACCGTCGCGCATGTGATCGAGGGTGCTCGTGGCCATCGCGAGAGTGTCGCGGTCGGGCGAGTCGTACGCGATTCGGAGCAACAACCGAACCGGGAAAGAAGACGGAAATTTCGGGGCTCCACGCGCGCCGCCCATGATCGGATCGAAGCGGCGCGCCGCCTCGGCACGCGCCGACTCGAGCAGTGTGCGGCTCGGGAAATCACCTGCCTGTGCGGGCGCGCTCCCGGCGCGAAGCTCTGCCGCCATCTGGCTGGCCTGGGTGACCACCGAAGGATCGTTCGCAAACCGCTGCGCCTCTTCGGTCAGCACGTCGAGGAGACTCAGCCGAGCGCCGCGCTCGCCCGCTCGCGGTGGAAAGTAAGTGCCGCCGAAAAACGGCTCTCTCGATGGGGTCAGCCACACGTTCATCGGCCAGCCACCCTGGCCCCTGAAAGACTGCAGGAATGCCATGTAGACGGCGTCGACGTCGGGCCTTTCCTCGCGATCGACTTTGATGCAGACGTAACGCTCGTTCATGTAGCGAGCAACGGCCTCGTCCTCGAAGCTCTCTTCTTCCATGACGTGGCACCAATGACAGGTCGAATAACCCACCGACAGAAAGACGGGCCGACCGAGGGCGCGAGCCCGCTCGAATGCCTCGTCTCCCCACGGGAACCAATCGACCGGGTTGTGCGCGTGCTGAAGGAGATAGGGGCTCGATTCGAGAATGAGCCGATTGACGTATTGCGGGCTTCCATCGGCGTTTCGATGACGCGTTCGGGGGACGTATCCCGGTCCTTTGGCATCGAGCGCCGCGTGGAGGCGCACCTCGAGATCGGGATCGCGCGACGATGTCAGACTGCTCGGCGCCGGCGGAGGCACGACCGCGCTCGAACAGCTTCCGCGCGAGCAGCCTGCGAGAAAGACTGCCAGCGCAAGCGCTCGAGCCGATGAATGCATGAGGTCGTGGACTATCCCACGACGAACCGACATCGTCGATCGATCCGTCATGACGTCGATCGCCATCGAAGAGACGTCAGTCGCGGCCCCAGACGACGCGCACCGTGGGCTCGAGCAGGTAGCCGTCTTCGCGACTGATGAGCAGATCGCGCAGACCCATGCGTCGGAGGTACTTCACCGTCGTGTAGACGCGCGCGGCGGCGGCTTCGGGTTGCATACGCTCTCCAGCCCAGACGGCGTCGACGACGTCGTGGAGTGGCAATGCCTGATCGGGGGTCGCGAGCCGCAGCGTCGTCAAAGCTGCGAGGAATCGACTCAAGACCGCGCGCCGCCTCAGATCGACTCGCTCACCGCCGGGGATCTGAAACCAGCGACCGTCGGCGCCCACGCGCAAGGCTTCGGGGGCCGGAGGCGCGCGCTCGGAGTACGGCAAGATCTCTTCGCTGCCGTCTCGGAGCGCGAGCACGGCTTCGTCGAGCGCTTGCTTCAAGAGGCGCCGCGCGAGACGTGCGTCTTCGGCTCCCGAGCCCGTCGCAGTGGGCTCTCGCCTCACCAGAGCGGTGATCGCCGTGATCGTTTCGGTGGCCGACGCGGTGTCTTCGCGGAGCAACGCACGCCGCGCGAGCGCCACGTCGATCTGCGCTTCGAGAAGCTCGAACGCTTCTTTGAATGCTGGCAATGCGTCGGAGCCGAATGACCGGCGCGCCTCTTCGACCCGAACCTCGGCATCTTCGACGTAACCGAGCCGTGCAAGCGCCGCCGCGAGCATCGCATGCGTGATCCGTGCGTCGCCGACGCCGTTGGTGAGCGCGAGCGCTTCGCGGTAGCGCTTGCTCGCGTCGAGCGGTGATCCCGCTTCGAACGCGACATTGCCGAGATGCACCAGCGCCCATTGCTCGTAATAGAGGGCACCGACTTCGCGCTGAATTTGTAGTGCCTGGGTGAGGTGACCGTGCGCCGCCTCGAGCATGCCCTGCTCCTGATCGATCATGCCGAGAACGCCGAGGCAGATCCCTTCGGTGCATCGATCGCCGACTGGATGGAGAAGGCTCGTCGCGCGCGTGAGGCGCGCACGCGCTTCGTCGAACGCACCCCGCTCCATGTATCGGATGCCGACACCTCCGAGGAGCTGGCCCTCCTCTTGTGTGCAGCCGGCGCGCCGCGCGAGATCGAGCGCACGCTCGAAGGTGGCAATGGCGGCGTCGAAGCGTCCGGTGCGCGAGAGGTGCTGACCGAAGTACCGCGCGAAGAGTGTCTCGACGTTCGGGTTGCTCGTCGCGTCGAGCGCGGCACGTGCTTTACCGAAGCGAGCCTCGGCATCGTCGTCGCTGCGCTTCATCGAACGAATGGCGGCCGATATCGTGAATGCGAGCGCCTTCGCCGAAGTCGAGCGCGATTCTTCGGCGAGCGCGATCGCGCGGTCGCAATGAACGAGCGCTTCGTCGAACGCGCCTCGTGTGAGGACGAGACAATGGGCGAGGCGCGAGAGCGCATTCGACTCGATCTCGGGCGCGACGCCGACGTCGACCGCAGCGCGGGTGGCTGCGCCCAGCAGGTCGGCGAAGCGGCTCATCGATCCACGCGCGTAAAAGAGCGGCCGGAGCGCGGCCAGAACCTCGAGCGCGGTGGTGACCTGGAGCGCCGTGCGCGGCGTGGTCGTCATGGCGCGATCGTGGACGGCAAGGAGGTTGTCGCGTTCGAGCGTGAGGTGCCCGAGCGCGTCGATCGCCCCGGAGCCATGGGTATCGTCGGCCCATCGGAGACCGGCTTTCACGAAGTGGTCGGCGTGTCGCGTCTCGGCGGCGCCGCCCGCTCCGTACTTCTCGGCGGTGTATTCGCGAATGCTCTCGTAAAGGCGATAACGTCGCTCGCCCGTGACGTTCTCCGCCTCTTCGGTGCGAATGAGCGACTTGTCGTGCAAAGCCTCCAAGATCTGGAGCACCGGTGGCGCGCCGTCGCCGAGCGCCAAGACGGCCTCCGCGCTCTCGGGGCCGAAGCCGCCGCGGAATACCGAGCATTGCTGGAGAGCCTGTTGCTCGACGGGCTCGAGCAGGTTCCACGACCAGTCGATGGCGCTCCGCAAGGTCGCGTGGCGCGAGCTCGCGTCGCGCGTCGCACCGACGAGGACCTCGAAACGATGCTGCAATCGTTCGAGCAGCTGCGAAGGGCCGAGCATGCGAAGGCGTGACGCGCAGAGCTCGATGGCGAGAGGAAGACCGTCGAGGTGACGGGTGATCGCGGCGATCGTGGCGACGTCGCTGGGGCTCACGGTGTAACCCGCGCGAACCGCTTTGGCGCGCTGGATCCAGAGCGTGACGGCTTCGGAGGCGAGCACCGCCTCGGCATTCGTCTCAGTCTCGAGTGGGACGGCGAGCGTGTCGAGCTCGACCGATTGCTCGGCTTCGACGCGAAGTCGTTCGCGCGAGGTGACGAGAAAGGTCGCCCGCGGCGCGAGATCGGTCCAGCTCTGGAGGATGGTCGCGGCCGATTCGACGAGCCGCTCGAAGTTGTCGATCACGAGGAGCACGTCTCCGCGTCCGGCGATCGCGCGCCCGAGTTGGTCGGCGGTGTCGCTCGCTCCGCTCCCCATGGTCAACGGGACGTCGAGCACCTGCCCGATCACCGTGAAGAGATCGTCGGGGCTTTTCGCGTCGGTGAGGTCGCAGAACCACGCGCTCCCATCGCCGTCCTCGATCGCCTCGAGAAACAGCGCGGCCACACGCCGAGCGAGGCGCGTCTTCCCGACACCGGGGGCCCCGAGGATCGTGACGATCTGTGCGCCCTCGTCGCACAAGCGGCGGATTTCGTCGATCTGCGCTGTTCTGCCGATAAAGGCGTTTCGTTCGACCGCGAGGTTGTTCTTGAGCAAAGTTGGTCGGACAGTTCAACACCCCGACGTTCACTTCGCAATCTCAGCCCGAGGCTGAGCCCTCAGCCCGCTTTTTCGGCAGATTCCGAGACGTCTTCGGGTGATCTCAGAAGGCAGCCCGCGATCTCAGATCGTATCCGTGGCGAGGCCAACCGGGCGTGTCGATAGTGTTGGCTGAGAGGGATGGGTCGGTCGCCCGAACGCGACGCACTTTCCTCGCAAGCAATCTTCGTCGTCGAGCCGAGCGCGTCCCTGCGCCCTGGTTTCGGTGCGGCGAGGCTCGGCCGTCGTGTGACGCACAAGGGCTATTCCCAATTGGCGTCAGACGATCTTTCTCTTTTGGAGGTGCTCGAATGATGCAGAAGACTTTGGTCGGTCGTTGTGCGTGGATCTTGGCAGTCGCAGGCGCGGTCGTCGGCTGTGGCGACTCGAGCGGCGCCGGATCGGGTGGAAGCGGCGGCGCGAACGCCACGACCAGCTCGACCGCGACTGCGGCGACCAACTCGAGCAGCTCGGTGACCGGCACGGGCACCGGATCCGGCACGGGCGGCGGCACTCCGGTGAGCGATTGCACCGCGCTCCTGCTCCAAGAATGCAAACAAGAGAAGCTCTGCGCTCCCCACCAATTCGCGCTTCATTGGGAGACCGACGCGATCTGCGAAGCCGAGGCGGTTCGTCTCTGCACCGATCTCCCGTCGGCCTACGACGCCATTCATCCGGGCGTCACCGCCCCGGCAGCGTGCACCGCAGCCGTGACCGGCACGTGTGACCAATACCTCAAGAATCTCGACATTCGGCCCGACGCTTGTCGACCTCTTCCCGGCGACAAGGTGAACGAGCTCGACGGCTGTCTCATCGACGCGCAATGCGGTCCCGACATGGAGTGCTTCCCGAACCAGTTCCCGGGCAACTACGGAGGCTGCGCGAGCTTCTGCGCGAAGTACTCGATGCAAACGGGCAACATGTCCTGTCTCAACAGCGACGACATTTGCAATCCGAGCAAGGGAAGCCTCTGCACGCATCCCTATGACGCGACGACGCCCAACAAGATCGCCGTCCCCGACTCCACGACCTGCCACACGATCAGCTATCAACCACTCGGCGCAGGTTGCCAAGAGACCACCGACAAGCGCTGCGACAGCGGCTTAGGGTGCAAAGCCCCGACGCTCTTCAATGCCTATACTTGCGTGAGCCTTCTCTCGGAGGGGCAGACCTGCAAGCTCGGCGACGTGGTTGGCAAAGACCCTTGCGACACGCGCCTCGGGCTCCAGTGTTTGCCGAATCCTGCGGCCCCGGCCACGGCGGTCTGCACGGCGCCGCTCGTCGTGCCAGTCAATGCGCAATGCGGAATGGTGCCCGACGCCAACAACGTCGTGCACAACCAGATTTGCAGCAACTACGCGTATTGCTCCACGACGACCAGTCTGTGCGTTCGAAAGAGCAACAAGGGCGAGGGCTGCGTCGCGGGAGGTTGCTATGCACCGTACGCTTGTACCGCAGGCGTATGCGCCGACCCGCTCGTCTTGGTCGACCCGGTTTGCACGCCGTGAAAGGGAATAGCGGCGGTCTCGGCTGACCGAGCCGAGCTTGGTGGGAGGGGCCGATGGGCCGGCTCGCAAGCGATTGCGAGCCGGCCTTCATGGCGTTGGCGCTTCATTGCGAAGGGTGATTGCGCCGGACTACGCAGCGTCGCACGCCGAATCGAAGATCGTCGCCAGGAGCGGCGCCATGAGGTCGCGCATCGGTCGCTTCTGCAAGCGCGCGAGATGCGTGTCGGCGATTTCGCGTCGATCCGAGCGCGCGCGTGTCTCGCGAAGCAGCTCGATGACGTCGCCCTGGGCTTCCCAAAGAAACAGGTCTTCGACCGTCTCGCCCGAGACGCCGTGCTCTCCGGCCACGAGGCATCCGTTGTTCACGGCGTGCAGAATGCGGGCAGCAGGTACGTGGGTCATCTGATTGCTCTGCCTCAGCGTGACCAGCACCTCGGCGCGGGCCATCAAGTCGTTTCGAAAGAACGAGGCGTCGTCGAAGCGAACCTCGACCTTGTAACCGAGCGATACGAGCTTCTCGAGCACGCGGCGCCGATGGGTCGTCATGCTTCCGCAGAAGAAGAAGTCGAGATCGCGAGGGGCCTCACGCAGCCGCTCTCGAATCGACTCGACGTATCCGAACCGCAAGAAGCCAGCAGGGATCTGCAGCGCGTGAAGCGCCTCGAGGTTCGGCTCTGAAGACTCCCAGACAGCGACTGCGTTTCGAACGAGCGGCATGAAGACACTGTCGAAGAGTCCGGTGCGTTCGCCGTTGAACCCGTTCTCGGTGACGATCTCGGTCTGGAGCACGACGTAAGGCACGTCGCTCCCGATCAGTCGATCGACCCACCGAGGATCGTCGATCAGATGCACACCCACCAGAATGTTGATGGCCCCGCGCTCGACGTCGTTTCGTCGAACCGAGCACGCGTGGCCCGATTCTTCGATGGCGCCTTGGAGAAAGCGCGTCGTGTCGAACAAGAAGTGCGCGAAGCGGTATCCCGGGGGATCGATCACGACGAGGTTGAAGCGATTCGGGAGCGACATCGAAGGCTCGAGACAGCACGAGGCGTGCCGTCCGCCCCCTGTCCGACAGCTCACCTCGCGCCCTGCACAGGCCGGGACGAAACCGTCAAAACGATGACACCGCTCCTGTCACCCCGATGGCGGAACCGAGTGGCGCATTCGGAGGCCCGTCGAAAACCACTTCGGGCCCGCGGCGATCCGAAGCGGTGTCGAATGTGGGACTCGGCATTCGAGCGACGGGAGCGACGGCACGTTGATTGCGAAAGGGTCGATCGACCATGAAGCTTTCGCTGTGCATCATCGCCCGTGACGAGGAGAGCATGCTCCCCGGCTGCCTCGAATCGGTGCGCGGCGTCGTCGACGAGATCGTCTTGGTCGACACCGGGAGCCGCGACAAGACCATCAAGATCGCCGAAAAGGCCGGCGCGCGAGTCTTCAAAGCACCCTGGCGCGACGACTTCTCCGCCCCTCGCAACCTCTCGGTGGCGCGCGCGCGTGGCACCTGGATTTTGCAGCTCGACGCCGACGAGCGTCTCGCCCCGGGCGCTGGCGACCGAATCAAAGCAGCGCTCGAGGGCGCCGACTTCGATTGCGGTCTCATTCGACTTCACAACGCGACACGCCTCGACGCCTCCGCCGACGACGTGATCAGCGGCAAAGAGCGGCTCGGCGAAGCGATGAGCCTTCCCCGTCTTCTCCGACGCACGAACGATCTCCGCTACGAAGGGATCGTCCACGAGTCGATCGCTCGCTGGCTTCGTGACCGCGGCGGACGCGCCCGCTTCATCGACGCCGACATCGTCCACCTCGGTTCGATTCCCGAGCTTCGTCGCGACCGGAAAAAGGTCTCACGCAACGTCGACCTTCTGCGCAAACGAGCCGAGACCGAGCCGACCGACTTCACCGCGTGGTCGTATCTCGCATTCGAATCGCTCGCTCAAGGCAAGCTCGCCGAAGCCAAGACCGCGGCCGATGCAGGCTGGCTCATCGCGCTCCGTCCCGATCGCTTGGCGGGTACGAGCGTTCTCCGGCTCGCCGTCGCAAAAGGACTGATCGAGAAGGAGCACGGCCAGCATCACGCGACCCTCGAGACCGTGCGCGTGGGCGAGACGATCGACGGGAGACACCCTGATTTCTGCATGCTTCGCGGGACCGCGTACGAGAGCTTGGCGCTCGCTGCGCCGCGGGCCTCGAAGCTCCGCGCGTCGTACCTCGGTCTCGCGCTCGAAGCCCATCGCGCAGCGCTCGATCTCGCGTCGACCGACTACATTCAACGCTTTCTCGTCGGGGCCGGATCGTGGGCATCGCGTATGCGCGAAGGCACGGTGCTTTTGCAGCTCGGCGATGCGAAGAAGGCGCGCGAGACACTGACGGTCGGTGTCGCGCAGAAGCCCGACGAGCGCGAAGCACTCTTCGCGCTCGCCGAAGCCGAGATCGCCGACGGCGCCTACGAACAAGCTCTCGCGCGACTCGAGCGGTTCCTCGGCGATCGCCCCGACGGATGGATTCTCGCGGCGCTGGCGTGTGAAAGGCTCGGAGCCGTGAGCGAAGCGCTCGCGTTCGCGCGGCAGGCGTCGAGCCGCACGTCGGTCGGCTACCTCGCACCGCATCGCAAAGAGATGCACCTCGAAGTGATGGGCCTCGCCGGGGCCTACGCGGGCGCGCCGAGCTCGGGTCCCGGCCCTGTCGGCGCGCTCACGGCTCTCATGGCGCGCGCGCCGTTCGAGAGCGCGCACGTGCGCTTCGACGTCTCGAAGCTCCCCATCGACTCGATCGTTCGCAATCTCGTACAAAACCAGCGCTTCGCGCTCCTCGATGGGCTCCTCAGCGCGCGCGCAGAAGCGGCCTTCCCAGGGATCAAGAACTGCCTCACGTCAGCGCTTCGAGCGCTCGGAGTCGAGGTCGAGAAAGACGAGTCGCCGAGCCCGATCATCGTGGCCTCCGAGCACGCCTTCGCAGCATCGTTCGTCCGCCGCGTTCTCTCCGCTCATCCGCGCATGACCGACCGCGGGATGTTCGAGAAGAACACGAGCGCTGCCAAAGGCGACGAGACGCGCGAGATCTTCGGTACCACGTCCCTCGCCCACGCCAGCGAGATCGCCAAGCTTCTCCCGCGCGCGACGATCGTCTTCGTGTCGATTCGGCCTGCGAACGAGGCCTCGAAAGAGCAGCGCGTGCTCGCCGAGGTGAGCGGGGAACGGTCGATCGAGCTCCCGATCGATCTGTTGCTCGACGATCCGCTCCCCACCCTCGCGAGCTTGCTCGCCGGCGTCGGAGAGACCGCTGACGACGGGCCGCTGCGTGTCGTCATCGAGAGCTACCCGGGTCGCACGCGAGATTGGCGCGTCGACGAGAACGAGGACCGTGCCGAGCGCGCCGCGCGGACCTCGGACGATTCGGTGCGCAGCGCTTCTCCAGAGGTATTCCCATGAGCCCCCGCCACGAAGACCCCTGCCCGGCCCCCGAGCTCGGTCCCGCGCGCTGCCGCGCTTGCGACAAGCGCGGGCTTCTACGTGTGCTCGATCTCGGCGCGATGCCGCTCGTCAATGGTCTCTGGCAGAGCGCAGAAGGCGAAGGCCTCGAGCATGAGCGCTTTCCGCTGACGGTAGGCCGATGCCCGAGCTGCGGGCTCGTTCAGCTCGAGCACGACGTCCCGCCCGAGAGAATGTTCCGCGAGTACAGCTACTTCTCGTCGTACGCCGAAACGATGCTCCGGCACGCCCGAGCGATGGCGACCGAGCTCACCCTCGGAAGGCGTCTCGACCACAAGAGCCACGTGATCGAAATCGCCTCGAACGACGGCTATCTCCTTCAGTACTACAAGAAGGCGGGCATCCCCGTTCTCGGCATCGAGCCGGCGCGCAACGTCGCCGAAGTCGCCGAGCGCGAGCGTGGGATCCCCACGATCCGCGAATTCTTCGGCGAGGATCTCGCGCGCACGCTCGCCAAGAACGGTCAGATGGCCGACGTGGTCCACGCGAGCAACGTCCTCGCGCACGTTCCCGATCTTCGAGGCTTCTTGAAAGGGATCAAGCGGATCTTGAAAGACGATGGCGTCGCGGTGATCGAAGTCCCGCACATGGTCGAGCTCTACGATCACGCGCAGTTCGACACGATCTACCACGAGCATCTCTCCTACTTCACGTTCACGTCGCTCTCACGCGCGCTCGCCGCAGCCGGTCTTTCGGTGCGCTCGGTGCGTAAGGTCGACGTCCACGGCGGGTCGCTCCGCGTGGTCGCGCAGCACGCTGGGCTCGCGCATCCCGGGCTCTCGACGCGTCAAATGCTCGACGCTGAACGTGTCTGGGGAGTTGACGGTGACGCGGTCCATGCCTCGTTCGCACGCAAAGTCGAAGACCTCTGTCACCGTCTCCGCTGCGAGCTTGGCGATCTCCGCGCGAGCGGCGCGAGGCTCGCCGGCTACGGCGCCTCGGCCAAGGGCTGCGTCCTCTTGAATGCTCTGGGTTTGCCGCCTGGAACGCTCTCGTACGTCGTCGACAAAAGCCCGCACAAGGTCGGCCGATTCGTTCCCGGTGTGGGCCTCCCCATCGTTCCGATCGATCACCTCCATCGCGACCGACCCGATGCGCTGCTCTTGCTCGTCTGGAATCTCGTCGACGAGATCATGCAGCAAGAAGCCGAATACCTGAGAAAGGGCGGCCGATTCGTTCTCCCTCTTCCCGAGCGCAGGGCCGCGGCGTGATTTTCCGAGAGTCACCCATTCGAGGTGCGTGGCTCGTTCGGGCAGATCCCAAGCGCGACGCGCGCGGCTACTTCGCGAGGACGTTCAGCCGCGACGCATTCGAAGCGCGTGGGCTCGCCGCTTGCAACGAGCAGTCGAGCGTGGCCTGGAACGAACACAGAGGAACCCTTCGGGGGATGCATTGGCAGCGAGCTCCGCACGAAGAGGCGAAGCTCGTGACCTGCGCACGTGGCGCCATGTACGACGTGTTGCTCGATCTCCGCGACGACTCGCCGACCTGGGGTCTCTGGGCCGTGTTCGGTCTACGCGGTGACGAGCCGAGCTCGCTCTACGTACCGCCGGGTGTCGCGCACGGCTACCAGACGCTCGTCGACGACACGCTCGTCGTCTACCAGATGTCGGCGCCCTACGTGGCCGAGGCCTCGAAGGGCGTTCGTCACGACGATCCGGCCTTCGACATCGTCTGGCCCATCGCCGATCCGATCGTCTCGGAGCGCGACAGGTCGCATCCCCTCGTCGAGAGGAGACTTCGATGCGCATCGTGATCTCCCAGCCGATGTTCTTTCCGTGGGTCGGTCTGCTCGAGCAAGTGAGCCTCGCCGACGTGTGGGTTCACTACGACGACGTCCAGTTCTCGAAGGGAAGCTTCACGAACCGCGTCCAAGTCAAAGCCCCCGAAGGAGCGCGCTGGCTCACCGTTCCTCTCGACCGACAGAAGCTCGGCGATCGCATCGACGAGGTCGAGACGTCGAGTGAGCCGTTTCGCGCAAGGCACCTCGCGATGCTCGCCACTCTCTACCGAGACGCTCCGTTCAAGCGCGAGATGCTCGCCCTCGTCGAGGAGGTCTACGCGGAAGACACGACCTCGCTGGCCGACATCGCGATCAAGAGCTTCGACGTGCTCGTTCGCTACTTCGAGCTCGGCGCGCATCCGACGTGCCGCTCGAGCGGGCTCGACGTTCCAGGCTCGAGCTCCGAGCGGGTCCTCGATCTCGTGAGCCGACTCGGCGGCACCGAATACATCACCGGTCACGGTGCGAAGAAGTACCTCGACCACGACGCCTTCGAAGAGCGAGGCGTCTCCGTCTCGTACATGTTGTACGGGCGCCGTCCTTACCCGCAGCTGCACGGCGAATTCACGCCGTTCGTTTCCGCTTTGGATCTCGTCGCGAACCGCGGCCGCGACGGACGTGAGGTGATGACCTCGCGCACGATGCCGTGGAGAGAGTTCTTGGCGGCATGAATGAGACCGACGCTTTCGCACGTGAGGTTGCCGACAACGTTCGAGGCATGAAAGCCGACGACGATCTGCAGGCGTTCTCACGCATGTGGGCCCGCGCCGTCGCGCGTTACCGCTACGCGTACAACTTCACTTGGCTCGGGCGCCCGATCATTCAGGTGCCGCAAGACATCGTCGCCATGCAGGAGCTCGTCTTCAAGGTGAAGCCCAGCGTCATCGTCGAGACCGGGATCGCTCACGGCGGCTCGCTCGTGTTGAACGCGTCGCTCATGGAGCTCCTCGGTGGAGATGGCATCGTGGTCGGCGTCGACCGCGACATCCGCGCACACAATCGTGAGGCCCTCGACGCGCACCCGCTTCGCCGCCGCATGCGTCTCCTCGAAGGATCGTCGGTCGATCCGGCGATCGTGAGCGAAGTGCATCGCCTGGTCGCCGAGCAGACTGCGAAGCCCGGCGCTGGTCCCGTGCTCGTCTCGCTCGATTCGAACCACACCCACGATCACGTGCTCGCCGAGCTGCGCGCCTATGCGCCGCTGGTCGGTGCCGGGAGCTACGTCGTCGTGTTCGACACGCTTATCGACGATCTACCCGCGGATCTCTTCGCCGATCGCGAGTGGGGTCCGAACGACAACCCGAAAACCGCGGTGCGCGCCTTCTTGAAGGAGTGCTCGCGCTTCGAGGTCGACAGCGACATCGACGCGAAGCTCCTCATCACCGTCGCCCCTGGCGGCTGGCTGCGATGCACCGAAGACCCCGCCTCGCCCCCGAAAGGCTCCGCCTCGTGAAACGCATCCCAGTTGCAGGACCGTGGATCACCGACCGAGAAGTGTCGTACGTGATCGAAGCCGCCGCGCACGGTTGGTACGAGAACGCACAGAGCTGGTCGGGCCGCTTCGAGCGCGCCTTCGCCGAGCGCCACTCGGCCAAACACGCGATGGCGCTGCCTTCGTGCACCTCGGCCATTCATCTCACGCTCGCAGCGCTCGGCATCGGCCCGGGTGACGAGGTCATCGTCCCCGACGTGACTTGGATCGCGACGGCGGCTCCCGTCACCTACTGCGGGGCCACGCCCGTCTTCGCCGACATCGACGCCGACACGTGGTGCATCGACCCCAAGTCGGTCGAGGCGAACATCAGCGACAAGACGCGCGCGATCATCGGCGTCGATCTCTACGGGAGCGTCTGCGACTGGACCTTGCTCTCGCGCATCGCGAAGCCGCGCGGCATCACGCTCATCGAAGACGCCGCCGAGGCCATCGGATCGACCTACGTGGGTAACCCCGCCGGAAGCTTCGCCGACGTCGGATGCTTCAGCTTTCACGGCTCGAAAACGATGACCACGGGCGAAGGCGGAATGCTCATCACCGATCGCAGCGATCTGTTCTCGCGCATCGAGACGCTTCGGGACCACGGTCGTTCGCCGGGCGACAAGCAGTTCTGGAACTCGACGGTGGGCTTCAAATACCGCATGAGCCAAGTGCAAGCGGCGCTCGGCGTCGCTCAGCTCGAGCGCCTCGACGAGCTCGTCAGGCGCAAGCGTCAGATCTTCGCAGCCTACTCGAAGCGCCTCTCGGGCATCCCCGGCGTGAAGCTCAACATCGAGTCTCCCGGCGTCTCGAGCAGCTATTGGATGACGACGGCCGTTCTACATCCGTCGCTCGGCATCCCCAAAGAGCAGCTCATCGCCGAGCTCTCCGACCACGGCATCGACACCCGCCCCTTCTTCTACCCGTTGTCGTCGCTCCCGGCGTTCTACGCGACGCCCGAAGCCGCGCGCGCCCGACGCGCGAACCACACGGCGAACACGGTCAGCCCCTTCGGCATCAACCTTCCATCGGCGGCGGCGCTCGGTCGCGAAGAGATCGAGCACGTCTGCGACGCCTTCGCCGCGGTGATCGGCAAAGAGCGCTCGGGCGTGCACAGCCTTCCAAGCGACAGCGTGCTGCGCGAGGAGAAAGTGGCATGAGCTCGCTCGACGATCTCCTCGTCCGAATCGCGAAGAAGAACCCCCTCCAGCGCGTCTTCTTGTCGAGCCTCCACGAGAGCGGCGCCTTCACACGAGACGATCGCGAAGGCCTCGGCCACTACGTCGACTACGCGCTCGAAGCAGGCGAGACGCTCGACGATCTCGCGGCGTCGTACGATCAAATCGTTCGCGACACGTTGAGAGAGCAGATCTTCTTTCGGAAGCACAATCGCTATCGGCACGAGCGCTTCGAAGACGTCGCGTCGAGCGTCTACTTCGACCCGGCGTACATGTCGCGCTACATGCACGGTCTGGCGCTCACGGCCTTCTTGTGGCCGAAT
The DNA here is from genome assembly GCA_043755175.1 of Polyangiaceae bacterium. Lineage (GTDB taxonomy): Bacteria > Myxococcota_A > Polyangia > Polyangiales > Polyangiaceae > CAYYKK01. The sequence goes on along the minus strand of JAYUUB010000083.1, from coordinate 17,681 downwards.
CACGCAGCGATCCGTCATCACTTCGAGAGCGTCCTCGCGTCGGTCCCGAGCGAAAGGCGAAAGCGCTATCTCGAGGTCGGCCCAGGCCATGGCTTCTACCTGACGGCCGCGGCGCGCGCCGGCTTCGAGCACGTCGAAGGCATCGATCTCAGCCCGACCAGCGTCGCGCTCACCAAGCGCATCGTCGAGAGCGGGCGCTTCGGTGCAGCCGATGCGTGTGTCATCCGCGAGGGTGACTTTCTCGCCACGTCGTTCGACGAGCCCTTCGACATGCTCGTCATGGGAGAGGTTCTAGAGCACGTCGAAGAGCCGCAGCGTTTTCTCGTGAGGCTCCGCGAGCTCGCTCGACGAGAGGCGACCGTCTACGTGACGACCTGCGCGAGCTCACCGGCGATCGATCACATCTACCTGTTTCGGTCGGTCGAAGAGGTGACGCAAATGGCTACGAACGCAGGCTTTCGCGTGCGCGACGTGCTTGCCCTTCCTCACCATGGAACGACGCTCGAAGAGTCGACGCGCGCCCGCCTCCCCATCAACCTCGCGGTGGTCCTCGCGCCATGACTGCGGAGCTCTCGTTTCATCACCTCGGCCTCGCCGTGCGTGCACCGAAACGGGCACGCGCCTTTCTCGAGGCCGTCGGCTACGTCGTCGGCGAGACCGTTCGTGACGATCTCCAAGGCGTTCACCTGGCCATGGCCGAGCACCGGTCGATGCCGCGCGTCGAGATCGTTTGGCCCACTGAGACGAGCGGCCCGCTCGAAGCATGGCTGCGATCGGCTTCCGAGCTCGTGTACCACGTCTGTTACGAGGTCTCCGATCGGGAGGCCGCGCTCGCGACGTGGAGAGCCGTGGGCTCGACGATTCGCGAGGTCTCGCCACCGACGCCAGCCGTTCTCTTCGCGGGCCGCACCGTGTCATTTCATTGGGTCGCGGGTATCGGCCTCGTCGAGCTGCTCGCACGCGCATCTTCGGCGGAGGCGTCGTGAGCGAAGCCCGAACCCTCGAAGACGTGCTGCGTGATCCGGCGTCGACGGCCGAGATCCAGCGCGCCGTCGACGCGTTCGACCGACGCGACGTCGCGCACCGCGCACGCATCCACGTCCTCCGAAACTTCACGATCGAGAGCTGCCTGCCTTCGCTTCGTTTCGCTGGCTATCGGCGCGAAGTGCGCATCGACACGAGCCTCTCGGAATTCGACGCGTACCGCCAAGACGCGCTCGAGCCCGGCGGCGAAGCGGTCGAAGCCGAGATCGTGTTGGTGTGGCTGTGGCTCGAGTCGCTCCCGATGGCTTTTTCCGAAGACGGAACCTTCGACGCAACGGCCGCGAAAGCCGAGCTCTTCGGCGTGATCGACGATGTGGCTGCGTGGACGCCAGCCGCGATCTTCGTGCACACGTTTCTCCCTCCGATCGGTCGCGGTCCGAGCTGGGACGGACACGACGCCCTCGATGCGCTGAACCTTTCGATACGAGAGCGCGCTCGCTCCGACGCTCGGCTCGTGCTCATCGACGTCGCGCGTCTCGCCGCCGATCTCGGTCGGGCGCAAGCGATCGATGCCCGCTTCGGTCTCATGCACCGCGCACCGGTCTCGAGCGCGCTCGCGCGTCTCTGGGGCGACCAAGTGGCCGAGGCCATCGCCGTTCGCGCCGGGCGCGTTCGCAAGGTCCTCGTGGTCGACGCCGACGAGACGCTCTGGGGAGGCATCGTCGGCGAAGACGGTCCGCGCGGGATTCGCCTCTCTCGCTCGACCTACCCAGGCAACGCGTTCGTCGCGTTCCAACGTCAACTGCTCGAACTGAAGAAGAAGGGGGTCCTTCTCTGTATCGCCAGCAAGAACGAGCCCGAGAGCGTCTTCGAGGTCCTCGACGAGCACCCCGATTCTGCGCTACGTCGCGCCGATTTCGCTGCGACGCGCATCGGCTGGGGAGCCAAATCCGAGATGATCCGCGCGATCGCCGAAGAGCTCCACCTCGGTCTCGATGCCTTCGTGTTCATCGACGACAGCCCAATCGAATGCGCCGAAGTCGCGTCGGCGCTTCCAATGGTCGAGGTGTTCCAGATGCCGCGCGAAGCCCATCGCGTACCCTCGGTGCTGGCGAGCTACCGAGGCTTCGACCGATCGTCGGTCACGCGCGAAGACGGGCTCCGCACGTCGCACCACGCAGCCGAGCGCGAGCGCGAAGAGGCGCGCGCGCAGTATGCCGATCTCGACGCGTTTCTCGCGTCGCTCGCTCTCGAAGCCGTCGTCGGCCCACCTTCTCCGGCGGAAGTCGAGCGCGTCGCGCAGCTCACCCAGCGAACCAACCAGTTCAATCTCACGACCCGTCGCTACGGTCTTTTCGAGATCGAGAGCCTCGTGAAGTGCCCTCGCTCGCTCCTCGTCGCGCTACGAGCGAGCGATCGTCATGGTGACTACGGCCTCACCGGGCTCGGCATCGCAACGGTCGATTCGACCCCGATCGACAGCGAAGCCGAAGATCGCTCCCCGCTCGTTCACATCGACGCCCTCTTGATGAGCTGCCGTACACTCGGTCGAAAGCTCGAGGACGTGCTCCTATCGGAGCTGTGCGCGGCGATCGACGCTCGCTTCCCCGGAGCGCGCATCGAAGCCGGTTACCGACCGACGAAGAAGAACCGCCAGGTCGCCGACTTCTACGCGAAGCACGGCTTCGTTCGCGCGCGCGCGGTCCCTCCGGGCGATCCGGAAGGCGGAGAGCTTTCAGGACCGACGACCTACGTCCTTGCTGGCACGAAGCCTGCTCCGCCGTCTTTCATACGCATCCGGAGAATCCCATGAACGATCTCAATCAGCGCCTTCGCCTCGTCATCGCCGATGTCCTCGGAGTCGCCCCTGCGACCATCACCGAAGACGCGAGCCCCGAGACTCTCGAGCAATGGGACTCGCTTCGTCACATGAGCCTCATCGTCGCGCTCGAAGAAGAGTTCCAAATCACGCTCGACGATCACGCTCTCGACGAGAGCACGAGCTACCGCGGCGCCCTCGCGTCGGTGGTTCGACTCTTGGATCGAGTCGCGGCATGATCGTCAAGAACGTGCGCCACCGCTTGAAGCTCGCCTGGCAGAACCTCGTGATCGCTTCGCGATACGACGTGCTCGTCGAGCGTGGCGTCACGTTCAAGTACGTCGACTCGATCGCGTTCGGCGCCCACACCACGGTGCAATCAGGCGCGTACATCTACGGATCGCGCAAAGGCGCTTGGGTTTGCTTCGGCGATCACGTCGTCGTCGCGGCCGGCGCGATCGTGCTCGGCGAAGGCGGCGTCATCGTCGGTGACTACACCCACCTCGGCCCGCGCGTCGTCGTGACCAGCCAATACGGTGACTCCACCGCCGAGATGATGACGGCGACACCGACCGTTCGAAGCGAGCGGGTCCGCATCGGTCGAGGCTCGTGGATTGGGAGCGGCGCGATCATCATGCCGGGCGTCGATCTCGGTGACCGCTGCGTCGTCGCGCCGGGCTCGGTCGTCTACGGGCGCTGGCCCGACGGCTCCAAGCTGGCCGGAAATCCCGCACGCCGCGTACGTGGCCTCGAGGCGGCCTCACCGAGCCCATCGACCACGACGGCCTCGCCCAGCCCGCCTTCTTCGGAGATCGCCGCCGAGTAGTTTTTTGTGACTGGGGTCGAACCAATCCAACGCGCCGGAGCTTGAGAACAGCTCCGAATGGGTCGCTCGTGCTCGAGAGGCAATCGACATGCATTGATCTTCGACGGGCATAAGTCGGCGGGCGTGTGGATTGATCCCCATGAGTCGGCCTCGTCCGACCCCAGACCCAGGAGGAATCATGCACATCGAGCTTCGCAGCCACACCATCGAGCTCACCCCGGAACTGCGAGAGACGCTGACGCGCCGAGCCGAGTTCGCGCTCGATCGCTTCGCCGATCGCATCGCCCGGGTGACCGTCTGGCTCGCCGACGTCAACGGGCCCAAGGGCGGGCTCGCCAACGAGTGCAACGTGGCGGTCGACCTTCGAGGACGTGGAGGCGTGTTCATTCGCGAGATCCACGAGAACGCTCAGCAGGCCGGATCGCGCGCCCTCGAACGTTCCGGACGCGCGGTGGCGCGCGAGCTCGGAAAGCTCGGCAAGCGGAGCGGCAACGATCGAGCGTCGCTCCGCTACGAAGCGATTCAAGAACCCGCCTGATCCTCGTGGGGCCGGGCGACGCGACCAGGGCTTCGGCCTCAGGCTTTCGCGGTGAGAACGAGCCCGCGCCAGGTGGTGAGCGAGCTACCGAGACTCTCTTCGATGCGTTGAAGCTCGGGGACGAGCTCCGGCTCTTCGACACCTGCGCTGCGGGCTTCGCGAACGCACGTAAGCGCCGCGAGGTAGCGCTCTCGCTTCACGAAAGCCTTCGCCAGAAGCGGCCACACGACCTTCGGTGAGGCACCGAGACTGATCGCGCGACGCAGCGGGCCGATGGCTTCGCCGAATCGCTCGGTTACGAGCAGCGCGTGTCCGAGCCGTCGAAAGAGGTCGCTCGCGACCGGACCGTCTTGCGCGTATTGAATGCCGAGACGAAGCACCTCTTCACCCTGCTGCGCTTCACCGAGCTCGACGCACGCGGAGCCCAAGAGACCGAGTCCTTTGGCGATGAGCGATCGGGCTTCGGGCGCCAGGAGCTGGCCCTCGGGCGTACGGAGAAAAATCGCGAGCGGCGCGGGCCACTGCCCCAGAAGCTGCAGAACGCGGGTGTGATCGCCGCTCTCGGCTGCGAGCTCGGCTTCGCCGACCTTGGTCAGATCGATGGCCGATCGCGATCCGACGCTGGCGCGCTCGATCTCTTCGCGGACGTGCGAGCGGATGCGAATCCTGAATTCGTTCAGGTCGTACCGCTCTTCTTCTCCGTCGCGGAGGAGAATGAGCTCGCTCGTCGCGCCCTTCACGGCGAGCTTGCGGAGGCTGTAGCCGTAGAGCGGCGAGAGAAGGAGGTAGCGAACCCCGATGTGTTGCTGAAGCCCCTCGACGTCGGCTTCTCGAGTCGGCGCTGCGAGCGACGCGTCGTCGGTGAGGAGTGCTGCGACCAAGCGCTGGCGGAAGTCGACCAAGGTCAGTCGCTGCGGCTCGGCGCCTTCGACCTCGTCGTCGCCGGGCGCCCCGGTCACGAAATCGACCAACGTGTTGTCGGGATTGCGGCGATCGACGGTCAGGGCCGTGATGCGAGCACCCGTGATCATCGAGAACGCGAAGAACGCCTCGCCCACGATGTCACACAGGGCCTGGAAGCTGCCGATCCCTTCGCCAATGCGCTCGAACCACCCGTCGGTTCGAACGGCATCTAGCGAGAACACACGTTCTTTCGCCATACGATGAAGACTCGCCGCCAAGAGTTACACGAGCGACGTGAGAAGTCACCTTTGGAGGCCTTTGGTCGAAACGATCGAACCGTTGATTTCGATTCTGTGGGCCGTCACCAGACCCTTGCGCAGTGGTCACCCGGATCCCTAATCTGAGAAAGCTGAGCGGTTGAAGCCGTCAGATCACTTTTGCAACGGAGTCTTGAATGAAGCTTGATCAATGGATCGCGACCTTGGCCGTCTCGTCTGAACCCTTCTCGCGAGCGTCAGCGCGCGCGCCGACATTCCCGGGACCACCGTGGGTAGCGGCAGCGGAACGACGACCGGCACCACCACGGCGACGACCGGGACCGGAAGCTCGACCCACGCCGCCACGACCGGGACCGGCACCGGCAGCTCCACGAGCAGCGGCACCGGCGGCTCGGGTAGCGACTCGAGCAGCAGCGGTTGCTCGGTGGCTCCGAACGGAGCCGGCGGCGCGCTCGCCATGGCGGCTCTCGCGGGCATCGCGATCGCGGGTTACGGCGCGCGCCGCTCGCGTCGTCGACCGTAGCTCGTAGCGATCGACATGACGACGAGGCGAGCCTTCGATTCTTGGATGCTCGCCTCGTTGGTCGTGGGGGTGTGGAGGTAACGCCGCCACTTCCGACCAGCCCGTCGATCTCGCAGTTCTCCGACGACTTCGTTCTGTGCGACGGCGCGGAGCACGCTCGATCGGCTACGTGGCAAAGCGGGTCTCTCGGCCCAAGACCTCGCGGCGCGTGAGAGCGCGCTCGGTGCGCGCTGCGCGGCGAGCCCTCGATGGGGTCCGAGGGCGTCGACCAGTCGGCTTCCGTGCGGCTGACTGAAGGCGCATCGGAGGCGATCGCCATGACGCCGATGGTCTATCAAGTGCCGGACGGGCGATCGAGCGCCGTGCCTTCGACCTCATCGACGAGCGTCTCTTCGTCGAAAAGCGCCTCGAGACCGTCGTCGATGAACTCGCGAAGGCGCTGTTTCTTGTCGGCATCGAGATCGAGAAATTCGACGTCGAGGCCGCGCACTCCCTGTTGATCGACGGCACGGGTGACGAACGCGCCGAGCTCGAAGATGTCTTCCGAGTCTGGGTGAACGAGCTGCAAACCGATCTCGGCGCCGATACGCACCGGCTCGTCGGTGAGAACGAACATGTGATCGATCTCCGGCTCGATGAGCGCATAGAGCTCGGCGACCGATCGGACGTAAACGCGCAACACCGCGACTTGATGCTCGCTTCGGTAGAGCATGGGCTCGAAGTGCTCGCCGCGCGGAAGTCTCACGGCGCGGCCGCTCATCAGCGGAAATTCGTCGCGAAGATGGCCGATGAAGCGGTCCCACATCGCGCGCGCCGGGCCGCCCGTCCCATAAAATCGAAGACCGGCGCCCGAGCGCTTTCGACGTCGAACCGTGTGGACCACGACCGCGGTCACGTCGAGCGGCGTCGCGTGCGGAGGCACGAGCAACCTCACGCGAACGAGCTCGCCGAGCTTGAGAGCGCGCGGCCTGGACGAAGGTGGTCCGCTCGAATCGCGCGGGCTCTCCGAGGGAGGATCGGTCTCGACGAAGACGCCTTCGAAGCTGACGTCGCTCGTCACGCAGTCGGTGATGGCGCCCGAGGCCGTCACAGTCGCCGGCAGGGCGACTGGATACCTGGGCTCTCGACGGGCGCGCGCTGTCACGGCAGAGAGTCTAGCATTCAGCTACGCGCGGTCACTTTGCCGTTCCACGGATGGCCGACAGCGCACGCGCATTGCGCTCGACCAACTCGACCACTTGCCTCACACCGCGAGCCGGGGTGTGCGCCTCGGGTACCAAGCGAGATCGTGCCCTTCGAGCAGCTCCATGACGATGAACGGGTAGCCACTCAGCAACGTTCCGACCTCGATGACGCGCGCCACGTGCTCGGTGGGAACGCTCGAAGCTGCCTGCGCTTCAGAAGAAAACGGGCGACTCCCCCTTGGTTCTCGAGCATGTCGGGTGCAGGAGCTTCACGGCGACGGGCGGGTCGTCATCGATGCGTTTGGCTGCATCAACCTCGCCCATGCCCCCGCTCCCGACGATTTCGGCGAGTCGACCGTCGCCGATGATCTGGCCCGTGAAACGCCCCTCGTTGGCACGGAGGGCGCGGTCGAGCTCGCCCTCTTCGCGACCTCGAGGAATTCTCATTCGGCGATGGCTCGAGGCGCGAGTCGGCCTTCGCCGAGGACGAGCTCTTCCTCGACCGTCGCATTCGCGTCGTCGACACCGTTGGGGTGCGCGACGCGTTCGTAAGCGACGCGCCACACGATGGGATGCGCCACACCTCCAGGACCGACGTCGAGCTCGACCGAGAGCGGGCCGCCACGGACCCGATCATCGGAGACGAGCCTTCGACCGATCGTCTGATTGGGGAGTCTGAAGTGCCGCGTGAGAAAGCGCTGCGCACTACCGAGGACCATTTCGTCGGGTCCGGCAGCTTCGGCGGTCACTTCGATCCGCCGAAAGAGATCGCCTGTGGGAAAGGCGTGACCGAGCTCCGCTGGCGCGAGGACGATGGTCACGCGCGTGGGGCCGGTGCGCTCGGCGTTGATGCGGACGGCGCGCTTCACGAACGCGACGTCGCGCGATGCGACGAAGGCGTGGCTCTTTTTGCCCGACGCGTCGCGCGGCATGTGGCAACCCGAGCAGGTCACGTTCGCGGCGGCCGACGTTCGATGCTCGGTCATCGTCGATTGCATGAGATCGCCTTCGCTTCGTGGAGCCCGACCCGGAAAAGCGAACTCGTGGCACCGCGCGCAGGCCGCTGGCTCGCCGAACCGCGCGTCGCGGACGATTCGATGAGGCGAGTGGGTGGTCGAGGTGCCTGGAGCCGCGAGCACTTCGTTCTCGGTCGTCACGTGACAGGTGACGCAGCCGACGCCGAGCTCGCTGACGTCGGCGCTCTCCTCACGGCTCGGCTCGGCCTCTGGGGCATGGCACGAGCGACAGAACGGCATGGGCTCGACGGCGAAGCTTCGACGGTAAGCCGCGTTCGTGTTCGATTGGTGATGGAGCGACGTGCGCCAAGAAGCTGCCACGTCTTCGTGGCATTTCTCGCAAGCAGCGTTATCGCGAACCGCCGTGTTTTCGCGCGCGCGCGCTGGGCCAGGCATCGTTGCGAGGAGGGCGGCCTGGCTCGCTACCACCCTCGGTCGAAGGACGACGGACACCTCGCGCCCACCACACGCCGACGCAGCGACGAGCGCCGCCAAGAGGACGAACGACACGCTGTCACTCCGCCTCTCGCGGCGGCGCGAGACGAGCGTCTCTCTCATGAATCGCTCTCTGCCCGAGATCGCTTGACGAGGGTCGCTTTGCGCTTGGGGGCCGCCGCGGCTTCGCCGTTTTTGGCACGACTGGTTCGCCAATGCCTACAGACCGGCCTGACGCCGCACCCCTCGCATCGCACCGGATCGCGCCGCGAAGGACAGCGCTGCACCATTCCCATGTGACAGAGTGCAAAGTCGTATTTCACCGGATCGTCGGGATCGAGACGCGCGAGCGCACGGGTGATCTCTTCGGCCGCACGCCACGACGCCGTGTTCGACTCGGTCAGACCGAGGTTCTTCGCCAGCTTGTGAATGTGCGTATCGACGGGAATCACGAGGCTGGAGGTGGGCACGTCCCAGAGGCCGAGATCGATCCCGTCGGCGGGTCGGGCCATCCAACGAAAGAGGAGCATCAATCGCTTGGACGCGCTCCCACCGAGCGGGCTCGCAAGAATGTGCGAGGCCCCGCGGTTTTCGCGGAGATCGAGCCCGCCGGCTTCGCGAATCGCTTGAACCCAACGTCCTGCAGCGAGACGTAAATTGCCCTTCTCCTCGACGAGGTAACCGGCGAGCGCGCGGCCGAGCGATCCGTGCTTCTTCTGGACTGCGCGCGCGCCGACGACGAGGCCGATGACGTCTCCGTCGCGATAGACGCGGTGTCGAAAGCCTCGAAGCTTTTCCGCGACGAGCGCCGGATCGTCGGCGGTCTTCGCCGGGCGTGGGCCGAGCCGCTCGAGGGCGTCTGCGATCTTCGCGCGGAGCGCCGTCACGTTGCCGAACGCGAAGCTCGAAGCGATCACCGCGACGAGCTCTTGATCGACGAGGCGTGTGGCCTGGTGCACGAACGCGACCGGATCGTTGGCCCGTCGGGCCCCGTCGTCGCAGCGCGCCCGAATCTCGTCGAGCACGACGCCGACTTCGCGAAGGCGAGCTTCGGAGAGAATCGGTGTGCGTGTCAAAGCCATCGAGCCAAAGCTATACACCCGCCGATCTGCTTCCGCACCTCGGCGACACCGATCGCTTCGGCGTGGCTGAGGGCCTTGAGCCGCGCCGACTTGTGCCGTAGTAGATTCGCGTGAGGGTTCGCGCGCTCGTCTTCTTCTGTCTCCTCGCGGGCTGTGCTTCGGCTCCGCGCGAGGTCGTCCTCGTCGAGATGGAGAACGCGACGGTCGAGCACACTCGCTTGGGTCTACAAACCGTCCAAACACGACGAATCTGGCGCGAAGGGCGCCGTGTTTCGGTCGATTGCGCGACCGTGCTCTCGGTCGACACCGCGTCGAATACCATTCGCCCCGAGAAGCTCTTCGTCGGCGACGAGATGGTCATCGCGCGAACGAAGTGGTTGGTCATGCGCATGGAGCCCGGCACCGACAAGACGCGTGCGCGCATCCTGCTCCGCAGCATCGACCCCTGAGCCTCGCCCTACGCATCGACCCCCGAGCATCGACCCCCGAGCATCGCCGCTGACGAACGTCGATTGCCGAGCTTCGCCAACGCGGATCGTCCGCGCGGTCGCGAGGCTGCAAAGTGGCGCAGCATCAGCAGCCAATCGCGCCTGCTCCCATGACGCCGATCTTCAGCAAGGTGACATCACCTCTCTCTGCACGTCGCGAAGACGGTGAGCGGTTTCATTCATAGGCTCGAGCAGCTCAGCCACGACGAGCGCCACCATCAAGGAGAGGTCCAGCCGGCATCCAATGCCGGGAGCAGGTACGTCACGAGGTCGGCCGAAGTTCCGGGCACCGCATGTCCATTCTCGGTCGCCCCGGCATTGTCGTAATGCCCTCCATCCACTTCGATTCGCGTCATCGGATACCCCGCGCCGGTCATCGTGTCGGTCTCTTGGCGGACGCCCGCGATCGGATAAGTCGTGTCTTGCAGGTGGGCCAGGTGCAAAACGTTGACTTTCCAAGTCGCCGCAGCGAGCGAGGCCGCCTCGGAAGAGCCCGTATCGCGATAAGGCGAAGAGTTTTCGATGATCAGTCCGGCGAAGGTATTCGCATTGTAGAATGCGGTTCGATAGCTCAGATCACCTCCCGACGAATAGCCGCCCATGATCACTCCCTTGGGCTTGATGTTGAAATGGGTCTTGATGTCGGCAATCGCCGCCATCACCTTCGCAGGGTCGGTGTCGACGTTCCAGCAATTGCCTTCTTGGCCTCCGACCGCAAGGCTGATCCACGACTGCGATCCGCCAGGAGACACCATGTAGATGTCGCCCGAGCTCATTCCGCCACACCCATGTAGCCAGACCAAGAGGGTGATGGGCGTCATGTGCGTGCTGTCGTATTGCGACGGCACGAATACGTAATTGGTCGTCCCGCTGTCGACCGTGAACGGCACGTCTTTGGTGAACGCAATCGGGTTCGACGGCACCGACGAGACCGCTGGTGCCACGGTGATCGTCGTTTCGGCGCTGGCCTGCCCTGCGCCATTGCTCGCAGTGAGCGTGTACGTCGTCGTCAGCGTCGGAGAGACGACGAGGCTCGTTCCGGTGACTTGCATTCCATTCAACGCGAGCTGACCATCGCTCACGGTCCATGAGAGCGTGCTCGTCTCGCCCGCCGTGATGGCCGCCGGTGACGCCACGAACGAGGCGATGGTCGGCGGCGAAGTAGGCATCCCCGTCACGGTCGTTCCACTCGCGGTCGTCGCGTCGGTCGCCCCTCCGGCGCCGCTGCCTCCCGTGTTGCCATTCGAGTCGCCACAACCTGGTATGGCCGCCAGCAGAACGATTGCTCCGGCGACGCATCCCATGGTCCGCGTCATCGTCTGCAGCACTCGACTGAGCATGAGTCAGACTACCCAAGAATCCGACCCGGTCTCTCGAATACTCTCGGTGCCGGTCATGCCATAGAATACCGCATGGCTCGTGCTCGGATCCCAGCGCGCGACGTCTCGGTCCGGGCCGAGGAATCTTCGAGATTGGCGCCGAGCGGGGTCGCCGCCATCGGGAAGCTCTCGCTCTGCCAGCTCGCCGATCGACTCTTGCTCGCCGATCCGACGGTGGTCTCCACTTGCGTCGACTTCATCATCGCCGAGAGCGAGGGTCTGGGGCATGGCCGCGCCCGCGCGAAGATGTGTCGACGGTTGAAACACCATCGCCTGAGCGCCGAAGACCGCGCACGTCTCGTCCATTGCATCACCGAGCGCCTCCGTGGCGGCCGTTTCGGCCAGCAGTTCCGCGATCAACTCCGATTGGCGCTCGCGCTCGATCGCGACGGAGTCTTCGCGGTAGCCGACGCATGCCTGAACGATCCTCGCGCCTACGTGCGCCGTCAGGCCCTGTCGCTCGCTCGCACGCGTTCGACCTCTGAGCGCTGAACCACGATTCCACGCCTGCATTCGCATTTTGCGCGCCGAGATCGAGTCAGGCCGACGTCTTCTTCGATCGGCTCCTCTTCTTGCTCTTCACGGGGTCGGCCTCCAAGAACGCGAGCCCGCGTGGCGATACCTCATAGCCGACTTCGAAGCTCTGGGTGAGCCCGAGCTTCTTCAGCTTTCGCACGTCGACCTTGAACGTCGGTGTCTCGCGGCCGAGCTCGAGCGCGAGCTTCGAAGCCGCGATGCGTGGCTTCGCGCCGATGATGGCCAGTGTCTCTCGGGTCCATGGCGCCGCCGCGCTCGCATCCATGCGTTCGAGCTTGAGACGAAGGGTCGCGACGTCATCGGCCGACATCTCACGCGTCATGGCGATTTCGACGCGGTCCCCGTCGCCGCCGTGGTGCAGCTCGACGCGAAAGACCGCGGTCGTGGGCTTCAACGGATCGCCCGGCACTTCGCCCAGGTAGGCGACGAGGGCTTTGCGAGATTCGAAGCCTGCGAGGCGCGCGTCGTCTTCGGTGATGTCTTTGACTTCGACGAGTACGACGTGGTCGACCTGCAGCACGCCTATCGGATGACAGCGATAGCGCCCGCCTGCCCGCACGTGTGGCTTCTGCCATCGACGGAATGTCAGTCGAACTTCGCCCGACTGGAGGCCTTCGTGAAATCGCTTTTGAAAGAGGAGCATGCGCCGCACATGCTTTCACAACTCTTCCCGCGGGACCGGATCACGGTTCGAAGCTCTCGGTGACATTTCGGTGAACCCACATCGCGCACCTTGTGTACATCCGGCCACCGGGTTAGCCCACAGCCATGAAACGACTCGTGCTCCTTTTCGCGCTCGCCCTTGCTGCACAGACTGCCGCCTGCTCGATCGAGTCCCAGAGCGGCACGACCGAAGAAGACGATCTCACGTCTGCCACCGACACCAAGGTGAAGAACGCGATCCTGAAGGCGAGCAAAGATCTCTCGTTCATGTCCGAGAGCGATCATTCGTTCGTTTGGGTCCGGTCCACCACGGTGGCGACGGCGCCCGCGAATGCTTGGTTCATTCACAAGTCGTTCTCGAAGGTGACCGATGGCGACGCGATGGCCGACAAGCCGCTCGCCCAAATGAAGTCGGAGACCGTCGACTTCGAGGCGTTCGCAGCTCGATTCACCCCGGTCGAAGGCGAAGACGCAGACAACTTCGCCTACCACACGCAGATGACGAACGTCCTCGACACGGTCCGTCTGAAGCTCAAGAACCCCCGCGTCATCCGCCTCGGACGTCAGAGCGGCTCGGGTCTCGTCGGCGCCATCTCGGTCTACATCGTCGGCACTTTGCCGAGCGGCAAGATCGGCGGCCTCTTCACGGTCTCGGTCGAGACCTGAAGCACGGCATGCGCCGTTCGGCCTGAACGAGGGCTGCCCTGCGAGAGCACGGCAGCCCTTCGTCGTTCTCGAGCGTGCACCGGGTGCGCGATTCGACATTCTCGCGAGCGAGCGCCCCCTCCACCGTGGTCTCAGGCTCGAGGCGCCAAGCCGCGCATCAACAGCTCGAGCGTCGAGCGCAGATGCGGGTCGAGCGCGGCGTCCATCGAGAGATATCCAGAGAGACCGGTGGTGAGCGAGAAGAAGTAGAGCCCGAAGAAGCACTGCGCACAAAGCAGTGGCGACGTGGCTTCGTCGACCTCGCCTCGCGCGATGGCGTCTTGTACGAGGCCCGCGAGGCGATGCAGAAAACCGAACGTCATCGCGCCCACCTCGCGTCCATTCGGTCCGTCGGCGGTCTGCACGATCCGAATGAACGCCGACCCGACCTTGGGATGCTCGCCGTACATCGCGAACAACATCCGAAACACGTGGAGCAACTGCTCGACCAGGGGCAGCGCGCGGGGCAGCGTCAGAAACGCGCGATCGACCGCATCGACGAGCCGATCGTGCATCACGAGGCAAAGCAGATCGGTCTTGTCGGGCGCGTACAAGAAGAGGGTCCCGGTGGCGATCCCGGCGCGCTCGGCGACCTCTTTCGTCCGCGTCTCTTCGAAGCCGATCGACGTGAAGAGCTCCCACGCCGCGGCCCTGATCCGCTGACGCTTGTCGAGCTTTTTCTCGGCGCGCCCTACGCCCGGCAGCGAGTCGCCGCGATGCGCAGCACTCGAAAGCGGGCGCTCTCGCGCCTGGGTCCGAAGGGCGGGCTTCGAAGCCGCCGGAGCAGCCTTCGCAGACACAGCGGGCTTTTTGCTCTTGGCTGCCCGCGACGCGAGCGGTGTCGCGGGCGGAGTCTTGGAGACGCGCTTCATCTGACCCGCGTCATTCTGTTCATCTGCACCGGTACGTCAAGCTGCCCGAATAAATCGCCGCGCCAGGGCTTGCCTTTCAGTTCCGAGGTCCCAACAATATGACTACAGTCAGTTTTAGGAGATCCCGATGGCCATCACCACCTACGAGCCGACGATGACGATGCAAGCGGCCCGCGATCGCTACTTCGCCGTGAACCACTTTGGGACCGATGGCGGCTACGGCGACGCCTGGGTCGACTTCGAGCTGGGGTCCATCCCATTCCCATTCCCGAACACGAAGTCGCGCATTCGTGCGGTGAAGGTCCACGATCTTCATCACATCGTCACCGGCTACGACACCAACACGACCGGCGAGTTCGAGATCTCGGCCTGGGAGATCGGCGCTGGCTGCAAAGACTTCTTCGCCGCTTGGCAGCTGAACCTCGCCGGCATGGCGGGCGGTCTCTTCTCGGCGCCCGTCCGCACGTTCCGCGCATTCGTGCGCGGTCGCCACTCCGAGAGCCTTTACGGCAAGAACCTCGACGAGCTGCTGCACCTCACGGTCGCCGACGTCCACCGAATGACATCGGTCGATGCCGAGCGGCCCGCCGCATCGGCCGCCGACGTGACACTGCACGCGCTCGGCACCGTCGCCGGGATCGTGATCGGAACGCTGTTTCTCGCAGTGGCGATCCCGCTGCTCCCGCTCGGGCTCGTCATGAGCTACCTCCGCAAACGATCGCTCCGCGCCGAGGCTTCGAGGGTCGATCCGCAGGCCGTGTGATCGAAGAAGAACCGTGGGTCCCGACCATGCGGCGTCAGCTCCTTCGTCGACCGAAGCCCACGAAGTGACGCTCGTCACCCGCTGATGTGGGCGACGAACGGGCCTTCGATTTTTCGGCAACCATGGCGAAGGGCGCCACGATCGCGGTCGATCGATTGGCGCCCTTCTTTTTTCGAGGCCGTCAACGCGGCAGCGATTCGGCTCGAATCACCAGACCGAACACTTTTGCGCCGCGATCATCTTCGAGGCCGGCTTGCAGCTCCAAGCAGCGACGAACTCGGGCAGCTGAGACATCGGCCCATTCACGCGGTAGCGGGGGTGCGAGTGCGGATCGATCTGCGCGAGACGGCGCGTCTCTTTCTCGCGGTACTTCGCGCACCAGAGCTGACCGGTCGCGAGGAAGAACTGCTGATCCTCGGTGTACCCATCGGCGATCTGCTCGGTCGCAGCGCTCTCGCGCATCGATCGATAGGCGCGGAACGCGAGCTTCATGCCACCGACGTCGGCGATGTTCTCACCGAGCGTGAGCTTGCCATTGAGCTTCACGCCAGGAAGGACCTCGAAGCCCGAGTATTGCTCCGCGACGCATTTGCCTTTGTCTTTGAAGGTGCTCTCGACCGAGGGGGTCCACCAATTGGCGAGGTTGCCCGACTTGTCGAACTGCGATCCTTCGTCGTCGAAGCCGTGCGTGAGCTCGTGACCGACGACCATGCCCATGGCGCCGAGGTTCACTTGGACGCTCGCTTTGGCGCTGTAGAACGGGGGCTGGAGAATGCCTGCCGGGAAGACCATCTGGTTTTTCTGCGCATCGTAATAGGCATTCACCGTGGGTGGGGTCATCTCCCAATCGCCGCGATCGACGGGTTTACCCACTTTGCCGAGCTTGTCTCGGAACATGAACTCGGCACCGCGGAGCGCATTCTCGCCGTAGCTCGTTCCAATCGGGAATTCGTAGGCCTTCCACTTGGCGGGATAGCCGATGAGATAGGCCATCGCCTTGAGCTTCTCGCGCGCCTTGTCTTTGGTGGCAGGATCCATCCAATCGAGCTCGCCTACGCGTGACTCGAAGGCTTTGGCGATCTCGTGGACGAACGATACGGCAGCCGTCTTGCTCTCGCCTCCGAAGCGGAGCTCGACGAACGGCTGCGCGAGGGCTTCGCCGAGCGCCGAATCGGTCGCGTCGATGCAACGCTTCCAACGCTCGCGCTGCACTTTCTGACCGGTGAGAATCTGCGTGAGCTTGAAGTCTTCTTCTTCGAGCTTCTTGTCGAGGAGCGCCGCCGAATGGTGCAGCACCTGCCATACGAGGTAGTTCTGCAAGACCGCGGGCCGCGCGTCTTTGACCACCGCCTCGAGGCCTTCGAAGTACTTGGGCGACGTCACGCTGATGTCGCTTATCTTCGGGAACCCGATGTCTTTGAAGTAGTCGTCCCACGCCATCGAGGGCGTGCTCTTCACGAGCCCGGGGCGATCGACCTTGTTGTACATCGTCGCCGGATCGCGACGCTCTTCGCGGCTCTTCTGCACCGTGGCGAGCGCCGTCTCGAGCTTGAGAACGTCGTCGGCTGCCGCCTGCGCGTCTTTGTCTTTGTAGCCGGCGAGCTTGAACATTTCGGCGACGTGCGTGAGGTACTTCGCGCGGACGTCCTTCTTGTCGCCGTCGTCTTTCAGGTAGTAGTCGCGATCGGGGAGGCCGAGTCCGTTCTGATCGAGCATGACGATCATCTTGGTCGCGTCTTTGTAGTCTTGACCGTTCGAGACGTCGAAGAACGCCCAGATGCCGTGTTGGTGGAGCGTGGCGAGCGCGGCCTCGAGAGACTTCTTGTCGTGGACCTTCGTCGCGATGTCGAGAAGCGGCTTGATGGGCCTCAGGCCGGCCTTGTCGATCGCTTTCTGATCCATGCAAGCGCCGTAAAACGTCCCGAGCTTGTCGGTGATCGTCTTGCCGTTCTTCTTTCCCTTCTTGAGGGCGGCTTCGAGAATGTTCTTGAGATCGGCTTCGTTTCGCTGATCGATCTCGCTGAAGCTCCGGACCCAGCGCGCCTTGTCGTCGGGGATGTTGGTCGCCTTCTCCCAGCCGCCACATGCGAACTCGAAGAAGTCGTCGCAGGGGCTCACGGTCTTGTCCATCGCGGCGGCGCTGAGGCCCACGGCGTCGAGCGTCGTCGGCTCCGGGGGCTTGCGCGACCTGGGCGACGGGGTGACCGCGGCGATGGCCGAGCTCGTCGGCTCGGGCGGCGGATTGGGCGCGGGAGGCGTCGGAACGGGCGACCCAGAGCAGGCTGCGAGGCCGCTCACCGAAGCCGCGAGAAGCGCTCCTCGTGCAAACGAAACGGCGGTGGGCATGGCTCGATCGAAACGAGGGGTCGTCGGGTTGCGCATGAGAGTCTCTCTGGGTGAGAGGGAATGTTGGCGGGTCTCGTCGGGGTCGTGCCTGAACATCTCGCGCGGAGACCCAGTGATTCGTAAGAGGCTCTTACCCTCGAAAGCCTCCCGGCGTCGAGCCGGGCGGGGCTTTATCAATGGCGGGGTGATCGAGTAGGGTGCGCGCCATGCGCCGCGTCAGCCGTCTTCTTGCGTTCGCCCTCGTCCTCGCTGGCTGTTCGACGACCCCGCCGCCGGTCGACCGCCCCCTCGATGCCGACCCACCCCTCTCGACGGTCACCGCGGTGACGAAGTCGACGGT
>JAYUUB010000082.1:0-5629 GCA_043755175.1 Polyangiaceae bacterium | reverse complement strand
GCCCGCCCGCTGCGCTGGCGGGCCTCTCCTTTCGTTGTCCAGCTACGACTGCGGTCGAGCTCGGTCAGATCTCCGCGGATCGAGGAGGTCGGCTACAGCCGACGAGCCTCACTTCGAGCTTTCGGCCATTCGACTCGAAGTGGCAAACCCGTGAGGGGGCGATCTTGCGAATGGCTTCGGCGACGTTCTCGACGGTCAGCTTCGCAGAAGGAGGATCTTGGACCGGCGCTGAAGTAGCGACTGCGGCTGGCGGAGCGATCTGTGCGGCCACAATAGGGGCTCCGCTCGAGTGAGCAGCGCTCGAGCGCTGGTCGTTTGAGTGACTTGCGCTCGTTCCCCCGCACGCAACGTGAGTCAAAGCGAGCGCCAGGAGGAGATGGCGGGGATGCCAGAAATAGACGGTCAACCTGCCCCGAGCCGAGCGAAGGGGCGCGGGGCTAGGTCGAAGTCGACACCGGGCGTCGGGGGGACCTGATGTGGCTCTGTTGATTGACGTGGTGACACCCCACGCGTTTGGGAAGGACTTCACGGTCGGAGGTAGCGCATAAATTGGCAGTCGCCGTCGCCATCTCCGTCCCTGATGAACGCCGCGGCAATGTCTTTCGTCGAAAAGTAGCCATTGAATCGCAGGGCCTCCCTCGTTCCGATCCCGTCGTAGACGATGAACGTAGGAAGCACGCGAACGTCGAACCTCGCGCGGAGCGCCGCGGACTTGTCGCCAGGACGAGCCGCGGCTGACAGATCCGAAGGCGATTCCACGACAGCCCACTCGCCGGAATAGTGGCCCCTGGTAAATGGCCAAAACAGCGTCCCTTGCTCGACCCGCGCGCAATCGGGGCAGTCTGGGCCTCGGAAATAGAGCACGATGTCCGAGCGGTCTGCGCGTGCTTCTGCGAAGGCCTTCTCCGCGTCGGGACGGAATGTTCGGCGCCAAGCCGTCGCGAGCTCGGTCGCTTCCTCCTCCGGCGACATCGGTACGCACGTCAGGTCCGTGTAAGGAACCGACCCGAATTCAGTAAATCCGGGCTCACCTGGACCTGCAACGACTTCGAACATCGCTTGTAAGTGTTCGTCCGTTCCGCTGAACGTGACCCACCCATTGGGTCCAACGGGCTTGACCGCGCTCCCGTGAGCCGGGCAGATGAATACCATCTTGTCGGGGACTAGACTGGTGGTGTGGCGAATCCATTGCCCATAGGGAATGGGCGAACCGTTCACGAGCGTGGGTTTCTTGTCGATGGTCTTTATCGTGGTGAGCCAATTGCCGACGAGCCTCACCTCGATCTTTCGGCCATTCGACTCGAAGTGGCAAACCCGCGACGGGGCGATCTTGCGAATGGCTTCGGCGACGTTCTCGTCGGTCAGCTTCGCAGAAGGAGGCTCGTGGACCGGCGCTGAAGAAGCGACTGCGACTGGCGGAGCGATCGGTGCGGCCACGCTAGGGGCGCGGCTCGTGTGAGCAGCGCTCGAGCGCTGATCGTTTGAGTGACTTGCGCTCGTTCCCCCGCACGCAACGTGAGTCAAAGCGAGCGTCAGGAGGAGATGGCTGGAATGATCGAAATACATCGTCATCCGACCCTACGGAATTGCCGTTTGTTGAAGATTTCGACGGGGGCGCGCTTCGACTTGGCCCAAGAGTCGGGGTCGAGTGGATCGTCGTTGCGGTGCTCGAAGCTGATCAGACAAACCCAACCAGAGAAGCGGAAGTTGACGAGGTTCTCTCGGCGCACCGTCGGCTGCCTCCATTCGAACGTATTTCGTGTAGTTCCCCAGAGGTAGGGCTGGCGTCGCGATTTCCCGCCGAGCTCCTCAGGATTGGCGTCGAAGGCGTCGCGTTCCGCCTCGAACGTTTGCAGCTGACTCTTATCGGCAGTAAATTCGGAGAAGAAGCTCCGTGAAATGTCGAATGGTGATGGAGCCATGCTCAGCTGCGACTTCACCCAAGCGAGGGCGTCGGGCGCGTTCGCCGGGTAGTCGACTTCACACCCGAGCTGACGTTGGAGGTTCACGTCGAAGTGGGCGTTGGTCCCGAATCTGTCGCTCTCGGAGATCCGCGCGGTCCATCGACCGAGACGTTTCGTGAGCGGAGCGCTCAGCGCGAAGTCGTATTTGTCCGAAAAATGCTTGGCGGCAGTCGCCGGTGGTTGCGCCACTGCATTCCCGCCATGAGTCCCGTAGGAGTAGGCGGCGACCTCACGAGCGAAGGCCCCTATGCTGTCGCGATCGTAGGAGTAGCCCTGAATCATTTTGCTGACATAGACGGGGCACAATCCACCAAAAAGCGCAGCGATTGTCCGTGAGAGGGTTGCGTCATTCCCGAGCACGCAGCCGCGAATCACGACCCGCGACTCTGAGTCGAGGGCTGCCTTGGAGGGGGCTTTCAGGTGGCCGGTGGCGATCGCGTCTTCGAGCTCACCGGCGGAGACCCACCCGTCGCCGGCGTGGTGCTCCATCCCGGGCACCAGATTCTCGGGGTTGAGCAACGCGACGTTCCAGGCGATGAACCACCCGTGGGCGACGATGTTGACCTCTCCCCATGGACCGATGACCGGGGTGTCAGGGCTATCGCGGAGAAAGGCGAGCGCATTCTCCATCGTCTCCTCGGTCCGGACGATGTCAGCGTGCTGAGCCCAGAACTTGCGCGCAATGTCTTTGAAATGGTCCCCTTGCTCGTCGAGAGTCATCATGATGATGGCGACCACAGGCCGGCCTTTGGGTGTCGCATGGCGGTAGTCGCGCAGCGCCACCCAAGGTGTCTCGAACGCTTTGCTCCCTACTTGAAAGCGGACGATGAGCTTCCAAACGATTCCCCACATGTCCAACTCGAATTCCGGCTTTCTCGGAATGGGTATACGGCGGGGGACGCCGTCTCCGAAGTCTACGAGGACGGAGCGACGGTTCGGATACTCCTTCGCGAACACATAGCCCGGGTTGGGCTCGAACCACGTGCGGTCGCGCGTCTGCTTGATCTTGCCTTTCAACTTGAGGCAGACCTCGGTGTTCCCATCGAACGTGCGCGCGGCCGGATCGAACGCCCCCTCGGTGCCATTGGTCGAGGGATCTACTTCGACCAAAGGTTCGTTCATCGAGGTATGGACAGGTGGATTGAATTCCCAGATGACGAGCTCGATCTCACTCTGGGGCGGCGAGTCACAGGTGACCACCAGCTTGAGCGGTCGCGTGTCGTCGAGAACCAAGATCGTGTACTCGGCGTGGCCGTGTCCGGCGACGCCCATCTGGCCCTTCTGAGTCAGTTGACCAACGAGCTTCACGACTGGCGCTCGTCGATCATGTAGCCCTCGATGCGCACGATTTGCTCGTCGGCGTCTGTAGGCATGGTGGAGACCATCGTGGTGATTCCGTCGATGTCGAGGCGGTAGGTTCCGGCCGTAACGTGGGGATGAAACACCCAGCCCCGGTCGTCCGAGAGACCTTGAACGACCAGGCCTTCGTCGAGGAAAAGAGCATATTTGCGGTGACGAAGCGGGTACGCACCGGAGTTTGACCGCAGCAGCACCGAAATCTTGGAAATGGCTCGCAACTCTCCTTCGCGCTCGATCGGCGAGTCATCGACGAGGCGTTCGTAGAAGCGGCATTCGAAGGTGCGCTCTCCGGCCGCGTGCCGGCGAGCGGTATCGGGTCGAGGCTCGTGGCGAGAGGCGGCGTCCGACCAAAGGCGCTTCTTGCAGGGAGCCGCGTCTCCGTCATGGCTCGGACAAGGCCATTTGGTTGGATCGAAGGTGACGTTGCCGGGAAAAGCGAGAACGCTCACGCGCCGGTTTGTGCCCGTCTCGTAGAGGAGGCTGAGTGCCTGTGAGCTGGCGGCGTATCTATCGCGCGCGAGGACCACGAGGGGGTTGTAGCCGGAGCAGCCCTGCACGCTGCCACGAAGATCAGGGTCGACACCCAAGAAACGGTCTACCGGGAACGGTGACCACTCGACCCCAGTCCGAGGGTGCGTTCGGAGGAGCCGCAAGTAGTCGTGCGTGGTGCGTGCGGCCAAGGCACGGTCGTCGTGCTCATGATTCGCTTCGAGCCCCCAGGACGGATCCATCGCGTTGAGGCCATCGAGCATGCTGACCCCAGGAACGCACTCCGGCCACGGATCTGCTCGAGAGCTCGTATCGTAGAGCATTGCCCACGTGTCGGGTCGGTCTGCGAAAACCGCGTAGACGGCGAGCGCGCGGCGAGAGCTCAGGAGCCGCGCGAACTCCGGCCCAAGGGATCGGTCGTCATGTCCGAACACTGCGATCTTTGCCGTCGGATCGAGGCGTCGCGCGAGATCGACGAAGTCGCCAAGCAATGAGCGGGCCCGCCACGTCAGAAACGAGGTGCGTACGGCGAAGCAAACGTCGTCGATGCGAAGCTGGGCGATCGGCTGCATTCGGCGGCGCAGCGTGTTGCGCTCCGAGGCTGTCGCCGGAGCCACCGCGTAGGTTGTGGGCGCAGCAGAGATTTCGGCGTGCTCCCCGCCTGGCCAGTTCACTCCTTGCTCGTTAGATTCCATGTGCCTCGAGCAAGCGGGATTGGGTGTCTGCGTCGCAGAAGCCCGTGACGGCAACTCCCTCATCACATTGAAACTCTTCGATTGCAGAGCGAACTTCGATGGATTCGGGGTCGGCCTCGGCGCGCAGGTATCCAAGGTTCACCAATCGACACTCCCAACCGCGCACCGTGTCGACGGGCTCTAGATCACCAACACGAACCTCGTAGCTTGCGCCGCTTGCCAGGGCGACAGTGGCACGGTCGACGAAGGGCGAAATGGGGAAGTCGACGGCGCCGTGAGCACCGACGAGCGTCGGTCGGTCGTCGACGCTCGCTGTTGTCGACATGCCAGTGGGGGCGTCGAGACCAAGCCTCTCGGACAGACGGAGCCGAAGAAAGAGTGGAGATCTCTTCACCACGAAGACGTGACGCTTGGTGGTCATGGCTTCATCGACGCGCTGCTCGAACGCAGGGATGCAGATCTCGTCGCCGGTCGCCAAGACGTTGGGGTTCCGCAGAGAGCGGAGCTTCGCGTTGGACGGGTCTTGCCAAAGCGTTTCGAAATCACGAAAACCGTTGGTGGCGGCGATGCGCGACGCGTGCTCACCTCGGACTACGCGGCGAACGGTCATATTCTCAGGCTATCACGCCGCGCCCGCGGCCACCGATCCACGATTGCCGCCGCTGGCTCGCACGACGCGTGACGACTGCCGAAATCAAGTGGACCTCCCACACTCTCTGGCATCGATCTTCGGAAAGCTGACATCGCAGCTCCCTGGGACGATCGGCCACGGAGACTTTGCTCATTTCCGGCACGGCTTCGCCGAATCCGACCTCGACCGTCAGCTCGTTTGAGGCCAGTTGAGCGACGTCTTTCTCCTCATCCGAAAGGAGAAACGTTCCCTGGAGCTTGCCCATCCGTGCACCCACGGCGAGAAGATCGCTCAGCGGAGGCGGCGCTCGATAGGCTCCGACCAGCTCCTTCAATGCGACAATCGCATCGAGCAGCCGAGTCTTGCCAGATCCGCGCATGCCTGCGACGACTGTCAGCTCATTCGGGACCAAACGGTTGGCCGCCAGAAACGAGTAGGCCCCATTGGGCACCCCGAGAAACTGCTCGCATTCGAGCCTCGCAATCTTCATT
>JAYUUB010000081.1:0-16119 GCA_043755175.1 Polyangiaceae bacterium | reverse complement strand
ACGCTTGCTACGGCCTCGGGGCCTCGCTCGTGCCGATGTACGAAGCGCAGTCGCCGAAGGAGTGGGAGTTCATCGCGAAAGACTGTGAAGCGAACGCGGTGATCGCCGGTTCGAAGAAAGTCTACGACATCGCGAAAGACCTCCCGTCGAAGGTGCCGAGCATCAAGCACGTCATCGGTATTTCGCTCCCCAAGAGCGAGCCGCTCAGCTTCGAAGCCCTCCTCGAGAAGGGCAAAGACCACCCGGTCGCGAGCATTCAGCCCGAGACCAAAGACACTGCGTGCCTCATCTACACCTCGGGGACGACGGGCAACCCGAAGGGCGTCATTCTCTCGCACGGCAACTTCATCTCGAACGTGAACGCCGTTCAATACTTGCTCCCGATTGGCCGCGACGATCGCAGCCTCTCGTTCTTGCCGTGGGCCCACTCGTTCGGTCACACGCTCGAGATGCTCGTCATGGTCTCGGTCGGAGCGAGCGTCGCTTTCGCCGAGTCGGTCGACAAGATCATCGCGAACCTCGCCGAGGTGCGGCCCACGATGCTCTTCAGCGTTCCGCGAATCTGGAACAAGATCTACGACCGCGTGAACAAGCAGATCTCGGAGCGCCCGCCGATCGTGCAGAAGCTCGTGGCGACGGGGCTCAGGGCATCGAACAAGAAGCATCGCGGTGAGCCGACGTCGCTCGTCGAGTCGATCGCGCTCGCCCTCGCGTCACGTCTGGTGTTCTCCAAGATCCTCGCGCTCCTCGGTGGCCGCCTCAAGTACGCCTTCTCGGGCGGCGCGGCGCTTTCGCGCGAGGTCGGCGAGTTCATCGACGGCATCGGCATCACCGTTTACGAGGGATACGGTCTCACCGAGACGAGCCCCATTGCGACGGCGAACGCTCCGGGACATCAGCGAATCGGCACGGTCGGCAGGCCGATCAAAGACGTGAAGATCGTCATCGACAAGACCGCGACCGGCGAAGAAAAGCAGGGCGAGATCATCGTTTACGGCCCGAACGTGATGCAGGGCTACCACAACCGCCCCGAAGAGAACGAGGCGGTTTTCACCGAAGATCGCGGCTTTCGAACGGGCGATCTCGGCTTTCTCGACGACGAGGGGTATCTCCACATCACCGGCCGCCTCAAAGAGCTCTACAAGCTGCAGAATGGCAAGTACGTCGCGCCCGCGCCGCTCGAAGAGACGCTCAAGCTCTCTCCGCTCGTCGCCAACGTGATGGTTTATGGCGACAACCAGCTCTTCAACGTCGCGCTCATCGTCCCCGAAATGAAAGAGCTCCGTGAGTGGGCGTCGCGCGAGGGGATCTCCGGCTCCGACACCGAGATCGTCGAGAACGCGAGAGTCGCCGAGTACATGCTCGTCGAGGTGAAGAAGGCCGGAGAGCCGTTCAAGGGCTTCGAAGAGGTGAAGAAGATCGTGCTCATCGCCGAAGACTTCAGCGTCGAGAACGGTCTCTTGACGCCGAGCCTCAAGCTGAAGCGGCGTGTGGCGCTTGAACGTTACGGCGAGAGGCTCACCGCTCTCTACAAGTGATTCGTCGCCTTCGGCACGGCTGATCGCGGCGCTCTCTCGCCCGAGTCGAACGAAGAAGTAGCTAAAACGCCAAGGATGAGCTCGAAGGAATCTCGATCTTCCTTGGCGTTTTGGTGGTTCGAGCTCTCAGGGCGTCTCGCCGAGGGCTCTTGCGACGCGTGCCGCGATGCTCGCCGCGTCGAGGCCGTGGTGGCGGAGCACGTCGGCGTTGGAGCCCGAGACCGGGATCTCGGTGACGCCGATCTTGGTGAAGCCGAGACCCGAAGGCCAGCCTCGCTCAGCGAGCGCCGCGGCGACGAAGTCGGCCTGACCACCGTGCACATAGTGATTGTCGATCGAGAAGAGCTGCTTCTTGTCGCCGACGACGCCTTTCAACCACGCGCCGTCGACGTGGTTGAGCCACGGCAGATTGACGACCATCGCTTCGATGCCCCGCTTCGCGAGAAGATCGGCCGCGCGGTAAGCCTCGCTCAGCATGACGATTCCGTAGGCGACAATCACTACGTCTTTGCCGTCGCGCAGCACGACGCCCTGGCCGAGCTCGGGTGCGTAGCCGGCGGGCAGCGTGAAAGGCACGACGTAGGGGACGCTCACCAAGCGGAGGTAAGCGCTGTCTTTCGTGGCCTCGGCGCACCAGCGGAGGAGCAAAGGCACCTCTGCTTCGCACGACGGCTCACACATCACGAGGCCGGGCGTGCCGCCGAGCGCCGAGATGTCGCGCACGCTCTGGTGTGAGTGACCGGGACCTCCGGGGAGAAGGCCTGCGAGCGACGCGACGTAGACGACCTTCGTCCGCTCGGTGGCGTTGTTGTAGATGTGCTCGTTCGGTCGCGTAGCGAGGAAGCACGCGAACGAGTGGCAGATCGGAAGCAGCCCCGAGAGAGCGAGCCCGCCGGCCATGCTGACCATGTCCATTTCGGCGATGCCGCATTCGACGAACCGCGTCGGGTGGGCGTCGCGCGTCGGCAGTTGTCCGGTGTCGACCAAGAGATCGGCGTCGAGCACGACGGCCTCGGGGTGATCGTCCATGACGGCCTTGAGCGCCGGCGCATACGCCGCGATGAGCTTCTGCGGCGTGGGAGCCGCCGGAGCCGCGGGCCTCTCGACAGTCTCCATCTCGGGGTGTTTCTGACCGAGACCATCGAAGCGCGCGTTGAGGCGATCGATGAGCTCTTGGGCCGCGCGCGTGTACGAGCTCGCGTCGGGGGCGCCCGAATGAAAGCGATAGAACGACACGTCGGACTCGAGCGACGTGTGCTCCATGAACGAGACACCGCGACCCTTGACGGTGTCGGCGATGATGACGTGCGGTCGATCTTTCACCGACGAGAGCTCGGAGAGCGCGGCGGCGAGCGCCCCGACGTCGTGGCCGTCGATGCGCTTCACGGCGCAGCCGAACGCGGTGAATTTGGCGACCAGATCGCCCAAATCGCTGGTCTGCGCGACGAACGTGTCGCTCTGAAGCTTGTTGTGGTCGACGATGATCGTGAGCTCGTGCATCTGGAGGTTGCGCGCGCCGACGAGCGACTCCCAGTTCTGGCCCTCTTGAAGCTCTCCGTCGCCGGTGAGAACGAAGACGCGGCCTTCGCGCTTCGCGAGGCGGTTGGCGAGGACCATCCCCTTGCCTTTGGCGATGCCCATGCCGAGCGATCCGGTGTTCGTGACGATGTGCGGCGTGCCCACGTCGGGGTGACCCGGGAGGCCGGGGAGCTGCCGCAATCGGTGGACGAGGTCGAAATCGAGCCGGCCGAGGCCGAGGAGCACCGAGTAAAGCGCCGGCGCGTCGTGGCCCTTCGACGAGAAGAAGATGTCGCGCGGCCCATCGGTACGCGCGGGAAAGTCGGCCGCGAGCGGACCCTTCGGGAGTCGAAGCTCTTCGAGGTGGAGCCACGCGAGGAGGTCGAGGCTCGAGAAGCTCGACCCGATGTGCCCCGAGCCCGCGCGCGCGATCATGTAGAGCGCGTTCACGCGGCAGAGATCCGCGAAAATGGCGGCGCGCTCCGGCTTCGCGACCGACATTCCGCGGACCCGCTCGAACGTCGCTAGGGGGACGTAGTAGAGAGTTCCTTCGACCGCCGTACCGACTAGATCACCCATCTCGTGCCTTCCTGTTGGCTGGCGTCGCGAGGCCCAGCGCGGCGGAGGGTTAGCACGGCCCGCCGCCCAGTGCAGATGAAAGCAGAGTCTTCGGGATCGGACCGGTCGTGCCCACGAGCTCGAAGCCCGGGTCACGTTTCGTTCGAAGACGACACAGGCCGAGAACGCGAGGCGCCGAGCTGTTGCGTGTATCTTTCGTTCGCATGAACGACGCGTTCGAGACCCTCGTGATGCGTTTAGCCGCGTCGGGAGCCAGGGTGCTGATGCACGGCTGCGGTTCTGCCGAGCCCTGTCCGTCGATGCCGCTGCTCACGTCGTCGAGTTCGGCGAAGCCCACGGTGTCGCCGACCTTCGGCAAGTTCCGATGAGCCGCGGTCACGAGCTCTGGCGCAAGCTGGCCTTGGCGCTCGGCGGGGTCGTGGCGCTGTCGGTCATCGTGGTCTCGGCGCTTCGTATTCACCAGAAGAAGCAGAGCGCCGATGTCTTCGTGACGAACGATCTCGAGGTCGCGGTCGACGTCTCGCTCGGCGCGGCAAAGGTCGTCGTCGGGCCGCACACGCACACGAGGCTCATGAAGGTTCCGAAGGGGCCTCAGCACCTCGTCGTGAAGCGGCCCGACGGTCGCATCATCGAGGACGAGAGCGTGACGATCGTCGGGGGCGCCGCGGCGACGGTCGTCAACGTGCTCGGCGCATCGCCCGTCTACGAAGAGACCGTCTTCTACGCGTCCGGCCCGAAGCCGCCCGACTCGAAGAGCACCGTGTTCGCAGGCCAAACCTTCGTGGTGCGCGAGTCGGCCGACTACGTCTTCGTCGAGCCTCCCGCGACCCTCTCGGTCGATCAGTCGAGCGGCAAGACCGCCAAGGTTCACGTCGGCCGCTTCGCCGAGGGTCTCGGCGTGACGCTCGGATATCTCGGGCAGAACGATCCAGCGAAGCTTGCCGAGCTTTTACGCACGCTCGCGCTCGCCGAGCCCGAGGCCGAGAGAATTACCAGTCAAGCGCTCGCGACCTTCGAGAGCCCCGATGCGCAGCTCGCTTTCGTCGAGAAGCTCCTGGCGCAAAGACCCGATGACATCGATCTGCATCGCAAGCGTCAGGTGCTCTTGATGTTTCTCGGTCGCGCGCCCGAGGCGCTCAGCGAATACAAGGCACGCTACGACGCCGACCCGCGCTCGGTGTCGGCGACCTACCTCTATGCAGCGGTGCTTCCGCGCGCGACGGCGAGGCCGATCCTCGAAAAGGTCGAGAACGGACGTCCGACCAATCCGTACGTGGTGCGGATGCTCGGAGCGATCGCGTATCAGGAGCGTCGCTTCGTCGAGGCAGCGGGGTATCTAGAGAGAATCGTTCCGTTGGCCGACCATCACAGGGTCGTCCTCATCGAGCACACGGGCGCGGTTCTCGCGACCGAAGGGCCTCGTTCTGCGCTCGAGATGCTCGCGCGTCTTCGGCCAGAGGAGCGAAGCCAGGCGGTGTTTTGGCTCGTCTACGGATCGGTCGTCGCGCGAGCGCGGGCGCAAGGCATGGAGGGGGCTTTTTCGCTCGATCCACTGACAGTCGTCGACAAGGCCGCGTCGAACGATGATCTCGGGGCGCTGTACGGTGAGTGGGGGCTCGAGCCGCCGAAGACGCTGAGGCTCGATCTCGCGACGCAGTCGGCGATCGAAATTGGGCTCGCCTTGCGTCGCGATCCAGCTGTCGCGATCGATCTGTTCGAGAAGGCCGCGCCTCAAGCGAGGACGAAGCTCATCGGACAAGTGGCGCTCGCGCTCGCGCTCGAGGCCGGGCGCACCCACCGAGACTCGATCGCGCGCGCGGCTTACGCGGTGGCTGAAGACACGTTCGGCAAAGACCCGGTGCTCGAGAAATTCGTGTTCGACGGAGTCGACGACGAGGCGCTCGATGGCGAGCCGATGTCGGTGCGTTCACTCGTGGAGCTCGGGCGTGCGCGCCGCGAGAACGACAAGAAGAAGCGCGCCGTGCTCGAAGCGCAGGCGACGATCGACGATCCGTTGCTCGGGCTCACGGCCGATGCGGTGAAGGCGTGGCCCGCGCCGTGAAGGCCGCGACTTGCCGACGATCGACGGCTCGCCGTCATGGACTCAGTGAACGGCGGAGCGGTCGAGCTGAGGCACGACCCATCCGCCCGAACCATCGACGACGAAGAGATCGTTGAGGCCGTCACCCGAGGCATCGCCCACGGCGAGCGCCGTGATTCCGTCGGCGAGCAGATCGTCTCGAAGACGAGCGTGGCTACGTTCTTTGCCCAGTTAGTGAACACTGTTCACATAGGAGATCGACATGAACGACATCATTCGCGAGCGCATGACTGCCCGACCCGAAGGGGAGGTCGTCGTGTTCCTCATCGGCATGCGGATCAACCGCGTCTGGAAGGTGCACAAGTGGTTCTCGGTCGCGATGGCCATGGGGCGCATGCTTCGCGAGCTCGGCGAGCACCCGGAGCTCGGCTTCCTCAGCGCAGAGAGCTGGTTCGGCCGCACGACCATCATGGTCTCGTATTGGCGCTCGATGGACGCGCTCATGGGCTATGCGAAGAGCCGCGACCACGCGCATCTGCCCGCCTGGCGTGCGTTCAACAAGGCTGTCGGTACCAACGGCGACGTCGGGATCTGGCACGAGACGATGCGCATCCGCCCTGGCGACCACGAGAACGTCTACGTGAACATGGCGCCGTTCGGCATGGGTAAGGTGGGGCCGCTGGTGCCGGCCACGGGCCATCGCGCCGACGCGGCCGGCCGGCTGGCCGAAGGCTCCTCGGCTGGATGAAGGAAGGGCGCTTCGACGACTGCCTCGGATGCGGCCCCATGGGTCGCGGCGACCGTCGTGTCAGTTCGGGCGAGAAGCGTTCCGCGCCGTCGAGGGTTTCGAACGCGTCTTCGGCGCCGGGGCTTCTTTCGTCGGCGAGGCTGCGCCGCTCGAACGCCGCGGCGCGGCGAGAGCACGAGTCCTTCGGAGGACGTTCTCGCGCTCTCCGAAGAGTCAGCCCGACAAGAGTTGCTTCGCGATGACGAGCCGCTGAATCTGGCTCGTTCCTTCGTAGATCTGGAGGACCTTGGCGTCGCGCATCAGCTTCTCGACCGGGTACTCCTTCGTGTAGCCGTTGCCACCGAAGACCTGCACCGCGTCGACCGCCGTCTGCATCGCGCTGTCGGCGCCGTAGGCCTTCGCGATGGCGCTCGTCATCGGATCACGGACGCCGTTGTCGAGGTTCCAAGCAGCCTTCATATAGAGGAGGCGCGTGCCTTCGCACTTGATCGCCATCTCGGCGATCATGGCTTGGACGAGCTGGTGATTGCCAATCGGGGTTCCGAAGGTCTTGCGCTCCTTCGCGTAAGCGACCGATTCGTCGAGCGCGCGTTGCATGAGCCCCGTGGCGCCGGCGGCGATGTCGGGGCGCGTCTGATTGAAGGTCTCCATCGCGAGCTTGAAGCCCTGGCCGGGAGGAGCGAGCAAGTTCGCTTTCGGGACCTTGACCTCGTCGAGATGCACGACGGCGGTGTCGCTCGCGCGCTGACCGAGCTTGTCTTCTTTCTTGCCGACCTTCAGGCCGACCGAGTCGCGATCGATGATGAAGGCCGCGATCCCTTTGTGGCGAAGGGCCGGATCGCTCGTCGCGAAGATGACGTAGAAGCTCGCGTAGCTCGCGTTGGTGATCCAACACTTCTGGCCGGTGAGGACGTAGTCGTCACCGTGCTGCGTGAAGCGGGTCTTCAAGCCTGCGACGTCGCTTCCGGCGTCGGGCTCGCTCGTCGCGTAGCTTGCCATGATGGGCTCGGCGACGAGCATGCCGAGGTACTTCTTCTTCTGCTCGTCGCTGCCGCCGAGCTTGATCGGGGTGAGCGCGAGCTGGTTCGCAGTGATGCTCGTCTGAATGCCCGCACAGCCGTACGCGAGCTGCTCGGTGATGAGCGCGTTCTCGAGCTCGCCCATGCCGGCGCCGCCGTACTCCTCGGGGATGCACGGGTTGACGAGACCGATTTCGTGGGCCGCCTTGAAGACGTCCATCGGGAACTTCGACTCGCGATCGCACTCGGCGGCGACCGGGATGATGCGCTCCTTCGTGAACCGACGCGCGGTATCGACGAGGGCTTTGTGCTCTTCGGATAGGGAAAAGTCGACCATGACCTACTACTCCTTCAGCTTCCGTCTCTGTCGCTCGAGCTCGGCTCGAACCGCCCGCGCTCCGAGCACATAACCCGTGATGAGCCCGAATAGAAGAACGCACGGGATGTAGATCACGTGCTGCGGAGTCATCATTCCGAAATCGGGCATCGCTCTCCTCGCCGTGCTCGCGCGTAGCTCTCGAAAGGCGCCGAAGACGCCGTCGAAATGCGTCAGTCGTCGCGTTCGTCGTCGGGCTCCGACTTCTTCTTCTTGGGCACGACTTTGGCCGTGCTCTTCGCGCCTTCGCGCTTCGCCAGAAGCGCGAGCGCTTCGGCGCGGCTCACGGCGCCATCGAGGACGGTGATGCGTTCTTCGAGGGCGCGTGTTCGTCGCCACATGAGAAACACGAGCCCGAGCACGATGAGCCAAATCGCCGCGTACGCTTCGACGAGGAGTCGACCGCCGCTCTGCATCTCCTCGGCGCCCGTGACGGGCCGAAATCCGGTTCCGCCGTCGGTCGTCGCTTGCGCAGGAGGCGACTGGGCGGTGGCGTCGGCTGCTTTCGGAGCCGCAGCTCCGTCGAATTTGTTCTGCTCTTGAGGCATGTCGGTTTCGCGTCTCAGTCTTCGATGAGGCCGTGCTCGATGGCCTCTTCTTCGGTTTCGTCGAGTCGCGCTTCGGCGAGGTGTTGGCGCGCACGTGCCCAAACGAGAATGATCGTCAGCAACGTGAAGGCGAGAAATCCCATCATGAGCCCGCGACCCATGTCGGGGTGCGAGAGGCCTTTGCCTTGGCCGGTGATGACCTGCGGGTGCGTGCCGCCCCATTTGCGCACCGAGAGGTGGATGATCGGGAGCGTCGCGGCGCCGAGAATGCCGAGCGCTGCGGCGAACTTTCGCTCCGATTCGCCGCCGCCGGAGAAGGCCCGCAGCACCACGTAGGCGACGTAGATGAGGACGCTCAGCATCATGGTCGTGAGCCGTGGATCCCAGGTCCAGTAGACGCCCCACGCTTTCGCCGCCCAGAGGGGGCCGCTGATGATCACCATGAGCCCCATGATCACCGAGACGTCGGCGCCAGCGCGCGCCACCGCGTCCCACCGAGGGGTTCCGCGCGCCAAGTAGCCGATCGATCCGACGAAGCAGGCCGTCGCACCGAGGTACATCGCGTACGCGCTCGGCACGTGGAAGTAGAAGATCTTCTGGACGACGCCCATCGTCGACTCGGTCGGGACGACGTAGAAAACGAAGTGGATGGTGGCGAGGAACGCCGCCGCCGTCGCGAGGAGCAGCGCGTAAAAGGCATAGTCGGAGCCCGTGGCGCGCGGCGTCTTCAGCGCGAGCTTGGGCCCGTCGCTGCCGCTCAGCAGATCGAGCGCGACGCCGAGCAGAATCAGCCCGAAGCGGAGCACGAGGCCCGTCTCTTGGCCTGCGAGATCGATCCACGCGAGAAGTCGGATGTTTGCACCGAACGCCATGAGAATCGTCGAGACGACCCCAGCGAGGATGAAAAAGCTGCCGACACGCCGGAGCGTCTTCGGTGACATGGACCAGGCTTCCTTCTGGGCCGAGCGCGGAAACCCGGGCGCGAACCGAAGGTGACGGTAGTGCCAAGACTCTGGGTATTCAAGCAATCGCGGGCCGGCTACACTCGCACCGATCTCGGCAGGAGAGCGGCCCCGGGTTCGCTCGCTCTCGAGCACGAGGCCCTTCCAGTCGCTGCCGTGGTTGACCCCAAAATCCTCAAGATCGCCCCGAAGTCTTCGCGAGAGCTCTCGGCTGGCGCTGTCGTCGACGGGCGCTATCGCGTCCTCCGCCCATTGGGATCTGGAGGGAGCGCCATCGTGTACGAGGTCGAGCACGTACGTACGGGGCGGCGTCTCGCGCTGAAGGCGATCATCGATTCGAGCCAGGCGGCGCGTCTCGAGCAAGAGGCGAAGGCCACGGCGAAGCTTCGGTCACGCCACGCCGTGCGCGTCGTCGATCTCGGCACCCACGCCGGCAACCCCTACCTGGTGATGAGCCTGCTCGAGGGCCGAAGCCTTCGAGAGCACCTCTTGGAGCGAACCAAGATCGATCTCGCGATGGCGGCGAACATCGTGTTGCAGCTCGCCGAGTGCCTCGACGAAGCGCACGGCCTCGGTCTGGTGCATCGTGATCTGAAGCCCGAAAACATTTTTCTGTCGCCTCTGAAAGACGGGGCCGACTCGCCCTTGTTCGACGTGACGGTGCTCGACTTCGGGGTGGTGAAGGTGCCCTACGACGACGTCGGCACGCAGCTCACGCGCACCGGCTCGACCGTCGGAACGCCCTTCTACATGAGCCTCGAGCAGCTCCGCGGCGCCGCCACCGTCGACGCGCAATCCGATGTCTATTCGCTCTCGGTGCTGCTCTACGAGTCGTTCACCGGGACTGTTCCGTTTCAAGCCGCGACGCTCGGCGATCTGGTCTTCGCCATCTGCTCCGCGCCTCCCGTGGCGTTGAAGATCGTGCGCCCCGAGCTCCCCGCGGGCGTCTCCGACGTGGTCATGGCTGGGCTCTCTTCGAGCAAGACCGATCGCCCCAAGTCGATGCGCGCCGTCGCAGAGGCTTTCAAGGCGCACGCCGATCCTGCATTCTCGCTGTGGATGCGCGGAGCGATGGTGGGATCGCCCGAAACGCCGTCGGCGGGCCCCGTCGCCGCTGTCGCCGAGGCGAGCTCTCTCGCGGGTGTCGCCGACAAGCTCGCAGCGAAGCGTCCCGACGCTCTCAGCCCCAAGCCTTCTTCGGTTCGACTTCCGCTGTCTGATCCACCGACCACCGTGGGCTCGGCGCCCGCTCCGCGTGTGCCGGTCGCGCCGCGACTCCCGTCGCTTCCGAAGCCGGCTGTGAAGGGCGCTCTCGGTGACGCGAAAGCTGCGGCGCTTCTCATCGAGCCGCCGAAGATCAGTCCTCCGCCGGGCGTCATCGTGCCTCCGTCGCGTCCTCTCGCGAGCGGGGTTTCGCCCGGAGGCCTCCCTGGAGCCCAGGGCGTGGCGGCTGCGCGCGCAGCGAGCGGGTCGCTCGGCGCCGACGCGATCGAGCCGATCGACGAGCCGTCGACCACACGAGACGACGACGACGATCCTCCGACCGCGCTCGGCCGTGATCGCGACCGCGACACACCGACCGAGATGTTCGTCAAAGACATCCACGGCAACGTGAGACCTCCGGGGATGGTCGACGACGCTTCGACCTCCGACAAGAGCGTCGACGCTCCGCAATACCCCACGATGAACCTCGACATCGGGATCGATCCCAGCGAGTCGACGGCCAT
This sequence comes from Polyangiaceae bacterium, assembly GCA_043755175.1. Lineage (GTDB taxonomy): Bacteria > Myxococcota_A > Polyangia > Polyangiales > Polyangiaceae > CAYYKK01. The sequence goes on along the minus strand of JAYUUB010000081.1, from coordinate 5,063 downwards.
CCTGTCGCTCCCGATCGGTGGCACGCAATCGACGCCATCGTCGGTCCCCACGAGCTCGGCTCGCCGCGCAAGCCCGGTCTCCTCGGCCGGTGTCGACGCGGCCGGAGCCCCGAGCGATTCGTCGCGCCCTTCGCTCTCGGGAATCTCGGCGCCCACCTTCGGGACACCGAGTCAGGCCTTTCTCGTTGCGCCACCGGGGCAGGGGGCCGCGACTCTAGCGCACCCGGGCGCCTACCCTTACGCCCCGCCCGGATTGGCGGGACAAGGTCCTTCGAGCGGTGTCACATCGAGCGGGGGTACGCGCTCGATCGACGTGTTCATGAACCGCGTCGGTCGCTCGGGGAACGCCTTCGCAGCCAAAGCGCTCACTCGATTTCGAACGGCGACTCCGGGTCAGCAAGCCTTGGTCGTCGGCATCGCAGCGGCGATCTTCGCTGTGATCTTCGTGACGTTGGTGTTCTGGATCTTCTTCTGATCCGAAGCACCGCTCGCGCGCGCCCATGTCTGACGAGAGCTACGTTCCGTCGGGCGCGATCGCGTCCCAGCCGCTGGCCCGCGCGAGCTTCGCGATGGCCACGTTCAGCTCCATCGTGGCGTTCAGCGCGTTGAAGCGAGCGAGCGCATAGGCCTTCGCCGGATCGATGAGCTCTTTGTCTTCGACCGTTCCGACATCGATCCCTTGCTGGACGCGGATGAGCCACTTCTTCGCGTACCCGCCCGACTTGTCGTACGCGTCGTGGCGCTTCTTCCAATCGATGGCATCGGCGTAGGCGAGCTCGATCTCGGTCTTCACGCCGCCCGTCGCGTACCGCGCGGTCGCCTGCATCTGCGTGAGCTGCGCTTGCGCTTGTCTCAGCTGCGCCGAGCGAGGCAAGAAGTCGAGGTTCCACTGAAAGACGAGCGCGGCGCCGTAGTGGAAGTAGTTGGCGGGATCGGCGACGAAGGGGTTCAGCTGGTCGTCGATCTCGGGGGCTGCGGCGAGCCCGACCGATAGACCGAGGCCGATGTCGGGATAGAAGTTCGACTCGGCGAGCCGCGTCTGCGCCTCGCGCGCGGCGAGCCCCGCGCGCGCTTGAGCGAGCTCGGGCCGGTTGTGCTGCGAGATGTCGACGTACCGATCGAGATCGGCGAGCTGATGGCGCGGTGCCGTGAGCGGCGCGTCGGGGATGTCGAGGTTGTCGACGCCCGAATAGAAACGGAGACCCGCGAGAGCGACGGTGACGAACTTCTCGGCCTCGGCCTGCCGAACGGCGAGCTCGGACGAGAAGGTCTGGAGCCTCAAGAGATCGATCGGATCGGCGTCGTCTTTTTCGACCTTCTCGGTGAGACGGGCTTCGGCGTCGTCGAGCTGAGACTTCACGTCGTGGAGCATGCCGAGCGCATCGCGCGCGAGCTGGAGGGCGAAGTACGCGCGACGCACCTCGAGCCGAACGATGTCTCGCTGCTTCTCGACGCCCGCCTCGTGGACCTTCACGTTGGCTTCGGCCGCGTCCCAGAGGTTTCCTATTTTGCCGAACGTCCACAGCGGGAGAACGCCCTCGATGCCGACCTTCCACGCGACGCCGAGGCTCGTCGTGAGCGACACGTCGGTGTTGGGGCTGAAGATGTTGTTGCCGCGGATCTCGGGCGCGAGCGCGACGCCGCCGGCCATCTTGAACTGACTGAACGGTGCCCAATGCGCTTCGTCGAGCTGGGCTCGAACCTGCGAGAGCTCGGCGCGTGCCTCGGCGATGTTCGGATGGTTCTTGTCGGCGAGCGAGAGGATCTGAGGCAGGTCGTAGATCTGGTCCTGCGCCTTGGGCTTCGGCGTGCTCTTCGGCTTCTTCGGCGCCTCTTCGCCGGGCGTCGCACGCTTCTCGGCGCCGTCGGCCTTCTCGCCTGCGTCGCCTGCTTTGTCGGCCGATGCAGACGCGGCACCGTAGACGAGCGACCCCACCGCGAAGAAGAACGCGACTCTCGTCCGCATGTTCCGGCCGAGACCGAGGCCGTCCGCAAGGAGCCCGCGCGCCTTCGTGGATGTCGTCCTCACGCGCTGGACGCTATCACGAGTCGCCCGGTTCGGGCGCCTCAGGCAGTCGTTCTGCGCCCTCAAAACCTAGCGCTCCGGCTTGCTCGGGCGTTGGGGGGTCCGCTTCGGCTTGGCTTTGGCTCCGGCCGGCGTCTCGCCTTTGGCTCGCTTCACGAGGCGCCTGAAGTTCGCCCGATCCATTCCGGCTTCGCGCGCGGCCTGGGCGAGGTTCTGCTCGGTGCGCCACAGAAGCTCGTCGACGTAGCTCCGCTCGAACTCTCGCATCGCGTGCTTTCGTGCCTCTGCGTAGGGCTCTTCGCCCAGGCTCGAACGAAGGACGTGCGCCCGGCTCTGCTCGTCGGGGAGATCGCCCGGGACGATCGTGCTCGTCCGCGCGACGAGGGCCGCGTGCGCGATGGTCGCCTCGAGCTCGGCCACGTTCCTCGGCCACGGCGCGCGCCTCAGCGCTCGCATCGCCTCCACGCCGATTCGGAGCTCGCCCGTGGCGTCTCCTTTGTTGCGAACGTGTTGCATCAACATGTGGTTCGCCAAGACGGGGATCTCGTCTCGCCGCTGTCTCAAGGGGAGGAGCTCGAGCAAGGCGGCGCCGAGCGCCAAGAAGAGCTCTCGTGAGAAGGCGCCGCCGTGCGCCGCTTCGCGGATCGTCGGATCGGCCGTGGCGATGATGCGCACGCGTTTCGCTGGGCTCGTGAGGCGCTGCAAGACGGCCTCTTGCGAGCGCGGAGAGAGCTTCTCGACGTGGAGAAGAAGAAGCGTCGCCCCATCGGATCGGTCCCAGGCCGATCGGTCGGTCGGGCTCCGCTTCGGCACGGCTTCGAGCTCGCGCTCGAGCTCGTCGAGAGAGAGCTCGCTCGCGTCGAGCGTCACGAGCGCGCCTCGCTGACTCGTGCGGTGAACGAACCGAGCGATGAGCTCTTTGCCCGTGCCTGGCTCACCCAAGACGAGCACGGGCGCCGTCGAAGGGGCGATGCGTTTCGCGCGGCCGACCAGGGTTCGCATCGACTTGGTCCCGACGACGATCTCGCCCGAGCCGTCGCTTTGGGCCGCACGCAGCTCGGCGAGCGAAGCCCGCTCGCGAAGATCGCGGATCTCGAGGGCACGCTGAATGGCGAAGACGGCTCCGTCGACGGCGTCGGACGAGCGATCGACCAACGCTCGCACCGACGACGGCACATCGCGTGGGGCGATCGCGGTTCCGGCGCGAATTCCGAGAACCACTTCGACGTCGAGGAGGCTCTCTGCGAGCGCTTTGCCGCCGCTCGCGAGGAGCACGTGATCGATGAAGGCGACGTCGATGCGCTTGCCTCGAAGGAGCGAGATCGCCGACTCGGCGTTGTCGCAGGTCGACAGATCGAGAGGCTCGCTCGAGAGCGATCGCGCGAGCTGACGTCGGAGCGACGCCTCGGGATCGGCAATCAGAACGGAGCGACGCGCTCGTGTGTCTGCGTCCGCCATTCGGCCCTCGTCGGGGGAAAGTGCTCGGGAGAAACCCGTCGGGAGAAACCCGTCGGGGGGAGCTCGCCGGGGGGAGCTCATCGGGAGAAACTCGAACGGGTCGACCGTCAGGAGGTCGACCCGTCGGATCGGATCAGAGCTGCGAAAGTAAGTGGAGTCTAGAAGCTCGGCGGAGCGCCGTTCGACGCGGTCTCTCTCTTGTCGCGACCGGTGGCCTTCGAATAGATGATGTCGAGGTTGGCCCACAGATCGAGATAGAACTGAGCCTCGGGGCTGTAGAGAACGTTTCGCGTCTTGCCGTCTTCACCGAGCGTCAGGGTCTCGTTCGAGTAGCCGAGACGAACGTCGAAGAGATCGTACACCGACTGAGCGAGCGAGACGTCGAACGCCGAGTTGGTGAAGTACGTGGGCGCGTTCGGGTCTCCTGGGATCGACTGGCAGACCCCCCCCACCTTGACGTCGCAGCCGGTGCCCGAGAACCTGTGCTTGAAGCGACCGACCATGCGAACGCTCGTCCACAGAGAGAGGTCTTTGTAGAGCGGAAGGATGAGACGGACGCCGGGGGTGATGCGATTGATGTCGAACGAGTTGAACGAGAGCTGATCGGACTCGAACGATTCGCCCTTCGCGTTTTGACGGGTGCGCTCGAGGCCGCCGTTGGTTGGCGTGTCGGACCGCGAGAAGAGGTGCGACCAAGTCAGCGTGCCGATGATGGTGAGGTTGTTGAGGCCGTCGGCGTCGTGTCCGAGGAGCTTGATGTTGCCGATGGCGAGGGCGGTGAGCGAGGTCGTGAGGTACTTGCCCTGGCTCGCGCTGACGTGCGACGTCGGGAAGAGAACACCCGCGGTGACGCCGGCCTTGGCCGACCACTCTTTGTCTTTCGACGTGTAGAGGGTGCGGGTGTAGCCCATGCTCAACGACGTATCGATGAGGCTCGGCTCGTTCTTCTTCCTCGTCGAGTCGGAGTTGGTGACCTCGACGGCGACGCCGGCGTAGGCCTGGACCGTGAGGTCGTCGTTCGGGAGCTTGAGCGGGTTCAACAGATGGAAGCGGGGCCAGACGTCCCACTCGAGGCCGACGAACTGGCCGTCGGTGCCGATGGTGTCGCGGCCGAGACCGAGCGTGGTGGTCGTCGCTGCGGTGTTGAAGATGAAGGCCGAATCGCGCCAGGGCAGCGGAGTCGGCTCGCCCTTCTTTTTCGCGGCTTCTGCGGCCGCGTCGGCGCCCCCGGGGGCAGCGGCCGATGAAGCAGGCGTAGTGCTGAAACCGCCAGGCTTCGCGGACGGAGCGCCGTCGGCGAACGCGGGCGATGCGATCGTCAGGCCGAGCGAGGCCAGGCCGAACGTCGAGAGAAGCACGAGGGTCGCACTATGCACGCGCATGTTCAAATCCACCGTCTGGGTGTTTGGTTGGCGGCAGGAAGAGTCGGGAACCAGCCCGACGCGCGCCCGCGCCGCAAGCGAGCGTGCCCAATCTCACAGGTAGGTCATTGCGTCAACGAGGGTTCCCCCACCGGAGCCGCGTGGACCGCGAGCGTTGGAGCGCTCGAGAATCGAGCGTTTCATGTGCTCGAGAAGAA
>JAYUUB010000080.1:0-168042 GCA_043755175.1 Polyangiaceae bacterium | reverse complement strand
CTCGAAGCGTCGAGGCGAGCCGCGCATCCGAGACTTCGCGAAAGTCCCTTGCGAGCACTCCGTCTTCTTCGTCCCCCGCTCGTCAGATCCTTAGCCCTTCCAGCCACGTAGAGGTAGCCATGCCGAGGCCGACCAAGATTCGCTCAACCGATCCGCGTGACCCCCGAGCCGTGGTTGCAGCAACCATCCCGCGCCCGGCGCCATCCTCCTCGCGCTCGAGCCGGAACGACGCCATCGTGGGCAATACCGCTCGTGCTCTCAAGAGTGCGCCTCCCGAAAGCGCTAAGCTGGCAGTGACCGACGAGTCATCCACCGACGAAGCTCCGGAGATGGATCCGTTCGCCCTCCTCGAAGACGATGGTCTCGAGCAGACTGCGGTTCGCCCGGCGCGCGCCGAGTCCGCCGACGCGTCATCCTCCTCCGACCTCATCGACCAGGTCGACGAGCCCCTTGCGACCATCAATCAAGACGCGCGCGCCTTCAAAGACATGGAGGAAGGCGGCGGCGACTCGATGCTTGCGCGGTACTTCCGCGAGATGTCCCTCCACCCCGTCATGGATCAGGAGGCCGAGATCGCCACGGCTCGCGCCGTGGAGGAAACCGAGATTTCGCATTGGATGGCGCTCCTGTCGCACCTCCCCGCTGCGGCGTACGTCCTCGAGGCGCTCAATCTCGACGTGATCAAAGCGGGGCCCGAAGAGGTCCAAGCGCCTCAAATCGAGCAAATGCTCGCGCTCGTACAGACGGCGAAAAAGCAGAAGGCGCAGAAGCTCACCCTCGAGCAACAGAAGCAGTGGAACAAGCTCGGACGTGAGCTCGCGCTGACGATTCGGCTTCCCGACTCCGACCGTGTCTGGATGGCCCGAGGCTTGGCCATCGCTCAGGAGCTCGTGAGCGAGCCTGACTTCGAGCACGACGGAGCCGATCTCGAAGAGAATCCTGCTCGTCCGCGACTCGTCGAGACCTCGGCCTACCGTCGATTTCTCGACCACGTTCAAGAGACCCACGCGGCCCAGCTCTTGGTGAAGAACCGGTTCGTGAAAGCGAACCTCCGTTTGGTGGTCTCCATTGCTCGCCGCTACAACCGCGGCAGGCTTCCTCTCATCGACCTCATTCAAGAGGGCAACATCGGCCTGATGAAAGCGGTCGAACGCTTCGACCATCGACGTGGGTACCGATTTTCGACGTACGCATCTTGGTGGATCCGCCACGCCATCAGCCGGGCACTCGCCGACAAGGGCCGGGCGGTTCGAATCCCGGTTCACATGCTCGACACCTACAACAGGGTCGCGCGCGCTACGCAGGCGATCATCGCTCGTACCGGTCACGAGCCTTCGCTCGAAGAGCTCGAGAAGGAGACGGGCGTTCCCGTCGAGAAGCTCGACAAGGTGAAAGACTTCTACGCCGAGACACCGTTCTCGCTCGATCGTCCCGTGGGCGATGAAGACGGCCGGAAGTTCATCGACTTCCTCCAAGAAGAAGATGCGCTCTCACCGTTCGACCACCTCGCAAACAACAACTGGAGCACCGAGGTTCGCCGCCTGCTGACCACGTTGACTCCCATCGAGTCGCGAATCATTCGCTGGCGCTTCGGCCTCGACGACGAGGACGAGCTCACGCTCAAAGAAATCGGCGACAAGTACAATCTGTCGAGGGAGCGCATCCGTCAGCTCCAAGAGCAGGCGCTCGGAAAGATCCGTCGTCAGATGCGTGATCACTTCTGAGAGACGCTCGCTCGCCACTCGGCGAGATGAGTGGTGAAGGCCGGCGGGAGCTCATCTCTCGCCGGCTTCGTCATTTCCAGAGCTCTTCGGCGACGACTCCGACCGCCTTGTCCATCGCTGCGCGCGATTCGCTGGCTTTGCCGTTCACGCCGTTGACCAGGATCGAGAACGCGACGGGGCTTCGACCGCCGTCGGCGAAGACATAGCCCGAGAGTGCGACGGCGCCGGCAAGCGTTCCAGTCTTCGCGCGGATCGCGCGACGTGTTCCCCATTTCGCAAACCGATGCTTGAGGGTTCCGTCGAGGCCTCCAATCGATAGTTGGGCGATGAACTCGGGGCCGAGGGCCGGCGACCTTTCTACGTCGACCAAGAGCGTCGCGAGCCCAAAGGCCGTCGAGCGATTCGCATCGAACAGGCCGGAGCCGTTGGTGACGCTCATGCCGTCGTCTAGCGCGCCGTGCTCTCGAAGAAAGCCTTCGATGGCCTTGGCGCCTGCATCGGCGCTCGTGCTGCCGCTCGCGCCGGCGCCGGTCGCTTTCATGACCATCTCTGCGGCGAAGTTGTCGCTGTCCTTGCCGAGAAGGGCGAGGACCTCGCCTAGAGGCCTCGAGGAGTGCGTCGTCAGCGTGTGCTTCTCTTCCTCGCCGCCGAGCTTCACTTCGTCGCCGACCTCGACTCCTTGCTCTTTCAGAACGGCGCGCAGGGCGAATCCGGCCAGACGGCGCGGATCGTCGACTCGCTTGACGATGGGGACGAGCCTCGAGCCTTCGGGGATCCGGCCGCCGATTCTGGCGAGCAAGCGATCGCCTTTGGCTGACACGTCGCACGTGATGCTCTCGGCTGAGCCCTTCTTTCCGGTCGCGACGCTGCCTTCGATGTCGACGAACCCGGGAGGCGTCACGACGATCTCGGCCTTGTCTCCGTCGGCTCCCGCCCGGATGTGCAGTGTGATCGTGTTCTCGTTCAGCGAGATCGCCGCGACGGGTGCTCGAAAATAGGCCCATTCGCCCGGCTGTTGCTCGAACGCGGGAGGCGTGAAGCTCGCGTCGAAGTAGCTCTGGTCGACGACGACGCGGCCGACCTTGCGCGCGCCTGCGGAGCGCAAATCGCGAACGAGGCCACTCAAATCGTCGGTCGTGAGGGTTGGATCGCCGCGGCCGCGGAGCACGAGCGCGTCGATGTTGCCGTCTTTCAGCTTGCCGAAAAGGCCCGTCGTGAACCGGTGCGCGGGCCCGAGAATGGCGAGGGCAGCGGCTGCGGTCGGGATCTTCGCGTTCGAGGCTGGGTTTTTCGCGTCGTGCTCATGAGCCGCGCCCAGCGTCTCGCCCGTCTCCAAGTCGATGAAGATGACGCTGGTCGTCCCGCCCAGCTCCTGGATGTCGGCGTCGAGCGCTTTGACCGCGTTTCCGACCTTGCCCTTGTCGAGCGTGACAGCGGGAGTCTTCGGTCGGGGTGATGCGTTCGCCACCGGGGCGCTCGATTCGAGAGCTCCGGCCGTGGCTGCCAGAGCAGCGAGCACGACGATTACCGAACGAGCCATCTGGATGGGCCAGCGCATGACGCGTTATAACGCTTGGAGAGACTCTCTGTGGACTTGCGGCGCTCTCGCTCCGCCGAAAAGAACCGCCACGGGGTGCCACGCAGCGCACCGTCTGCCGAAACGGGTTCCCACCTGGGTTTTTGTCTTGCTAAGGTTCGCGCGGCGAAAGCCACATCACAGTTACGTTCCTTCGGCAGCGTGCGCGGTCGACCAAACGTGGAGGTCCAAGTGACGAAGCAATTCTCGCTGTCTTGTTTGGGTGTGCTCGCCATCGCTGGAGCTCTCTTCGGCTGCGGTGGTTCTCAGCCCAAGCAAGCCGGCGAAGGGAACGATTGGTCCAGCTCGAGCTCGGGGTCCGCGACCGACGCCGAGCAGCCTCCGCCGGCCGCGCACCAGGGCGACTCCGAACCGGGCGCCGGCGATCTGAACGACGATCAAAAAGAACAGATCAAGGTCGGTCTCCGTCGCGGAGGCGTCGGAGCAGCCGATTGCATCAACTCCGTCCCCGGCGCCAAGACGACGGGTGAAGGCGAGGTTCAGGTCACGTTCGACGGCAAGATCGGCAAGGCGGTCGACGCCAGCGTGGGGCCGCCCTTTGCAGGCTCCGAGATCGAGGCCTGCATCAAGCGCGCGTTCATCGGGCAGTACGGCCTGACCTTCGACGGCGCGCCGCTGACGGTGCCGTACACCATCAAGGTCGAGAAGAAGGGTGGGGCCACACCCGATCCGAAGAAGCCCGACCCGAAGAAACCAGCTGGCAAGAAGTAGCCACTCGGGCTCGAGCCTAGGATGCGCGCGGCGTGGAATGTCGACGAGATCATGATGCAAAAGAAGCTATTTCTCAGTGCCGTCGCGGCGCTCGCTGTCGCGATCTCCGCGCGCACGGTCAGAGCCGATGAGGCGACGGTCTCACCTTCTTCGTCTTCGGCCGGCACCACCTCCGACGACGACTCGCCTCGCTATCCACCCTCGTCGGTTCGTTGGAAGCTGATTCTCGGCGGCGTCGGGCTCAGTGGCTTGGCCTACGGTGCGACGCTCGCTTCGAGCTTCATCTGGCCCGATGTGCCGGGACATGGCGCCATGCGAATTCCGATCGTCGGGCCGTGGATCGCTCTCGGCCAGAACGGATGCGCGGCTGACAGCCCCGATTGTGGAGCGATTCTCTACGTCCGTGGAGCGCTCGAGGTCGTGAGTGGCATCGTTCAGGCGAGCGGGCTAGGTCTCATCGGAGAGGGGATCTTCATGACGACCGAGGCTGAGGGGGGAAAAAAACCGCGCAGCGCTCAGCTACGTATCCTGCCGATGCCCATCGTCACACCCACGACCACCGGCCTCGGCATCGTCGGAACCTTCTGATCGTAAGGGGCAACCAACCCGCCCTTCGCCGAAGCCCTGACGGCGCGCTCCGTTTTGCGAAAACCCGACGCAGGGCTCGCACCCAAACCGCACCATCAGGTCTGCCAGGCGTCGTGGGGCCGTCGAGGAACGGCCCGCCCGCGAAGTGAGCCAAGACCTTCGATGTCGACGACGACCTCCTCGTGGAGCGCGAGTGGCTTCGCCGAACCGGGCATGGGGAGCGGACCGACGGCAACGAGATCGCCTGCGCGCAAAGCCAATTCGCCGCTCGCGAAGGCGATCGCTTCTTCGATGGACAGGCCGATGTCGGCGAGCCTACCTGTCGCCCGCCTTTCTCCGCCCGAATCGACGGTCACGATGGCGCTTTCTCGATTCGGGAACGCATAGCGCGAGACGAGCGTGGGCCCCGCCTGCGCGTGGAGCCCTCGGGTCGGTGAGCGCTCGGCGGACCCGAGCCAGTCGACGACGATCGTCAGACCCATGATCGCCGCGGCAGCTTCTCGCGCGGTAACCCGCGAGAGATCGTCTCCGATCACGGCTGCCACACCGATTTCGACAATGGGTGCCGTGTCATCGCCCTCGACCGAAACCAGTGCGTCTTGTCCGCCAAGCGCACGAGCCTGACCGATACGACAGATGGGCTTGCCGCCTGCTCGCGTGGGATGGGTGTCGACGAGGATGAAAGCCGAACGCTCCGTGTCGCATGGCGCGAGCCGCATGACGTCGGCTTCGTCGAGACGCGACACGCCGGGACGTGAGCCTTGGATGAGCTGCATGTCGAGGTCGTAGAGACCCGCGCAGCGCAGCGTGCCCACGCGCGTCTGGAAGTCGGAAGGATCGAACAGCTCGCCGACCGATCTCGAACGCGAGAGGTCGGCAGGGCGTGCAGCGAGCGCTCGCTCGAGCGTCTCGACATCGTAGAGCACACCGTCGCGCTCGATCGCTGCGCGAGGACGGCCGACGCTCTTCAGGAGCACCCGCGCCACCTTCACCGCAAGACCGCCTTCGAGGCCAGCGCTGCGTTCGAGGCCAGCGCTGCGTTCGAGAGCGCTGCGTTCGAGCCTACGTTTTCGAAGATGTCGGTCTCGTCGAGCTCGGAAATCGAGAATCGCACACGGGTCCTCAATACTAGCACACCCGAGCGCATCACGCCCGATCAACGTGCGCGTTGACAGTGCGTGCGCGCACACTTAGTTCCGCTCCTTACCAACCGGGCGGTGAGTAGCGCGTATGGGAAAGCGAACCAAATACGTATTCGTCACGGGTGGCGTCGTCTCCTCCATCGGTAAGGGGTTGAGCGCTGCTTCACTCGGAGCGCTCCTCGAAGCGCGCGGCCTCACGGTCACGCACCTCAAGCTCGATCCGTACATCAACGTCGATCCAGGAACGATGTCGCCGTACCAGCACGGCGAGGTCTTCGTGACCGACGACGGTGCTGAGACCGATCTCGACCTCGGTCACTACGAGCGCTTCACGAAGGCGCGAATGACGAGGCAGCACAACTTCACGACGGGCCGCATCTACGAGGCCGTCATCGAGAAAGAACGCCGCGGCGAGTACCTCGGCGCGACCGTGCAAGTGATTCCGCACATCACCGACGAGATCAAGGCGCGTGTTCGTGCGGCAGCCGAGGGCGTCGACGTCGCGATCGTCGAGGTCGGCGGCACCGTCGGCGACATCGAGTCGCTGCCGTTTCTCGAAGCGATCAGGCAGCTCAAGCTCGAGAACGGTCATCAGAACGCGCTCAGCGTGCACGTCACGCTCGTTCCATTCATTCCGACCGCCGGCGAGCTCAAGACCAAGCCGACGCAGCACTCGGTCAAGGAGATGCGCGAGATCGGTATCCAACCCGACCTGCTGCTCTGTCGCTGCGATCGCCTGCTGTCGCGGGGCATGAAGGAGAAGATCGCACTCTTCTCGAACGTCCCGGTCGACTGTGTCATCTCGGCGATCGACGTCGCCTGCATCTACGAGCTTCCGCTCGCCCTGCACGCCGAAGGCGTCGACGAGAAGATCACCGAGCTTCTGAACATCTGGTGCAGACAGCCCGATCTCACGCAGTGGCATCGCGTGGTCGAGCGCTTCACCAAGCCCACCAAGGGTTCGGTGAAGATCGGCGTCGTCGGAAAGTACGTGCATCTCAGAGACTCTTACAAGTCGCTGCATGAAGCGCTCGTCCACGGCGGTTTCGAAAACGATGTCGCGCTCGATCTCGAGTACATCGACTCCGAGCAGATACTGCAGAAGGGAACCGCCGAGATTCTCGGCCAACTCGACGGGATTCTCGTGCCCGGCGGATTCGGCGATCGCGGCACCGAAGGGAAGATCGAAGCCATTCGGTTCGCTCGCGAATCGAAGATCCCGTTTTTCGGGATCTGTCTCGGCATGCAGCTCGCCGTGGTCGAGTTCGCGCGGCACGTCTGCGAAATGACCGGCGCCAACTCCGCCGAGTTCGCACCCGATGCGCCGTTCACCGTCGTCGACCTCATGCCCGATCAGCGCGGGATCATGGAGAAGGGCGGAACCATGCGTCTCGGGGCTTACCCATGCGTCCTCGAGAAGGGCACGCTCGCGCAGCAGGCCTACGGGACGACGCAGATCAGCGAGCGTCACCGTCATCGCTACGAGGTTTCGAACAAGCACCGCGACAAGCTCGTCGAGAACGGTCTCGTTCTGTCGGGGCTGTCGCCCGACAAGCGACTCGTAGAGATGATCGAGCTTCGCGAGCACCCGTACTTCGTCGGCTGTCAGTTTCACCCTGAGTTCAAGAGCCGCCCGCTCGCCGCTCATCCGCTGTTCGCTCGATTCGTCCAAGCCTCGCTCGATCGCAAGATCGAGCGGACGCGCGAGGCCGAACGAGCGAGCTCCGAGTCACGCGCGGTCAACTGAACGGCGAAGTGCAGCGGGCCGAGGCGCCTGGCCTCGACTTGCGTAATCGCTCAGCGCGGGCGCGAAGGCCCGATGATCGGTAGAACCGGCCCTGGTGTCACCTCGACCGACTTCGCTCGAAAGATGTCTCCGTCGACGACGTAGGGGCCTGATTCTTCGGGAAAGCGGACTTCGAAGCTTTCGACGAGACGATCGACGTGGCCCTGTCCACCGATCGTCCGACCCATCATGACGTAGGGCATGCGTGGGCCGAGGTGTCGAGGCGGTAGGCAGCTCGCGACCAGGTGAACGCGATCGGTTCGCTCGCCGGCGCGGTAGCTCACCTTCATCCCGAGCCCCAGATCGCGCACGACTGACGCACAAAGGAGCGAAAGTCCGGTGACTTCATGCCGTCGGCCTTCGACCCATAGCTCGCATGGCATCGGCGTGAGAACGCGCGTCGCGAGAGGTCCACCCACGATCGACTCGGTGAAGATGCGTGCCACGATGCGTCCTGCGAGCGGAATCCCACCGGCACCTTCGGCTTCGTAGACTTCGAAGAAGCGAGCCACGAGGCCCGTTCCGAAAATGAAGCCGATCTGCGTCTCCGAGGCGCCATCGCCGCTTCGCTGCGATCGGATCCGCAGCGTAGGTCGATCGATGACCTGGATCCCAAACGGGTGCTGTCGGTTGCCCGTGGGCTCGCGAAACGCAGCGAGCCAGCGGTCGAGGAGCACTTCGGGATCGCCGCGATCGCCGAAGTTCCGCGCGGTCGTCCCGACGGTCCCCATCGGGAGTAGAGCGATGGTGGGTGACGGGCGGCCACCGAGAGCGTCGATGATGGCCGTCGCTCCGCTCATGAACGTTCCGTCGCCGCCGACGAGCACCACGAGCGCACAGTCGCTCTCGACGACTTGACTCATGACGCCCGGCAGCTCGATCACATCGTGGGTCAGGTGCAGGCGAGCGCGACCCCGCGCGAGCCCTTCGAGCCTGGGAATCGCTTCGGAGCGCGCCGAAAGGCCTCGTGCGTTGACGTTGGCGATGACGTGAATGGGCATGAAAAAGAGAAGCGAGTGCCTTTCGAGACCCGAATCGGAACATCGCCGGTCCGCTGGCCTGCTGCAAGGAAGCCGTCGGCGCCGATCGAGCGAGTTTTCTTTGCGTGTCGCTCCGAGAGTGCAATACGGATTCTCGCCTATGTCTCCGATCTCCGCGACTGGATCGAAGCGAATCGTCGGTCCTCGACTCGACCCCCGGGGAGAGCCGCTTCGCCGTGCACTTCCGTTCGTGGGCGTGTTTTTCGGGCTCGCCATGCTCGCCTCGGGCGCGGGCTGCGCCACCAGCAGCGCCGTCCAAGCCGCGCATGCGCGCGACTGGGCGCGTCTCGAGCGGGCGCTTTCCGAAGAAGAGAAGAGCGGTGCGCTCGATCGCGGCGAGGCACGCAGCGTCGCCAAGGCGATCGCCACGGGCAACATCGACCTCGCGAAGGGCGACAAAGGAGCTTCGCTCGTGTTGTCGCTCCAACCCTGCGCAGCGGCACTCGAAGGCTCGCTCGAAGACCGATCCGAGAAGACCGACGACGTCGCTGCAGCTGCCGCAGGCGTTCTGCTCTCGGCGGGGCTCGTCGACAAAGACGAATACGCGCGATACGCGCTCAAGAACGATTCGAGAGCCGCCTTTCGAGCGTTGGGAGCTCGATCGCTGGTCACACAAGATCTCGTCGACCCGCGGCGTGTGTTCTATCGCGATCTCGACGAGCGCGTTCGCTTGGGTGCGCTTCGAGCGGCGCTCGACTTTTCGTCACCATCGGACCTCGACGCCGTCTTCGAAGCCGCACGCCTCGATCCGATGCCCGCGGCACGCAGCACGGCGGCGCGCGCGCTCGGCCGAATCGGCGGACGCCCGGCCGTGCTCGCGTTGCGCGACCTCTGGAATCGAGCTGACCCACCCCTTCGCGAGGCGATCGCAGACGGCTGGGGACAGCCCGCTTCCTTTGGGGCTGGAGGCCGCGAAGAGCTTCGATGGGCGGCCGAGCACGAGACCGGCGAAGCCGCGATTGCGGCGGCCGTCGAGCTCGTACGTCATGCACCAGCGGCGTCGCCAGACGGGGCCGCCGGACTCGGGGTCCTCACGCGATCCGTGAAGCTCGGAACACGAACCGAGCGAGTCTTCGCCATCGAGGCGTCACCCTCGACGCCCGAGATTCTCGCCGCGGTGCGAGAGGCCAAAGACGACAGCGATCCTGGAATCGCGATCGTCGCGCTCAGTCGACTGATCCGAGAGATGGCGGGCACCGAGCGAAAGACGGCTACCGACAAGCTGCTCGCGATCGCCAAGGGCGACGCGCAAGAAGCTCTTCGGGCTCAGTCCGAGCTCGCGACATTCGGCGACCCTCGCGTCGTGCCGCTCCTCGAAAAAGCCATGGCGTCGTCGAATGGGTTTTCGCGGGCGCTCGCGGCGCGCGGGTTCGTCGCGTTGGGGCGATCGCCGAAAGCAGCCCGCGTACTGGCGGATCGCGACGCCGACGTCCGCAGTCAGATCGCTTGCGCGATTCTCGCTGCGACCGAGTAGAGCCTTCCGGAGTTTTTCGAGCTCCTATCGACTAAGCGGCTGCAAGTGCATCGACATTGCGTTTCTCGAGGAGGCGCACGCGCAAGCCTTCCGATGGAGTCAGGGTGATCGAGCGCCTGACGGCGACGATCGGGCGCTTCGCGGCGAGGGCGAGGCGTGTCCGGGCGAGCAAAGAGGCCATCACCATCTTCATCTCGTAAAGCGCAAACGCCATTCCTATGCAGCGTCGGATACCACCACCGAAAGGAAAGAACTCGGTCGGCGAAAGCTTCTTTCCGATGAAGCGCTCCGGCTTGAACAGCGTCGGGTCCGGGTACGACTCGGGTCGCCGCTGCGCCAGATAGATCGAGCATACGACGGCCGTTCCTTTCGGCAGATCCCAGCCGCCGAGCGTCATGTCTCGGTCGAGAATGCGGCCTACGAGCGGGACCACCGGTTGAAGGCGCAGCGCTTCGCGCGCGGCTGCGTCGAGGTAGGGGAGGCTCGCGATTCGCGCGCTCGTCAACGGACCGTCTTTTCTCGCGTCGGAGAGCTCGGCGAGCAAGCGGGCCTCTGCCGAGGGAGTCGCCAAGATCCAGCGGAAAGCCCACGAGATGGCGGTCGCGGTCGTCTCGTGTCCGGCGACCAGAAGGGTCGTGAGCTCGTCGAGAAGCTCGCCGTCACTCATCGGTTGGCCTGCTTCGTCACGCGCGTCGACGAGGAGCGACAAGACGTCGTCTCGACCGCGCGTCCCGCTCTTTCGCCTTCGAGCAATCTCGTCGAGGATGAGCGCGTCGGTTTCGCGCTTGCGTCGCACTGCGCGACCCCACGGGCTCAGCGGACCTAGATCGAGCTGCATCTGCGGCATCAAGAACGGCGGCCACATCAGCAGATCGAGCGTCCGCGTGATGTTCTCGCGAAACTCTGCCTCGCGCGGTCCGGCGTCGACGCCGAGAACATTTCGCACGATCACGTTGAGCGCGACTTGATTCAGCCTCGAATGCAGACTGAAGGGCTCGCCGAGGGGCATGTGGTCGATGATCTCGTTCGCGAGATCGAGCATCACGTCGCCGTACTTCACCATGCGCTCGCCGTGAAACGGCGGGAGCAACAGTCGTCGCTTTCGGAGGTGGCGCTCACCGTCGACCATGAGCACGCTCTTGTCGCCGAGGAACGCTTTCAGACTCTGGTTGAACTCCCCTGCGTGGAGCGCGTCACCAGGATCGGCGAAGACGTTCTTCACCACGTCGGGCTCGGAGAACATGACGATGGGCGGCAGCGCCGGAAGATGGAACGTGAACGCCTCTCCGATGCTCGCCGCGCACTCCTCCATGAACTCGAACGGATGGTTCAGCCAGCGGTAGGTCGTGAGAAGTGCGGGACCTCGCGGGGACGGCGGAAGGCTCATGGTCGATCCTTGGCGGCTGGCTCCGAAACCGACGGAGCTCGTGTGGGTCGGACGCGCGTGGTCAGAAGCGTGAGACCAACTCGAGACGCGCGCCTTCGAAGGGTGGAAATTGTCGGCAAACGCCTGAAACACAGCGAATCGCGCCGCGTCGCTGGCCAACGAACACCGAGACGGTGTCGAAAATCTTCGCCCAGACCTTCTCTCCTTCGGCGGCTCGAAACTGCAGACCACCGTTGAAGTAGTGACAGACGGTGGTCTTCGGATCGGGGGTGCATCCGGTGCGCGCGAGGTACTCGTATCCGAAGATGAACGCGAAGTGAGGCGACCAGTGGAGAGCGGTGTAGTTCTCACCTTCGTTCCAAGAGTCGGCGGTGAGCAACGGCTCGTACCGATGCCGATGGAGCCCCTGTGCCTGAATCGAGAGGTCGCCCGCGATGTGCTTCGTGATGTCGTAGCGAACGTAGCCTTCACGGTAGAAGGCATCGGTCGCGCCGCTGGTGTTCGCGTTGTCGACGGGGATCGTTCGGTTCGTGGTACGTGAGCCTGCCCACGCCTTCAGGTTGCTCTTGCCCTGTTCGAACGACATCTCGGCTCCGACAGCCGCATCCCAAGTGTTGGTGCGCAGCTTGTCGTCGGTCTTGCAGTCGAAGTTGCTGGCGTCGATCTCGGAGAAGCTCACGTAGTGACCGACCCACGTGTAAGCGGCGATCTTCGGGGTCAGTCGCCAATCGGCGCGCGCGCGACCGCCCGTCACACAGAGGTTCGGTTGGCCGAGCTGCTCGACGTAGATCGGCTCGGCCGTCGGGACCTGGTTGTAAGCGACGAAGTCGAACTCGGGCGTCGAGAAGGTCGGGTCGCTCGCGCCGCTCGCGTTCACGTTCGCCGACAACGGGAAGAAGGACCGGTAATGCTTGCCCTCGAAGTTGAGCGAGAGCGGACCACCTCGAATCGTGGTGCTCACGTAGACGGCGTAGCCCTTTCTGTCGGGGACCCGTATGTACCCACCGGCGCCATCGCTCGAGGTCGCACGACCCTGCCCGAGCTGCTGGGTGGCGACTTCGGCGTAGAGGTCGCCGATGTCGCCGAGCTTGGGAAAATTCACCGAGCCGCTCGCCGTGAAGATCCGATTGTGGAGCCGCGCTTGGTTCGTCGTGTCGAACGAGGGCGCCACCGATGCGCAGTCTCTTCGGCCCGCCCTCACGCAGTCGACGAGCTCGGTGTCGTACGACTTTCGAAACACCCAGCTCGCGTTCCCGCCGAGCGTCATGAACTTCGGACCCGCCTCGACGCCTGCGCCCACCACCGAGTCTTCGAGGTAGCTCGGGCGCGCCTTTTCGGTGACGTAGCCAGCATGACCTTGCTCGTCGAAGTTGTACGACGTGAAGTCGCGCGGTCTCGGAAACCCGAAGAACAGCGGCGAGCCGTTGCCGGAGAGCTGTCGTCCGCTCGCCTCGTCGACACGAATCGGATTCATCTGGCCGGCGAAGATCGTCGCGCTCAGCTGGGCATCGTGGAGGTTCGGCTTGAACTGCGCCTTCATGCCGCGGACGGTCGTATCCGTCGCGAGCTCGTCGACCTTGCGCACCGAGAAGACGAGCCCTCGGCCGAGCTGCGCGTAGAAGTCTCCGAGCGTGAGATCGATGCCAGGCGCCGTGTACCCGAAGAAGAGCTTCGACGGGTAGAAGGTGTTTCTGTATCTGGTATGCAGATCTCTGCGAAACGCGTTGTAATAGTCGTTGATCTGCACGCCCGTCGCGCCGGGGCCGATTCGCTTTTGCGCCGTGCCGTAGAGCTTCGTCTCGGTGGGCTGCCCGCCGTACGTGGCCGTGTCGACGCGCACGCCCGCGCGCAGGCGCCAGTAGAAGAGCTGGATGTTCAGCCGGTCGAGCCACTCGCCATAACGATCGTCGTCGAGTGTCGACGGCGAAGGGGTGCCTTGCGCGAAGTCGTTTCGGTTGTCGAAGTGATAGGCCCAAGCGCTCGTGTTCGTGACGTCGAGCGTGAGCGTCTGCCCACCGACGTTCTCGATGTCGACGGCGAGCGCCACTTTCGGAGCCACGGCGAGCCCGAGCCCGAGCACGGCGCTTCGGATGAGCCGCGCTCTCGACGTTCTGGAGCTCGCAACGCCCGCTCGAAAGCTCACGGCATGAGCTTCGCGAGGGTCTCTTCGAGCTTCTTCTCGTCGCCCGGCGTGTAACCACCGTGCTTCGACACGATGCCGCCGCCCTTGTCGATGACGACGGAGAAGGGCATCTCTTTCTTCGGATTGTATCGACTCACGACCGTCGTCTCTTCATCGAGCAGCACCGGGAAAATCATGCCTTTATCGTGGACGACCGAGCTGACTTGAGCGCGTGACTCGGGGCCGTCGAGCGTGACCGCGAGGACGATGAAACCCTTGTCCTTGTACTTCTTGTAGAGCTCGACGAGGTGCGGCATCTCGACCATGCAGGGGTCGCAAGTCGTCGACCAGAAGTCGATGAGCACGACCTTCTTGCCGACGTAGTCCGAGAGACTCACGTTGCTTCCGTCGAGGGATGGCAACGTGAAGTCGGGCGCCTTCGGCCCATTCGACACCACAGGCGTGGCGGTCTCGGTCGGTGTGCCGGTGCTGCCAGCGGTCGGAGCCGCCGTGTCGGTGCCCCCGGTCGTCGCGGTCTCACCCGCGGGTGTATTTCCGGACGGAGTGGAGCTGCACGCAGCGAGGAGGACGAGGAGCGTCGAAGCGGTCGCGCGAAGCATCATGAGGACCTCCTTCTACTACGGCTCAACGGCCGCTGCGAGTTCGTTTCGGCCCCCGATCGAGGCCGTCAAATCGTATGCGCGCGTTGCTACTTGGCCAGAGTGGCTTCGAGGCTCTGAAAGAACGGTCCGCCCTCTTCGGGAACGCCTGCGACGACCTCGACGATCGTCATCGTGCGCGTGTCGACGAGCATGTTGACCGGAAACGCGTCGGCGCTGAACGAGGAGCCGAGCTTGCGACCCGGATCGATGCCGGCTGGGAATGTGAGGTTGAACTTGGTGACCCAGTTCACGAGCTCGTTCGGCACGGCCGGTACCCCGACCTGCGCTCCGTCGGCGAGTAGAAGAAAGAACTCGGTGCCCAGCGGATGGTACTTCGCGTACTCGTTCGGCAAGAGGGACTTCGACTCGAACTGACAGGGCGCGCACCACACGGCCGAGACGTCGATGATGAGTGCTTTGGGTTTCGGATTTCCCGCGCCGTAGGGAGAGCCTTCAGCAAAGGCTTCGTTCCCGGTTGGGTTGTAGAAATTGGAAAGCGACACCTTTTCGATGGCCGCAGCGGTCTTGGACACGCCTGGGTTCGTGAACCCATCGAACTCGTAGTTCGTGATGGTGGCGCCCTTCGTGACCCCGTAAGGGCCCGGCGGATACGACGCCCCTCGAACTGCCGTCTGACCTTGTCCGACAGGGAAGGGAGGAGCGAGCTCGTCGCCACAGCCGCCTGCGCCGAGAGCGGCGCAGAGGCCGAGACCGATCAGCATTCCGGTGATTCGTGTCCGGAGCGTCGGCGATTCGACAAAACGCATCGCTGCGCCGTCTCGACGCTCGGTCCGAGGTTGGGAGCGAGCAGGAGGGGCGCAGCGCATGGATTGGACTTCGAATCTCGGTCTTTTCGACCGACCTGCGTTCGCGTGATGTGTCTTCGCGTCTGCGCGAGATGCGTCTTCGCGAGATGCGTCTTCGCGAGGTGGAGCGACTACTTGGCGATCAGAGCGTCGAGCTTCTCGTAGAAGCCCGAGCCATCACCCGGTGTCGGGGCGCCAGCGATGGCCTGTTCGATTTTCATCGTCCGAGTGTCGATGAGGAAGTTACCCGGGAAGGCTTCGGACTCGTAGAGCGGGCCGAACTTGCTCGTCGGGTCGATGATCGACGGCCAAGCGCTCTTGTAAATCGTGGTCCACTTCGCGAGGTCTTTCGGAGCGGCCGGTCCGCCTTGAAGATCTTGGTTCATCTCGAGGAGGAACTCGACGCCGAGCGGCTGGTACTTCTTGTACTCGGCGGGAAGGGTGTAATGCGACTCGTCCTGACACGGGCCGCACCAAAAAGCCGACACGTCGACGAGCAGAACCTTCGGAAGGGGCTCGCCGGGGCGATAGGGCGACGACGCCGGGTAGGTTCCAGTGCCCGTCGGGTTGTAGAACTCCGCGAGCGTGACCTTCTCCATGTTGTTCACATCGCTCGAGACCTGCGGGTTGTGAAACCCGTAGAACTCGAGAGGAGCGACGGTCGATCCGACGCCCACGCCGTAAGGACCCGCCGGATAGGGAGTCGCTTCGGGAGTCGGGACGGGATCGGCAACTTTTTGGCCGCCGCCCTGGGGTGCAGGCGCAGGCTCTTGGCTCGTGCAGCCGGTCAGGCCCGCACTTCCGAAGCCCACCGTGACGAGGCCGACCACCGTGAGAAACTTTCCAATTTGCATGGCTTCTACCGCTCCCGGAATGTAGTAGAAAGACTATCGGTGGCCGGTGACGCTGCGTCAAGCCTGCGCGGCAATGTTGGGTTTTTTTCCCAGCCTCCCCTCGACGTTCGCACGACGCGTCGCTCTTCAATCGTGTTTTTTCGGGGGTCTTCCCTCGCGGGTGGTTCACATGCTCGAGAAGCTTATCCCGATTCGGGGTCGCGCGGTCGCCATTGGTTTCGCTAGCCTCATGGCTCTGACGAGCGTTGGAAGCCTCGTCGTTCCCGGCTGCACGACCGAGACCTGCGTCGGTGGAGTCAAGGTCAACGGTGTCTGCGAGGGCAAGTGCGATCCTGCGAAGTGCCTCGCGGGCAACACGTGCATCGCGAATCGCTGCGAGCTGGTGTGCGACAAGCCGGCCGACTGCAACGTCGACACGCAAACGTGCGTCGCACAGACCGACGACCTCGGCGCTGCGGTCAACGTCTGTGAGACCAACCCGGTCAAGTCGAAGAGCCTCGGCGCCGCATGCCCGCTCGGCCCCGAATGCGACGCGATTTCGACCTGCCCCGACGGGACACCGTGCGGCGCCGACGTGGCCAGTCCCACCTGCGCGGAGGCGGAGTGCCTCCCGCTCCACTGCATCAGCGGCGGCGTCGGCGACTCCGACGCCTACTGCTCGAACTACGACTGCACCAAAGACACCGATTGCGGGACCGGGATGTACTGCGGCGTCGTCCGACTGCCGCAGAACGTCTGCAACACGGGCAAAGGCTCGACCGACCCCTGCGTGAACGCCGGCGATGCGACGACCCTCGGCGCGACCGTGGTCGAAGGTCCGATTTCGTTTCTACGGAATATCTGTCGCAAGCGTGTTGCATGTTCGACGTGCGTCAGCGACGACGATTGCTCGCTCGGGCTCAACCAATCGTGCGTGACGATTGGCACCGAGAGCGTCTGCGCGACGCCGTGCAGCGTGCCCAAAGATTGCGAAGACGATCACACCTGCGCGGGCGGCTTCTGCGTTCCGAAGACCGGCAGCTGCACCGGCACCGGTCAGTTCTGCGAGCCCTGCATCAACGATCTCAGCTGCGCTGCGGGCGGGCCCACCGTCTATTGCGCAGGCGCGACCGGCGACCAGAAGGCATGCGTCGATTTTAACGCGAAGTCGTGCAAGACCGACGTCGACTGCCCTCTCGCCCCGCCACCGAGCACCAAGCACGGCAAGTGCCTCGACGGCTCTGTGGGCGTCGCCGCGGGTAAGGCCGGCTATCACACGTGTTACCTGCCTTTCAACGCAGGCACGAACAAGTTCAAGTGCTTCTGAGCGCGTGATCGGGCGCGCTGCCGACGACACTCGCCAGTCCCCGATTGCGTCACCGCGATCGGGGGCCGTCGTCCGGCGAGAACATGCTCTCGTCGAGCGTCGGGCGGAAGAACGTCGGAGAATTCGCGTACGAGCCCACAAAAGGGGATCCATCCCTTCGAGAGTCGTGAAAGACTCTTCTCGATCGATGGGGCGGGCTGGCAAAGTCCAGCGCTTCCACCTCAGTTCGCTTTGGGGCGCGCGTGTTCGCTTGGAGCGTGCGTGTTCTCTTTCGGGCGTGTGGGCGCCCTTGGCCGGGATCCTCTTTCTTCACGTCAGACGCCCCGGCACATTTTCTTGGATCAACGAAGGAGAGCTTTGATGGAACGGAAACAAAAGATCCGCCTGGCCGCTGCACCGTTTGTTCTCGCGGCCCTCGTGGCCCCGATGGTGCTCGCGAGCTGCGATTCTGCGAACCCCTTGGCGGCCGTCTGCTGCACCGACTTCAAGCCGGGCACCAACATGGTGGCAATCAACTGGGGCCTGGAGGGCAACGCGAACGCCGAGTTCGGTGCGTCGCTCCAGGCGATCGGCGATTTCTCGGCCAGCGCCAGCGCCATGATGAACGATCTCGGCGTAGCGTGTCACGGCCTCGCTCTCGACCTCGGTAAGAACGAAGCCGACAGCGGTCTCAAGCAAGGTGAAAATGCCGATCCCAACAAGTACACCAACGCCTGGTGCGCCGTAGCCGCGAATGCCATTGGCGAACTCAAGGGCTCGGCGAAGCTCACCATCGACATTCAGCCTCCCAGCTGCCACGCCAGCGTGAGCGCCAAGGCCTCCTGTGAAGGCTCCTGCAATGCGCAGGCAGACTGCACGCTCACCCCCGCGCAGATCACCGCCAACTGTACCGGTGGTGAAGTTTCTGGTCAGTGCTCCGGCTCGTGCACGGGTCACTGCGAAGGCTCGGCGAACGTCGCCGTCACCTGCAGCGGTCAGTGCTCGGGAACCTGCGAAGGCACCTGTGACGGCGTCGCTGGACCCGCTGGCGGCGCGCAGTGCGCGGGAACGTGCGGCGGCAAGTGCCGTGGCGATTGCACGGCCGACGGCAGCGCGAGCGCGACTTGCGAAGGAACCTGCGGCGGCAAATGCAACGTCGACTTCGTGGCCCCTTCGTGCAGCGTCACCATCAAGAACCCGAAGGCCGAGTGCAATGCCAGCGCGAGCTGCGAAGGCTCGTGCAACGCCAGCGCCAGCGCGAAGGCGGAGTGCACTCCCCCCTCGGTCGACATCCAGTTCACCGGCGGCGCCGACGTCAAGCTGAAGGTCGCAGCCCTCCAGAAGTGGCTGCCGCAGATCTTCGTGATCATCGAAGGCCGCGCGTCCATCCTCAAGGGTCAGATCACTGCCCTCGCCAAGGTGTCGGGTGACCTCAAGGCGGGTCTCAGCGGCACTGCGAAGGCCGTGTTCTGCATCGTGCCGGCCGTTGCCGCCGTCGCGACCGCAGGCGAGAACATCGGAGCTACCGCGACCTCTGCCGTCGCCATTACCGGTAAGGTCGGCGGCTGACGAGGTCTCCGAAGAGCCCTGGTTTTCGCTCTTCGGGCGTCCTATCCACGCCCGGTCCGCATGTCGGATCGGGCGTTGTTTTTTGTCACTCGTCGAAGAGTTGCGTTTCTCGCGACCCGGCCCTAAGCGGAGGGCCATGGCGATCACCGTGGACTCAGCGCGCGAAGCCTTGTCGAAGATTCGCGAGCCCGAGGTGGGCAAGAGCATCATCGAGCTGTCGATGATCGAAGACCTCGCGGTCGAAGGTGACCGCGTTTCGCTCACCATCAAGCTGATGACGCCCGCCTACAACCCGCGCGAGGCTCTTAGAGAGCACATCGAGCTCGCCCTCCGACATGCGGGCGCATCGAGCGTTTCGATGACGTGGGGCTATCGAATGACCCGTCGCGACATCGCCGAGGGCGACCCCTGTCCCGAGGTCGCGAACATTCTTCTCGTCATGAGCGGCAAAGGTGGTGTCGGCAAGAGCACCGTCGCGACCAACATCGCGCTCGCGCTGGCGCGGTCGGGAGCG
Source organism: Polyangiaceae bacterium (assembly GCA_043755175.1). Lineage (GTDB taxonomy): Bacteria > Myxococcota_A > Polyangia > Polyangiales > Polyangiaceae > CAYYKK01. The sequence goes on along the minus strand of JAYUUB010000080.1, from coordinate 148,781 downwards.
AAGACCGGCTTGCTCGATGCAGACATGTACGGCCCCAGCATTCCAACGATGCTCGGAGTCAATGGTCGCCCTGTCTCGGCCGACGGCAAGAAGTTCATGCCGCTCGAGCGCTTCGGGCTGAAGCTCATGTCGATCGGGTTCATGCTCGAAGACTCGAAGTCTGCCGTGGTCTGGCGTGGACCGATGCTGCAGAGTGCGTTGATGCAGTTTCTCAAAGACGTGGAGTGGGGGCCGCTCGACTACCTCGTGCTCGACCTTCCACCCGGCACGGGCGACATCGCCCTCACGATCTCGCAGAAGCTTCGCTCGACCGGCGCCGTGGTCGTCACCACGCCCCAAGAGGTCGCGCTGCAAGACGTTTACAAGTCGGTCTCGATGGCCCAGAAGGTCGGCATCCCCATTCTGGGTGTCGTCGAGAACGAGAGCTACTTCATCTGCGACGGCTGCGAGAAGCGGCACGAGCTCTTTGGTTCGGGTGGCGGCAAGGCCATCGCCGAGTTTGCCGATGCGCCTCTCCTCGGTCAGATCCCCATCAACTCGGCCGTCCGTGAGTGGGGCGACGCAGGAACTCCCATCGTCCAAGCAGCGCCCGACAGCCCGATCGCCAAAGCGTTCACCGATGTTGCCTACAAGCTTGCCGGGCGCGTCAGCGCGCACAATCTGGCGACAGCGGCTCCCGAGCTGACGATCGACCGGAGTGGTGGAAAGAATCGTCACTTGCCAATCACGCGCTGACAGTTCCTGATCCGCTTCGAATGAACGCGACCGAGGTCGCGTGCGCTTCTACTTTCTTCCAATCTCAGTCTTGCTGAACACTCGGCCCCGTAGCTAGTTGCGGCGCTCGTGTGTAGTCTCCCCGCCCCTCCACCAAGAGCGCGTGGCGTTCTTTGGAACTCGCGACACCCGATGAGCACCGATCAGGAACCGAAGACCCAAGCCGAAGAGCCGACCGCCCCTGCATCCACTGCCGATTCGGCGGGCGGAGAGGGGGAGGGCGCAACGAAGCAGGCTGCATCTGACGATGCGGCATCCGCCACTGCCGCATCACCCGATGCTTCAGCCGGCGATGCTGCAACGCCTGATGTCGCGCCCAACGGGGCCGCGGCCTCGCCCACACCGGTAGAGCAAAGCGCTTCCGCCGAGGGCTCGTCTCACGACGAGTCTTCCGCAGGCGGCGACGAGCACGCCGAAGATGGCGATGATGACGGCGAGTCGGAGGACGGCGCAGAGCCGGCCGAAGGCGCGGCGACCACCGAAGGTGGTGTCCCCGGAGCTCCGAAGAAGAAGCGACGGCGCCGCCGGAAGAAGAAGCCCGCAGGAGCCACCGTCGAAGGCGCTACGCCTGCCGAAGGCGCAGTCGACGGCGAAGCCGCCGAAGGTGGAGCCCACGAAAGCGGAGCCCACCTGGGCGGGTCCGAAGGCGAGCACCACGCCGAGGGCGGTCGACAGCGACCCGGGAAGAAGAAGCGCCCGGAGCGCGACCCTCTCCCGTTCCGTATCGGCGAAGAAGTCTTCGGCAAGGTCGAGAAGGTCACCGAGCACGCGATATGGATCGACGTGGCAGGCAAGGCGCTCGGACTCTTCGACCGGCGCGAGCTCGGTGAAGGAGAGCCGCCTACGGTCGGCGATCAATTCATCGCGACCGTCGCGAGCCACGGGATGCGCGGTGGAATGCTCCGCATGTCGCGCGGCGTGTTCACGATCGAAGACGCACGCGAGAAGGTCGAGAAAGCCAAAGAAGCCGGAATCGAGGTTGAAGGCTTCGTCACCGGCGCAGTCAAGGGTGGCATCGAAGTCGACATCGACGGACTCCGCGCGTTCGCCCCCGCCTCGCACGTCGAGCTTCGCCCCGGCGCGGACCTGTCGCCGCTCGTCGGTCAGCTGCTCAACTTCATGGTCGTGCAGTATGAGAAGAAGGGCCGAGACGTCGTCGTTTCGCGCAAGAAGTTCCTCGCCGACGAGGCACATCGCACGCGCGCCGAGGCGCTTCTCGCGCTCGCTCCTGGGTCGATTCATCAGGGCATCGTCCGCACCGTGGTGCAGTGGGGCGTCTTCGTCGCGCTCACCGACGCCGGTGGAGTCGAAGGCCTCGTGCACGCCACCGAAGCGAGCCACGATCGCAGCGCGCGTCTCACCGATCTCTTCAAGCCCGGCGACCACGTCGAGGTGAAGGTTCTGAGGGTCGACGAGAAGGGCAAGCTCTGGCTCAGCCGCAAGTCGATCGTGAACGATCCCTGGGACGCCGTGAAAGAGAAGTACGCGGTCGGCTCGAGGCACACCGGCAAGGTCGTGCGCATCCAGCCGTTCGGAGCATTCATCGAGCTCGAGCCCGGTATCGACGGGCTGTGCTACACGGCCGATCTCTCGCTGAAGAGCGTCCCCCATCCGGGCGATCTCGTGAAGATCGACGACACCATCGAGGTCGTCGTCGCTACGTGCGACAGCGCCACGCGGAAGATCTCGCTTCACGCCGCACCGCCCGCCGACGAGGCCGACGAGCCCCGTCCGAAGGTGGGACCGCATCGCGTCGTCAAGGTGGCCGTCGTTCAACCGACCGAAGCAGGTCTCATCGTTCGAGTCATCGGCCTCTCTGGTCGCGCGGCACGCGGCTTCATCCCAGCGGGGCACACCGGAACGCTCCGAGGGAGTGATCTTCGCAAGCTCTTCCCGATTGGGATGAAGCTCGAAGCGAAGGTCATCGAGGTCGATACGCGGCGCGGCGAGTCGAAGCTCTCGATTCGCGCTCTGAAAGAAGACACCGAGAAGAAAGACTACAAGGACTACCGTGACACGGTTGCCCGCGACGCCAAGTTCGGCACGTTCGCCGACCTGATGAAGAAGTAGTCCGAGTCGGTACCCGAGAGGCCTCTCCGTGGGGCGAAGAGAGGCGCGCTTCGCGAGGAGGGCGCCTCTCGGCGTTCCGGGGTCTCGGAGCGGCCGCTATTCTCGCCCGAGCGCGACGACGGGATCGAGACGGGCCGCACGACGCGCAGGGACGAAGCCGAACACGAGACCGATCGTCGTGCTCGTTCCCAAGGCGAGCGCGAGCGACGCGGGTTGCAGGTGGAGTGACCACCCGAGTGCCTTCGAGAACGCGATGATCGCGCCGAGACCGATGGTGGTTCCGATGATTCCGCCGAGCGTCGCGAGCACCAACGCTTCGACGAGAAACTGCACCATGATGTCAGCCTCGCGCGCGCCGATGGCCATGCGGATCCCGATCTCGCGCGTTCTCTCGGCGACCGAAACGAGCATGATGTTCATCACGCCGATCCCACCCACGACGAGCGAGACGGCTGCGATGCCGATGAGAAGCGCGGTGAGAGCCCCGAAGATCTTGTCCTGAAGCGCTTGGAACTCTGCCTGACTGCGCACGACGAAGTCGTCTTCTTGGCCTTCACGAATGCGATGACGCTCACGCAGAATGTCTTCGGCCTGGCTCTGCGCACGCTGCGTCGTCTCGGCTCCAGTCGCGCTGAAAAGGAGCGCGTCGGTCGCATTGGGGCGGGTGTTCGCCATCGTCCCGCGCATGGTCGTGATGGGCATCACGATGATCTCGTCTTGGTTGTAGCCGAAAGGTGATTGCCCCTTCTCCTCGAGGATCCCGACGACCTCGAAGGCGAAACGACCGATGCGAATCGAGCGGCCGATCGGGTCGAGCGTGCCGAAGAGCTGCGTCGCGGTGTCTTTGCCGATCACCACGACCTTGTCTCCGACGGCTTCGCTCTGCTGAGGCCAGAGCGTTCCTTTCATCGGGTTCCAGTTCCGGATCAGGAAATAATCGAGCCGGGTTCCGATGATGGTCGGCGTCGCGTTCTGACCTTCGTAGACGACGGTTCCCGCAGACCGGAGGAACGGGGCCGCTGCCGAGATGCTCGTCGAATCACGCACGAGCGCTTTCGCGTCGAGCTCGCTCAACCGCGAGGTGGAGCCGTCGCGCGCACCCGAGGCTCGGCCCGATCGCGGGAACACCATGAGCGCGTTCGTCCCCATCGCAGCGACCTGCGCCGTCACGCTCGCGCGCGCACCGGTCGCGAGAGCCGTGACCGTCACGACCGCAGCGACACCGATCGTGATCCCGAGCGTGGTGAGACCCGCTCGGAGCTTGTTCCTGAAGACGGCGCGTAGCGCGAGCGCGATGGAGCTGAGGATGCGCGAAACGAAGAGGTTCATCGGCTCCTCACTCGTGCCTCAGAGCTTCGATCGGATCGAGCTGCGCGGCCCTCCGCGCGGGCAAGAAGCCGAACACGACGCCGATGGTCGCGCTCGTTCCGAACGCCATGACGACGGCGCTGATAGGGAGCGACATCGACCAACCGAGCGCGCGTGAGAGCAGGGCGACCGTGGTAAGCCCGAACGCGAGCCCGGCGATGCCACCGATGAGACTCAGGGTGACCGCCTCGATCAAGAACTGGAAGAGAATGTCGCCTTCGCTGGCGCCGATGGCCATTCGAATGCCGATCTCGCGCGTACGCTCGGTGACGCTCACGAGCATGATGTTCATCACCCCGATGCCACCGACGAGCAGAGAGATGCCGGCGATCGCCGAGAGGAGCGCGGTGAGCGACGCGAAGATCGCCTCGTTGCTCTTTCGGATCTCCGCCTGCGTGCGGATCTGGAAATCGGGCTGATCGTCGGGATCGATGCGATGGCGCTGGCGCAAAATCTCTTGGATTTGTGCGACCGCTCTTTCGACCGTTCGCTCGTCGCTGGCCGAGGCAACGAACTGTTGGATGCGGCCCCCCGCGCTCGGAGCGATTCGCGCGCGAAAGGTCCCGATGGGGACGATCACGCGATCGTCTTGATCTTCCCCGAAGGGTGATTGGCCCTTCTTCTTGAGGATTCCGATCACCCGGAAGGGGTATTTGCCGATGCGCACGTACTCGCCGATGCCATCTTGGGAGCCAAAGAGCTGCTCACGCACTGAGTCTCCGAGAATCACGACCTTGGCCTTGGTCCGGATCTCGATCGGGGAAAACGAGAAGCCGCGATCGACCGAGAAGCCCATCACCTTGAAGAACGCGTCGCCGACCCCGAACACGCTCGTTCCGACGTTGCGATCGCCTACCACGAGCTGGGCGCGCGTCGTGCTCATGGGGGTGGCGTCGGAGATGCTCGTTGCTTCGCGAAGCACCGCGGCGACGTCGTCTTCGGTGAGCTTCGCCCGTGAGGCGACCTTGGCTCCCGAGCTCCGAGTGTCCTGCGGAAAGACGTAGATCGTGTTCGCCCCGAGCGTGTCGATCTCGCCCATGACCGTGTCGCGGACCGCGTTTCCTAGAGCGACCACGATCACGACCGCGGCCACGCCGATGAGGATACCGAGCACCGTCAGCGCAGCCCGCATCTTCGAACGAGTGATGGCTCGAAGCGAGAGGCGTATCGCGCTGAGGAGCGCCTTCATGCGATGCCCTCTTCCTCGTCGCGCGTCGGCAGCGCCGCGAGGGCTCGTCCCGCGTCGATGCGCGCATGAACGGTCGTGTCGCTCTGGATTCGTCCATCACGCATCCGCACGACGCGGCGTGCACAGGCGGCGATGTCGTGCTCGTGCGTCACCAGAACCACGGTGATTCCAGTTTTGTTGAGCCGCTGCAGAAGGTCGAGCACCTCGAAGCTCGTCCTCGTGTCGAGGTTGCCGGTGGGCTCGTCTGCGAGGAGAAGTGGCGGTTCGGTCACGAGCGCCCGCGCGACGGCGACCCGTTGCTGTTGTCCGCCCGAGAGCTGGTTCGGCGTGTGGTGCATGCGGTCGTCGAGCCCAACCTGTTCGAGCGCGCGTCGCGCACGGACCTTTCGTTCGGCCCCACCGATCCCGCGGTAGATGAGCGGAAGCTCGACGTTCTCGAGCGCGGTCGTTCGAGGCAACAGATTGAAGCCCTGGAAGATGAACCCGATGAGTCGGTTGCGAACGATCGCGCGCGCGTCGTTCGAGCGCACCGTCACGTCGATTCCGTCGAGCGTGTACTGGCCCGCGGTCGGCCGATCGAGGCACCCGATGATGTTCATCATCGTGCTCTTGCCAGACCCACTCTGTCCGACGATGGCGACGAAGTCTCCACGTGCGATCGACAAATCGACGGTTCGCAAGGCTCGCACGATGGCGGCCTCGCTCCGGTAGTCCTTGCTGACTCCGGCCAAATCGATGAGCGGGTCGTCCGTCATCTTCGGAACCTCAGAACATGCCGCGCTTCTTGTTCGGGTTCGCCGCGTCGGTCTCGTCGCGGACCACCTTCAGGTCTTTCAGGTCGGTCTTGAGCTCGGTGTTCACGCCGTCGGAGATTCCGATCTCGACGACGCGCGGCTCGATCTTCTCTTTGCCGATGGTGGGGTCGACGATGACGTAGAGCCGCCCTTTGCCCGGCTCGAGCTTGGGGAGCGGATCCTCGGGGATCTTGTTGCCCTTGTCGTCGACGGGAGGCGACGGCTTGAATCGAAGCGCCGAGTTCGGCACGCGCCGAACGCTCTTCACTTCGGAGCTCTTGATCGCGACAGTCGCCGTCATCCCGGGACGAAGCTTCATGTCGGGGTTCTCGACGTCGATGACGGCCGAGTAAGTCACGACCCCCGAAGTGGTGACCGGGCTGTAGCGCACTTGGCTGACTTTGCCGCCGAACGTGACCGACGGAAAAGCATCGACCGAAATGTCGGCAGACATGCCTTCTTTCAGGCGACCGACGTCGGCTTCATCGATGTCTGCGAAGACGCGCATCTTGCGCAGATCTTGTGCGAGCACGAAGAGCACCGGCGCCTGGAAGCTCGCAGCGACGGTCTGCCCGGTGTCGATGGTTCGATTGATGACCACGCCGTCGATTGGAGACAAGATGCGTGTGTAATCCAGATTCGTCTTCGACGATCGAAGCTGCGCGCCGATCTGCGCGACTTGGGCCTTGGCCGAGGCAATGTCGGCGAGGCCGACGTCGTAGGCACCTTGGGCCGCGTCGAGATCGGCTTGGGACCCGACACCCGCACCGACGAGTGTCTTCGCTCGCTCGAGCTTCACCTTGCCTGCCGCGACGCTCGCCTCGGCCCGCTTCACTGCCGCCGTCGCGGCCGCTAGCTGGGCCGCCGAGGAGTCGATTTGCGCGCTGAAGAGCGTCGGATCGATTTCGGCGAGGACGTCTCCAGCTTTCACCTGGCTGTTGAAGTCGACGTAGAGCTTGGTGATGCGCCCCGAAACCTGCGCGCCGACTTGAACCTCGGTGACCGGTTTCACCTGTCCCGTCGATTGAACCGTCTCGGTCACGTCACCCGAGGTGACCTCTGCGATCAGGTATTTGGTCGGTGGAGGAGGAGCTGTCTTCGCGCGGTAGACCACGAAGCCACCGATCGCGAGCGCGACGACCAGCAGCCCGATGAGCCGCCTCAGCCACTTTCGCCCTCCCTCGACCGAAGAAAGCTCCTTTTCGAGCTTCTTTCGGTCACGGAGACCGGCGGCGGTTCCGGACGAGCGTTGCGCGCTCTGCATCGCCGGTTGCGAGCCATGGCGCTCTTCTTCCCTGCTCGATCCGGACGATGCAGGCCCTAGACCCTCCGTCCCTTCGGAAAGCGGTGCAACCATGAGTCCCTGCCTTAGCATCACAGAGTGCGCGCGGCTCGGTCTTTGGCTTGAAGCGGAGGGGGCGGTGTGGCACATCCCACGACCGCCGTGACCAGCTCCGAAATCACCATTGGGCCCGACAGCTTCGTAACCATCTCTTACCTCCTCTTCGAGGAGGGCAAGAGCGACCCGATCGAGATCGGCGGTCCCGAGGACGACAGCGAAGAAGGAAAGTCAGCCGATCCTTCCGACAAGTACCGTTGTCGACTCTCGTATGTGCACGGCTACGGGCTCATGGTCCCTGCTCTCGAGAAGGGCTTGGAGGGGTGCTATGGCGGCGCGAAGGTCACCGTCAATGCCGAGCCCGCTGATGCCTTCGGCCAGTACGAGCAAGACGGTGTCCTCGAGATCGAAAAAGACGGCCTCGAAGGCTCCGCAGAGCTCCATCAGGGCGACGAGGTGATCGCCTCCGGCCCCGAGGGCGACATGATCATGCGCGTTCTCGAGATCCGCGACGAAACGATCGTCGTCGATACGAACCACCCGCTCGCAGGCAAGCGAGTTCGCTTTGAAGTCGACATCGTCGAGGTCCGCACCGCGACCGACGAAGAAATCGAAGAAGCCCAGGATGAGCTCGAGGAGATGGCCGACGCTTGCGGTTGCGGCGAGGAGCACGATCACGCGGGCCATGCTCATTCGGTCGATGCTTCGGACCCCCAAGAAAACGAGGGCCTCGTCCAGATCGGGCTCGCGAAAGACAAGCCAGCCAAGAGCGTTCCGAAGGGATCCTGATCCCGGAATGCTCCGACGGATCTCCGTCGCTGCATCCCATCACCGCATGTCGTCACCACCGCTTCTGATTCGCCCGAGAGCGAGCAACGAGGAGACACTTTCCAGATGAGCAAGACCCAACCCAAGGCGAAATTCGGCCCCCAGGAGTTCGACGTGCGTGTCCGCGAGCGCTTTCTCGCGAGCGGAGCCCTCGATCCGAAGGTTCTCGAGAAGCACCTGGGAGAGCTGAAAGACGTCTCTGCGAACGCCGAGAACGTGGAGCTTCAGCAGCCTGCGATCGCTGGTGGCGAAGAGATCGACGAAGACGAAGACGAGGACGACGCGGCTGTCGACGCTGTCGAGGCATGAAGGTGTTCCCATGAGCCAAAAGAACGAGTCTGCCGAGTCACACGAGCTGCCCAGCCTGGACTTCTCGACGTTCCTTCTCGGGCTCATCGGGAGCGCTTACGTTCATCTCGGAGACGCGCCGAGCCCCGAAGGAACGGTCGAGCAAGACTTCGAGTTGGCCCGCCAGAACATCGAGATTCTGAGCATCTTGGGTGAGAAGACGAACGGGAATCTCACGGGTGACGAAGAGCGCCTCCTCGACCAGGCGCTCGTCGACCTCAAGTCGCGCTACGCTGAGCTCCATGGCTAGAGCGCTCGCTCGGGCGACAACCGCACTGCTCACGGGCGTGCTCGTCGCCGATCTCATGTTCGGCGCAGCATGCTCCGATTGGCGCGGAGGCGGAACGAAGGCCTCAGCTTCTGCGCTCGTTGCGAAGGGAGTCGAGCCGCCAGCGGTGCCCACGGCTCCTGCGTCGCCCTCCGCACCGCGGCCCGTCTTGGTCGACACCGGGGGTCGACCCATGTCGTTCGCCCCGCTGGTGCAGAAGGCCGACTCGTCGGTCGCGACCGTGAAGGCGGTCATTCGCGGTCGCGGCACCTACGCCGAAGGATTGGGGACGGCCTTCGTCTATGACGCCGACGGCTTTCTTCTCACGAACCACCACGTCATCGAAAGTGCGTCCGACATTCTCGTCGGGTTTCGTGACGGCAAAGAGTACCAGGCGAAGGTCGTCGGCGCCGACAAGGGGACCGACATCGCGGTACTGAAGATTCAAGCGTCGGGTTTGCCCGTGCTTCCGCTCGGAGACTCCGACGAGATTCTCGTCGGCGATTGGGTCGTCGCCATCGGTAACCCCTTTGGGCTCCAACACACGGCGACGGCAGGCATTCTCTCGGGCAAAGGGCGCACGCGCGATGACGTGAAAGGTCTCGACGAGACCGGGTACTTCGACTTCTTGCAGACCGACGCCTCGATCAATCCAGGCAATTCGGGCGGCCCGCTCCTCAACATGAAAGGAGAGGTCGTCGGTATCAACGCCGCCATCCGCCAGAACGCGAACACGATCGGCTTCACGATACCCATCAACATGGTGCGTGAGCTCTTGCCGATGCTTCTCCACGATGGGAAAATCAGGCGAAGCGCGCTCGGGGTCGTCGTGGCCGATCTCACAGGCGATCAGGCCGACCGACTCCACCTCAAAGACCGCAAGGGCGCCTGGGTGAAGGCCGTCCAGGGCGGAGGGCCCGCCGACAAAGCGGGGCTGGCCGTCGATGACGTCATCCTCGATTTCGCGAGCAAGCACGTCGAGGGGCCCAATGCGCTGCGTTGGTTCGCCAGCATTTTCGGGGTGGGGAAGACCGCCATCGTCCGAGTCTCGCGCGCGGGTCGCGAGTTCGACATGCAGGTCACCCTCGGCGAGCTTCCCAACGATCCGAACGACCATTGAGTCGACGCCTTGGCTTCCGAGCCTTCACCGACCGGCCGACCCCTCTGCTAGGCTACGCCCGTGGCATCTGCGCCCCGTAGCCCCAGAACGAGCAAGACCGACAGCGGCTCCCATGGGCGTACGACTGCGCGGGCGAAATCAACGCCGAGCTCGTCGGTGAGCGAATCGCAGGGTCTCGAGGCGGGCGGCGACTCGGTGAGTGAGGAAACCGCGGCAGATGTCGAGATCGAGGCAGGTCGCGCGCCGTCCGAGCGTGAGGTGGAGCTCGCACACGAGCTCGGCGATGTCCCCAACGGTGGCTCGCGGCGGCCCGCTCCTTCGGCGAAGGTGAATACCCCTCCGCTCAAGGCGTCCAACCGGGACCAACGAATACGGGAGGCTGAAGAAGATCGTGTCCTCATCGCGAAGGCCCAGCGTGGCGACGGTGCAGTGCGTACGGCGGCGTTTCGACAGCTCGTCGAACGTCACCAGCGACGCGCGTTCGCCATCGCTTTCGGCCTCCTCCGCGACGAGAACGACGCCCGCGAGATCGTCCAAGAAGCCTTCTTGCGTGTGTACAAGGGACTCCCGACCTTCGAAGGCAGCTCGTCTTTTTTTACCTGGCTCTACCGCATCGTCACGAATCTCTCGATCGACCTCATCCGAAAGCCTGGTCGAAAAGCCACGGAGCTCGACGAATCTCGAAGCGTCGACGACGAGCCCGACGCGCCTCTCGCGCTCATCTCTCGAATCGACGGAGCCGACCCGCTCGATGTCGTTCGACGGAAAGAGATCGCCGCGAGAATCCAAGCTGCGCTCGAAGCGTTGCCGCATTACCACCGCGCCGTCATCCTCATGCGCGAGGTCGAGGGCATGTCGTACGAAGAGATGGCCGAAGCCATGGGCGTCTCGAAAGGTACAATCATGAGTCGGCTATTTCACGCGCGGCAGAAGATGCAACGCGCCTTGGCCGACTGCTATGCCGAGCAAGGCTACGCACCCGGGCGCACCTCAGACGTCGAGCCCGCTCCCGCTCCCGCGAGCGAGAAGGAGGGGTCGTGAGCTCGCCCACCGATCTCGAGCTGATGATGTATGCGGACGGCGAGCTCACCGAGCCACGCTCTTCCGAAGTCGCCCGTTTTTTGGAAGCGAGCGAATCCTCGAAAGAGGCGTTACAGAAGCTTCGCGGAATGACGATTGTGGGCGATCTGGTGCGCGAGCACTCCGCTCGCTTGGCGACAGCGCATGCGGCCGATGACATCGTCTCATCGGTCATGAAAGCAATCGACGCAGCTCGCTTGGCGAGCCAGCCGGCCAGCCTGAGCGGCGCAGCGCAGGCGAGCTCGTCGGCCACGACGTCCGTGGTGAAGACTGCCTCGGAGAAGGCTGCCTCGGAGAAGGCTGCCTCGGTGAAGGCCGCTTCGGTGAAGGCTGCTTCGGTAAAGGCTGCTTCGGTAAAGGAGGTGAAGACCGCCTCCGTAGACACCTCGGCGATCGAGGGCGCGAAGACACCTGCCAACGACAACAACCGCTTCATCTACGGGCTTGCCGGCATCGCGGCCGCCGCCGCGGTTGCCCTCGGCATGTGGGGGCGCAATCCGCCCTCTCCTCAAGCCACGGGACGAGAGCCGGTCGTTCGCGAGATTCCTTCGATGGTCGCTCCGAATCCTTCGGTCGCCATGGTGAAGCGTGGAAGCCCTGATGGCGCCGGACCCGACACCCCGTCCGAGGCTATTCCGGGTGAAGGCGATGGGCCTCAAGACGAGCCCTCGGTGAAGGTGGCGTCCGTCGATTTCGGAGCGAAGGTGGGCACGATCTACTACGTGCCCAAAGACACCCGCGGTGCAACGACCACGGTCGTGTGGTTGGCAGATGAGTGACTCGATTACCTTGATTGAGCGCATGTTGCGGAGGAAGCGATGAAGACGGTTTTACCGATCGGCCGACGAGCCAGTGTCTCTTGTGCGCTCGCCTGCGTGATTGGCTTGTCTGCGCTTGCTCCGGGCGCGCAGGCGGCGACCCCCGCAGCCACTCTCGAGTCCGGTCCCGATGGGGCGAAGAGCGCGATCTCCCAGTCGTTCCCGCTTGGCGATGAAGCCGTTCCAGTCGACGGAAAACCCGACTTGATCTCGGCGAAGGCCGAGATCATCGTCCTTCATGCCACGAACGAAGGCACGGGGATCGACCCGAAGATTGGCAAGATCCCGGCGTTGGAGCAGCCACCGTTCTCTTCTTACAACAGTTACAAGCTGCTCGATCGTGCCGAGGTCCAACTCGACAAAGGCGCCGCGCAGGATCGAACGCTAGCCGATGGGGCCAAGCTCACGGTGGCACTGAAAGACATCGAGAGAAGCAAGGAGAAGGGGGCTTCCTCGAAGTTCGTCATCTCGATGAGCATCGAGCGCGACGGCAAGAGCTTTCTGCCTTCGCTCGAGGTCAATGCGAAACAAAGCGAGTATTTTTTCGTCGCCGGCCAGAAGTACAAGGGCGGAATCCTCGTCATCGGGATTCGCATTCTTTAGCAAGCTCGCCCGAGGTCAGAAGCCGCGTCTCTTGGCGTTTGCCTTCGGGGGAGCGTGTCTTCGGGGGGGCGCGAGCGGTCGGGGTTTTAGGCTTCGTCGAAGAGCGTCACCCGCGCCGAGAGCGGAAGCTCTACGGTGAAGACTGCGCCGAGCGCTTGGTTCTTCGCCGAGATACAACCGCCGTGGCTGGTCACGATGTTCTGCACGATCGGCAGACCAAGACCGGTCCCGCCGCCGTCGACCTTCGTCGTGAAGTAGGGCTCGAAAAGGCGCTCCATGTGCTCCGGCAGGATGCCATGACCCTGGTCCGCCACGCTGACGATCATCTTCGTTTCGTCGGCGTTGAGCTCGGACGTGATCCAGAGCGTTCCACCGTCTTCTTTCATCGCTTGGCAGGCATTCGTGATGAGATTGACGAAGACCTGCGTCAGCTGGCCAGCGACGCCGCTCACCAACCTCACTTTCCCGAAGGTCTTGTCGACCACGATCTTGTTCGTCGTGATGACGTGCTCGCAGAAGACGAGGGCTCGGTCGAGCACCTCGTGAACGTCGACCGGGCCGGGCACGGACGCCGTCGGTCGTGAGTAGGCGATCAAGTCTCGGGTGAAGGTGAGAATTCGCTCGGCGGCTTCGTTGATGCGTCGGAGCCGTTCGGTATCGGCGCTGCTGATCCCACGCTTCTCCCAGTCTCGGCGGAGGTAGTCCGAATAGGCGAGAATCGATGTGAGCGGGTTGTTCAGCTCGTGGACAATGCCTGCGGCGATCTGTCCGAGGCTCGCGAGCTTCTCCGAGTGGATGATCTGGAGTCTGAGCTGCTCGGTCTCGCGTCGCTCGGTGCGGAGCACATCGAGCGCTCTCGTTCGGTCGAGGACCGACCGCACTGCCATGCCGAGCCGTTCCGAGGGACTGTGCAGCGACGCGACGTAGCCCTCGTCATCGGTGGACACGTGCAGCGTCGAGCCTGCCCCCAAGTCGATCACCCACTCGTTGTCGAACTCGGAAAAGAGACGGGAGGGATTGGGAATCGAAAGAATGCTGTCGCGCGGCGATCTGCGCACCGTCATCTGGCTGCCGCCATCGGCTGCGATGCACACGCCCACGGCGACGTCGTCGAAGACCTCCATGAACGCATCGAGAAGCGCGCCGATGGCTTCTTCGAGCGGAGCATCACTTCGGAGCGTCGCCAGCGTAGTGAAGAGCTTGTCGAGAAAGCTTGGCGCGTTGCCGGAGAGGTGCACTTCTTTCTCAGGCTGCGGGATCTGGCTCGAGAGCCGTCGACTCGGAGCGCCGGAGCGTGACTGGCTCGTGGCCGGCCTCGAGAGTGCGGGGCTCGGACGGGAGTAGCTCGGTGGCCGCGAGCTGGTGGCGACGGGGCCGCTCGCTGCTTGGCTCGAGCTCGGACCTGATCCGTCTTCGCTCGCGGCATCTGCGGTGGCGAGTGCGGCGGTGGCGAGTGCGACCTCGGATGAGCCACCGTCTTCGGTCGACAGTCTGTCGACGGAGATTCCCGAGTCGTGGGGCTCTCGCTTTCCTGGCTCGCTTGGCTTCCAGCGTCCCGACATGCGCTACCTCAGCTCCCGGTTCTTGTCCTCACTCGACCTGTCGATGTCGATGATCTTGGCCTCGCCGACGTAGACCTTCGACTCGTACTTCGTGATCTTGCCGATCTTCTTGACGATCTCTGCCATGCGCTCGGCCTCGCCCGCGACCGCCTCGATCTCTCGCGAGACCGGTTGGCCGAGCTTGGTTCGGCGACGAATGATCTCAGCATATCCCAGGACGCTGGTAAGCGGTTGATTCAGCTCGTGGGCTGCCGCTCCGGCAAGCTCGGCGATCAGCGCCTGTTTCTCGCGCTGCCGCAGCTCTTCTTTCGCTTCGGTGAGGCTCGCCTCCATGCGAATGCGATCACGGAGATCGGTCATGACACCAACCGATCCGATGGGGACACCGCGATCGAGAATCAACGCGGCCGAGAGAGAGACCGGGACCCGGCTTCCGTCTCGGCCGAGGATGTCGGTCTGGAACCCTTCTAGGCGGCCGGGGCCGCCGTGCGAGTCGGAGCGGATGAGGCGCATGATTTCGTTGGCGCCGTGGGCTGGATAGAGACTGCGAACGTTCATTTCGTTCACGACGTCTTTGGCGAGGTAGCCGAAGCAACGCTCGGCTGCGCGATTGAAGAGCAAGACGTTGCCCTTCATGTCTGCCGAAATGATGGCGTCGACCGAGCTCTCGATGACCCGCTCGAGAAATTCTTTCGTCTTCGTGAGCTCGGCGGCCGTGGTGCGGTCTTCGGTCACGTCGCGGAACGAGAGCAGAATCGCGTCGGCCTCGTTCACACGCACGAGGCTCAGGCTCAGCACCTGCGGTGGAGGCGGCGTCCGGTTGCTGACCGGAGGCTCCGAAACCGGTGAGGGGTTTTGCGTTCGGACGATGGTGAAGTCGCGCGTGGCCGGTGGATCGTCGACGTTGAAGGCGCGCAACGCCGTCACGAAAGAGTCGACCTCTTCGGGAACGATGAGGCTCGCGAAGGGCAGCTTTTCAAGCTGCTCCTTGGTGCGTCCGGTGATTTCGCTCGCGCGCTGATTGGAGAACAACACCACCCCGTCGGCATCGACGACTGCGATGCCTTCGGCCGACGAGTGGAAGAAATCGGCGTAGGGCTCGAGCGCACGGATCTTTCGCTCGGCTTCGAATCGCGCGTACGTGCTCTCGCGCGTCTGATCGCGGAGCGACTGCATCATGCGCGCGTTGCGCAACGCGATCGCGGTGGCGCTCGCGACCGTCTGGGCCACCCAGAGCTCGTGCTCACGCGTCGCTCCGGGGTTCCTTCCGCGCAAGAAGAGAACGCCGAGCGGCTTGTCCTCGTAGAGAATCGGAAGAATCGCGAGCGAGCGAAAGGAGTTGGGTGGAAGCTCCGACTCGAGGAACACGGGGTGCGTCGAGGCGTCGTCGATGACGAGCGGCTCTCCGGTCTCGATGACTTTTCGAATCTCCGGGTACTTGAGTAGATCGATGGGAAGGTCACGGAGATCGCGGTCATCGCTCGCGGCGACGACGTAGCCGACCTTCCCTTCTTCGCGAACGAGCACGATGCTGCAGCGGTCGACTCGCGCGACGTCGGCGATGCGCTGCACGACGGTGTAGAGAATGTTTCGAAAGTCGAGGGTGGAGGCGAGGGCCTGGGTCAGCTCGAGGACGACGCGAGCATCACGTTCCCGGCGCGCGAGCGCGTGGACGTGCTCGCGCAGGCTGAGCTGGCTTCGGATGCGAGCGACGAGCTCGGCGCTCTTGAACGGCTTTCGGACGAAGTCGTCGGCGCCCATCTCGAACGCGCGCGACACTTCTTCTTCTGCGTCGAGACCGGTCAAGACGACCACCGGGAGCTCTTTCGTCGCCGGCGTTTGACGGAGAATGCGTAGGACCGCGTAGCCGTCGGGTGGCGGCATCATGAGGTCGAGAAGTACGATCGACACCTCGCGACGCGCGAGGAACGCGATGGCCTCCTCACCCGAGCCCACGGCTTCGTACGCGAACCCAGCTTGCTCTAGCGCACGCGTGAGTAGGAGTCGGCTCAGCGAGTCGTCGTCTACCACGAGCACGGGTCCCGACAGTGCCACGAGAGACAGCGTAGACGACCCTCGGACGCCGGGCTACGAAGTCGCACATGGCCGAGCGTGCGATTTCACCCGCCGAGTCCTCCGACGACGACCGTTTCGACCGGCTCTTTCGCCCGACGTCGCTCTCCGAGTACATCGGTCAGGCGAAGCACAAAGAGAACCTGAAGGTCTTCGTCGAAGCTGCTCGCAGGCGGAAAGAGCCCCTCGATCACGTGCTCTTCTGCGGTCCTCCGGGGCTCGGCAAGACGACGCTCGCGTACATCATCGCCGAAGAGATGGGTGTTCGAATCCATGTCACGAGCGGCCCGGCCATCGAGCACAAGGGCGCGTTGGCAGGGCTCTTGACCAAGCTCGACCACGGCGACGTTCTCTTCATCGACGAGATTCATCGACTGTCGCCAGTCGTCGAGGAGAGCCTGTACCCGGCCATCGAGGGTTTTCAGATCGACATCATGACAGGCGAAGGGCCGTACGCGACGACGATCCAGCTGGCTCTCAAGCCATTCACGCTCGTCGGCGCGACGACGCGGACCGCGCTGCTCACCGGCCCGCTCTTGTCGCGATTCGGCTACGTCGCGCGCCTCGACTACTACCCGGTCGACGAGCTCGAGGAGATCGTGAAGCGCAGCGCGCGACTTCTCAACGTGCCCATCGAAGAAGGTGGCGCGAGGATCATCGCCACCCGATCCCGTGGGACGCCGCGCGTCGCCAACCGACTGTTGCGGCGCGTTCGAGATTTCGCGGAAGTGCTCGGCGAGGGGCGCATCACCGCCGAGATTGCCGTCATCGCGTCGGGTCGTCTCGACATCGATCCCGTCGGGCTCGATGCGATGGATCGACGCCTGTTGACCATCATCATCGACGACTACGATGGCGGTCCGGTGGGGCTCGATACGCTCGCAGCGGCGATGAGCGAACCGCGCGACACCATCGAAGACGTGTATGAGCCGTTCCTGCTGCAGCAGGGATTTCTCGGAAGAACTCCCCGCGGGCGGATCGCAACGCGCAAGGCCCACGAGCACCTAGGGCGCCCGTTCCGCGGAGGAGCGCCGGATCAGGGAGCGCTCTTCGACTGACCGCGGACGACTCGAGCCTGCTGCTCGTCGGTGTGATGTCGGTGCCGACTCCTGCTCAAGTCTTGGGCGGCGCGATGCGGACGAAGCACGAGACGGCAGGGCGACCATTGGTCTTTTCGAGAACCTCGATGCGTCCGCCGTGGAGCTCGAAGATGGTGCGAGCCAGGCGCAACCCGAGACGGAGACCACGCCCCCGTTTTTCGGTGAAGTAGAGCTCTTCGAGCGCGGCCGCAGTGGGGCCTGCGGCACGGTGCTCGACATCGACGCGAATGGCGTCGCCGACGTTGCGAGCGCGAACGATGACGGCGTCGGGCTCAGAGGCGCCGAGTTTCCCACCGTTCGCGAAGGCACCGAGATCGGGAGAGCTTCCGCCGCGCGACTTCAGAGCGTGAGCGATGACGAGCGCAAAGGCACGCGTGAGGTGCGCAGCGTCGACCGACACACGGGGAAGCTGATCGTCGAACACGAGTTGCACCTCCTTTTCAGCGTGGACGAGCTCACACGCTTTGTCGCGTGCATCGTTCAACACCTGCGTCAGATCGACCTCGCGCGTGGTCACGCCGAGCTGTCCGGCCTCGACGCGCGCGGAGTCGAGTAGCGTCTCCACCAACGCCACGAGCTCGCGACCACGCGACGTGATCAGATCCAGGCTCTCGCGTTGGCCTTCGGTGAGCGGGTCGAGCAGCATCAGGTCCGCGAAGCCGAGCAGCGCGTTGAGCGGTCCTTTGAGGTCGTGGCTCACGCCTGCGAACAGCAGCCCTCGCGCGCGGCGAGCGTTCTCACGTGACGAACGGGCGAGTTCTTTCGCGGTTCGGGCTTGATCGAAACGTACCTGGAGGCTCCGCGCGGCTCGTGCGAGCGGCGCCTTCTCGTCCCCCCCTTCCGCGCTTTCGTCGGAGTCGCGGTCGGGCGACGTCGGCTTTTCGATGCCGATGGTTCGTAGGATGGCAGCTGTCCGCGTGAGATCTTGCCTGCAGCGCTGCTCCACGACGCGAGAACCGAACGACGCCACGATCGCGACGAGCGCAGACACGGACGAGGCGACGAGCCACCGACCCCACGACACGTTGCCGAGCAATGCAGCGGCGAGCACGACGCCGAGCCAGGTCGTCCACACCGCCGTCAACAAACTCCTGGTCATGCCTCCGGCGAAGAGAGGCCTCGACCGCGCGCCCGACTCGGAGGCTGCTTCGTTCGTCACGAGGCCTCTCCCTCGTCGCTCGGGCCGCCGATGAGTGACGCTCGGCTCTGATTGGCCCAGCGGACCTCGTCTTTCGTCGCTTCGGGAACGACGATCTCGACGCGGCTTCCCGTGCCTGTCGAGTCGACGTGCAACGTGCCACCGTGTAAACGCACGAGTCGCCCCGCGACGCGCAGGCCGAGCCCCACGCCCTCGCGCGAATCGGCTTCTTCTACCGTTCCCCGCATGAGCGCGTCTCGTTCACCTCGGCTCATCCGGCGCCCTTCGTCGATCACCGTCACGGTCGCGGCGCCGCGCTCGCCGCCGCTCTTCTCGAGCCTGCGGATCACGACACGTATCGCGCCGCGATCGGAGCTTCGAATGGCCCGACCGACGAGATTCCAGAGGATGCGCCGCAGCCTCTTCTCGTCACCGAAGGCGACGACGTTCAGAGCGGCGTGCTCGACCGTCAGCGAGACCTGCCTTTGCGCGGCGTGCACTTGGGCGGAGCCGACGACGTCGTCGCCGACGTCGGAGAGGCTAACGGCTCGGGTCGTGAGAGTCAGCTGGCTCGTTTCGAGGGCCGTCAGGTCGAGGACGTCTTCTACCAAGGCATGCAGATTCTCTCCGCTGACGAGGATGATTCCGACCGCTTCGCGCCCGTCGGCATCGAGAGGGCCATCGCTTTCGCTACTGAGGATGTGCGAAAAGCCGAGGATCGAGTTGAGCGGGGTTCGAAGCTCATGGCTGAAGTCGGCCAAGAATCCGAGCCGTTCGCGATCGGTTTCGTGCGCTGCTTCGACGTCGGCTTTGGCATGAGCGTCGGCCTCACGGAGCCGGGAGCCGAGCGCTTCGCACGCGAGGACCAGCTCCATCGACAGCTCGTCGGCGCGTGAAGGCCTCGGTGGCGCTCCTTCGGCGAGCGCGGCGAGGTTGTCGGCTACCGCATCGATCGAATCATGAATGGCTCGCTTGAGGCTCGCAGTGCGTATGGTCGCGAACGCTGCGCCGACGGCGGTCATCAGCACCATCACGAGCAATGCGGCGACTTCTCGAACCCCGCTGAGCCACGCGAGGGCGGTCGCGGCGACGCCGGTCGTCACGACGAGGAGGGCGGCCGCGAGCGGCGCCCGGGACAACCACGAGAGCTCGCGTGCTTCTAGCCCTCGCATCTCGCTTCGCCCCTAAGGCCGCGCCGCTCCAGCGCTTGGGAGCGTGTCGGTCGAGAGCAGCGCGAAGCTCGCGTGGTCGAGCCATCGACCATTGCACCGCTCGGCCTGGCGGCTGACTCCCTCGAAACGGAACCCGGCCCGCTGGATCACCTTGAGCGACGGGTGATTGTCGGTTGCAGCTGCAACTTTAATGCGATGGATGCCCATCTGTCGGAACGAGAAATCGATGCTGAATCGTACCGCCTCCGACATGAAGCCGCGCTTGTGCGCGTCGGTGCGGAGCCAATAGCCGAGCTCGCAAGCTCGGTGGAGGTGTACGCAGTTCTCGAGCCCGACGATTCCGAGAAACGTACGCGTCGCGCGGTCGCGGATGCCGAATCGAACCGCCTTGCCCTGATCCCAGTCGGCTGCGCAAGCTTCGGCGAACCGAACGCTGGAGGTCGCGTCGGTCGTGTACTCGACCCATGGCAACCAGGCTTCGAGCGCAGGACGTGAGCGCTCGACTGCGAACCAGATTTCGGGGCCGTCGGTCGGCTCGACCGGGGTGAAGAAGAGCCGCTCGGTCTCTGGCGGCCGGGCCCTCAGCTCCGCTCGGGCAGGGATCGACAGGCTCATGTCACTTGCACTGCGTGCGTGCGACGTAGACTTCGAGGTGCCCGGTCTCGTAGTCGAGCCAGGCCACGTACCATTCGCCCGGCTTCTTCCCGGCGGCGACGCTCGGCGTCGGTTGCAGCTCGCCGCTCACGCGTGCGATACGCGACGGATCGTGGACGCCGTCGCGATCGACGAGGGCGGTCATGACCTTGCCCCCCTCGAACCAGAAGGCTTGTGCCTTGCCATCGGCGGTGGCCGAGATGATCGGGTGCTTGCTTCGAGGTGGGAAGCGATTGCGAACGGTCGCCTTGCCCGCGCCTTTGTCGAAATACGCCACCCAAGCGGTGTCCTTGTTTTCGTCGCTCCACGCGACGTAGCAAGCGCCACCCGCACATGAAATGGTCGGCTGATCGGCGCGCCCTTTGTCTTGATTGACGAGCGTCATCTCACCCACCGTCGCATCTTGCGTCGGATCTTTAGCGTCGACGGTCTTGCCGAGGTCGGCCATGGGGATACGCAGGTGCTCCACGCTCCGATCGGGATCGCGCTCGAGTCGGAACGTGAGGTGCAGAGCGTCGCCGTCGATTCCGAGATCGGGATAGCGCGCACGCACTTTGGACATCGGGCTCGGCTTCAAGGCCGTGACGCGCGTCGGGTCGCCCTGCGGCTCAAGATTCTCCGACAGATGACGCATGAACAGGTCTTCGGTGTTTCGCTCGGTCGGTGCGACCCACGCGATGTTGAAGCCCTTCTTGCCGGGCAGCTGCGCGATCGCCGGCCAGGACGCACCACCCGCGGCTTGGCCGACGAGCGACGCGGAGCTCGCGATGCGCCCATCGGGATCGAGGAAGCGCGCGAAAATTCCGGCCTCCGAGCCACGAGCGTCCCAGTAGGTCATCACGAAGCGATCGCCGGACAGGACGATCTCGGGGCGGCCGATGGCTTGACCCTCGGGCGTGACCGGGAACGGTGTCGTCCGCGCGCGCAAAGAATCGTCGAGACCGACGGCGAACGCTTGCTCGTTCCCGTCTCGGTTTTCGGTCCACACCACGACCGGCCCGTGAGGGCCCATCGCGATCGAAGGCCGGCTCGCAGCGATGACCTTCACCTTGTCTTCGATGAGGTCGTAGAAGCGCGGCCGACCGAGGCCGGTCAGCTTGCAGACCGCCTTCTCTTTCTTTCCAGCGAGCGCCTGCTCGAGGTGCTCGAGCATCGTGCGCGGAACGCCGTGCCCACCCATGCCATAAGCATCGCGGAGGGCTTTCTGAGCGCCCTCGAGATCACCAGCTGCGATGGCTTCTTGGGCTTTGGTGACCAGCGGAACGAACGGAAGGCCCGGCGGGAGAGCCCTCGCGCTTCCGCTCGGGATCGGAGCCGTGGTCGACGCGCTCGGCGCCGGTCCGGCGTCGAGTGTCGCCGACGTCGCGAGGGGAGGAACGGTCGGCGGAGTCAGCACGCGGTAGGCGCCGTACGCGGCTCCAGCGACGAGGGCGAGCGCGGCGACGCCGACGACGACGCGGCCGGCCGACCCTCCCTCTTTCGCGGGAGGAGGGTTGGTAGGTGTCTTCCACTTCGACGGGTTTTCGGGGCGCGTGTCGGTCGAGGCACCAGTTCCTGGCGCGGCGAAGTGAGCTCGCGACCCCCGTACCTGACCTGGCGGTGGAGCACCTGCCGCGGGGGATGGTGTTCGCTTCGCGTCGTCATCGGCCCGTCGCGCATCACCCGAAGGTTGGCTGTTCGGTGCGCGACCCTCTTCGTCGACCTCGATGCTCGCGGAAGACAGCTGGCCCATTTCCATCGCACGGAGCAGCTCGTCGGCGAACTCTTTGGGCGTCTGGAATCGTTTCTCGATGTTGCGGTCGAGCGCGCGTTGAAACCAGAGGTGAAACGACTCGGGCAGGTCTGGCCGCAGCGCCATGGGATCGGGAAGAGGAGCGTTCGCGATTTGCGCAAACGTCATCGCCACGCCTTGATCGGTGCTCCAAACGGTTCGACCGGTCAGTGACTCGTAGGTGATGCAGCCGAGCGCCCACAGATCGGCTCGGGAATCGACGGCGCCCTGCCCGCGCACTTGCTCCGGGCTCATGTAGGCAGGCGTTCCGAAGACGGCCCCTTCGCGGGTGAGCCGCGCTTGACCGGCATTTCCAGTCTCCATCGACGAGTAGAATTTGGCGAGCCCAAAATCGAGAATCTTCGCGAGAACGCGGCCTTCTTCGTCTTTGGTCACGAAGATGTTTTCGGGCTTCAGATCGCGGTGAACGATTCCCGCGGCGTGCGCCTTGATGAGGCCCTTGCACGCTTGGGTCATGACCGCGACGGTCGTCTGCACGTCGATTTGGCCGACCCGGATCATGCGCTCGTAGAGCGATTCACCTTCGAGCAGCTCGAGAACCAGGAACGGGCGTCCGTCTTCGAGCTTGCCCGAATCGTAAACGTCGCAGATGTGAGGGCTTCTGATTGCCGCGACGGCGCGCGCTTCGCGGAGAAAACGCTCGACGACCACCGCCGACGAGATCAGCTCTTGGGCGAGGACCTTGATGGCGACCCGCTTGCCGATGTCGACGTTTTCGGCCTCGTAGACCGCGGCCATGCCGCCCCTGCCGAGCTCTCCCGTCACTCGGTACTTTCCCGAGATGATGAATCCGACGGGTATTTTCGCCTTGTTGGTCGCCATCGGGAGAGAGGCTCGTCCGGTTGCCTCGGGTGCGGGTCATGCGCGAGATGGCGCCGTCCGCAATGAACCGGTGGAGATTATGCGACACTAGTCGGCTCGACAATGCCCGTCTCCTTTAACGTTGCCCCCCGAGGTCGGATCCTGCCGACGGAGGCGCCTCTTACCGTGTCCGGTTCCGTTTTTGGTGCTGTTGGGGTTGCTGCCCGGCGAAACTTCCCCGAAACATCAATGCGCTAAGAAGGGGCCAGCGTTGGCGGGTACTGGGGCCAACGCTCCTGGGCCGACAGCCTGCTCGAGAGGCGCGCGATGAAGAAGATCGAAGCCATCATCAGGCCGTTCAAGCTCGACGAGGTCAAAGACGCCCTCTCGGAGGTCGCGATCCAGGGCATGACCGTCACCGAGGTCAAAGGCTTCGGTCGCACCGGCGGCAAGAAAGAGGTCTACCGAGGATCCGCCTACGTCGTCGACTTCGTCCCGAAGGTGAAGATCGAGATTGTCGTGCCCGACAGTCAGGTCGACAGCGTCATCGACGCCATCGAGAAGAGCGCGAAGACGGGCCGGATCGGTGACGGGAAGATCTTCGTGTCGCCGATCGACGAGGTCGTGCGCATCCGAACCGGCGAACGCGGCGAAGACGCCGTCTGAGACTCTAGATTCGAGATTGGGACGAGAATCTTCGGCCGACATGTCGTCCGGCCCACAGCTGAGGGAAACCATGAAACCGACCGAGGTCATCGAGTTCGCGAAGAAGAACGGTGTCGAGTTCGTCGACTTGAAGTTCGTCGACCTGCCTGGAACATGGCAGCACACCACCATCCCCGCTCACCGCATCGACGAGGCCCTGTTCGAGGACGGCCTCGGCTTCGATGGCTCGTCCGTTCGCGGCTGGCAGCCGATCAATGCCAGCGACATGTCGATCGTTCCGTTGGCCGAGACGGCGAAGCTCGATCCCTTCTACGAGCGCAAGACGCTGAGCATGCTGTGCAAGGTGAACGATCCGATCACGGGTCAGCCCTACGGTCGCGATCCGCGCTACATCGCTCAGAAGGCCGAAGCCCATCTTCGTTCGACCGGCATCGCCGACACGAGCTTCTTCGGCCCCGAGGCCGAGTTCTTCGTGTTCGACAGCGTCAGCTACGAGAACTCGTCGAAGGGCGCCTCGTACATGATCGACAGCGAAGAGGCTGGCTGGAACTCGGGCAAGCCCGGGCTCGGCCACCGCATTCGCCCCAAGGAAGGCTACTTCCCCGTTCCGCCGAACGACACCCTCGGCGATCTCCGACAGTCGATGATGAGCACCCTCGAAGAGACGGGGATCAGCGTCGAGGTCGGTCATCACGAAGTGGCCGCAGCGGGTCAGTGCGAGGTCGGCATTCGCTTCGCGACGCTCACGAAGATGGCCGACGACCTCCTCTGGTTCAAATACGTCATCAAGAACGTCGCCAAGAAGCACGGAAAGACCGCGACCTTCATGCCGAAGCCTGTCTTCGGCGACAACGGAAGCGGCATGCACTGTCACCAGTCGTTCTGGAAAGAGGGCAAGCCCCTCTTCGCAGGCGACGGCTATGCAGGCATGAGCGAGCTCGGTCTCCACTACATCGGCGGCATTCTCAAGCACGCGAAGGCACTCGCGGCGCTCACCAATCCGACCACCAACAGCTACCGTCGGCTCGTTCCTGGATACGAGGCCCCCGTGAACCTCGCTTATTCCAGCCGCAACCGCTCCGCGTCGATCCGCATTCCGGTCGTGGCGGGCAACTCCGCCAAGGCGCGACGCATCGAGGTGCGTTTCCCCGACGCCACCTGCAACCCGTATCTCGCCTTCTCGGCCATGATGATGGCGGGCCTCGACGGGATCATCAACCGCATCGATCCGGGCGACCCGCTCGACAAAGACATCTACTCGCTCTCACCCGAAGAGCTGAAAGACGTCCCCCACATGCCCGGAAGCCTCGAAGAGTCGCTGCAGGCGCTCGAAAAAGATCAGGAGTTTCTCCTCCGTGGCGACGTCTTCACCCGCGATCTGTTGACGACCTGGATCGACCTAAAGCGTGAGCGAGAGGTCGACGCGGTCCGTTTGCGACCGGTCCCCTACGAGTTCTACCTTTACTACGACTGCTGACGGCCCCCGCGAGGGTCGAGATCGGATGGCCCGAAGCGCTCCGACTTGGCTCTTCTCCGATGAAAGGTCGTCGAAATGCACCCCGAGACACCTGTGAATGCAGTGTTTCGGGGTGTTCGCGATTTGTGCGCCCCGAAAGCCTTCGGATGGTTTACTTTCCGGCCGTAGACGCGTGCAATCCGGTGAACTCATCCAGTCGCGGTATCGGCTGAACCGCCTCCTAGGCTCGGGAGCAAGCGGTTCGGTCTGGTCAGCCAAGAACGAGCTGATCGATCGTGACGTGGCGCTGAAGATCATGCGCCCCGACGTCGCCGAAGACGCGGTCGCGCTTCAGCGCTTCTTCAACGAGGCGAAAGCGAGCGGGCGCGTCCGGAGCTCGAGCATCGTCGAGATTCTCGATCTCGGGCAGGCCGAAGACGGCTCGCCCTTCTTGGTCTTCGAGCTCCTCGACGGCGAAGGGCTCGACGCGCGTCTCCAACAAGCCGGCACGCTCGAGCCCGAGTTCGGCTGTGAGGTGTTCATGTCGGTCGCGAAGGCGCTCGACCTGGCGCATTCGCAGGGGATCATCCATCGCGATCTCAAGCCCGCCAACATCTATTTGCATCGCGATCCCGAGGGTAACGTAGTTGCAAAAATTCTCGACTTCGGCATCAGCAAGGTCTTCGAGACCAACACGAACAACAACTTCACTCTGACGAGGACCGGCACCGTCGTGGGCTCGCCCGCGTACATGGCGCCGGAGCAAGCGCAAGGCAGCGAAGATCTCGATGGCCGCGCCGACGTCTGGTCGCTCGGCGTCGTGATGTACGAGGCCTTCAGCGGGACGCTTCCGCACGAAGCTCCGAACTACAACGCGCTCATGGTGCGGATCCTCACGCAGGACGTAGACCCGATCATGACGCGCAAGCCCGATTTGCCCCCTTCGATTTGCACGGTCGTCGATGCGTGTCTGCGTCGAGATCGATCGCAGCGAACGGGCAGCGCCGGCGCGGTCGGTGGCCAGCTCGATGCAGCGCTTCGTGAGCTGAAGGCGGTTCGGTTCCGCCACATGGGCCGCCGGGCTTCCGATCGTCGACAGGGCCAGTTCCGACGACGGGCTTCGGACTTCCCGCCGCCCGACATGTCGAACGCACCCACGCTGCTCCAGAGCGATGCCCCGGGATCGCAGCGCAAGGTGGTCCTACTCGCCGCTGGGCTCGGAATGTTCGTCGGGCTCGCCGCAGTGGCCGTGCTGATCTACCTCCTCAAGTGAGAAGCACATCCGGCGTGGCGCGGTTTGCCGCAGGTTGACGCCGGCCCCAGCGCTTCGCATGTTGCAGCAAGCGAATGCTGTGCCCCCATTGCCGACAAGACGCGCCGCTCATCTACCGAGGGATCACGGCGTATTGCACTGCTTGTGGGCGCCAACGCGCGGCGTTCTCCGGAGCATCCGTCACGTTCTCGGGCAAGCCCGCGCACGTTGGTGGGTTGGTAGTCCGAACGATGGGCTACGTCGGTCTCACGCTCGGGATCGGATTGGCCATCTTCTCCGCGCTCATCGTGTGGCTCATTGGATCGGGAACGGCAGCTCTGGTGTCGGGAGGCGTCCTTGCGGCGATCACGTTGCTCTTCACGGTTCCGATGCTCTTCAGCGGTAAGAAGCTCGAAGCCTCCGGAGCCAACGAGCGAGATCAGCAGCGCGTCCAAGCCGTGTTCGCGCTCGCCGCGAACCGAGGTGGGGTGCTCCGGGCGCGCGACGCCGCCGCGGCGCTCGACATGACCCCCGAGGCCGCCGACGCCTTTCTCACTCAGCTCGCGAAGAACCGATACGGCGAGATGGATGTCGACGTGACCGATCGCGGCGAGGTGGTTTACACGTTCCCGCGGCTGTTGACGGTCGAGCCGTCGCAATGGGGGAGTGTCCTTCAGGGAGCTCGCGTGCGAGTCGATGCGCCTCCGAGCGATGCTTCGGGGGGCCGTGCGACGGCGCAGTCGGCGACGATGAAGTCGTCGAGCTCACCGCCGCCCATCATCGACGCCGACTTCGAGGAGATCGAGGAAGAGCGCTCGACGGCTCGCGGTCGAGCCTGAACGGGCCACGGTCGACGGCAAGCGCCGCGAGGCCGATCAACACGGCGCCCAGTGCCGCCGGGGGACCCCAAGCGAGCGAACCGTGAGCTAGCTCTCCGTTCGTCCACGAGACGTCGAAGAGACCTCCGTGCAAGAGCGGGCCCGTGAGCAGCGAGCAGGCGACGTTCGCGCCGATGGCTGCCCAGACGCTTCCGGTTTTCCAGAGGAGACGCGCCGCTAGCCACCCGGACGCGATGGCGAGCGCCACCGAGGCGGGGGTCGTCGCAGTCGAAAGGAGAAAACTCGCGGGGGAAAGGAGCGCGGCGAAGCCGGTCGCCCAGGCGGCGCCGATTCCCGCGCGCTTCGCGAAATGGATCGGAATCGCTCGGAGCACGACCTCTTCGCGGACGGCCGCACCCGCTCCGGCGACGAGCGAGAGGGCCAACATCAACCCTGGATGCCCTGGCTTCACCGTTGCCCAACCTGCGAAGTGCGCGACCAGGATTGCCGCGAGGCAGGCCGAGGCGGCGAGGGCGATGCCGAGGCCGAGACCGCGTAAAGCCCGCTTCGGTGAATCGCTTTCGGGATCGTTCTGATCCCAGACAATGCCTGCTCGGCCCGCTGCGATGCTCGCGACCAGGCCTCCAAGAATGGCCCGGGCGATGGGGACTTGTCCGAGAAAACCATCGCCGATGGTGAGCAGAGCGGAGAGTCCGAGAAGCCAAGCGGCGCCGATTCCGAGCTCCACGAGAGGGGGGCGGCACTTCTTCGCGTCTTGCTCGGTCTCACTCACGGGAGGGTCGGGCATCCGCGATCAGTGGAGCGTGTGCCGATCGCCATCGTGCTCGATCGTCGGCACCTCGATGACCTTCGGCGGCGGTGCCCCGTCGCGGCGACGGGTTGGTGCATCTCCGGCGACTCCGGCCGCCGGACGGTCGGCGTAGACCGCGTCGTGTTGGCGTGCGCCTTCGACGAGATGTGGCGATGCGGCTGCCTCACGTTTCGAAGGGCGGGTCGTGATCGTGATGACGCCGTCGGCATCGAGGACGCGACTCCGTCGCAGTGCTCGCAAGCGGGAGACCGTCGATTCGCTCGCAGCGATCGCTCGCCTGCGTCGCACGAGGCCCACTACCCACAGCGCGAGCCACAACACGAGCGACAAGGCCAAGACCGGGAAGAGACCGTAACGTTTGGCCATGTCGCGTCGCCAAGCGCGATCGACGCCAGCGCGGTCGGAGCCGAGCGCCATCGCGATGGCCTCATCGAGCTCGGAGCCGCCGTTGACCTTTTCGACGACGGCGGGAAGCGCGGCGCCCTCGTTGGTTTCGCTGACGAAACGGACGAAGTCGGCAGCGTAGGCGTTTTCTTCGTCTTCGCGGCCCAGACCGAGGCCGAGCTCCGAGACGTGAGGGAGCGACCCTCGGGCCGCGGCGAGAAAGAGCGCTTCTGCGCGAGTCGCCTCGCGTTCGCGCGCAAAGTGAGTCGCGAACGCGTCTTCGAACCACGACGGAATCGTTCGGTGCGGCCTTTGGATCGGGGCGTTCGCTGCGCCTCCGGCTCCGGCATTTTCTGCGTGGCCCTCCGTGCTGACGCCGCCGCGCGCCGACGAATTGTTTCGGTTCACGGCCTCAGAAAGCGCGAGACGGGCCATCTGATAGCGAATCGCCGTTTCGAGACTTTGGGGGTCGGCGCCGGGTCGTGCTGCCGAGCTGACGACGACTAGGTGTTGTTCGAAGAAGACGGCTCCGGTCGGAGGCGGAGATACTTCTCGCGGCGTCAGACGGACCATTGCGGCGTCGAGAGCTGCGATCCGGATTTCGACGTCTTCGAGCACGTCGGTGCCCAACGCGACGCGGAGCTCATCGCGCATCTCGGAAAGGCGAGGCATCACCGAACGAATCCGCTCTCGAGCCGAAGGGTGGTAGCCGACGCGCCAGAAGCTCGCTTCTTCGGTGACGTACTCGGCCGGGAGCGGCGGGAGCTGCGTAGCTCGCGAAATTGGATCGCGCGTCGCGACGTCTCGCGAAGGCTCGCCCAAGGGGGGAGGGCTCTCGGGTGTTTCTCCGAAGGCCGTCCGCGAGATGGCACCGACACTCGCCATCGACAGACAAAACCCGAGCCGGAGAGGACGCCACAGCGACGGCGACCCGGCGGCTCTCAATCGCGTGTTGGGGGACGTGGACCTGCGGGGGCTCAACTTTCGCTCACGCTCCGAGCCGGTCACCAGGCGTGAGAGCCTGGCGCATCCGACTACCTCTTCAGGGTAGCACTTTCCCCTGGAGGTTCACGCTGCCGCTGTGGGTGTCGACGGTCTGCGAGACGACGAGGGCCGTCACACCGATCGCCGCGAGGCCGCCCGCCGCCACCCAAAACCAGGGGCTTTCGAAGATGTTCTTCGACTTCTTCTCGTCGGCTTTCGATTTCGGCTGGGTCTTGCCTGGCGCCGTCGCCGTCTTGGCGGACGGTAGCGAATCGCGGCGGGGGCCGAGCGCACCTTCGGGGCCTTGGCCTTTGCCTGGGCCCGCTTTGGAAGGGGGGCCGAGTAGAGATGCTATGGATGTAGCGTTCCAACTGTAACTAGGTCCCTCGCCAGCGGTCGCCGGCGGGCCTTCCGTCGCGGCGAAGATCGCGCCCTCGAGGTGGGTCGTCACTCCGCCATCGGGCGAGCCCTCCACGCGGAGCAGGCGCGCCTGCGTGGCGCCCCCTGGGGCGGCGCTCACGACGACGAGGCCTTCGACGTCGACTTTGCGACCGAGCGACTCGAGGAGCGCGCGAGACGTCGCGCTCTCGAGATCGGGTGTGAGGCTGGCGCGCAGCTCGGAGATTTCGCGAAGCGCCGCCGCTGCGTCCGGGGGTGTGGGGACGCCCGCCAACGCGCTCACGGTGCCCTCGTCGGCGTGGGGGCGGAGCCGCGGAACCGCGTAGAGCTGCTTCGCCAACGCCCGCGTCGCGGAGAAGACTTCGCGGCCGGTTTCGAGCTTGCGCGCGCCAGTCTCGTCGGTGGAGAAGGCGACCGGTCCGATCGCCAAGACCGCGATACCAGCCCGCGTCGAGGCCGGGGGTGGTCCGATCGGTGTGCTGCTCTCGGCGGGGCTTGCGGCGGCGGAGGGACCGCTCGCGGCGGGCGCAGCAGCGGCAACGGCGCTCGGCGCCGGTGCGGGCGAGTCGTTGGGCCAGATCGGAATTCCGCCGCACGCCGCGACGAGTATCAAACAGGCGAAGGCCGAGACGGAGGCAGGGACGGTGCGAGAGGTCATGACGAGGCTCGTTCGAAGACGCGGTAAGTTTTGTAGACGCGGCCGCCCATGAGCTTGATGCCGACTTTGGTGGGGGCGTCGACTTCGACGGCCCATGACAGCTCGCCATCGGTGATGCCGAGCGGGTTTCCGGCTTGGTTCATCTCGACGTAGAGACACCAGGCCCCATCGGCGTGGTGCCTGATGTGCTCGCGGTCGATTGGGGCGGTGATGCGGCCGACGGCGCGCCCGTCTTGGTAGGCGACCGAGGCAGTGCCTTCGGCGTGCTCGAAGAAGGGGTTCTTTTTCATGTCGAGCTTGTCGGCGATCTCCATGTCGAGCGGTCGCACGTCATGCGGATCGCATCGGTAGATGTCGCTGACCACGTCCCGGAAGTCCTTGATGCGACATTTGTCGCCTCGGAGCTCGCGGATCTGGACGGCCATCGCGTCTCGCGTACCTGTCGTCTGGGGGCGCCGCAAGCTGCTCTTCCTTCCTCTTCTCGCTGATTTGAGCGAGAGAGCAGGGTCGCGCGCGACATGACCGTCACACCTGATCAGGCTTCGTGGCGCAGGTCGATGCTCGAGTCCTCCCGGACGCCGCGGTCCAGCCTTCGGATTGCCTTCGAGAGGCCCCGACGAGGCGTGAGGCCAAGCCCCCCTCGTGGTATGAGCCGCTCCGTATGACCCAGCTCAGTGCGGTACCGTCGACGCCTCACCCGGCCGCGACTCTGTGTGCTTACGCGGAGTCGATCGTTCGCGGACGACGTGTGGTGGTGATTGGCGATTCGCTTCTCGGGCTCGGTGAAGGGCTGGTCGATCGAGGTGCACGCCTCGTACACGTTTACGATCCCGACCCCGCGCGCGTTGCGGTGGCGACCGCGCGCTCGGCACCACAGAAGGGTGCACGACCTGTCTACGCGCTGCTCGAGGGCGATTTCGGCGTGCGAGACGGCGCCTTCGACGTGGTGATCGTCCCCGACCTCTCGGCGCTAGCCGACCAAGCCGACATCGTTCGACGTGCGCGTCGCTTGCTTCCGCCAAACGGAGTGGCGTTGTTCGCCGCGCCGAATCCCGAAGCGGAACGGTGGCTCTTGCCCCCGTCGGAGTCGGCTGCCGAGGCGCCCGGTTACTACGAGCTCTACGATCTCGTCGCGCTCCAGTTTTCCGAGGTGCGGATGCTCGGACAGGCGCCGTTCGTGGGCTACGCGCTCGTCGACTTCGCGGCCGAAGACCCTCAGGTGTCGGTCGACACTTCGATTCTCGCTCAGCCCGAGATTCCCGAGTGGTTCGTCGCCGTGGCGAGCGAGCGCAGGGTCGAGCTCGAGCCCTACGCCCTCATCGAGATAGCCCTCGCCGACGTCGCGCAGGCTGTCTTCGTTCCCGAGCCGGGGACGCTTCGACCGAACAACCGAGCACGTGACGATCGCGAGGCAGAAGCGACCCTTCGAGAGGCTGAGACCCGCATCGCGATGCTCGTCTCGGAGAACGAGAGGCTCACGGCCGAGATGCAGCTCGCGTCGTTCGCCGACGAGAGCCGCCATCGCGCCGAAGACACGCTGTCGATGCGTGTCGCAGAGCTCGAGCAAGCGCTTCAGGCTTCGCAGCAGCGCACGCTCGAAGCCGACGGTCGCTCGGCCGAGGCCCACTTGACCGCACAGCGTCTCGAGAATCAGGTTCGCGATCTCGAAGAGGAGAGTCTGCACCAACGTGATCGTTCGACTCGCTTGGCCAAGCAGCTCGAAGAGGAGAAGAAGAATCGAGTCCGGGCCGAGGAGAGCGCTGCCGCCCTTCGCACCCGTTCGAGCCCGCCGCCTCAAGAGGGCCCGGCCGGTTCGCGCGTGGGGCCGTCGACGCCGCCACCGCCTCCAGACATGATCGACGCGCGCGAGCGTGCCGAAGCCCGCGACCGAGCGCTCTCGTTGCTTTCCGAGCTCGCCACGCGCGACACGCGCATCGCCGAGCTCGAAGAGGCTTTGGCTCTCGCGAGCGATCCGCCGACGCTCCGCTCGATTCAGAAATCGCAAGCGGCACGAATCGTCGAGCTCGAGCGCCAGGCCGAAGGGCTCGACCGTCAGCTCGCCGAGATCAAGCGGCTCGGCGAAGCCGCCGACCATCGCGCGAAGGCGCGGGAACGCGAGCTCGAGGCGGCGCGATCCGACGTCGACACGGCGAGGCGCGCGGTCGAGGTACAGCGGCGCGAGCTCGACTCGCTCCAAGGCAAGCTCGAAGAGTCGCGCAACGACGTTGCTGCGCTCAAGCGCGAGGTCGAAGGCGCTGAAGCGCTGATTCCCGAGCTCCAAAAGGAGCTCGCGAGTCGGTCCACCGAAGATGATCTGACCGAGGCACACGCGAAAGAGCTGTCGGGGATCGAAGACGCCTTGCGCGAGCGCGGCCACGTCATCGCCCAGCTGAAGAGCGAGCTTCGTGAGAGCGAACGCATCGGTCGCGAGCTCGTCGCCGACAACGAAGCGCTCCGAGAGAAGAGCTCCGCGGGATCGTCCGGAAGTCCTGTCGGTGGCGGCTCGGGCGACGCCTCGGTGAACAACGTCGGGCACAGCGCATTCGTGGCGATGGCCGCGCCCATCAGCGAGACGGAGCTCGCAGAGCTCACCGAACGTGCTGCGAGAAATCAAGCCGATCTCGCGTCGGCCGCCTGGCGCATCGCACAGCTCGAGCGAGAGATCGAAGCACGTCCGAAAGAACCCCGATCTGCCTCCGAGCGGCAGCGAGAGCTCGAGCGGGCCCTCATCCTCGCGCACCGCGAGCTGGCCGAGGTTCGAATGCGTCACGAGGGCCAGCGCGCAGAGCGTGTCGATCCTCTGGCGCTCGCTCCGAACCTGGGCGCGACGTCGCCTCAAAGCGCAACGGACGACCGAGCACCCTGATGGTCGGACAATTCCCCCGGGTGACTTCGCGCTCGTCACGACGCTGGTTTTCAGCGGCGATTTGTTCCGGTATCGCACTGATCGCATCGGGCTGTGCAGAGACGACGAACTTACCCGTCGATCCGCTCGTGTCGGCTCGCAACCACGCGGAGGGCTCGAAGGACGGAGAGATCGTAGGCAAGTGGCTCGTCTCCGAGCTCGTCGTGCCGGGAGGCACTCCCGTGCAGGCGAACGCCGCGCGAAAGGCGCTCGACGCGATCTCCCCGACGCCGCGTGGCCTGTACGCTTCGCTCGGTCGTGCCGTCGACGACGAAGCGCACGGACGATTCGTCTCTGCATCGGGTGAGCTCATCGATGCGATCGACGCAGCGCGCACTTACGAAGGCCCCGAAGCCAGCGTTCTCGGCTGGTACGCGGCGCATCACTTGGTCCGAATGCGCTCGAGCGTTCCAGGGCTGTGGGGCCGGGCGAAATCGGTCGTCGAACGCGCCATCGAACAGCCAGGACACATCGGGTTTCGCGCGCGTGGCGAGCTGGTCGACCTCTGGGTGATCGACGGCTCACCGCGGAGCCCCACCGACAAAGCCGCATCACCGTTCGAGCTCGCGTCGAAGAAGCTCGGTTGCCTCGATCATGCGCGAATGGCAGGCCCTTTCGGTCATCTCGCGCCTTCCGAGAGCATGGTCGTGTTCGAGGCCGAGCGGCCCGGACCGTGGCCCGTGACCTTCGCGCGTGATCCGAAGCGTCTCGATGCCCCGCGGATCCTCAAGACCAAGGTTCACGGCTGCCAGATTTCGAGCGCAGAGCCGACTGACGCGGGCGTTTATTACGTCGAATCGTTCGTCGACCTACCAAACGATCGAGACGTGACCGTCGCAGTTCAGGGAGCGTGGTCGCTCCTCGTCGACGACAGCGAAGTGCTTTCACGCGACCCCGACACGTGGGCGAGCTGGCCTCGGTTCGGAGTGAAGCTCCATCTCGAAGCGGGGCGGCACCGCATTCTCGCGCGACTCGGTGGGACCGACACCTCGATGCGGGTCGTCGACGAGCAGGGGCGACCCATCGCGCTGACCGCGTCGGAAGACCCGTCGGCCCCGTATGCGATGAGGCCGCCAACGCTCCTGCCCGATCCGAACCCGCTCGATCCGTTCCTCACGGCCGTCGGCGTTCCGGCCACGCCGCGATTCGTTCGCGCGAGCCCTTCGATGGTCTCGGTCGAGGTGAACGAATTGACCCTGCGTTACTTCGCGAGCGAGCTCGCTCACCTCGACGGGCAAGACGATCTCGCGAGCGTGCTTCTCGAGCCGCTCGTCAAAGAGCAGGGCAAGGCGACCGGGCTCTCGCTCGCGCAGGCAGCCAGCTACCTCGAAGGCGATCCCATCTTCACGCCGAACGACGCGCGCGATCTCTCGCTCGATCTTCGGACCCGCGCGACCGGCAAGGACTCGCTGCTCTGGTATCCGCGCTTGTGGCTCTTGCTCGACGCAGCCGACAAGCAGGGCATGACCGGGATCATGCCCAAGCTCACCGATCTGTCGGAGCAGTTTCGAGAGGTGCCCGGGATCTTGAAAGGGCTTGGCGCCGCATACGCGCGACTAGGCTGGAAAGCCGAGCAGGAGCGCGCCGTGCGTGAAGCTGCGCGACGCTTCCCCGACGATCCCGAGGTCTTGCGATCGGAGATGTCGCTGGCCGACGAGCACGGGCAGACGGCCGAAGCAGATCGCATCGTGGCGCGTCTCCGCGAGCTCGAGCCTGCATCACAGATCGATGTCGAACGTGCGCTTGCTCGAGGCGACTTCGCCTCCGCGATCGACGCGTTGAAGAAGACTCGCGACGACCCACGCGATCCGGCGATCTTGGCGGCTCGCATCGAGGATCTGCTCACGCGGGCGGGGCGAAGCAAGGAGACCTTCGAGGCCCTGGAGAAGTCGCTCGCGACCGAGCCCAAGAGCGAGAAGGCCATTCTTTCGCTCGCCGACGCGCGCTTCGCGACGGGGGACAAGGCTGCTTTGCGCAGGTCGCTCGTCGAAGCCATCCGCAAGGGTGCGGAGACCGATCAGCTCAGGGCTGCGATCGAGCTGGTCGAGGGGATGAGTGAGCTGTCGGCGTACCGGATCGACGGCCTCGCGATGATCCGCGAGTTCGAAAAATCGGGCGCTGCCGACCGCGGGCTCGCTCGAGGGGCGGTTCCCGACGGACCCCCCGACCCCAATGCTCCCCCGAAGGCGAAGGGGAAAGGCGAGTCGGCCGGCAACGCGGCGCGGGTGCTCGACTACTCGGCGATGTGGATTCACGCCGACGGTACGGCGCGGATGCTCGAGCACGAAATCTTGCACATGCAGTCGCACGAAGCGATCGCCGAACATGCAGAGCAACAGCTCCCTCGTGGCACGCTCCTTCGAATCCGCACCATCAAGCGCGACGGAACGATTCTCGAGCCCGAGCTCGTTTCAGGGAAGCCCACCGTCACGATGCCTCATCTCGAAGTGGGCGACTACATCGAGACCGAGACGATCTACACGCTCGCGGGCGACGGGCAGGGCGGCCGCAATTTCCTCGGTCCTCGATGGTTCTTTCGCGAAGAGAAGATCGACTACTACCGGAGCGAGTTCGTCATCGTCTCGCCGAAAGACAAGCACCTCGACGTCGAGATCACGGGCGACGTGCCCGCGCCGCAGATCACCGAAGACGGCGCGATCGTCACGCGTCGCTACCGGGTCGACAAGAACCCGGCCGTTCCCGAAGAGCCTTTCCGCGCTCCCGCGGAAGAATTTCTGCCCAGCGTGCGCATCGGTTGGGGAATCACGCAGAAAGAGACGCTCGAGCGTTTCGTCGACCTCGCGGCGAGCCGGACTCCGGTCGATCCCCGGCTACGGCGCATCGCCCAGACCATCGCTTCGAATGGCAAGACGGCCGACGAAGTGAAGACCGATCTCGCGAAGCTGTCGAATGACGAGAAGGCCCGCCGGATCTACCGTTGGGTTCTCGCGAACGTCGAGGCAGGGCGGGAGACCGATCCTCGGCGCGCCGTCACGGGCAAGAGCGGCAGTCGCGTCGAGGCCTTCACGTATCTCGCACGCCTCGCTGGCGTCGAGGTCGAGCGGGGGCTCATCCAAGATCGTCTCGCGCCGCCACCCCGCGGCCCGATGAGCGAGGCCGAGCTCTTCGCGTCGCTCGCCGTAGCGGTGCCGCTCGATGCGACGAAGCCGAAGACCCACGGCGTTCCGCGCACCACGCTCGGTGACATGGGCGGCACGGGGCCTCGGTTCCGTTGGATGCTGGTCGGCGACAAATACGCGCCGTACGGCTTTCTCCCGAGCGCCCTTCGAGGGCAGCCCGCGGTGCTGCTCCGTCCTGGATTGCCGAGGTTGACGACGCCTCAAGACGGCTCGAGCGATCGCGTCGACGACACCGGCGACGTCGTGTTGGCGCTCGATGGATCGGCCAGCTTGAAGCTCGAGCAGAGCTACTCCGGCCGGCTCGCGATCGGCCTACGCAACGCGCTGGAGACGCTGCCCGACGCTCGGCTGAAAGACGCGATCGAATCGCAGCTCTTGCCGCAGTCGCTTCCGGGAGCCCGACTCGACGCGGTGGAGGTGAAGAATCTCGACGACCTCGACGCGTCGGTCGCGCTCTCGATGAAGATCGAGGTCTCGACCTTCGCCAAGCCTCGAAGCGGTGGCCTCGCGCTCTCACCGCCCTTCTCGCCCTCGATCGGTGAAGTGGCTTCGCTGCCTTCGCGCCAGACGCCGCTCTTCATCTCCGAGCAAGCCGCGCTCTCGCGGCGGGTTCACCTGGTCGTGAAGCTCCCTCCTGGCGCGAAGGTGCGCGGCACGCTCGAGAAGGTCGAGGGCAAAGACGGCGATCGCTCGTTCGTCGTGAACGACCGCGTCGAAGGCGACAAGCTCATCCTCGATCGCTCGATCGACATCCCCGCCGGCCGCGTCCAACCCGCGGCGTACCCGGCCTTCGCGGCCTTCGCGCGGGCGGCCGATCAGGCGTTCGAGCGAGAGATCGTGATCCTCACGAAGTGACGCCGGGCACCATCGCGCGCTCGAAATGGCTCCCGTCGCAACGATTCTTCATGTGAAGTGGGGCCAGAAAGGCTTCATGATGCGCTTCGCTCCACCATGAAGATCCGCGTCGCATTCGTCGCCTCCGTCTTCACTCTCGGGCTCGCGGCCTCGAGCGTTCGCGCGGAGCATTCCTCGTTTGGAGCTTCAAGCGACGGCCAAGTGTCACGCAGCGAAGTGACACGCGCGGCAGTTCATTCGGCTGCCCACGACCCTCTCCCCGACGCCTTCAAGAAGCCGCCGTATTCGAAGCAGAGTCTCTCGGTGGGCTCGCCGAACCACGGGCGGCTCGTACGAGGTCGAAAGCTTCCGCACGAGCTCGCCGTCAAGCTGCTCAAGGCCACCAACGAGCGGTCGTTCGCCCACCCGATTCTTCTGCGCGCACTCTCTCATGGCGCGAAGAGCGTCAGGCAGAAGTTTCCCGGGTCGGTACTCCAGGTCGTCGAGCTCTCGAGCAAAGACGGCGGAATGATTCCGCAAAAGCGGTCACACCAGAGCGGGCGCGACGCCGATGTTCTCTTCTACTCGTTCGACAAGAAGGGAAAGCGAGCCCCACAGAAGAAGCTCGTCCACTTCGACGGAAGCGGAAAGGCTACCGACGGATCGGGCATTCGATTCGACGACGAACGAAACTGGGCGTTCCTCGAGACGCTCGCGAACCAGAAAGAATCGCCGGTCACCCACGTGTTCGTCGACGCTCGGATTCGTCAGCGTCTCCTCAGCTTCGCCGAAGGCGCCGAGCGCAAACCAGAGCGCATCGCGCGTGTCGCCGCGATCTTTTTCGTCGGAGACTCGAGCGAGCCTGCAGACGCGTACTTTCACTTACGCGTTCGGTGCCCGGCCAATCAATCGGCCGTCTGCGACGAAAACCCGCACTGACTCCGCGCTGACTTCGCTGCGACCTCGCTCAAGGCGGTCCGTCGAAGGCTTCGAGCTCGCAATAGATTTCTTCGATGGCTTTCTGCGTGGTCGTGGTCGCTTCAAAGGCTCCGTCGGCTTTGCCGAGGGGCGTGAGCGAGACAGACTTCGCTCGCGAAAGGGTCGAAGCCAGCTCGACGGGTTTGCTCTGAAGATCCGACGTGTCGCCCGCCTTCCATTCTGCAGAATGCTCACACGCGTCGGTGTGCGCCTCCATCGACATGGGCTTTCTGGAACCGTCGCCATCGTACGCCAGTGCCCTGGAGGCGTTACCCAAGGCGCGCGGAGGCTCGAGTGTCACAAGCACCATGAAAACGCTCCGCGCCGTGTTCACGGGTCTCTGCCTCCTCCCGCTCGCTCAAGTGAGCTTCGCCGGCGGCACCGAGGCGAAGGCCAAGGACGCCGACGCTTGCGACAACGACGCCGGGTATTGCTACAAATTTCTCGACGATCTCTTGAACGCACCCGGCGTCGATTCGACGGCTCCGATGCTTCGAGTCAGGCTGACGGGGCTCCGCGATCGCCTGATTCGTCCTCGCACACAGTTCGTCCGCGAGATGATCAAGTCGGTCGAAATTCTCTGAGCCGACCGAGTGCTCGGCGCGCTCAGAGCTTCATGATCGCATCGAGATCTTCGGTGACGAGGGCCTTCAAGCCCTGACCGAAGCGGTTCGGCTCGATCTCGATGTTCACGGCGATCGCATCGTCGCTGAAGGTCGACAGCGGGCGTTCGATGGGGTGATCGAGCCCGAGTAAGTGGCCCATCTCGCTCGATGCGAAGTCGTCCCAGGCGCCGAGAAGCACCTCCGACGCCGCCGCGCCGCTCCCGTGAAAGTCACCCGAGAGTGCGAGCGCGAAGCCGAGGTGCTCGCGTGCGGTCGGTCGCACCGCGGCTCCGATGCCCGTCGCCGCCTCGAGCAGGCCGCGCGCGCCACGCTTCCAGTCGTCTTGGAACGGACCTTTGGCGAGGGCGATCACGGGTGCGCTACCGAAGCGCGCGCGAAGGCTCTTGAGCGGCTCGGAATCGAGCGCGCGGCGCGTCTTTTTCAGACGACCCGTGGCGTAGAGCGTCGCGATCCGAGCGGGACCTCGATCGAGATCGCCTCCCTCCTGGAAGGCGACGACGTCGTCTCCGAGTCTCGCGAGCGCTTGCAGATGACTTCCGACTCGGCCCGAAAGGCGGACGACGTCGGCTCGGTCTTCGGTCCGATGCGCGTCCTGCACGAGACGCTTCTGAAAGAGCTTTTCGATACGAGCTGCATCATCGTTGCAACGTACGAGCTGGAGATCGGCCCCTCCGAACGCGTCGCCGAAGTGCGCGATCACGGCCTCGGTGATCTGTCGAATGTCGAGCCCGGTCTGCGCCGCGAAGCGGTTCAGGTTGTCCTCGGGAGCGATGGTCCCGATGGTGGGTATGAGCCACGGAATCTGGGCGATCTCGCGCGGCTTGACCAAGACCAGGTACGAGAGCCCTGGCGCTGGGACGAGAGCTGCGAGATCGCGGGTCGAAAGAGGCGTGATCGGCGCTCGGGGCGGCATCCGCGGCGCAGTGACGCATGCTCCGAGGAGCATGGAAGCGAAGGCACCGAGGAAAGTCCGCCGGGTCACCCGATCACTCGACGCGAAGGTAGGCGAAGCGGCGGTTCTTCGAGCCGACGCGCACGAGGTACTTGCCTGGAGCGAGCTTCAGCTTCTCGTCGGCCTTCTCGAGCTTCTTGCCTTCGAGGTGGACGGCACCCTGCTGGATCATCCGAACGCCTTCGGAGCTCGACTTGACGAGCCCGGCGTTGGCGAGCGCCTTCGCGATCCACAGCTCGCCACCCTCCGACGCGACGACGATCTCGGGTGCGTCGTCGGGGATGCCTCCAGAGGCGACTTCCTTGCGCCGCGCGAGCGCCTCGTTCGCGGCCTCGGTCGAGTGAAAGCGAGTCACGATCTCGATCGCGAAGGCCTCTTTGATCGCGATGACGTTCGTCTTGCCGAGGGCTGCCTCTTCGCGTAGCGCCGCGATCTCGCGAGCGGGCTTCGACGACAGAAGCTCCATGTACCGCCAGATCACTTGGTCGTCGACGAGCAGGAGCTTCTGCAACATTTCGAAGGGCGGATCGTTGACCGCGACGTAGTTGTCGGCGCTCTTCGACATCTTGGCGCCGACGATCTTGCCGTTCTCGAGACGGGCGTTGAGGCCTTCGAGGATGGGCGTAGTCATCACGATCTGCGCGCGCTTGCCGTAGCGCGGCATGATGTCTCGACCGACGAGCAGGTTGAAGAGCTGATCGGTTCCGCCGAGCTCGACGTCGCATTCGAGCGCGACCGAGTCGTACGCCTGGAGGAGCGGGTACATGAACTCGTGGATGAAGATCGGACGGTTGTCGCCGAAGCGCTTCGAGAAGTCGTCGCGTTCGAGCATGCGCGCGACGGTGTACTTCGCCCCGAGCTCGATGATGTCGCTCGGCTTGAGCTGGTCGAGCCACTCGGAGTTGTAGCGGACGACCGTGCGTGTCTTGTCGAGCACCTTGAAGGCTTGCTCGGTGTACGTCTCGGCTGCCGCGTGAACCTCTTCGCGGGTGAGGCGAGGCCGCAGATCGTTGCGGCCCGTGGGGTCGCCGACCATCGCGGTGAAGTCGCCGACGAGAAAGACAATCTCGTGGCCGAGGTCTTGGAACTGCCGCATCTTCTGCATCAGCACCGTGTGGCCGAGGTGCAGATCGGGTCGCGTCGGATCGAAGCCCGCCTTGATGCGAAGCGGACGGCCGGACTCGAGGCGTTCGACGAGCTCGGCTCGGACGTGGAGGTCGACGACGCCGCGGCAGAGCTCGTCGATTGGAGAAACGGAAGCAGGCTGGTGATCGACCATAAAAGCGAGCTCGCGATCCCAGCGGCGCGTCGCGCGCCAGAGGCTGCGGATCGCACTCGGTCTACGATCAATCGTCGCTGTCGTCACCCCCGGTGATCTCGAAGGCGCGGCTCTTGTTCACGAGATCTTTGAGCTCTTTGCCGACCTTGAAGAACGGGAGGCGCTTGGCGCCGACCGGAACCGGCTCACCCGTGCGGGGATTGCGGCCGCTGTAGGGTTTGTAAGGTCTCACCGTGAAGCTCCCGAAGCCGCGGATCTCGATGCCTTCGCCGCGCTCGAGCGCTTCGGTCATCGCGTCGAAGACGCAGTTCACGACCAGCTCCGCGCGTGACTTCGTCAGCTCTCCGCGTTGGGCGATCGCGTCGATGAGCTCGCTCTTGGTCATGTCAGCCTCCCCCGAGACGGATCGCAGTGCTCGTCTCCGAGCTCGAGCGATCGTGAAACTTCAGCCTCGACGGGTCCCAGGACTGCTCACGTCGAAGGCCCCCAGAACCATTCACAGAAGTCTCACGAGGCCGGAGCGCCGGTCAACGGTTTTCCTCGACCCTCAAGGCATCGAACGCAACCAAGAACTCGTGTGCGCCGGGCGTTGCGCCGCCGTTCGTCGGGTCTGGCAACCTCGGCTCGCCACCGAACACGAGCTCGATGGTGTGCGCGTTCTCGGGGACCGAGGCGGCGGCGAGATCGAAGACCCATCCTGCGCAAGCACCCCGGTCGGCGGGCTCGATGCGATCGGTGTCGGTCCACGTGCGTATCGACGCCCCGTCGACTTCGAGTCGCAGGTCGACGCGCGCGTCGACGGAGGCAGCGATGCGCGGA
Organism: Polyangiaceae bacterium; assembly: GCA_043755175.1. Lineage (GTDB taxonomy): Bacteria > Myxococcota_A > Polyangia > Polyangiales > Polyangiaceae > CAYYKK01. The sequence continues at coordinate 106,908 of JAYUUB010000080.1, read as the reverse complement.
CGGATCCGTTTGCCCGAAAGCTGACGTGGGAGCGAGAGGCGAGCGCCGAGTCCTCGCGCACCGGTATCGGGTTCGAATCGAAGCCAACGTCCGGAAGACGCACATGGGTGGAACGAAGGCACGACGTATCCGCCGTCTTGCGACATCGCTGGCCAGAGCCCTTCGGCTTCGAGACGCTCGACCGGAGCGGGCTCGTACGCCACGATCGAAACGCGACGCACCGGGCTCGGATCGAAGGAGTAGACGTACCGATAGGCCGGCGGCTTGCCACGTTCTTCCCAAAGGAATCGATCGGTCGCATCACCGCGAAGACGGGCGACCGCGACGCCGCGATCGGGCGACGCGTCGGGATCGAATCCGAGCGCGAAGCCGTGATCGGTGTCGACGAAGACGAGCCCACGCCGAACGCCCGCCGAGGCGAGCTCCGAGGGCTCGAACATGGGTCGGCCCCCTTCGCGATCGCGGAGTAGAGCGTGCTCCGAGCCACCGGAGAACGCGAATCCGAGCAGCGCGCAGGCAATGACCGAGACACCGAAGGCTCGTTCGCGAACGAAGAAGGAGCGCGGAGAGGAACGAGCGAAGCGGGCCGAAGCCAGAGAGAGCAAGAGCGCTACGAGCACGTGCTCGATTGGCAATTGATCTGCGAAGAACCTCGCTCCTGCGCCAGGGTAGTTCCCGTCGAAATAGAAAGGGGCATAGGCGATCGCGAACACCGGCAACGAGAGTGAGAGGGCGCGAAGCGCTCGGATGCGCGCGCACCATCCGATGGCCAGCGCCACGACGACGGCGAGAGGAGCCGCGTTCAGCGGATCGCCGAGGTGCATCTTCAATCGCCGCAGCGTCGTCGCGAGGGCAGCGTTGGCGCCGTAGCCGCTCGGAAGGTTGTGGGCAACGAAGTCACCGTGCTCGATTCGGCAGCCGACGCCGGGGCCGAACCCGAACGCGAAGCAGCCGGTTGGCCCGTCGGAGACTGCGTAGTAGAGGCTCTGCGAGGACGTGAGCCACGCGCCTGTCGCGGCGTGCTGTTGAACGATCAAGAGGGCGAGAGGCGCCGTTGCCGCAGCGAGCGCCGCGAGCACGATCTTCGCCGAGACGAGTCGCCTGCCGAGAACGAAGACCACCAACGACGCAGATGCAACGCCACTCACGGGGCGGGTCGCGACGAGCCACCCGAGCGACAGACCGAGTCCGAGCGCCGGTCCGAGCCAAGCACGATCGTTCGAGTCGATCGGACGGCGCTTCAGTCGAAACGCGCAGGCGAGAGCGCCGGTGAGGCACACCGCCGCGAGACCGTGCGACATCGTATCGGCCGTGTGATAGCGCTGCACCGCGCAGACCACCGAGAGCAGCGCCGCCACGCGCGGGACGGCCTCGCGGTCGCTCTCGGATATCGCCGGAAGAAAGTCAGCAGCCTGCTTCGCGAGATCGAACGTCAGTAGCACGAGCACGAACGCGAGGGCCGGACCGATCGCCATGGGCGCGCGGATCAGAAAGCCCAGGGCGAGGAGGACCGGGTAGCCCGGCGGAAAGATCCCCGAGGCGTGGGCGCCCGATCCGAGCGTGTCGCGCACCAGGAAGCGTCCCATCGTCGAGGCCGGTACGTCGCCGACCTCCCAATTCAGATGACCTTCGGAGAGCGCTCGTCCCTGAAGATAGTACGTCGTCGCGTCGACGATCCGCGGACCTCCGCGCAGATAGAAGGCGACGTAGAGACCCGAGAAGAGAGCGGCTCCGATCGCGCAAGCCGTACGAAAGACGAAGGGACTGCCCCACGAGGAGAGCCCCTTTCGCTGCGACGCGGTCACGACGAAGGCAAGTGCGCCGAGGAGCGCCGCCCACTCGGCGATGTCTTTCGGAAGCCCTACCGTCACGACGGTTCACTCGCCGATCGCGGTCTCTCGGGAAGGCCTATCGCTGACCCACTTCGACCAGGAAGCGACGTGCGGCTGGGCCTCGATCTGTTCGGTGACCTTCGCATCGTACAGGTATTGGATGTTGGACACCGAGGCGATGTCGGCGATCGAGAACGCGTCGCCCGCGAAGACGGAGCGCCTTGCGACGACACGCGCTCATCGGGGGGGCCGACGTGCTTCATCGACCCAGCGCCGCGGCATGGGCTACCGCAAGCCGAAGCTCGCGTCTCGTTGAAAGGCGCCAAGGACAGGTGTGCTCGGGCCCCACCTGTGCTCCCGTTCTCCCTTGGTCGAATGCCTCTCCCGTTTCGACGATTTGCTTCGTACACTCTTGCCATGGCGTACGTCGACGCTCACCCCGGCTGGGCCGACATCAGCCTGAACTTGGAGACGGGTCACGTCTTCGTGCAGGAGAACTGGCACTACAACTGGGTTGTAGATGCGCCACTCAGCGCTTGGAATCTCGCCGAGAAGCGCGCGTTTCACAGCCAGGTCGACCGCCAGATTTGGAGCGTCTGGTCGAGCGGTCGCTACCACGTTCGTGTGCGAGGAAACAATCCGTTCGCGCGCCGCTTCAGCCACGGACTGCCCACGACCGAGTTCGACATTCGCTGGGTGCTCCACGGTGGCCATTGGCAGGTGACCGCCCGCAAGATGGCGGGGGGCCGAGCACGGGCCTGGCCCGCCGACTACAGTCAGGTCGATTTCGCTGCCAAGAAGGTCACGCTCGTCACCGTCGACTTCGCGGCGTCGCGCGGCGCCACGAACGACGCGGGCCAGTCGCGCGCGAGCTTCCCCGTGGGCGCCCACGAGTTCGGGCACACCAACCCCGATCACACGGGGGCGGCGCCGACCGACGACGAATACAACACCGGCTCGACCAACCTCGGCGACACAGACAGTCTGATGAACATCGGTCGTCAGGTACGCGCCCGCCATGTATCGGGGCTTCTCACCGAGCTCGATCGCATGGTTCCGGGAGCGAGCTTCTACGTCTGAGCTTTTACGTCTGAGAGCTTCTCCGTCCGATCGAATCGGTTCGTAGAGGCGTTTGAATGGGCCTCGTCCGACGAGACTCCGAGCCCACCACCGGCCGAGGGCTCACTCGCTGCCGACGATCCAAACGTGGTAGTCGGTCCATTCGCCTTCGACGGGCTCGAGCATCAACGTGGCTTCTGCGGGGAGCCCCTGCGGGAGTACGAGCGACGGCTCGTCCCAGGTCGTCGCGGGTTTGATGTCGAGAAACCCGATCTCCTTGTCGTCGAGCACGACGCGGACCTTCGCCTTCGCGGTCGCGGCGGTTCGAACGATGAGACGGCCACCACCGCGGGGCAGAACGACGCGCGCCGTCTCACGCTGTCCGTGGTTGATGATTCGCCCCGCGTCGAAGAGATCGTCGCGCGTGTCTTCGGGATCGGGCAGCACGTGGAACACCACCCAGCCGGCTTGCGGATGCGGAAACGTGTAGGCGTGCTCGCGCTCGTTCATGAGGTCGGCGACGTCGAGCTCGCTGACGACGTCTTCGCCCGGAGCGATGAAGCGCGGGTGACCCGTTCGATCGAGCGAATCCCAATTGGCTCGGTAGACGACCTTGGACGCGCCGCCGCAGATGACGTTGCCGTAGACGGGAACTTCGAACAGATACTTTCCGAAGAGCACGGGTAGATCACCCCACCAGCTCGGATAGATCGCCATCACGTCGGGTCGCTCACCGGCCGGCATTCGTTCGATGAGCTCGAGGGTCGAGCCGAGTCCGTAGCGACCCGCGCGGGCGAAGGGGTAGTCGTGGTAGCCGCCGAGCCCGATGATGTCGAGCCCAGGGAGGTCTGAAGCGTAAAGGAGGGCGCCGGCATCGCCGACGAGGATGCGACGCGGCGGTGGGCTCAGCTTCGCGAGCGCTTTGCCGGCCGTGACGTGTTGGTCGAGGATGTTTCGCGATGCTCGCGCGAAGAACCAGACCTGGTCGCGGAAGTTCGGGATCTGATGCTTCCAGTAGAGAGCAATCGCGAGCCCGGCCACGGCGAGCCGAGCGCCCCACCAGATTCGACCCGACAACGTTTCACCGAAGCGGCTCGCGACCGAGGCGAGTCCCATGGCCGCGAGCACGAAGAGCCACGCGACCGCCGCCATGGTGTAGCGCTCGTTCTGCCATCGAACCTGGCCGTTCAACGACACGAGCAGCAACCATCCGAGCACCATGGCCCAGACGAGGAGGGCGTAGCGCCTGAGCTTCGGATCGACGACCGGCACGAGGCCGATCGCCGGTACGATGTACCCGTACGGGATCACGTCGGCGAAGTGATGGTTCAGGTTGCGCGCGAAGACGTACGTGAGGTGAAAGACCCACTCGTTCCACTTCTCGTTCTGCGGCATGTACGGGTGGTAGAGCGCGAGCTTCGCGAGCGCGCCGGCTTGAGACCACTCCCCGGTGAAGACCCGGTTCGCGACCGACTGCAGCCCGATCGCCGCGATCGCCGGAAAGACGATCGGAATGCCGATCGCGAGGGCTTTGAAGAAGCCACGTTTCCGAGCCGCGAGCACCAGGAACACGGCGAAAGCACCAACGCAGACGATCGACTCGGGGCGCGTGAGGACGAGGAGCGCGCTCGCCAAGCCGGCGATCCAGGCTCGTCCCGAGGGCCAGCGCGAGAGATTCGCGAGCTCGCGCTCGACACGCACGACGTGAAGCAGCGCGAAGCCCCACACGCCGAGATGAAACGCGTTCTCCATTCCGCTCGCGAGCGACCAGTCGAGGGCCCCGAGCGACAGAACGGCGGGCGGAACGAGGTACTTGGCCCACCGACCGAGCGGTGCAGTCAGCTTGCCGGCTGCGTGGAAGAAGAGGAGCATCGATGCTCCCGCGACCAGCGCCGCCCAGCGCATGATTCCGAGCCCCTTGCAGCCAGGGATGAGAAAACCGAACGCGAGCGCGAACGGGTACGTGATGCTGGTGTTCCCGCTGGAGAAGCCGTTTCCGGCCGACCACTCGAACGGGTGACCGCGGTACGTCGCGCGCGCGTAGTCGAAATGAATGAACACGTCGTCGAGCGGCGCGGACCAGGTGCCTCCGGTCTGGTGCAGCATCGCCCCGAAAAACAGCGCGCCGACGTAGCCGATGCAGGCTGCGGCGAACACGAGGAACAGGGCACCGTCGATGCGTGGCCATCTCGCGACGAGCCAAGAAAACGATGGAATTGCCGCTGATTCTCGCGTGTCCGGGTCGTCGCCTGGGTTCACTTCGAGGCTCGGCGCGTCGGTGCTTTCGGCGCGCTTGCTGTCATCCTCCCGTTCCAACGCAAGCGCTATACCACGAGGCCGCTTCCGTGCGTGGCGCACACGGGCTACGTGTCAGCCGGCTGAAGTCGTCTCTCTCTGTCGACCCCGCTCGTTGACCGGTCGGCCCTCAGTCGTATACGATTTTTACCGTTCAACGGCCTGTGCCATTCTTTTTCGGCGCTCGTTCTCCCAAGTGTCTTTGGCATCATGCTTCGTGCGGGCTCAACCTCGCGCGATAGAGGTTCATGCGCTGGTTCGTCGACATCTCGTCCATCGGCTCCGGGGGCGGCAACGCCTCTCGGTATTGCGTCGAAGCAGAGCAGTGGCAGCGGGCCCTCCAGTCCGTTCGCGCATTGCGTGGCGACACTAGCCCCTTCGCGAACTTCTCGATCGAGCTCCTGGAAGACGGCTACCGCGCCATCGATCCAGCGACTCGTTCTCGGTACGTCGTACAGAAGGCTCCCGATGACAGCGAGCTGACGACGAAACCGATCGAGGTGCCTGTGGTTCCTTCGGTTCCTCCTCCTGCGCCGTCGCGTTCCCGTGGACGCTCCGAAGCGCGTTCTGGTGCCGATACGCCGCGGCCGCGACCGAGCGAGCGCACACGTCGCGGCCGACTTTCGATTCCCGACGATCCGGTGCCGCGCCAGCCGCCACCTGTCGCGTCGGCCATTCCGACCGGTGGCCCCTTGACGGTGTCGAGCGGTGCCGCCGCCACGAGTGTTCCTTCCCACGGCCCACCGACCGAACCGCTCAAGCTGACGCCACCTCCGAGCGCGTCGTCTCCACCTGCAACCACGCCCGGAGCAGCCGCTTCGGAACGCCTTTCCACGCCCGCTCTTGCGACCAAGGCCGAGTCGAGCGAGGTCGTCACCAACGGGACCGGCGCACGGCACCGAAGCTCGACGCCAGCGCCCGCTCCGAACGCGCCCGTCGCGCGACCGATGCAAGCCGAGACCGCTTTCGAGCGGATGACGGCTGGATTCGCCTCGTTCCCCGTGGCAGCCCAAGCGCAAAGCACCACGCCGACCAACGATGGTGCAGCGAAAGCTTCCACGACGTCCAAGATCGACGTCACGACCGAGATTCTCCCTCGCTTCCGCATTCTGTCGGAGCGGTCCGATTCGCCGACCGCGAGCTCTCCGTTGAGCTACCGCGAGATGGCGTTCAGCGTCTCGGAGACGACGAGCCATTCGGATGCAGAAGCCATCGTGCGATCTCAGTTCGAGGTCGTCCGTGCGTCTCTCCGACATGCGCCGAAAGGCCAGTTCATCACCCTGGCGGTCTTCGATCACGAGTTCACCGCCAAGCCGCGCCGACTTCCGCTCGCGACGTTGTCGTTCAAAGATTGGCGTGACGCGGAGCCGGTCGTCCGCTTCCCGCTGAAAGACGCGCGGAGCAGCACCCAAGCTCCTTCGCCGAGCACTCAGCCTCCTGCTTCGGGCGCTCGATCCGATCAGATGGCGCCGACCCTGCTCGTTCCGGCGGTGGTCTCGATCGACGCCAAGCGTTCCGATTCTGCGCTCCCCAAAGTGGAAACCGACGAGACGCCGGCGCCTTCGAAGCGCAAGGCACCGACTCCCACCCCGTCGCAGATCCGTCGGGCCGCGGTCGAGATGGGGTCTGACGAGCTGACCGACGTGATCAGAGACGCGCCCCCTCGTGTCGAGGTCCGCGCGATTCCCGACCCACCCGAATCGTTGACCCAGATCATGCCGGCGCCGGTGCACGCGAGCACAGCGACGACACCGACGCCGATCGACGTTTCGGACGACGCGCTGTCCGATGCGCCGACGCCAGCGATCGAAGCGGGACGAACTTATTCGATCGGATCCGCCACCGACCGCGGTGTCTTCCCGACGGTCACGCTGCCGAGCGGTGTCGATCCGCTTCCGTCGAAGAGCTCGCCGCCGCCGGCCCAGACCGCGAATGGCTATGGCGTGACGGCTCCGGCCGAGCCTCTCTCGAGCGCGATGCGCACGACCGCGTCGGAGCCTCCTCGGGCGATGACGTCGCCGAGCAACGCGCCGCCCGCCCACGGCGCCGCCGCGGGATTTCCTGGGGTCGACCAAAGCACGCGATCGTCGAGTCCGGCCATCGTCGCCGCTCCGAGCCAGCCGCCACCGGCGAATCCGGCGATGGGAAAACCTCCGGCCGCCACCTCGCCGAGCCGTCCGCCGCCGCGCAACTCACCGAGCCGTCCGCCGCCGGGCAACTCACCGAGCCATCCGCCGCCGGGCAACTCACCGAGCCATCCGCCGCCAGGCAACTCACCGAGCCATCCGCCGCCAGGCAACTCCCCGAGCCATCCGCCGCCAGGCAACTCACCGAGCCATCCGCCGCCAGGCAACTCTTCGAGTCAGCCTCCGCCTGGATACAGCTTGAGTCAGCCCACGCCAGGGTTCTCCACGCAGAGTCAGCCTCCGCGGAGCTTGCCTCCGCAGAGCTTGGCTCCTCAGAGCTTGCCTCCTCAGAGCATTCGCGTCCGAGGTGACGAGCTCATCTCGGAGCTGTTCGAAGCGCTGAGCGATCTGGCGTTTCTCTCCGACCCGCTCGAAGGCGCCGACTTCGTTCTCGGCGTGGCATTGGAGAAGCTCCCGAGCGCGCTCGGTTTCGTCTCCTTCTTCAGCCTCGACAGTCGCGAGTTCGTCGTCGTGAGGGTGAGCCAAGGCGCGGCACCCGGGCTCGTCTTGAAACGCGCTGGAGAGCGAGCGGGGCTCGCCACGCGCGCGATGCGCGCCAACCAGGCCGTCGTGCTCACCGACGGAGCAGCAGACGCCGTGGCCGACGATCCGCGGTGGGGAGCGAGCGGTATCTCGCCGACGACGCTCATCTGCGCGCCCGTGAAGCTGGGTGGGCGATACCTCGGGCTCATCGAGCTCGCCAATCCAGTCGACGGTGTGCCTTACACCAGCGGCGACGGCCACGCCGTTTCCTACATGGCTCAGCAGTTCGCCGAGTTCCTCGCCCAACGCGACGTCGTGCTCGATCCCGAACGAATCACGGCACCGAAGCTCTCGGCGCGAGTCCGAAGGTGAAATGAGCGCGCCCAGCCCTCTCGACCCGATGGGGGCTGACCCGGTGAGGGTAAACCCGATGGCCGACGCTTCGGGGCTCTCACCCAATGGGGCTTCCGACGCGGTGGATTCGGTGGATCTGCTCGCGAGCGATGGCTCTTCGAGTCGCGGACGGCGCGACGACGACGAAGGCAGTGACAGAACGCCAGAGTCGAAGGCGCCTTTCGGAACCGCAGCGACGAAAAGGGCCGGAGACAGCACCATACCTCCGGCCGACGAGGTCGACGAAGCTTTGGCATCGAGGACCGATTCGGCTTGGCTCCGGGGATCGGGAGCAAGCACCCGCACAGAGCGTCGTGGGGGCGCACCATCGCGGCGATGGGGCCAGTCGCGACTCGGTGAGCGATTCCTGTACTTCGCGCTCGTTCCGGCGATCGTGATCGCGGTTCTCGTGCTGGGTGGGCTCGCTCTTCGAACCACGCTGCAGATCGAGAAGGCCCGACAGCAGACCGTCCTCGACGCGACGGCGACCCTGGCGACCGAACGCGTCGACCTGCTCGATAACCAGATCGTCGCTCAAGACAACGTCGTGGCCGCGCACGCCGACGTCTCCGATCTCGGCTCTCTCACCCGCCGGTGGCTCGCCACTGCGGCGCGCGAAACACCGACCGTGCGCGCGATCTTGGTTCTCGACATGACCCACGACACGCACGAGGTGCTCGCGTTCGCGTCGAAGAGCCCCGGGCGAAGCGACGATACTTTCAGGCGTCTCCTCCTCGTGCGCCTCGTCCACTCGATGAACTTCGACGGTCCGACCGAAGAGCTCCGACACCTGCACGAGGTCGTCGACGACGACGAGTTCCTCGTCAGCTATTGGCAGAGGAGCTTCGAGGGCCGTCGCTACATGATCGTCGTGAGGCACGACGTCGACCGCATCGTCCACGAGACGATGCGCCAGCTCTACCGCGATCCCGACAAGGGCAACGCGCGCATGAACGTCGTCGACGAGAAAGGGCGCATCGTCTACGGGTCGCCCATCAAAGTCGGTGATTTCGGTGTCAGCCGTCCCTTCCCGACCACGCTCTACAACTGGCGCCTCCAGCTCGTTCTCACCTCGGCCGACCAGCTCGGACAGGAGGTCGAACGACGACGTCTCTTCGAGCTCGCGATGGTCGTCGTCGCAGGCCTCGTCGCGGTTCTGGGGCTGTTCGTCGTCATCAACGCTTCGATCAAAGAACGTCGACTCGGCGTCTTGAAGAGCGAGTTCGTGGCGAATGTCTCCCACGAGCTGAAGACCCCGCTCGCGCTCATCAGAATGTTCGGAGAGCTCCTGCTCTTCGATCGCGTCAAGGGTCCCGAGAAGCGACGTCAGTACTATCAAATCATCGTGAGCGAGAGTGAGCGGCTCACGGCGCTCATCGAGAACGTCCTCGACTTCGCGCGCGTCGAACGCGGAAAGGTCGCCTACGACTTCGTCGATGGTGACATCGGCGAGGTCGTCCGTCGCGCCGTGGAGATCTACCGGTATCGAGCGGAGAGCGACGGCGTGACGGTCGAGTCGGCGATCGAGGCCGATCTTCCGCGGTCACGGATCGACCCCCGCGCGCTCGAGCTGGCGGTGATGAACCTCATCGACAACGCCCTCAAGTACGCGAAAGACGGAGGGCGCATCGACGTGAATGTCGCAGCGGGGACCGAGCGCATCGTGATCCGAGTGACCGACCGCGGGCCGGGCGTTCCGCAAGACGAGCACGCCCGCGTCTTCGAGCGCTTCTTTCGCGGGCGCGCGGCCGGTAACGCAAACGCCCGCGGGAGCGGCATCGGCCTGGCGCTCGTGCGACACATCGCGCAGTCCCATGGAGGGGAGGTCGTGATCGAGAGCCCCGTCACGGCCGACGGCAAAGGCACCGCGTTTTCCATCCGTCTCCCGATCCGCCGCGATCGCCGTTCAGTAGTGAGCCGTGCCCACCCGAGCTCGGCGCCGAGCAACCCCCATTCTCCCGAGGATGCTTGAAAACGGCTCACCTTCGCTCAACTAGCCACCGAAGCTTGCCATGCTTCGCTCGATGACGTCATGATCGCCCCCACCATGCCCGGAGGAGCATCCGAGACGCGCGCAGTCGCAGGCCGCGTCGCCAAGGCCTTACGTGAAAAAGGCCGCAACGACGAGGCCCTCGCCGTGTTGTCGGCCAGCGCTGCCGCGTTCGGCAACGACCCCGAGGGCCAGGCCCTCCTCGCGGAGGCGTTTCGAATCGACCAGAACTCCGCGCTCGCACGGATGGCGTTCGAGCGCATGGAGGGGGTCAAGGCGGACCACACCGACCTCGACGCGGCGATCGCTCAGTACAGCCTCGACGAGCTGACCAAGCTCGAGCGTGTGCTGCGCCCGTCGTTTCGCAAAGCGCAAGTCGGTTTCAACAACAACGTAAAGTACAAAGGCGCCGAGTATCACATTCAGACCGAGGACTCGGGTCTCGACAAGCCGCACATCATCACGCACCTCTTCGCAGATGGCGGCCGCATCATTCGGAGCCACAAGCGCGTCTACGGACCCGAGGTCACGCGCGCCGACGTCGCGGTCTACGTCCGCACCCTGATGAAGGGCCAGCACATGGAAATGGTGCTCGCTCTCCGCGAAGGCAAGTTCGACGAAATCTTCGCAGGCAAGGCTCCAGGCGGCGTGCTCGAGGTGCTCGAGGCCGCGCCCAAGGTCGATCTCGATCGCGTCGGCAATCGTTCGAAAGCCGGTGCGCTACAACCGCGCGCCAGCTCGCCGCACGTCATTCCTCCGACTCCGCCGCAAGGGGTGTCGAGCGTCGGACCGCTTCGCGCGCGTCTTCATGTCGCGCGAAGCCTCTACGGCGGTCCCGAAGCTTACGATGTCATCGGCGACGTGGCCGTGATCGGAAGCCAAGGCGCCGTTCAAGTCGCCGGCGAGCGCTTCTGTCATCCCAAGGAAGCTGCGCTCGTGACACGCGGTCCAGATCTCTACGTCGACGACTACGACGGGGGCAACGGCGTCTTTTTGCGGATCGGCCGACGCGTGGAGATCGGCGTCGGCGACGAGTTCGTCGTCGGCGATCAGCTCCTTCGACTTGCACGAAATCCCGATTTCAACGACGCTCCCGACTCCGGACCGACCTACTTCCGCTCTTCGATGAAGTGGTCCAGCGCGTTCCGAGTGACGCAGGTCTTCGAAGGCGGTGCCGAGGGCTCGGTCGCGATGGCGCGAGGAAATACGCTCCAGATCGGCTCGGCCAACGACTACGCGAACGATCTCATTTTGCACGGAGACACGCTCGTTTCGGCGTTCCATTGCGTCATCGAAGAGCAGGCCGACTCGTTCATCTTGACCGATCTCGGAGCGCGCAGCGGCGTCTTCGTTCGCGTCGCAGGCAAGCAGGTCCTCCAACACGGATCGGAGCTCTTGGTCGGCAGAACGCGCCTCCTGGTCGACCTCAGCCCGTCGCATCCTGAGCTGTCTCCGCTGGCCTGAGATCTCGGCTCGCCCGTGATCTCGGCTCGCCTGAGTCCTCGGCGAGATGGCGCGCAGATCGCTTGGAAGGGGGTCGCGAGACGAGCTGCTCAGGCGTCCTTGACTCGCAACACGACGTCGTAAGCTTCACGGCGCGACAGCCCCGTCTCGATTGACAACAAGTCGGCGACCTCGCGGGCGCGTCGACCTTCGGCAAGCAGAGTCTTTGCTCTCGCGTCGACATCGCCAGGATCGGCGACGAGCGTCGCGCCGCTCGACGGCTCGACGACCACCGTGATCTCGCCGAGCCACTCACGCGAGCCGTCGCGCGCGAGGATCTCCGCCAACGGCCCGCCGATGAGCTCTTCATGGAGCTTGGTGATCTCGCGTGCGATGAGCGCACGTCTGGCCGGCAACGCCTTCGCGAGGTCGACGAGAGTTTCGGCCATGCGGTGTGGTGCCTCGAAGAAGACGACCACCTCGGTCGCTCGTTGGAGCTCGGAGAGCGCTGTCGCGCGGTCGCGTCCGCTGCGCGGGAAGAAGCCCAGAAATCGGAAGCCGCCGCCCCCGAAGCCGGAGACGCTCAGCGCGGCGGTCACCGCCGATGGTCCTGGCATCGGGCTCACGAGCTGTTCGCGTGCGCGTGCCCGCGCGACCAGAGCAGTTCCTGGATCGCTGACGACAGGCGTGCCGGCGTCGGTGACGAGCGCCACGATCGCTCCCTCGTCGATCCGGTCACAGAGACGATCGAGATCGGCCGAGCTCGCTGCAGCGTCGAGGCGGACGACCTGCTTGTGGTCGAGCCCGAGGTGCGCGAGCAAGAGGCGTGTTCGCCGGGTGTCTTCGGCGGCGATCACGTGCGCGGAACGAAGCGTCTCGATCGCTCGAACGGTGATGTCACCGAGATTGCCGATCGGTGTAGCGACGACGTACAGCACACCTCGACCCGGCTCGGGTGAGGTGCCCTCGCGACGCTTCATGAGCCTCAGTAGGTCCCGACTGCGTCGCCGAGCTCTTGCTTCAAGTACTCGCGGAGCTTGGAGGTCAAACGGGCTTCGAGCTGCCGCACGCGCTCGCGCGAGACGCCGAACTCGCTCCCGAGCTCTTGCAGCGTGAGCGGATCTTCGGCGGCCATGCGCTTGTCGAAGATGATGACGTCTTTGCCCTTGAGCGTCTTTCGAAACTCGAGAAGCCGTTCGTGCACCATCGAACCAAGCTCGCTCTTCTCGAGATCGACGTCGGGGCCTTGGGTGCTGCTCGGGAGCAGATCGACACGTGAAACACTTCGACCTTCGGCGTCACCGACGGGCGCGTCGAGGCTGGCTTCTGCGCTCGAGAGACGCCGATCCATCTCGACGACTTCTTTCTCTTCGACGCCTAGGTTCGCCGCGATGAGCGCGGGCGTCGCATCGATTCCCATTGCGAGAAGCTTGGCCTTCTCTTTGTTGAGATTGAAGAAGAGCTTGCGCTGAGCCTGCGTGGTTCCGAGCTTCACCAGGCGCCAGTTGTTGAGGATGAACCGGAGGATGTATGCCCGAATCCACCACGCGGCGTACGAAGAGAGCTTCACGCCGCGATAGGGATCGTAGCGCTTTACGGCCTGCATGAGGCCGATGTTGCCCTCTTGAATGAGGTCCATGATGTTCTTGTAAGCGCGTCGATATTCGTAGGCGAGCTTCACCACGAGGCGAAGGTTCGCGGTCACGAGGCGCGCTGCCGTCTGGACATCGGGGTTTTGAACGTAGCGGACGGTGAGCTCTTTCTCTTCTTCGGGCGTGAGGAGCTTGTGGCGCTGAACCTCGCGCAGATACGCCTGAAGCGGATCGCTGCGAGAGAGGGCGCTCGGCTCCACGCTCACGGGGATCGACTCGGAGCTCTCGTGGTCTTCGTCTGACCCGTCGACCACCTCGGCCGCGACCTCTTCGACGACCTCGCCGAGATCGGCGCCACCGTCTTCGTCACGGCCTTCGCTCGCGTCGTCGCCATCGTCGTCGTCGGCGTCTTTGCGGCCGGTGGACCGCGGCGATTCGCTGTCGGGGCTCTCGTCGTCGGACGCCGCTTTGGCGACCTTCTTCTTCGCGCCTGCCGAGGTTGCGCGCGACGCCAACGAGGCTGTCTTGGAGGCGCTCGTCGACTTGGTAGTGGCCTTCTTGGGAGCCGCCTTGGAAGACGTCTCGGTGCTCGCGTTCCTGGCGCCGGCGGTCTTCTCGCTCGAGACTTTGGCGCTCGGTGCTCTCGCGATCGCGGCCCGCGAGCTCGCGTGAGAGACATGGACCTTCTCGCTGTCGGAGACCTTCGTGCTCATGGGCTGCGCCGCTTCCGAGTATGCCGCTCTTGAGGATGCAGACTGCGAGGATGCCGACTGCGAGGATGCCGACTGCGAGGATGCCGTCTGCGAGGATGCCGACTGCGAGGATGCCGTCTGCGAGAAAGCAGTCCGAGGCTCCATCGTGCCGCCGGAGCTGTCTTGGGGCTTGGTGCTGTCGGGGATCTTCTGTCGCGGCACTGATTCGTTGTCTCCGACGAGGACTCCTACGCGTATTACAGATTCGAATCGGCTGCTAGCTGCCGATGTGCGAGCCCTCACGCCCTCTCGGGAGCCGTGCTATGCCACACCTCGTGTCGTCGCGCTTGCCCGCTGCTGGAGATCGGCCCCGTCCGCCCTGGTACCTCCTCGCGGCGATGGTAATGACCTGGTTCATCGGAATGTACGGCGTCACCGCAGGATGCGAGACGGTCGCCTATCTCCGACAAGGCAACATGCCCGAGGCGATCAGCGCGACCGAGCAGGCACAAGATGCACGCGACTTCATGCGCGTCGCGAAGTTGCGGGCCATCGCGCAGGCGAAGGTCCAAACGTTTCCACTCGCGGTGGCCGAGGCCCTCCTCAGCTTCGTGCTCATCGTGGGCAGCGTCATGGCAATCGCGGGAAAACGCGGCGGACGATCTCTCCTCACGCAGGCGCTGCTGGCGAACGCGGTGCTGGTGGTCATCGACTACATTCTCATGAGCGGCGTACGAGGCCAGTACATCGCCGAGGTCGCCCGCGCGGGTCCCGACCTCTTCGCGCACAAGCAAGAGCCAGCCGGATCGTTCGTGCCGTACTTGTGGTGGATCGAGCGAATCAAGCTCGTGGTGTTCGATCTCGGGGCGATCGCGCTCGCGCTCTGGGCCGTTCACGCCAAGCGGTCGAGTGCGTACTTCGAGGCTGCGGCGCAAGCCGAAGACCACCCCGTTCAAGACAACGACGAGGACGTGTGACCCCGACGGGTCGCCCGAGGAGTCGCCCGAGGAGTCGCCCGACGAGTCGCCCGACGAGCCGTCGACCCGACCATCGCAGCGGTCCTCGCCCTGCCCGAAACGCTCTCAGGGACAAGGGGGCGAGATGCTGCCGGTCGCGCTCCCGCCCTGCAGGTCGACGTGTGATTTGGGGCTGACGTTGAGAGCGCTCGTGCCGCTCACGGTCCCGCAGAGAAAGGTCGTGCTCGGCGCGGTGGGGCCGAGGTTGTTGCCCGAGATGATGGTGGGCAGAGCCACCGTCCCAGCGCCTTGGGCGTTGATCTCGATGTTGCCACCTACGACCGTGTTGCCGGTCACGCTGCCGTTTTCAATGTTGGGCCGCGCTCGAGGACGCGTACCAAGGGTGCGGGCCGAGCTCGATCCCGAAGTGGCACGGCGCCGAGCACACCACCGTGTTTCCTGACAGCGTCGCGCCGGTGAAATCGCCGAGCGCCGCGCTGTTGAAATGGTCGACCATCAGCGCCGCGAAGCTCGCCTGGTTCACCTGCGCTGTGTAGTTGTTCGTGTAGTGCGCGTTGGTGACGCCCCCCGAAATGGAAACCCACGTCGCTGTCGTCGACGAAGCGGCAATGGTCGACTGTGGCGCCGTCGCTCTTGTGAATCGTGAGCCCATCGGACCACATGTTCTGGGTCGCGTGATCTCCATTGCCGAAGAAGACGCTGTTCGTGATGGTGGCGAGGTTTTTGTCCCACTCGAGACCGGAGCCGCAGAGCGCGCGCGCCGAAGCGCTTCCGACGACGGTGCAGCCGGCGCAGTTTGCACCGATGTTGATGCCATCGCCCTTGTTGCCCTGAGCGCACTGCGCGGCCGACGCGCTCGCCAGTCGCGCGTCTCGGTGGCCGTCGACGAGGACGTGGTCGGGCGTGATCGCAGATGACGGAGTTGCCAGGGTGCCCATGCGTACGAAGCCACGCGTGCCCGACGCCGACGGAGTGGTGTTCGAGTCGGCTCGGAGCACTGCACAGCGCGGCGCCCCGTACTCGAGACAGCTCGCAGGATTCCCCGACGCTCCTGCCGTCGTCAGGGTGAGTGGCTTGTCGATCGTGACGACCCCCGACACCCGCCGCGCTCCGGGCATCACTGTGGTACACCGGTCGCGTGACCACCTTCGACGAGCGCGTCGATTGCATCGCCGTCTTGCCCGACGACCTCGCGAACCAGATCGCAGCGGGCGAGGTGGTCGAGCGTCCGGCCAGCGTCGTGAAAGAGCTCGCCGAGAACGCGATCGACGCCGGAGCTCTCCGTGTCGACATCGAGATCGCTTCGGGCGGTGTCGCGCTCTGTCGTGTTCGTGACGATGGGAGCGGCATGAGCGAACGCGACGCCAAGCTCGCGCTGACCCGTCACGCGACGAGCAAGATCACGAGCTTCGACGATCTCACGCGCATCGGCAGCTTCGGGTTTCGAGGCGAAGCCCTGCCGAGCATCGCGTCGGTGAGCCGTCTCCGAGTGGAGACGCGTCGTCGCGGCGACGATCGCGGGACCTCGATCTTCGTCGAAGGCGGCGGCGATCCGCGCGTGGAACCTTGCGGCGCTCCGATCGGCACGATGGTCGAGGTGCGCGATCTCTTCTTCAACGTGCCTGCGCGCCGCAAGTTTCTGCGTGCGCTGCCCACCGAGAGCGCGCACGTGACCGAGGTCGTCGAGTCGATCGCGCTCAGTCACGCCGCGGTCACGTTCACGCTCACGCGCGACGGGCGGCGCGTTCGCGAGTATCTGCGCGCCTCCGACAACGAGGCGCGGGCTCGAGACGTGTTCGCTGCCGAAGATCTGGTGAGATGCGCGGGCTCACGCGGTCCGCTAAGGGTCGAGGCGTTCCTGTCGCGGCCCGATCGTGCGCGCGCAGGAGCGGGCTCGCTCGCGCTGTTCGTGAACCACAGGCCGGTTCGAGATCGCGCCCTCGCCCGCGCGGTGGCGCAGGCCTACGGAGGAGTCCTCGAGGCAGGCCGCTTTCCGATGGGTGCCGTGTTCATCGAGATTCCGCTCGAGTCGGTCGACGTCAACGTGCATCCGCAAAAGAGCGAAGTGCGTTTCGCCGACGGGCGCGCGGTCGCAGACGCGCTCTTCCGAGTTCTAGAGGGCGAGCTCGCGAGGGCGCTCGGCACCACGCGTGGCCAGAGGTCGACGGGGCGTGGCCAAGAGCGCCCGTGGGCGACGCCGGCCACCTGGGGAAGCGCAGCACCGAGCATCGAATCCGTGTCATGGGTCGGCTCGGGGAGCGACGTCGACCACCAGGGCACCCAAAATGTCGCTCGATCCAATTCTCCTACTGCTTCACACGGCCATCTCCCTCTTGCCCGTCACGCGGGTCGAATCGAAGAGCCGGGGCTCGACCTCGCGGCTTCGTCGACGTCCGACGAAGGCTTCGCTGGTCTCCGCTTCGTGACGCAGCTTCGTGGGGCGTATCTCTTGTGCGAGTCGCTCGATGCGGTCGTGATCATCGACCGGCACGGGGCGCTCGAGGTCGTCGCGTTCGATCGGTACAAGCGGCAGGTGCGCGATAAATTCGTCGCGCGCCGCCCTCTCCCTGTGCCCGTCGTGGTTCGTCTCGGCGCGCGACAGGTGGCGCTCGTCGAAGAAGCGCACGACGACGCGGCCATGCTCGGTTTCGACGTCCGTTCGTCGGGGAGAGACTCGGTCAGCATGCACGCCATCCCCGAGCTCCTGGGCGACGCCGACGTCGAGGCCTTGGCGAACGATCTCGTGGCTGAGCTCTCGGGTAGGCGCGATCCCTCGGACCAGAGCGGGATCGACCGCGTCCTCGCGACGATGGCGTGTCGAGGCAGCATTCGTGCTGGCGCGCCATTCTCCGATGATCAGGCCTCGTCACTCGTCGTCGCGCTCGCCGGCGTCGAGGTGAAAGGGCCGTGTCCACACGGGCGACCGGTGCTGACGCGCGTCTCTTATCGGGAGCTTTCGCAGCGCGCGGGCCCAAGATGAAGCTGACCGACTTCGCGCCTCTTCGCTCCGACACCCTGACCGTCGTCGTCGGCCCCACCGCTTCGGGTAAGACCGAGCTCGCGATCGCGCTCGCGGAACGCGACGGTGGCGAGATCGTCAGCGCCGACAGCGTCCAGATCTACCAGCACTTCGACATCGGCTCGGGCAAACCCACGCAAGGCGAGATCGCGCGTGCGCCGCACCACCTCGTCGGTGTCATCGATCCGCTCGAGGCCGTCGATGCAGCGCGCTTTTCGTCGATGGCCGACGAATGCATTCGCGACGTCCGCGCGCGCGGCCGCCATCCAATCGTCTGCGGCGGGACCTTTCTGTGGATTCGCGCCCTCGTGCACGGCCTCGCCGAGTCACCGCCTGCCGACGAAGGCATTCGAGCGGCGCACAAATCCTTCGCGGAGGTCGAGGGTCGCGCGGCGCTTCATCGACGGTTGGCCGAGGTCGATCGCGTCTCGGCCGAGAAGCTCGCTCCGAACGATCTTCTGCGTGTGAGTCGAGCGCTCGAGGTATTCGAGCTGACGGGCAAGCCCCAAAGCGTTTGGCACGACGCCCACGGGTTCCGCGAGAAGAGGTTCGAAACACAGCTCGTCGGGGCGCTTCGCGAGCGCGACGAGATCGATTCTCGAATCAGACGACGTGTGGTCGCATGGCTCTCGGGCGGCTGGGAAGACGAGGTCCTGCGGCTCGTTCGAGCGGGCTACGGCGATGCGCGTGCGATGGGCTCGGTCGGGTATCGCCAGATGCACGACCTCGTCATCGGGCGACGGAGCAAAGGCGAGCTCGAAGAAGACATCGTCCGTGCGACGCGCGTGTTCGTCAGACGCCAGCGAACCTGGATTCGAGACCAGCCGGTGACTTACCTCAGCTTGTAGCAGCGCCGTCGAGCGACGAGGCGATCGATCGCCGCGCGTTCGACGGCCGAGCGAGGCCATCGGCGACGGACTGAAGTCATCAACGGCCGAGCGAAAGCGATGCGTCGAGGATCGCGCCGAAGCTCTCGTGCTCGGGACGCGTGCCCGAGACGATGGCGATTTCACCCACGCCCACCGGGCCTCGCGCGATGACGTCGACTCGACCGACGGTAGAGAGCTCCGCGGTCGCGTCTTCTCCCCTGTCGGCATGCGCGACGGCGCGGTCGAGATCGGGCGGAGGCTCGACGTCGACCGGGGTCCGACCCACGCGTGCCGGTTTGGGAGGCGTGCCGGCGAACGGATCGGAGACGGGCGGTATCGTCGTCGGTCTTCGTGGTCGCGGCGTCGGATCCTCGGCTCGCTCTTCGCCGACTTGGGTGGGAGCCGAAGAGATCCGAGCCACGACGACGCCGGAGCGTGCGTCGTCTTCTGTCGACGGATTCTCGAAGCGAGACAGCGGTCGCTCCGACGCACGGGGCGCGCTCGATCCAGTCGCGGCTTCGAAGCTCGCGCCGTCGGCGCCAACTTGCCGTCCGTCGGGGCTCTCGCCGACTCCGTAGCGTTGGCTTGGTACCTCTCCGGATTCTGGGGGCTCGGAGTCTCCGATGGGACCGAAGCCATCGAAGCGATCGTCGACCGGGCGGATTTCGTCTCGAAGCTGTCGCGAAGAGCTCGGAGAGCGCTCTGCGTCGTCCGACGAAAGCTCGGTCGAGCGAGCAGCAGGCTCGGGGCTATCGATCATCGGTGTGTCGTAGCCGGCGACCATTCCGGTGGAAGACGAATCGAGTGTCAGCCCGTCGAATGAGGGCGTCTGGAGCTCCGGAGCGTCGAAGGCTGGCGTGTCGAAGGCTGGCGTGTCGAAGGCGATCCCATCTGGCCTTTGGGACGACGTCGTTCCGGGCGAGGGAGGAGCCGACGAGTGCGTGGCGAACGCCGGAGCATCGAAGACCGGCTCGTCGAACACGGGCTCTTCCTCAAGCACCCTCTCGGCGGCTTCGGCGGCCTGACGCGCGCGCCCCGCGGCAGATCGTTCTTCAACAGCGAGCTCGGCGGCTCGGCTGGCAGCCGCAGTACGCTCTGCGGCGGCGCGCTCTTCGGCCACGTGCTCTGCTTCTGCTTCCGTCGGCGCTCTAACGGCCAGCTCGGCTTCGCGCTCCGCGGCGGCAATCGCTGCTGCGGCTCGCTCTGCTTCTGCGACTCGCTCTGCCGCTGCGGCCCGCTCTGCGTCTGCTTCTGCGACCCGCTCTGCCTCCGCGACCCGCTCTGCTTCCGCGACCCGCTCCGCCTCTGCGACCCGCTCTGTTTCTGCAGCCCGCTCCAAAGTGGTTCGCTCAGCAGCAGCGATCTCAGCAGCAGCGATCTCAGCAGCAACGATCTCAGCAGCAGCGATCTCAGCGGCAGCGATCTCAGCAGCAGCGATCTCAGCTTCGGCCTCGTCCGCTGCCGCCTGCTCCGCGGCGAGGATCTCGGCCTCGGAGCCCATCGCGGTCGACGAAGCGGGAGGCGGATCGGTTTTCGCGCCGTCGAGGTCCATTTGCAACAACGATGCAGAATCGGAGAGATGCGCGGCGTCGTCATCGCCGAAAGGTCGGGTCGGCTGTCGCTCGGGAAACGGCGATGGAGGCAAGCTCGACGCCGACAGATCGAGATCGTCGAGCTCGAGAATGGGCCGGTTGGCGTTGTGGCCGGGCTCGCGAAGCGTGAGGGGTGGCGGTGGCGGCGTCACGGCACGCTCGATGGGTGGCGTCGGGAACCGGACGCCCTGTGCCCGGACCGCTTCGTCTTGTTCGGTGAGAAGGAGCTCTTCGGCCTCGTCGGGGTCGCCCGTCGCGGTCGGCTCATCCATGAAGTCGGGAATGTTGCGCGGGTTCCGCGGCGGCGGCGGAACGAGACCGAATCCGTTTTCGATGCGGCTCGATCGAGGCGAGGTCGCCGTGTGGCTGATCACCGCGTCGTGCAGCGGAGACGAATCGCTCGGTGCGACCGCAGGCGGCGGTGGCGTCGGCGGGCGTGGAGAACCACCGCGCGACGCGCCGGGCTGCGGGGTGCCTCGTCGCTGGAGTGGAAGGCCTTCGAGCGAGCGGCTGCTCGGTGGCGGCCGACTCGGCGGCCGCTGCCCATACGGACTCGACTCTGTCGCGCTACCTGGAGATGCGAGCGGGTCACCAAAGCTATCTTCGCGTGGGTCGGTCTGCTCTTCGAAACGAAGAATGCCTCCTCGAGGAGACGACGACGCCGCAGGTCTCAGCTCGGCATCGAGTGACGAATCGTGCAACTGAGTTGCGTCACCGGTGCGGAGGGACGACGACATCGAGTCCGCAGGGGCCCTCGGCGCCTGCGAGTTGCGCCGTATCCGCGCGAGGAGATCCTCGAGCGCCGAAACCCGGGCGTCGCTGCTCACCGGGTTGATCCTTCGGGGCTGAGGCCTTGGAGGTGTGACACGATCGTCGTGAACGGCAGCCCCTCGCCGCGCAAAGCCTCTGCTCGTTTCATCGCGACTTCGTTGCAGATGAGCATTCGTACGACGCGGTCTTGGTGATCGACCACGGCGGCCCGCAGATCACGCCCGCCCGCCGCAGCGACCGCGCTCTCGATGATCCCCGCGAGGAACGGGTCGGCGCGCGTGTCGAGTGGACAGGGGTCGAGAACGAACAAGAGCGCGGAGCCCCATCGCTCGGAGCGAAGGTTCCCGAGACCGAGAATGGCGAGCTCGCCTCCGAGGAGATCGACGACGTTTCCCAGCGTGAGCGAGCGCATCGTCTCCTCGCTCGCGCCACCTCCGGTCATCGCGCGGCGGATTCGCGCGCGGCCCGCGAGGTCTGCGCCGATCAGTCGACCCATCTCGCGCGCGTTCGCGGCGGAAGCGACCAACGAACCGACCACGCTCGCCGACACGAGCACCTGAGGTTCGCCTGCGGTGAGGCGAACCGATCCGGAGGCGAGGTCGAACATGACCGACCTCGATGGATCGAAGGATGCTTGCGCCATAGCTAGGGCATCAGGCTAAGCTCGACACCAGGTCCAGCGGAAGGGTTATCCGACGCCCCGGAGCGTTCGGTGCGATTCCCGAGAAACCGTGGCCGTCGTCGCAGAGGAGGCCGCCCGATCCTTGGCAGTTGGCTCCGTCAGTGGGGGCGGTGGCCGGACACCACCGAGGCGACAACGACTGAGCGAAACATCAACGACGTGAGCAGCTCCTAATGGTGCGACGTCGAAAAGTAGGCGGCAAAAATCAGGACACATCGCGCCAACATGAGTCAGTTGCGCGACGAGCTCTTTGGATAATCGATTTCGCCTGAATCAGTAGCGCTCCAGACGCGGCCCCGATGAAACGCAGTTGCCCACCATCGTTCCGATCCTTCGCAAGAATCTCTCTGGTCGGGACCCACCATCGACCCACCTCGAGTGCATCCCTCGACGCGCGCGAATCTACCGTGGTTTCGAACCGTTCGGCGCTCTAGGCTTCTCTTCGAGCGGATCACGATTGGGTCGTGCCCCTCTCCGCGAGCGTGGCTCGCCGACGACCTCGGATCCCGAATGACAACGGTGAGCCAAAAAAAAAGTGGAAACCTCGCCCGGCGCCATGGCTCGGCGCCCCTTGTCTTCTTGGTCCTCGCTGGGGTCACCGGTGTCGCCGGCGCGCAGACCGTCCCGGATCCAGATCCGGTCGGAGCTCCGTCGAGTCTTCGCGTCCGGACACCGAAGCGCTCCCCGAGCAAGCGGCTGCGCGTCCTTGCGGAGCGTCCCGAACAAGGCGTTGCCGCGTGTTCCGAGAACCGTCCCGTCTGCGTCCATGTCGGCGTCCGCACCTCTCGTGTGGTCATCGAGCGAACGCTCGCCGCAGCAGAGCGCGCGTTCATCACCCTCGATGCACTGAAGCTTCCTCGGCCGCGGTTCGATGGGACGCGTGGCGGGGACGGGCGTTTCGACATCTACCTCAGTCCGTCGGCAGACGACGCTCGGGTCGTGGCCGACGTGGGTGGTAGCGATGCGTTCAGCGACGCGACGACCGCATTCGCGCTCCTCCCGGCGACATCGCACGGCGGTTGCGACGAAGCCCAGCTCGTCGCCCGCTCGATCGCAGAGGCCATGCTCCTCGGGCTCGACGGGGCCGCCGATCGCGGTGTCGTCTCGATGTCGGCGAGCTATCTCGCGACCCTCGCTGCGCCCTGCGACATCGCCGAGACCGAAGCCGTCGACGTTTTTCAACGCGCACCCGACCGGTGCCTCGTCGGCGCGAACGCGTCGACCGTGATCGCCGAAGAGGCGGTGACCCAAGCGCGAGAACCCGACCTCGCGCTCCACTCCGCCGTACCGGGGAGCTTCTTGTTTCCGCGCTTCCTCGACGAGCGATTTGGATCGCAGGCGCCAGGCACCATCGTCGCCTCTCTCTTCGCGGTGAGCGCACAGAAGAGCTCGGTTGACGCGCCCTATTGGGTCGATGATCCGAGCTTCTTCGACGCCCTCCGCTCGACCCTCCGGTCGCAAAAGACCACGTTCGGCCAGACGATGCTCGACTTCGCCGTCGACCGGGCGTTCGTCGGCAGTCGCAACGATGGGATGCACATGCAAGACGTCGCCGGCTTCGGAGACCTCGGTCGCGTGCGCTTCGAATGGGCTCCGACCTACGCGTCGATGCCACGCAGGCTCGCTCCCGCCCGGCCCCTCGACGCCCTCGGATCGACGTACATCTGGCTCGATCTCGCGAGCGCACCCTCGAAGGCCGAGGTGACGTTCGTCGCCGAATGGGAGGTGCCGTTCTTGTTTCGTTGGGCGCTCGTGAAGGTCGACAAATCGGGGGCAGACGCCGGTCGCATCGACGTCGCTCCGGTGTTCGGACAGTTTCGCGCGGAAAAGACGGTACGAGACGTCGACGGCTTGGCCGGCCTTCTCATCGTCGGCGTCAACGACGGCGAATGGAGTAAAGCGCAGCCATTCGAATCCGGTGAGCCACGGCTCGATCCGAAGAGCTACCTCGTCACGCTCTATCGCTGAGCCTGCTCTCTCGCTGCACCTGCAGCAGGCCGACGACTCAGCAGGCAGACGACTCAGCGGGCCGAAGACGCAATAGCGAACGCGCTCCGAGCGATCAGACCGCGAATGCTCCCCACTCGTCTTCGAGGAGCTTCAAGGCGTCGGTGAGCTCGACCGCGACCGATTGAGCGAGCCACTCGTCTGCGGTCAGTCCTGCGGCGATCGCCGTGTACGTCGGTGGGGCGAGGCGGACCGCGAGGCTCATCACGACCTTCCCGGCGCGACCGAGCCTGCCGATCCACTCGGTCTCTTTGAAGTCGGATTCGGCGTGCTCGGTGAGCGACTTGCCGATTCGGTGGAAACGCGCGCGCAGCTCGTTCGTGGGCTCGGTGCGGCTCGCGAGCGAACGCCGCAAATCGGCGAGCCCACGAAGGACCATTCCTACCGGCGAGCCTGGTGTCACCACGGCTCCTCCCGCGGTCGGTCGCAACGAACGCAGCGCGAGGAAGTAGTCGACGTGAGGCGCGGGCATTCGGTAAACGAACTCTGCTCCGCACGCGTCGGCGACACGCATGGCGATCTCGCGCGCGGTCTCGTCGTCTGGAACAATTTGCTCGTCGACGATGTCTGCGACGCGCGGCACGGCGACGCTCGACAGGATCGGATCGGCCCAAGCCATGGTCAGCGCCAACGACGGGAGCCCGAGCGTGCAGACGAGCTGCGCGCGCGCTTCGATGATGGCGCTACCCACCTCGTCGACCCAGACGAACCGCCCTTCGCGGAGATCGGCGCGGCATCCGTGGCCGACCGAGCCGAGCTCTTCGAGACGCTTCTTCAGCTCGCGCTCGGTGCGAGCCCATCGCGCGAGCGGAGAAAGCGTGGTCCAATCCGAGGTGTCTTCCCAATCGACGTTCTCGACCGAGATGCTCGGTATACGAAGGTCGGGTCGAGGCGTCGCGACGGTCCGAATCGGCATCGCCGTCGGCAATCTTCGTTCGACGCGTTGTTGCGCAGCGCGCATCCGACGCGCATCGTCGGACGACTTCGCGACCCGTGCCGCTCCGCGAGGAGCGCCCGAGCTCTTCGGTACAGCCCCCTTGGGCCCCGAGCTCTTCGGCCCGCGCGGCGCGACGTGTACCGGAGGGGATGCGACGCGCACTCCGCCTCGAGCGTTGACCTTCTCACGTGGCGCGGGCGCGTTCGGGCGAACGGGATCGCTCACGGCGTTGCGGTCGAACGAACCGCTCCGATCGGTGGCACGCCGATCGTTGGTGCCGGCGCGGCGGTCTGCTTCGCGCGCGCGACGGCCTTTCGCGGGTGTCAGGTCGATGGGGTTCTCGGGGCTCGCGGGCCTCGTGATCTTCGCAGGCGCGACCGGCGCTCGCTTGAGGGTCGTCTTCGTCACCGCGTCGGCAACGCCGAGCTTGCTCTTCTTCGAGAGGGCGAGCGCCGATCGGCTCAGCGCAGGGAGGGAGGCGTGCACGAGAGAGCGACTCCCACGCGTGAGGGATCCATCGGCTCGTGTTCGTTTCCCCCGCTCTCGCACTGATTTCATGGGGCGTGTTCCTAGGCTACACGAGTGGTCGTTCTCGGGAAGGAGTCCGTTTCAAGGATTGGCAGGTATGCCGCGCGCGAACGCGACGATGCGTTCGGCGAGCGCGGTGTCGCGCACGAAGAGGTCAGCGTGATGCCCTCCCGGTACGATGTCGAGGCGCGCGTTCGGTAGCTCGCGCGCAATGCGACGCCCCATCTCCACGGGCACGACCGGGTCTTCATCACCATGGATGACGAGCACGGGAAGGTCGAGAGACTTGGCCTTGCTCAGCGTGTCGAATCGATCGCCGATGATCAAGCTCGACGGTACGATCGGGACCCATCGTTGCACCATGTCGACGATCGACGTGTACGGCGCGATGAGAACCAACCGGTTCGCGTGCCCACGTCGCGCCATTTCGGCAGCCACACCCGTGCCGAGGCTGAAGCCGATGAGCACGATCGAGTCTTTGCCGACGTTCTGCTCAGCGAGGTAGCCGAGCGCGCGCTCCGCCGCGGCGTAGAGCGTCGCTTCGGAGGCCGTCTGGTTGGCGGCGAGGCCGTAGCCCGGGTACTCGACGGCGAAGACACCCACGCCCAAGTCCATGAGCTGCCTCGCGAGGAGGACCTCGTCGGCGAGCTCTTCACCGTTGCCGTGAAAGTGGACCAGCGTCGGTGCGCCCGGAGGAGCTTTCGCGTACAGCGCGAAGACCGGGCCTGGCCTCGGAGCGCCAGGTGACGTCGGCGCACCTCCATCGATCGTCACGAGCGTCGCGCCCCTCAAACTCGGCGTGACCCCGCTCTGGGGCGCTGGGTACAGCAACGTTCGATAGAACAGCGCAACGCTCCCTACGACGCTCGCGTAAAGAAGCGAGAGAGTCACCGCAGCGGTTTTCATGCGACGCGCGAACATCGGGGCGCTTGGGTCATCCGAAAGGAATGGGTCTGTCGAGGCTCTCGCACGGCCGACCCGCACGCGCGAAGTGCGAGTCGCTCGAGAGATCGTCAGACACGCGAGCCTCGCATGAAGACGCCTTCACTTCGCGTCGGGCTTCTTGAAGTCGATGCTCGCCGAGTTGATGCAATAGCGAAGTCCGGTCGGCTTCGGACCGTCGTCGAAGACGTGGCCGAGGTGGCCACCGCAGTGGGCACACGTGACCTCGGTTCGCACCATCCCGAACGTCCCGTCTTCGTGCTCGTCGACGTTCTCGTCGACGTGCGGCGCGACGAAGCTCGGCCAGCCGCAGCCCGAGTCGAACTTGGATTCGGAAGTGAACAGCGCAGCGCCACAGCCGGCGCAGAGATACACGCCATCTTCGTGGTGGTCCCAGTACGCACCGCTGAAGGCGTGTTCGGTGCCTTTATCTCGCAGCACTTTGTACTGTTGCGGGCTGAGCTGTGCGCGCCATTCGGCATCGGTCTTTTCGACCTTGGGCTTTTTCGTGTTCTCGTCGGTCATGGCCCACCAAGCTTCCCCGATCGAGGTGCTTCGCGCAATCGACGTCCCGGTGTACGACCGAGAAGCGCGCGTCAGTCAGATGTGGGACCCTTCGCGCGTCTCTGCTCCTTGCCATGAGCCCCATCCTCGTTCGCCCAGACGTCACTCTCCCGACATCGGATCTGTCGTTCCGCGCGGTGCGCGCGAGCGGTCCGGGTGGGCAGAACGTCAACAAGGTCTCGTCGAAGGTCGAGCTTCGATTCGATTTGGGCCGTAGCCGCGCGCTGAGCGACGAGACGCGCGAACGGCTACGCATGCTTTTTCCGAGCCGCATCGACACCGAAGGGGTGTTCTTGGTCACCAGCCAGAAGACGCGCGATCAGCTTCGAAACCTCGAAGATGCCTGCGCCAAGCTCCGCGACATGGTCCTCTCAGCGCTCGCAGCCCCGCGCAAACGGGTGAAGACGAAGCCCTCGCGCGCCGCGAAACGCCGCCGCCTCGCCGACAAGCGCCACGTGTCCGAGAAGAAAAGCGGTCGCACCGGAGGCGGCCACGCCGGAGGCGGCCACGCCGAGGGAGGGCTCTGAGCACGTTCCCCGCTCGTCGGCTCACCCGACCGTAGCGCCCGCTCCCGCGCACTTGTGGTAGGGGAGCAGGCTGTGAGAGTTGCTGCTGTCATCCCAGCTTTCGATGCCGAGCGAACGATCGTCGACGTGGTCCGCTCGGTCCGCTCCGCTTGGGTCGATCTCGGCGATGTGATCGTGGTCGACGACGGATCGTCGGACCGTACACGCGCCCGCGCCGTCGAAGCGGGGGCCATCGTGGTCGAGCACGCGAGCAATCGAGGAAAAGGACGCGCGCTCCGTACGGGGCTCGAAGAGGCTTCGCGCCGAGGACACCACGCGGCGGTCACGATCGATGCCGATGGTCAGCACCCGACCGACGACGCCGCGCGACTCGCGCGTGTCGCCGACGTCGAGGCGCTCGTCTTGGGGATCCGCGATCTCAAGGGGGCGGGCGCCCCGCGACCGAATCAGATCTCGAACGCCATCTCGAACGGGTTTCTCTCGTTGTTCTCGCGCAAGCTCCTCAGCGACACTCAATGCGGTCTGCGTCGCTATCCCCTCCCCGCGACGCTCTCGCTCGGTGGTCGCGACGACGGCTATGCCTTCGAAGCCGAGATCATCTTGCTGGCGATCGCCGCGAAAATGGCCATCGTCGAGGTGCCCATTCGCGTGATCTACCCGGAGGATCGCACCACGCATTTCGATAGCGTGAAGGATCCGATGCGCGTCATCCGCAGAGTGGTAAAGACGATGGTCTCGACGCGCGGAATCACCCGTCGCGCTCGAGCCTGACGAAGAAGAACGGCCATGGCGAGCGGCACCGAGCCGAGCGAATTGGAATCGAGCGTCGAGGGCGCTGCCACGACGCTCGGCTCTGCGAAGAGCGAGCCTGCGCCGAAGCCGAGCGTTCCGCGACCGGGTTTCGCGAGAAGGCACAAGAAGAAGCTCATCGCGCTCGCCGTCGTCCTCGGCTCGCCGATTGTCTTCCACCTCGGTGTCGGGCTGGGGACACGGCTCACTCCGCCGGCTCTGCCCGATCTGTCGGCGGTCTCCCGTCCGACGCCGAACGAGGCGGTTCCGCACGTCGGCAAGGCCTACAAGCGCAAGCGCGGAAAGATTCTCGAAGTGCGCCTCGTCGGAACGCCGGCCGAGCTCGGCGACGAGCACTCGAAGCTTCTTTACGACGAGATGGTCGAGAGCGAGGGCCAGCTCTACTCGACCTTCGAGAAGTACGTGCCCCTCTCGCCGGTGCGCCAGCTGCTCGTCGACATCGGCAAGTACCAATTCCGACACGTCGATCGCGGCATCGCCAACGATCGACTCGTCGAGATTGCAGCGCAGGCGCGAGCGTTCTCGCCCGACCCATTCGACGGGTACATTCCCACGTACCAGCGCCTCGTTTACCTGCAGTCGCTCTACGATATCGGATTGAGCTTCGAGCACTCGCCGCTGCTCGGATGCACGAGTCTCGTCGCGCGTGGAAAGGCGACCAAAGACGGTCACACTTACCTCGCGCGGAACTTCGACTTCGAAGCCGGCCCCGTCTACGACGACCACAAGGTCGTGTTCTTGATCGAAGAGACGGGCAAGATCCCCTATGCCTCGGTGGCTTGGCCGGGCTTCGTCGGTACCGTGAGCGGTATGAATGCGAAAGGCGTCTCGGTGGTCATCCATGGCGGTCGCGCGCGCGAGACGCGTGAAAACGGCGAGCCGGTCGTCCACACGATTCGTTCGATTCTCGCCGAGGCGTCGACGGTCGACGAAGCCATCGCGATCGTTCAGCAGCGCAGCCCCATGGTGAGCCACATCTTGCTCGTGGCCGACGGCTCGGGCGACGCCGCGGTCATCGAGCGAGCACCCGGTGAGGAGCCCTTCATCCGCCGCACCGACGGCTCGAAGCTTCCGCTGACCAATTCGTTCGAAGGCCCGCTCTCGGCCGACCCGAAAAACCAGAGCATCCTCGCGCACACGTCGACCCGCTCACGTCGTTCGAGGCTCGACGAGCTGCTCTCGTCCGATGCGCCTCTCGATGCGAGCTCCATCGTCGACATTCTGCGCGACAAGAAGGCACCAGGCGGTGAGCCACGTTCGCTCGGCGACCGGAGCACCATCGACGCCGTCATCGCGACGCACGGAGTCGTGATGGATACGACCGATCGAATTCTTTGGGTGAGCGAAGGCCCGCACCTCATGGGGCGCTTCGTGAGCTTCGATCTCAAGAAGCTCCTCGACCCCGCGTTCGAGCCGGCGGCCGACGAAGCCATCGACTCCATCGCGGCCGACCCTGCGCTCGCCGACGGCAGCTACGACGCGTGGGTAAAGGCCGGCTCGAAGCACCAAGGGCTGAAGCAGTAATTCGATATGGCACCACGAACGAATGGGAGACGTGGTGATCCGGCATCGCAGGCGTTCGCCGCCGTCGAGGTCGAGCTCCGTGCGATTTACGACGAAGCCGACGGCCTCTACGCAGATTGGAGCTGCCCTTCGTCGACCGAATGCTGTCGGTTCGGCATCACCGGGCGTGAGCCTTACGTGACCTCGGTCGAGCTCGCGTTGGTCAAGCGCGCCGTCTCCCGCCTCGGTCGGCCGATCGATCTCGGAACACCGAGGTCGAACAAGAAGGGGCTTCCGCTTCTCGAGGCGACCGATGGGGTCGAGCGATCGCGGGTTCGCGATGAGCGTCGCTGTCCGATGCTGACCACCAAGGGTAGCTGCTCGATCTACTCGGACCGTCCCTTCGGATGCCGCACCTTTTACTGCGATCGCGCATCGCAAGGGACCAAAGTCCGTCATCGCGACGTGACCGAGCTCGTCAGGCGATTGAAGGAGCTCGCTTCTCGCCACCAACCCCGAGGTGACGAGGGTCGCCCGCTCACGCACGCCCTCGGAGCGCGCTGAACCCAATCGCCCGTCGAGGTGGGTTAGGGTGGACAATGGGGTGCGCTCGGGTTACAGCGCTCCACCATGAACGAGAACGTACGCCTGTTCGCAGTGGCCTCGCTGACTTCGGTCTCGCTCCTCCTCCTCGGCGGCTGCGCCGTCGGGGGTGACGAGTCGACGCCGACCCAAGACGAATCTGCGCTCTCGGCCACGGCACGAGCCTACGTCACCCTCCGCCACGACAACCGCAAGTGCGCGTCGCCCAAGTGCGGTGGCTGGTTCGCCAAAGACGTGAACAAGGCGAACCCGACCGAGCGCTATGTTTCTGCGCTCGACTTCTCGACCTCCGATCTCGATCAGACCGCGATCGATCAGGTCAACGGCGCACCCGATGGCGAGGTGGTGCTGCGAGCGAAGCTCGGAAAGCTCGACACCCAGACCAACACACGAAAGCTGGTCGTCTCCGAGGCCTATCGCGGAATGCCCGGTAAGACCGCGGCCGCTGGCGACACGTTCTTCGCCGTCTCGCCCGACGATCCTCAGAAGCAGTGCATCACGGCTCCGTGCAACAACCTCACGGCGCACAAGCTCAATGCGACGAAGACCTCGAGCTTCACCCGAACCGATGTCGCGTTCGGACAGCTCGTCGACGATGCGTGGCTCACACATCGCGTCGAAGACGGGTCGGCGATCGTCGTCGGCAACATCCACGCGGGTGACGTGTTCCCGGGCGGGCCCGAGGCGGTGCTCTCGGCGAGCCAGGTCTTCTTGAAGCTCCCCGAGACGCCAGGGCCCTGTCCGCTCTTCAAGTATGGCGTCTGCCCGAGCGGTCAGGTCCGAACGTACTCACGCTCCGAAGATCGCTGCATTCTGCCTTCTTCGTGCGTGAATTCCGGATTCTGTGCCCAGTTCCTCCCCGCGTGTGAAGAGGGCTACACCCTCCAATCGTGGACCGGCGGCCAGTACGGTTGCCCCCAGTACGTCTGCGATCCGGCGTGGCTCTTCACGCAGCAGTGAGCTCCGCAGCGTCGAGTCGACTTCGACGCGGGTGATTCATCGCGAGAGCCACGACCCTGGCTTCGCCGTCCCGTCAGCTCTCGTGATCGTCGAGCGAGTCGTGGCTCACGGGCAATCCGTCGCGGCCTTCAGTCCGTCGTACGCCCTCCATCCGACGCGCGTGCTACCGGTCTTGGTGAGATGAACCTCAGGGTGCCGGCGGGCTCTTGAAGTCGCCGGCTTCGTCTTGCGCCCAGAGCTTCACGTCGAGCGAGGGCGCGCCTGATCGGTCGGCACACGCAATCGTTGGAAGGAGCACGCTTCGAAATGATCGTGAAAAGACGATCATTTCGAACCGCGGGGCGCGGGCGAAAACCACGAGAAGGGCCCAGGTCAGCGGATCCTCTCGCGCCTCCTCCGGTGAATGTCGATCCGCCATTCGCTCAACACGCGACCTGAAGAGAACCTGCCGCTTTCGTGCCGCAGTGTCTTACCTCGGCGTTCGTGTGCGGCGTGGCTCGCTGTCGAGGCATTCGCCGATTCGCGCGGCGCGATCAGGGCGCCGAATGGATCTTCCAGAGCTCCGCGACACAAGGCATGGGGTACTCGGCCCACGACGGATAAACCATGATCATGCGGAGCCCGACGGCTCGAATGAAGTACGTGGCCGAAGGAGTCTTCGCCGTGCCCTCTTTCGTCAGCGCGCTTCCGAGCGCGCTCGGGCCCTTCGATTGGACGAGTCGGAAGAAGTCGGCCGAGCCGTTTCCCTTCTTCGTTCGCTCCCAGAACGATTCGAGTGCGCCTCGATCGAGATCCGATACGCCCGTGAACACTGGTGCGATGCCTTTCTCGGCGCCATCGATCGCTGCGATGTATCCGCGTCGCATCTCCGGTGACATCTTCCCAGCCGACGCGGCGATGAACTGCGCGCCGGTCGGAAGATCGCGCGCGGTGTCGACCTTCACGTCGTCGGGGAACGTCGTCTTTCCCAGGCCGGGCTTCAAATAGACCAACCCGAAGTCGACCCGTTCGGCGTTGTCGATCGAATCGGTGCAGACCTTTCGTCCGAACCACGTGTCGACGCCCTTGGAGGGCCACTCGAGGAAGGGACTGGCCGATTCGAAGTCGGCGAGGATTCGGCATGCCTGCGCACGATCTCCCGAGGTCGGCTTGTCGCCGCACTTGAATGAGGCACCGATCGCGGGCAGGTCGAGATCGTCGTCGTAGCGCAACACTCGCTTGTCACACCCGACACACAAGAGGAGAGCTCCGAGGGTCGCGTGGAGGGCCTGTCTCGCGAGCCTGCTTCGTCGTCGCATGACGTCAGCCTATCAGCTCGAAGAGAGCAGGAATCGGAGTGCCTTGTGGCGTGCTGACCCAATCGAGAATGGCGATGTCCCGAAGTGTCCATGCGGCCCTTCGATTCCGCCTCCGGCTCCCAGCTGGTCGCCCGTGGCAAGCTATGGCGGGTATGCATCGAGAGTCGTTCCTTCGCCCTCGACGCGTCATCACGACGGACCGGGTTTGCATCGGACCGTCGCTGCGTCGTGCGAGCCCTTCAACCGAATGGGCAATTGGGGCAGTCGCGTCGATTGCTGGTTCTGACCGCGTCGGAGCCGTGGCCCATCACTCGTTCGGAACGAACTTCTGGGCGCGTCGACCCCGTCCGACCTCGACCACGTAAACTGCTCCGTCGTGGCCGACCGCGATGTCGTGCGGATCGATCATCTCGCCGCTTCCCGCGCCATAGCTGCCGAAAGAAGTGACGACGACTCCATTCGCGTCGACCTGGAGAACGCGAGCGCGGCCGGGCGGAGCTTGGTCGCCGCCGTCGACGACGAAGGCGCGACCGAGATCGTCGAACGCGATGCTCCAAGGCCTCCCGAGCGCATCGCTCTGCCAAATGCCTTGGAGCGCGCCGTTCGTATCGAATATCTGCACGCGCGCGTTGCCACGGTCGGCGACGTAGACGTTGCCATCGGGACCGAGAGCGATGGCATGGGGAATCGACAACTGGCCTGGAAGCGATCCTCTTTCGCCCCAGCTGCGCTCGAATCTCCCCGCGGCGTCGAACTTCACCACCCGCGCGTTGCCGTAGCCATCGCTCACGAAGAACGAGCCGTCGTCGGCGATGGCGACATCGGTGGGCATGAAGAAATGCGACGCATCATTCCCCGAAATGCCTCGTTCGCCGAAGGTGCGCAGCACGTTCCCCGCGTGGTCGAGCTCGAAGACTTGGTGAAGCGCGACGTCGGTGACCCAGAGGTGACCGTGCTTGTCGATGGTGAGACCGTGCGGCATCGCGAAAAGACCCGCGCCGAGCGCGCCGGATAGCTCGCCGCTCTTCCCATCGAAGCGCATCACGGTCGGCGACAGAATCGGGTTGGTGAGAAGCGTCGCGCCGAACCAATCGCGCTCGGCGCGGCGAAAGAGCCATACGCCACCCTCGAAGTCGACCGAGACTCCCGAGACTTGTCCGAGCACCGTCTCGTCGGGGACGTGGGGCCACCCCAGCACGACGCGATAAGACGCAGGCACGGGTGCAGGAGCAATCTGTTCTTCGGTGCAACCTAGTAGCGATAGGACCAAGCCCAAGAAATACGCTGCGGGGCCTTTTGCTTCGCGTGATGCGAAGGCTCGCGCCGCGCCATTCATCGAGGCGGAATCCCGGTGACGTAGAAGTAGCCGTTGCACATCTCGTCTTGACCAGTGATCCCCGTGTGGACCTCTTCGTTCTGCGTCATCGTGTCGTAGGTGCAGTCGAGCTCGAGCTTGTCGCCGACCTTCAGCGCAATCGGCTTTTCATAGAAGTACATGAGCTGCCAATTCGCGTCCCACTCGGGGATTGAAAGCAGACAGCTCGATTCGACAGGCGTCTTTCGAGCGATGTGGGCCATGCTTCCGAGCGTGTGCATGTGGGCCCGAACCCCCCATAGCTTCATGTCGGCGTCGACGGGCCATTCGACGTGGACGTTCGTCGCAGGGGTGCGCGGCGGCAAGACGAACCACGGTGATCCGATTCCGAGGAGCGTCGCTTCTTCGGGCACGCTGTCGGCGAGCACGAGACCGATACCGGGGCGGCTCGGTCCCGATGCGTGGTGATAGTGGACTTGGAGAACGAGCTTGTGGTCGGCGCGAATGCGAACGCCGGTGCCCGCAGGATGTCGACGCACGGGATCGCTCGGTCCCCAGACGCTGAGAATGCGAACCGGCACGTCTGGCCAGACCGTGCACGGGAAGCCCGGGCCAGGCGCCTCGTCGTCGACCCTGGCGATCTTCGTGGCCCCCTCGGCGTCATCGACTTCCCAGAGCTGCACGTGATGGATTCCGGGTCCCGCTTTCATTCGGTACGCCGTGATGAACGCGTCTTCGGAGCGCTTGGGGTCGAGGACGAAGCATCGGTAGTCGTCGCTGTCGGTCGAGGGTGAGTAGTCGTCGTCGACGGTCAGCTCGTCGTTGATACCTTCGAGCTCGCCGAACGGCGGGGCCGTGGGGAGAGGCGATTGGGTCGCAGTACCTTCGGGCATTCCACTCTCGGTCCACCGGCTCACGAGCTCGATTTCGGCCGCGCTGAGCCGCCGATCGCCAACGAACGTGGGGCAGCCGTCTTGCGAGGGCGGCCATGGGGGCATCTTATGGGTCGTCACCATGTGATCGATCCTGAGGCCGTGCGCGCGCGCATCGGTGTAGCCCGAGAGCGCGAATGCCGCGCCACCGTCTCGATGACAGCTCGAGCAGCTCTTCGAGACGATCGGAGCGACGTCGCGGTGCCACGTCGGAGCCTCGTTGCACGTGGCGGGCAGCAACGCCGCGCCGATGAGCAGCAGCGCCGAGCAGAGCATCGCCCCGGTCTTTCGCATCGTCGAGCACCATACACCAGCCACGCGGCATCGGCGCGGGTCTCCAGGCACAGGAGGCGCTACACTGCCGCGCATGAGCGACGGCACGCGAAAGGGTCCGCGAGGAACCGATGAAATGTCAGCGAAAGCCCCCCTCGACCCGCCGCTCGGAAAGGTGGTCTTGGCTGGGGCCGCAGCCGCGCACGAAGCGCCGTCAAAGACGCAGATCGCCGACGGAGCCGCGCCCCACCCTGGGGGCGCCGTGAGCGTCACCGCGCCCGGTGACCAAGCGCCGCGAAGGCCGGGTCCGACACTCGCCGAGCCCGTCGCCTTGCGCAACCCGCCTTTCGACACGGGAAGCTCGACGCGAGCCGGGCGCTCGAAGTCGTCCGGCCGGATCGTGCTCTTGGTCGGTGCAAGCTCCCTCATCGTCGGTGCGCTGGGCGTCGCGCTCTTCGTCACTTTGCGATCGTCGCGACCCGACGAGGCGTCGTCCTCGACGCCGTTCGCTGTGCACGAATCCGGCACGGCGAAACCGTCGGAGACGAGCCCGAGCGCACCATCGCCGAACCCCGTCGTTCCGTCGCCGACGCCGATTTCTCCGGCACCGATTTCTTCGACGCCAGTCTCCCCCACGCAACCGTCGAAACCTCAACCTTCGGCGAGCACGTCGCCTTCGACCGCGACGACGACAGGGCCGTTCGGTGGTCCGCCTTGGCCCACCCTTCCCTCGGGGCTGCCCCAGATTCCATCGACGTTTCCGACGCTGCCGAGCGCCTTCCCTCCCATTCCGGGGCTACCGACCAACGGGGGATCGACGAGCAGTCAATGAACCGCGGCGGCCGACCTTCAGCATCAGCACCCGGAGCAGATCCCTCAACGATGGAGTGTCGGCGTCGCGATGAACGCATCGGCGAGGGTCAGACGAATCACGTCGACTCTTGATTTCGCCGCCAACCCCCAGTCGCACTGGAGCAAGCGAAAACGAAGGCCCGAGCGACAGCTCGTCTGCGCAAGCGAGCCTCTGCGCGACGTGGAGGATCTTCTTGGTCGATTGCCTTCCGATCGCGAAAAATGCAGAGGCTCGCGGGCCGTCGCCGGGCCGAGCCCTCGCTCCAGCTCCTCTCCAAAAATCGCGTCCGCATGTAGCGCAGGTCGTCGGCGTTTTTTTGACTCATGGTCTTCACGCCGCCTTGTTGGCGCCGCCGTAGCGTTCGAGTCGTCGATAGAGCGTTCGCCGATCGAGGCCCAAGATCTGCGCGGCGCGCGATTTGTTGCCTCCAACGAGCTTCAATACGCGCAAGACGTGGCGCCGCTCGAGCTCGTCCATCGTGACGATCTCTGCCGGCTCTCCGGCGCCGCTGCTGATTCGATCGGTACGGTGCGTTCGGATTCGTTGCGGTAGATCGTCGGCGACGATTCGGTCGAATCGCGACAGCGCCACGGCTCTCTCGATGCAGTTCTCCAACTCGCGGACGTTGCCCGGCCAGTTGTAGTCGACGAGCCTCTCGGCCGCGTCCGGCGAGAGCGTCACTTTTTTGTTCGGGCTCTTTAGGCCAGCATATCGGTCGAGGAAATGCGATGCCAGCTTGAGCACGTCGTTGCCTCGGTCTCGGAGCGGGGGCAGCACGATCTTGACGACGTTGATTCGATAGTAGAGGTCGTCGCGGAACCGCTTCTCAGTGATCGCCAATTCGAGATCACGATTGGTGGCGGTGATGAGCCGCGCGTCGAAGGGGACCTCGAGGTTCGCTCCGATCGGGCGGACTTTCCGTTCCTGAAGCGCCCGCAGGAGCTTCGGCTGGATCTCCAGGGGCATCTCGCTGATCTCATCGAGAAAGACCGTGCCGGCCTCCGCCTGCACGAATAGACCAACATGCGCAGCCTTGGCATCGGTGAAGGCGCCGCGCGTGTGACCGAACAGCTCGCTCTCGAGGAGAGGAGCAGGAACGGCGGCACAGTTGATTGCGACGAAGGGGCCATCCGAACGCGGACCCAGCGAATGAACCGCGCGCGCGATGAGCTCTTTACCCGTTCCCGTCTCCCCTTGAATGAGCACCGTCGCATCGGAGCCAGCGACACGGTAGGCGAGATCGTAGACACGATTCATCGCGTCGCTGAGGCCGACCAGATTGGCGGGGCGGGCAGGAGGCGACTTCTCTTTGAGCAGGCGGACCTCGTCGCTCAACCGTCTGTGCGTCACGGCGCGAGCGACCGCGAGCGTCAAAAGCTCCTGGTCGAGGGGCTTGACCAAGAAGTCGAGCGCGCCCACGTGCATCGCCTCGATCGCCGTCGCCATGCTCGCCCGACCGGCTACGACGATGACGACCATGTTCGGCTGAGTCCCGAGAATGCGTTCGCACAAATCGAGACCATTCATCTCCGCCATGTCGAGGTCGGTCACCACGATGTCGAAGGCCGCGCTCGCAACCAGCGACAACGCTTCGTAGGCAGACGTCGTGGTCTTCACCCTGAAGCCCGCCTTGGACAATGCGAGCTCCACGAGCCCGCATTGCTCGGGGTCATCGTCGACGAACAACACTTGGTCTTCCATGATGAAACCTCGAAACGCGATGAATGCGCGGAACCGAATGGCCGAGGGGCACCGTGCCCGAGTCAGCTCGCCTCATTGGGACTCGGTGGTGCCGCAAGGCGTCCAGAGCACTCCCCACGATTCAGCAAAGCGGCTCCGCTTCGGCGACATGATCCGTCTGGCCAACGGTTGCGTCGAGACGTGGCACGCCACACAGTCTGCCGCCTCTTCGTCACGTCGAGATCGCCAGGCTCTTCGAAGAGTTGCGACGCGCTTCTCGGAGCACCGAGCTTCTCGAGCACCCTAACGTCGAGAGCCGCGGCCCGCGGAGCTGCGACCTCGAACGTCAGGGGAACGCCGCTACTGCGCCCTTCAAGCACGAATATCCGCTTGTTCCGGTGCCGCTCGCGGTCCCCTGCGAGCGTTGGCCCCCGCTCCTCCCGACTCTCGAAGCGCATGACTTCCCCCTTCTCGCCAACATGAGCATGCGACGTGCCACGCTCGCGGGAGATCTCCGTATAGGCCCGCCTGAACGGATGAGTGAGCGCAGTGCGAGAGATGTCTCGCAGCTCGTCGATGAGCTGAGCCTTCGCATTGCGATGAATCGATTCGATGGCCTGCGCGCGCGTGGTCTCGCCGAGGATTCCGCTCCTCGCGAGCCGATGACCGCCGTGAGCGGAGTGAGGAGCTCGTGCGAGAGTGTCGCGAGGAATCCGTCTTTCATTCGATGGGCATCTTGAAGCTCTCTCGTGCGCTCTTCGACGGTTCGCTCGAGCTCTTCGGCATGTTGTCGCAAGACGACCTGTTGACGCTCGACCTCCCGGCGCAGCCGCGACGTCTCGATGGCGCGGCAAACCGACGCTGCGAAGTATTCCGAGTCGATCGGCTTATGAATGAAGTCGTACGCCCCGGCTCGTAGGGCGCGCAGGGTGAGCTCCCGGCCGGACGCGCCAGTCACCCGCATCGTGAGAGAGTGAGGGCTGGACGCTCGTGCTCAACGAGTCTTTCAATCGGGATCGGTCGATGGTTCGCGCGAGACGTCTTGGACGTGGCGTGGCGTCTCATTTGAGGCCAGCGGCTACAGTCACTCGTGCATTCTTCCTGCGCGACGAGCCTGGCATCTGCGATGCACCCAATTGGCCGATGGTCCGCAAGCTGACTCAGTCTGGTGCTGCGACGCGCTTTGGCCGATTCGATGCGACCCGCAGGGTCGCGCGCGAAAGTGGTGACATCGAAGTATGGCCACCGCATGTGCTTCTAGTCGACGACGACTTCGCGGCCAGGAATTCGTTCGCGGAGTTGTACCCCGCGATGACGATCGGGGGCTTCGCACCGCTCTCGAACGCCTGAGATCGTCCAACGAGACGATGCAATCGCTCCGCTCAGTTGAGCGACTTGGGATCGAGCATCGCCGCTGCATCGACAGGCTCGCTCCCGTCGTCTTCGGCGAGAACGTCGCCGTCGGCGAGGCTTCGGTTTCGGGCTGCGTGCGCTTCGTACTCGGTTCGATGCTTGCCTGGGCTCTCGCGCTCGGCTGCGCGATCCCATTGATGAGCCGCGTCGCGGTAGGCGCGAATGCGCGCGCCGTCGTCGGGCGCGTCGCTGGCCTTCTGCTCGGCAGCCTGTGCTTTGGGGACGTACGGATTTCGACCGAAGCTCATCACGGATCTACTACTCCACCTGGCCTCTGGCGCGGCTGATAAGCTTCGCCCTCTTGCCTCCCCGAGCCGACCACCGCGAGAAGATCCGCGCATTCGCGTGCGGAGAATCGCTTTGCAAGAAGGCGTTCGACGCTGAGATCTCGACTGAGAAGCCCTGGCCCATGAAATGTCCGGCCTGCAGCCGGTCGCTCTATCCCGAAGACATTCTTCAGTCGACCGTGCTCGGCAGCCTCGATCGTCATCGTGGCCCGCTAATGAAGGTCGTCGACGGAAAGCTCGTCCCGATTCTCTCGAGCGAGCTTCGAGGCGATCCCGTTCGCGCCCCGGTCTCTCTACTCGACGAAATCGCCGACGCCACGCAAGCCAAGGCCGGCGAGAAGTCGAACATCCGCATTTTCGTCGCCGCCGCCGCCGTCATCCTGCTCGTCGTGATCTGGACGGTCGTGCGTTCGCTCTGAAAGGCCCCTGCGCGGCTCGCTCGGCGGTCGCCAGTCGTTGACCTTCGCGCGGCGCCGTTGAAGAACCCGGCTGAGGCTGCGTCCAACCGCTCCGTCACCCATGACTCGACTTTCTCGACGTTCCGTTCTCTCGGCCGCGCTGGCTCTCCCGTTCCTCGGCGCGGTCGGCGAAGCCCGTGCCGAAGACCTGAAGTCGGCGCTCGACGATCTCGCGAAAGCGCGCTCCAAGCTAAGGTCGCTCGTCGCTCCGTTCGTTCAGACCCGCGAAATCGGGCTCCTGGCCTCCGAAGTGAAGAGCAAGGGCGAGCTCTCTCTGCTCCGGCCCGACAGGCTCCGCTGGGAGCTCTTTCCTCCCGATGCCACCACTTATTGGATCACCCCGAGCGGCGTCTATTTTCGCGGAGGATCGAGCGGCAAAGCGACCAAGGCACCTGCGGGTGCTGGCGCGATGAGTCTCGTCCTCGGCGACATCATGACCTTCATGGGCGGCGACTTGAGCACCCTTTCGAGCCGTTACGATCTCTCGGTGCCGAGCCGTGAGGGCGGCATCACCCTCGTAGCGGTTCCGAGGTCGGCCGAGCTGAAGAAGGTGCTCGCGCGCCTCGAGCTCAAGACGACGCCCGATTTGTGGGCCATGTCGCGCGTCACCATGGACGAAGCGAGCGGCGACAAGAGCGTGATCGACTTCGGCAAGAGCGAGCGAGATGGCAACGTCGACTCGAAGAAGATGGAACCGCCCACGAGCTGAGGCGTCCGAACGGTGTTCGGGGTAGGCTCCGCCGCCCGATGTCGATCCTCGCCGAGGTCGCCGTTCCGATCCCGCTCGCCAACGCCTTCACCTACGAAGTTCCGGCTTCGATGCAGGGCGATCTCGTGCCGGGCTCGCGCGTCCTCTGCGACTTCGGCAAGCAACGAATCATCGGCGTCGTGTTGAGAGTGGGTGAGCTTCCGCGGCCGAAGGGCTTCGAGCTTCGGCCTCTGCGCGCGCTCGTCGACCGCGAGCCGGTTCTTCCAGCCGAGCTGCTCTCGTTCCTCTCCGAGGTCGCCGACTATTACTTCGCGCCCATCGGCGAAGTCTTGAGGCTCGCTCTCCCGGCGCTCGAACGCGGTCGCGTCGAGACGCTCGAAGGTCTCGAACGCGACGAGGAGCAAGGCGAGCTCTTCGGACCCAAAGGCGGCGTCATTCGGCGCGTGAAGCGCATCGGTCAAGCGCGCGAAATCGTCTGTGTGCCGACGACCACGATCGAAACGCCCGGATCGCTTCGAGGCCAGGCCAAAGAGATTCTCGCTCGTCTCCGAGGTCGCGGCCCCGAAGCGATCGCGCGGCTCGAAGAACACTTCGGCAACGCGCGATCGGCGGCGAAGAAGCTCTTTGATCTCGGTCTCATCACGCTCGAAGAGCGCGATCGACCCGACGGACCTCTCTTCGACGATCGCGCCGAGCCCGACGTCGCCCCCGAGCTCACCGAGCCCCAGCGATCGGCGACGACGCGCATTGAAGCCGCGCTTCGAGGGGCTGACAAAGAAGGGCGTGCGTTTCTTCTTCATGGCGTCACCGGCTCTGGCAAGACCGAGGTCTATCTCCAGGCCATTTCGGCGTGTCTCCAGTGCGGTCGCGGCGCATTGATGATGGTCCCCGAAATCGCGCTCACTCCGCAGCTCGTCGGGCGGTTTCGCGCGCGGTTCGGCGACGGCGTCGCGGTCTTGCACAGCGGTCTCAGCGACAAAGGGCGACACGCGATGTGGAAGCGCCTCCACGCCCGCGAAGTGTCGGTCGCGATCGGCGCGCGGTCGGCACTCTTCGCGCCCGTGCCCGATCTGGGGTTGGTGATCGTCGACGAAGAGCACGACTCCTCGTTCAAGCAAGAAGAAGGCGTTCGCTATCAGGCGCGCGACATGGCCCTCTTGCGCGCGCACCGGGCGCGGGCCGTCGTGGTGCTCGGCTCTGCCACGCCATCTCTCGAGTCGGTGTCGCTGGTCGAGCGTGGCAAGCTCGGGCTTCTCCGGTTGCCCGATCGCGCGAACGTGCTCGCCGCGCTCCCCGAGGTGCGGCTCGTCGATTTGAGGCGCATCGGACCGGGACCCACCGGTGACAAGCTCATTTCATTGCCGCTTCACCGCGCCATCGACGAAAACCTGAAGCGCGGCGAGCAGACCATTCTGTTCCTCAATCGAAGAGGCTTTGCGCCGAGCGTCGTGTGCATGGCGTGCGGATCGGTCGAAAACTGCAAATCTTGCTCAGTTTCGCTCACTTTTCATCGCGGCGCGAATCGCGTGAAATGCCATTACTGTGGATTCGAGGCGAGCTGCCCGGCACGCTGCACGAGCTGTGGCGCGACCCAGCTCTCGCTCGAAGGCCTCGGGACCGAGAAGCTCGAGTCGACCTTGGCC
Organism: Polyangiaceae bacterium; assembly: GCA_043755175.1. Taxonomy (GTDB): domain Bacteria; phylum Myxococcota_A; class Polyangia; order Polyangiales; family Polyangiaceae; genus CAYYKK01. The sequence continues at coordinate 64,791 of JAYUUB010000080.1, read as the reverse complement.
GAGGGATTCCCCGGCGCGCGCATCGCGAGGCTCGACCGCGATGTCGCAGCCGGCATGGCCTCCGAGAAAATCCTCGCGCGCGTCCGCCGCGGCGAGGTCGACATTCTCGTCGGAACGCAGATGGTGACGAAGGGCCACGATCTCGCGAACGTCACGCTCGTCGGCGTCATCAATGCCGACGCCGCGCTGTCGATGCCCGACTTTCGGGCCGGCGAACGAACGTTCCAGCTCCTCGTTCAGGTCGCAGGTCGCGCGGGTCGACACGAGCGACCCGGACGCGTCATCATTCAAACTCGCTCGCCAGAGCACCCGGCCATCGTGTTCGCAGCCAAGCACGACGTCGATGGTTTCCTCCGCGCAGAGCTCGTCGATCGACGTGAGACGAACTATCCCCCGATTGCACGGCTGGCGCTGCTCCGCATCGAAGCGGTCGACGAGAAGATCGCCGAAGCTGCGGCGCGCACGCTCGCCGACGTCGCGCGAACGACACGCGCCGTCGAGTCGCGCGCGGTCGAAGTGATGGGCCCCGCTCCGGCTCCCATTCCGAGGCTTCGCGGCCGCTTTCGATTCCGCGTCATGCTCCGCGCCGCCGAGCGACCGCCGCTCCGGGCCGCGCTGTCGGCGGTGCAGCGCGCGATGGCCGATCTCGATCGACGCATTCGCGCCATCATCGACGTCGACCCGGTTTCGATGCTTTGAACCCCGAGCCGTTTCGCGGACGCGCGTCCATCATTCGCGCGTGCCTCTCGCAGCAGCGAGAACATGGACGGTCTCCGTCGGCAAGGGCTGTGCACGACGCGCCGCGGTAGAAAGCGTCTCGTTCGAGGTCCGCCTCGAGCCGTACGCGAGCGGCGCGCGGCGTTGCAACGGGGCGCGCGCTTGGGCTACGGTCGAGTCATCCACGTTGCGGGGGGGTTTGATGCCGAAGGTCGAGTTCGAGAAAGCCACCAACACAGCCATCTTGGGCGAAGAAAGCCTCGTCTTTCATTGCCACCACTACAACTGCACGCTTCAGAAAGCCGTCCAAGACGGCGTCGGCGAAGGTGCGGCGGCGCTTCTCTCGTCGGCCGCAATCGGTCCTGCCTTTCGGCAGCTCGAAGCATTCGTTCGCGAAGGCGCGAAGCGCACCGAGATTCTGGCGCTCGCCGATCAAACGTTCGGTGAGGTCGGCTTCGGCCGACTCGAGTTCTCGGGAATGACGCGCGCCGGAGGCGACGTCACCCTTCGCTCATCGCACTATGCGATGGGTTGGAGCTCGCTCTTCGGCGAGAGCAAGACCCCGGTCTGTCATTTCGCCGTGGGCTTCGTCACCGCGGCGGTGGCGGTTGCATTCGAATTGACACCGGCGAGCATTCACGTCGAAGAAACCGCCTGTTTCGCGTGCGGCGCCTCCGATGATTGCCGGCTGCGCGTCGAGGTCCGCTCATGATCGACCACGATGGAATCGTCGACGCGGTATCGAGTCTCTCTCTCGTCGGAAACGAAGAGGGGCTCATTCCCGCATTCGGTCTCTACCTCACGCGGCACTACGCCGGGTATTACAACAAGGTCTCGTTCTCGTACCTTCACCAAGCCGAAAAAATGGGGCCCGAGGCGACCGCCCTCGCGCGCGCCGCGCTCACCGAATCGGGACACGTCTGCGCGTTCAATACCTTCGGCGGGATCATGCTCTCGCAAGAATGGGAAGCCGTCGTCGCGCCGATGATCGAGACACGCGAAGATTGGATTCGCGGAATGGTCGCGGTCGTCAATGCATTCGGCTGGGGCGTGTGGCAGGTCGACGCGCTCGAGGGCGGAAAAGAGCTCCGCGTGACCGTCAAGAATAGCTATGAATCGACCGGCTACCTCGATGAATATCCGGTTCGATCGAGCGAGGGTGGCGTCTGCTTCTTGGCATCGGCAAGCGTCGCCGGGCTCATGAATCTGCTCTATCACGGAGACATCACCAAACGCCCGCCGCTCAGCCGGGCCTATTATCGTGAGACCTTCGCTGGCAAGGGTCGTTTCGTCGCCGAAGAGGTGAGGTGTCGCTCCAAGGGCGACGCGGCTTGCGAGTTCGTGGCCACTCGCGAGGCTTGATGATCACGTCGAACTTGGAGGTGCTCGTGCAACGAGATTGCTTGGGAGGAGAACGCGTCGTCGAGATTCGTCTCCCGTTTCCTGTCGATCTCGAGGCGCTCGATCGCGTCGAGGGCGTGACCAAGCGCGAGATCCTCTCCAATCTGCCGAGACCCTTCTTTCGACTCGACGTCAAAGGCCGCTTTCTCTTGTCGGGGATCATCGGCGATCCCAAAGTCAGATTCACCGTTCGATTGGCGCTCCGCGATACGGCGGTCCTCGTGGCTCTCGAAACTGCGGCTCGGATGTCTGCTTGATCTACCTCGACCACGCCGCCACCAGTTTGCCTCGTCTTGGCGAAGCCATCGACGCTGCGACGCTCGCTGCGAATTGGGCGAACCCACAGCGTGGCTTGAATTCGGCTCAGGCCGAGGCCGCTCGGCAGGTCGAAGCCGCGCGGCGCGCCGTTCTCGCGCTCGTCACCGGATCCGCCGTCGATCCGGGCAGTGTCGAAGCGCGAGGCCGCGTTTGCTGTTTCCTCTCTGGAGCCACGGCGGCGCTCAATCAGGCGATCTCCGGGCTCCTCGTTCCGGGGACCCTCGTCGCAACCGATCCCATGGCCCACAATGCGACGCGGAGGCCGCTCCACAAGCTCGGCGCTCGCACGTGGACGCTGCCGCACGACGAAGTGGGTCGCATCGATCTGTCGCGCGCAGCGAGAGAATGGCCGTCCGACGTCGGGCTCGTCGTCGTCACCCATGGGTCGAACGTGACGGGTCTCATTCAGCCGGTGGCCGAGCTCGTCGCGCTGGCTCACGCCCGTGGTGCACGCGTCGTGGTCGATGCCGCCCAAACGGCCGGTCTCTTGTTTCCACTCGAGGTCGGCGACGCCGACGCGATCGCGTTCTCGGCGCACAAGGCGCTTCGAAGCCTTCCTGGGATCGGTGTCCTCGTGCTGAAGGAGGGAGCTGCGATCGAGCCTCTCATGGTCGGTGGATCCGGAGCCGACGCGCTCTCCGACGACATGCCCGCCGAGCTACCCGACAGGCTCGAGGCAGGCACACGGAATCTTCCAGGCATTGCGGCGTTCGCAGCGGCGGCGCTGGCCGCTGTCGCCAAACCCATTGCGTTGCGTCGATCGCCTTCGGCGTGGCGCGAGCAAGCCGATGCGCTCCGCGAAGCCGTTCGTCGATCAGGAGCGACGATCGCGGGTCGAGGAGAGCTTCCAGTGGTGGCATTCACGATGAAAGGCCACGAGCCCCAAGCCATCGAGGAGATGCTCGACCGCGTCTTCGGCATCGTCTCGCGGGCGGGTCTGCACTGCGCACCCGAAGCGCATCGCACCATTGGCACTTTGCCGCTCGGAGCGGTTCGCGTCTCGTCGGGCGTCACGACGACGAATGCCGAGCTCGAGGCCCTCACGACGGCGCTCTCGAGCTTGCACGACCATGCCGGCTCGACCGAGACCGATGTCTCCGGTGGACTTGGCCGTGCGGTGATCCGATGACGCGCAAGGTCTCCACCTTCACGGTGCCCGAGGGGGGCGATCTGTTGCACGGCGTATCGAGCGCGTTCCGGAGCTTTCGGGATCACGCAGCCTCCGACGGCGTGATCGTCTTCTCGCCGACCATGCGACCGGCGCTCGATCTCGTCGAGATCATTTGCGGGCAGCTCGAGCAGAACAGCAACATCGATTCTTTGACGTTGGTGCACCCGAGCCCCGCGATGGGTTTCATGGCATCGTCGATTTCGCTCCGGGCGCGCAACGTGACGATTCGGTCGCGTCGCGTGCTCCACGAGGAGCCCGTTCGCATGGCCTCGCAAAAGCCCGCGTCCATCGCGCGCTTCGTCGTCATCGAGCTCGAGGGCGACAAGAGCCAGGAGGCGGGGATCCGTAGGGCTTTCGGAGAGCTGCGCGATCGCGGCTCACGCGCGTGTGCGATCGTGTTCGCAGCGACCAGCCGACCCACGTCGCGTGATGCAGACGTCGTCGTCGACGAGCTGCTCCAGAGCGCTGGCATCGGAGCGATCGCGTTGGTTCACAAGAGCGCGAGCCTCGGTTTTCTCGCGTCGTCGATTCGGCTCCGCGTGCCGAACGTTCACGTGTGCTCCGTCGCCGAGCTGTCGCTGGTCGATCAGGCGCTGCGGAGTGGTCGCAACAGTTGAAGGGCGTCGAGCTCACGGCTCGAAGAGCTCACGGCTCGAAGAGACCCTGCTCCTCGATCGCCTGAGCCAGGTCGATGGTCGGGACGCTAGCGAACAGGGTGTCTCGGTCTTGTTGCTGATGGGCGAACTTGGCGCCGGGACGCATCGTGGGCGCGGCTTGGGTCACGAGCTCGGAGGTCGGAACCTCGCGCGTGAGGAACCAGAGTCCCAAGGGCTCAGCGATGATGTCGTAGGCGAAAAGGGCATCGAAGCTGCTCATGCGGAAGCGTTTTGCAAGCGCGGTGCCGTTCCCACGCGACCGCTGAAATCGTCGAAGCATGCTCGCCTGAAGCACGTTTGTCGGCGTTTTTGGGGCCTCGACCGAGCGAAAGCGTCAGTCGAAGCGACCATTCCATGACGAACGTCAAAGCCTTGGCACCGAGCTCGACGAAGCTCTGCTCGGGTAAGGCAACGGCCACGTGGAGGTCGACGGGCGAGAGCCGGGTCCGCGGAGGCACCGCGACTACAGCGTGCACCGAGCGGCCGGTGTAGAGACGAGCCATGTCGATCCAGTGGTATCCCGGCCACATGACCAAGGCCCGACGCGAGCTCGGCGGGCTCATCCCGTCGCAGGACGTGATCATCGAAGTGTTGGACGCTCGGTTCCCCGCTGCGAGCTCGAACCCGGTGCTCACCGAGCTCCGCGGCGCGAAGCCATGCATCAAGGTGCTGACGAAGAGCGACTTGGCCGATCAGGAAGTCACCAAGGCGTGGCTCGAGCACTTCGAGACGAAGGTGGCAGGTCGTGAGCAGGGTCGCGTGCTCGCGTTCGCATCGACGACCGACCGCGCGGCCGAGGTCCGCACGCGCATCCCCGAGCTCTGCAAGAAACTCGGTTTGAAGCACAGCTCGACCAAGCCTCTTCGCGCGCTCATCACCGGCATACCGAACGTCGGCAAATCGACCCTGATCAACACGCTGATGAATCGCGTGGTAGCCGTCGTCGGCGACAAGCCTGCGGTGACCAAGGCCCAGCAGATGGTCGTCTTGAAGAACGGGATGGTGCTGTCCGACAGCCCTGGTCTCTCGTGGCCGAAGATCGAAGACGAATCGATCGCTTTCCGTCTCGCGCTCGGCGGCTCGATTCCGGACACGGCGATCGACTATCTGCACATCGCGATGTTCGCAGCTGGGCTTCTTCTCGAGCGTTACGCGAGCCTGGTCGTTGCGCGCTACAAGCTCCGCGAGGTGCCGGGCGCGCCGGAGCTCTTGTTGGAAGAGATTGGTCGACGGCGTGGATGTCTGCGCAGCGGCGGGATCATCGACATGCACAAAGCATCTGAGATCTTGGTGCATGAGCTTCGCACCGGCGTTCTCGGTCGCGTGAGCCTCGAGACGCCGAGCGATGCGGTGGCCATCGAAAGCGATTTCCAGACACCGATCGATGATCCAACGCATGTCTTGTAGCGTTCGTCGCACGAGGCCGGCGCCCGTGCTCGTCGAGACGCGCGCCACGCTCGAGCGCGCAGCGCTCGTCCTCCGCGGGAGCCGATCGTCCGCGGGAGCCGATCGTCCGCGGCGCGCGATGGCGCCCCATCGGGTTCGGGGGAGCACCGCGGGCCGCGGCGTCTCAATCAAGACCCCGCGTCTCGCGAGATCAGGGAGTTTGGTTGAAATCGAATGCCGCGCTCATGTCGGCGGCGTGCGCGTCGCGGGTCGTGAGCGGCGGAAGCTGGAATCGGTGCTCGATCGTCGTGAGGATCGAGACGGTTTCATACTTGGTGTGATCGACGAATCCCTTCTTCGCAAAAGGTGAGATGACGATGGCCGGAACGCGCGTCCCCGGTCCCCAGCGGTCGACCTTCGGCGGAGGGACGTGATCCCAGAATCCACCATTTTCATCGTACGTGATGATGATGGCGGTGTCTTTCCACTGCGGTCCGCTTTTGATCGCTTTGACGAGGTCGACGACGTGCTTCTCGCCCGACGTCACGTTGGCATAGCCGGGGTGCTCGTTTTCGTCGCCGAGCGGCTTCACGAACGAGACCGAAGGAAGCTTGCCGGCCTTCACGTCCGACAAGAAGGCATTCTCGTCTTTGAGATGCTGCGCCTTCTGGTCAGTCCCGTCGGCGAAGCTCTTGAAGTAGGCGAAGGGCTGGTGGTGAAACTGAAAGCTCGGATCGGGATGGCCCGCGAGCGCGTCGTCCCAGCCTCCCGAATACCAGGCCCACGTCACCTTCTTGTCGTTCAATCGGTCGCCGATGGTGGGCATCGTCTGGCTGGGAACCAAGTGGTCTGCCGGAATGGTGCTCGGGTGAGGTGCATTGACGCTGAACGCCGTGTTGACCACATAGAGATCGGGCGTGACGGCGCCGTCTGCGGTCATCTTGGTGGACGTCATCGTGTCGAACGTCGCGATCATGTCGGTCGGCGCATTGGCGAATGTCGGAACAGACGCCGAGACCAAGTAGATGTGGTTCAAAAACGAGCCACCGAACGCCGAGTGAAAGAAGTAGTCGCAGACCGTGTAGTCTTTCGCGACCGTCGCGACCGGCAGCTTGCTCGTGTCGTAGTAGCCCATGACGAGGCCCTTTGCGTTGCTCACGCTCGCGAACTTGTCCATGCGTCCGCCGTCGAGCTGCGATTGCTCTTGGTAGTAGCGATGGACCAGATCGCCGATCTTCTGGTCGGCCGGGACGTATTGATCGATCGCGAACGGCGCGTTCGGGAGATCGGCCGGGAATCGACCGTCGGCCACCGGCGGAGACATGCCCGTATCCATGGGCTGCGGAAGGGTGCCCATGACGCGCCCATCGTCGCCGACTTGAAGCGCATTGCCGCCGTCGGACGCAATGCCCTCGGCGCCCGGAAACGTGCCGTACAGATTGTCGAAGCTGTGGTTCTCGAGATAGATGACGACGATGTGATTGAGCTTGTTCAGACCCTTGCTCTGGTCGAGCGGGGTGGGGGTGGTCGAGTCGTCCTCGCAGGAGAGGCCGAAGGTGCTCGCTGCCAGCGCAGCAGCCAATGCCGAAACGGCAATCGAAGATCGCTTGTGAAATCTCATGGTGAGCCTTCTTCTCTTTCGTCGCCACAGCGATGGGGTCGGGAACGTGCGAGCAGAGCCTCAGAGCGCGACTGCGACGCGGAAGAGCAGCTCGTGAAGGACGTGGGCGCCGTCTCGGGCCTTGTCGTTCGTACCGATGGCGAGCGTGTTGCCGGGGGCCAGCGCGCGCTGGTCGGCAGTCTGGACCGGCCCTTCGGCCGCGGTCGCCTTCACCGGCTCCGAGCCCGGGAAGTGATTGAGCACGTAGTTGGTCGTGAAGCGAACGTGCTTGGTGAACCAGTAGTTCGCGCCGAGCGAAAAGGCATTGGCCTTGATGTCGCCATCGATCCCCTTCGGATCGACCGCGCCGCCTCGGCTCGCGCTCGCATAGCGCAGCTTGACCTGCTCCCATTTGACGAGAAACTGCAGCGCGTGGGGCGGATCGGCTGCATCGGGCTTGCTGAAGTCGAGGTGGGATGGATTTTCGTAGCCGAGCATTCCGTTGATGTCGCGCTTGCCATAGGCCCACACGCCGACCTCGACATAATAGGAATAGCCGTCGACGGCGCCGAGGCGCTCGGTGTTGGTGGTCTGAAAGCCCTCGACCGATTCGCGGGTGTCATTTTTGACGTACACGAGCTCGGAATTCACGTCGATGATCGACACCGGGACGCGAAGCTCTGCGGCTGCGCCGAATTGCGCGCCCGAAGGCAGAATGTGAATGTTGCCTTTGGTGCCCGAATACGTGGGTGACCAGAAGGTGTAGTTGCCTTGGGTCGACAGCGCCGAATAGTCGTACTCGCTGAACTTCTGGTCGCGCGAGCCATATCGCATGCTTCCGCCGACCTGAATGTCTTTCATCTCGTTCTTGAGCACGGTCGCGAGCGGATGCACGAAGACGCGGGCCATCCCGTCGGCGCGGGCGTCGGTGTTGAGACGGTTCTGTCCGTCGCCGTTGAAGACGCCGACCGAGTAGTAAAAGAGCTTGTTCTCCATTTCGCCCCAGAACATGAGGCCGAGCTCCTTGTTGGTCGGAATGCCCACGGCGCGAACGGCGAGCGAGCGCTCCATGAACGGGATGTATTTGTCGCTGGTCCGGTTCTCCATCGTGAAAGGAGCATCGAATTGGCCGATCTGCGCATTGAAAAGTGCGTGGGCCTTGAAGTTGAGGAACACGTCGGTGGGCGCCGCGCTGAACCTCACCGTCTGCGCGCTGGCATAGCGACCGCTCGTATCGCTCAGTGCTTTTCCGGGCGAAGCGGCGGAGACCTCGTTGGTTCCTTTCGGATTGTCGAGGCCAGTCGCGCCGAAGTCGCCAGAGAGCATGAAGGAGAAGTGATGAAAGAGCTCGCCGGTGATCTCCGGCCGAATGCGACGCAAGAAGATCGTCGGTTTGAGCGTGGTGTCGGAGACGCCGGGACCGAAATAGGTATAGGCGTCGATCTGCGCGCGGCCTTGGAGATACACGCGGAAGTTGTCGTTGTAGTCGCGAAAGAAGACGAGGCCGTTGTGCCATCCGGCAAGCGGGTGACCGTCTTTGGCGAGCGCCGAATCGTCGGGCGAAGGCGCTAGAGCTTTGGCGTCTCGGGCCTTCGCCGCAGGAGCCGTGTCGACCGCTACGGGACGAATCGGCGGCGGAGCTGGAGCCGACTTGGGAGCGCCGTCGACGGCGGGCGTGACAGTGGGCGGCGTCTCGGCGTCGCGGGGTTTCGCGGGCCCGGGCGGGGTGGTCGGCGGCTCGGTGTGGGTGGGCGCGACAGGCTCGGGGGCCTGTGCATGTGCGATGGCCGGCAATGCACAGAGGAGTGCGGCGAGCGCGCCGAGGGCGCGACGCGACGTGAATCGAGCGCGAGCGCTCGGCTCGCGATCCGAACTGTCATTCATGGCCAAGTGATGGTTCATCCGGGCACCTCATTCGGGCGGGACCATCGCTCATGCGTATGACGATACGGCGACGAGGGAGCCACGTTTGGCGCTCGTAGAGTCACCGTTCGGTGTCGACTCCGAGTCGCGACGACGAATGAGCCCCGATTCGAGGCCGAGCGTGAGACATGCCGCGCCCGTCGGAGGCGCCGCTGCTCATGCAACGAGCATCGCCCTCGAGAGAGCCTGTTCTAGACGCTCGGGGGGCCTTGGGCGTTGTCGGAGGCGATCTTCGCGGCGGCTTCTTCGGCGGCCCAGCCGCGGGCCCAGTCGACGGCGCGGCGGGGTTTGAGGACGCCGGCGCCTTGGACGTGTCGCGGGACGTCGTCGAGAAGCTCGGCGGTCTCGACGAGGCCGCGACGAATGTCGAGCGAGGTGAGGCCCGGGGCGACCTCGAGCATCTGCGCTGCGACAGAGGCCGCAATCGGGGAGGCGAACGAGGTTCCGTCGACGTGTTGGTAATCGGTGGAGATGTATTTCTGTCGACCGATGCGCCCTTCGACGACGCGCATGAGCTCGCCGATCTGCGCGCGCTCTTCAGGCGTCGAGAGTTGGTTGCGCTCCGAGAATCCGTGCTCGGCGCTCATCTCTTCGAGGACGCTGAGGAGCTGAAAGAGCGGTTGGGCTTCGCGCGCTGTGAGGGTGCCCGGGAGCATGGGGGCCGGGAGCCAGATCGCGGGAGCGAGGAGATCGGGTTTGTGCACGCCGTGGCGCGTTTGACCGAAGCTCGAGGGCCAGAGCTTGTTCTCTTCGGCGCCAGGTGAGAAGCGATCGGTCATTCCGCCGACGGTGATGGCGCACGACGCCGCGCCGGGTGCGCCGACGGCTCGACCGGGAGAGTTGCCTGCTGCGGCGAAGAGGGTGACCCCGTGCCTTACGACCTCGTCGGCAGCGCGCTCGACCTCGTCGAAATCGGGATCGTCGGGATCGACGCCGAGCGACACATTGAGGATTTGAATCTTGAGCTCGGGGAAGCGGAGCGGAAATCGAATGGCGTGCGCGACGTGTTTGCCGACGACGCGACCGCCGTGGACCCCGGCTTTGATGAGCACGATGTCGCTCCCGCTCGCGATGCCACGGTAGGTTCCGCCGGAGCGATAGCCGTTCCCTGCGGCGCTGCAGGCGGTCATCGTGCCGTGCCAGCCATAGGGTTGCGCGGTGAAGAACTCATTACCGTCGGGCGTGTCGCGGGTCGCGTCGCCGTACGCCTTGATGCGTCGCGTGGGTCGCATCATGTCGGGATGCGGGTAGAAGCCCACGTCGACGAAGCCCATCACCACGCCTTCGCCGGTGACATCGGTGTGCGCGTCGAGGCGCTCGGGAATCGAGGGGATGAGGGCTCTGGTCACGCGCGGTTCGTAGTGCCGCGCCCACGGGATCGCAAAGAGGAACGTCCCCGCCCATTTTGATCACGGTCGCCCCGCCTCGATGTCATTCAGCGGGCGCTCGCCGGCTCTTCGGCGCCCGGTCGAAATAAGTGCTGCTGCGGCGGAATAGCGCCGACTTGTTTATACGCGGGCCCTTAGAACCCGAGGTCGGGGCCCTTGTCCCAGCTCGGTCTTTCCGTCGAGATGGCGGCGGGAGGTGATTCGACTTTGGCGGCCGCGGTCGCCATCGGCCCCGGAGCGTGGGACACCAGCGCGCTGCGCTTGGACGCGCTATCCGATACCGGCGTAGGAGGCGGCTCGAGGGCGACGTTCGCGACCTTCTCGGCGAACGTGGACGTCGGGCGCGCGGGAGTCGTTGCTGCGGGAGCGGCCGCCGGTGACACCGTCGACATGCTTGTCGAGCTCGCGCTTGTCGGGCTCGCGCTTGTCGGGCTCGCGCTTGTCGGGGTCGCGCTTGTCGGGGTCGATTTCCGGCTTTGCATCCAAGTGACCCCCGCGGCGCAGGCAAAGACGAATAGGGCGACGAGACCCCATCGGAGCAGGTGCGATTCTGCCGGAGGCGGCGCCGGATCGCTCGTGATCGTGACGGGGGGCAAGGGCGGCGGCATGATCGACGGCGGAATCTGAATGTGCTCGCCTTGCGATCGCGCGAGCGATTGCACGCGCTCGACGACGGCGCGCGTACGCCTCGGGGCGAAGGGGACGAGCTGAGCGGCGAGCTCGGCCGCAGAGCTCACGCGCAGCTCGGTCGGCTTGGAGAGACACCAATGAACCGCCTCGACGAGCCCCGGCGGAAGGTCGGGTCGCAATGCGTCGAGGCTCGGCGGCTCTGTCTCGAGGATCGACGCCGAGACCTCCGGAACGGTCGCGCCATCGAACGGAAGCTGACCCGACAACAGCTCGTAGAGCACCACGCCAAGCGACCAAAGATCGCTTCTCGCTTCGGCATCGTTCGACGACCGGATGTGCTCGGGCGCCATGTAATGCGGAGTCCCCATCAGATCGGCAGTATCGAGGTGTCGACGCACGGTCGAGGCGAGCGTGTCGGGATCGACGAGCTTCGAAATGCCGAAGTCGAGGAGCTTGATGCTGCGCCAGCCGTCGGGGCGCGTGGTGACGAATAGATTCTCGGGCTTGATGTCGCGATGAACGAGGCCGACCGAGTGCGCCTCGGCCAATGCTTCACAAGCCTGGATGACGAACTCGACCGCATCTTCTACGGGGAGCCGCCCGGTGCGGACGAGATGTCCTCCGAGGTCTTCACCGTGGAGCAATTCCATGACGATGTATGGAATGCCGCTGGGCATGAGGCCGACGTCGAATACCCGGCACGTGTGATCGCTCCTCAGCTGCGCCGCGGCGCGCGCCTCTTGAAGGAATCGAGAGACGATGTTCTTGTCTTGGGCAAGCTCGCTCCGCAAGACTTTGATGGCATATTGCTCGGAGAGGTGGAGGTGCCTCGCCGCATACACTTGAGCCATTCCGCCTTCGCCGGCGAGCGCCATCACCTCGTAGCGCCCGGCGACGATATCCCCCGGATTCAGCGATTGCGGGACGTCTCGAGGGCGCATCGGCCGACCTTCTCTCTCTATTGATTCATCCATGTTCGAGGTCAAAAGCCAAGGTCGGGGCCTGCGCCCCAGCTCGTCGGTGTTCCTGTCGGAGTGTGTGGTGGAGGCGACGCAGGCCGCGCCGGCGCGCCTCGAACGGCTTTGGCTTGTGGGGTAGCGGCCGCCGACGCAGATGTCGCCGACGCAGATGTCGCCGACCCAGCGCCATCGTGGGTCGGTGCAGTGTGGCTCGACGCCGCCATCGGCGAGGCTTCACCGACGCCTGCCGTCGGTTGGCTCGTTGCCGACTCGCCCGCGTTCACCGACGAAGTGCCCTGAACCGAGCTTCCGCCCGATCGAATGAAGTACTGCGCACAGAACACGCCACCGATCGTCGCCACGGTAATGGTCGCGGCGATCGCGACATTCCGCATCCACTTGGGCTTCGGCGCTTGCGGAGCCCACTGCATCACCGTCGCCGCAGCGGTCTGAGAAGGAGTCAGCGAGTAATGACTCCGCTGCGGCATCGTGGGCGCGCTCGGCGTGAGCGACATGGAGGCTGGCAGCGACACACGCGGAAGCGACTCGCTCGTAGCGACAGCCCATCCGAGACTTCGCGCGGCCACGCGCATCGCGGCCCGGCGCTGCACACGAACCTCGTTGAGGTTCGTCTTCACCAGTGTCGAGAGCTCTTGCTCGGTGACCGGACCACCGAGGTGCGACAGAATCAGGTCGAGGCTCCGAGCCACGTCGGCCATCGATGCGAATCGACTGTTCCGCTCTTTCGAAAGGCAGCGGAGAATCACCGCCTCGAGGTCGACCGGGAACGACGGATCGAGCTGCGTCGGCGGCGTCGGGTCGGAATGCAGAATGTTGTGGAGCGTGCTGATCTGATTGGTTCCTCCGAAGGGATGAACGCCGGTCGTCACGCGGTAGAGCATGATGCCCATCGAGAAGATGTCGCTCCGCCGATCTACGCGATCGCTCTGCGCCTGCTCGGGGGACATATAAGGGATCTTGCCTTTGAATTGCCCCGTGAGCGTCGCGCTCGCCTCGACGTGGCTCTTCGCGACGCCAAAATCGACGACCTTCACGTGGCCGTCGTAGGTCACCATGATGTTCTGCGGTGACACATCACGATGTACGAGACCGAGCGGGTTGTCGTCTTCGTCGGTCACCTCGTGGGCTGCGTGAAGCCCGAGGCTGGCGCGTTGACAAACATGTACGCCGAGCCTCAGCGGAATCGTCGTTCCTCTCTTCTCCGACGCCTTGACCAGTGTCGAGAGCGATTCACCGTCGACCCATTCCATCACCAGATAGACGAGCCCGTTTTGCTCGCCGAGATCGAGGATCTCGACCACGTTGGGGTGATGCACCCGCATCGCATTGCGGCTCTCGGCGAGGAACATCTGCTCGAACTGCGCGTCGTCGCTGAGCGCGGGCAGCATCGTCTTCAATGCGACGGTCTTTTTGAATCCGTGGGATCCAGTTTGTCGCGCGGCCCAGACGGCTGCCATGCCGCCCTGGGCAATGGGCGTCAGAAGCTCATAGCGACCGAGCTGTGAGCCTGGAACCATTTCCGAACGAGCGCCCATCGTAGCGAGGCTATACGACGTTCGTAGCCGTCTGCTGCAGCGTTCTTCGTGCCCAATTCGATTGTGACAAATGCGTGACGAACGAGTCGCGCGCGAGATTTAATACGCACGCAAATTGAAAGCGTGCCGGTTTTCGAGGCTCTGCTATCGGTGTAATTTTTTGGTCGACGGGGCCATTTGTGACAGAAGTGAAACGGATCTTTTTTGCTGTGGCAATGAGCCCGATCGTGATGACTCGGCGGACGCGACTCGCTATGTTCGGCAACATGCGGCTTCTCACGTCTTCTGGCGTCTTCGCGGTGTTGCTCGTTCCGACTCTGGCTTTTGGGCAGGACGAGGCCTCTATCTCCGCTGCCCGCACGCTGGGCCAAGAAGGCGTTCTCGCCGCGCAGGCGGGGCGATGCGACGAGGCAGTCGACAAGCTCTCTCGCGTCAAAGCGCTCGTGAACGCGCCGACCATTCTCGTGCCTCTGGGTGAATGCCAAATCACGCTCGGCAAGATCGTCGCCGGCACCGAAAATCTCCAAGCGGCTGCGCGAATGAAGCTCGCCGACAATGCGCCGAAAGCGTTCGGCGACGCGCAAGACCACGCCCGACAGCTGCTTCCCGAGGCATTGAAGAAGCTCGGTCGTCTCACGATCGCCGTCGAGGCACCCGAGGGGACCGCATTGACCATCAAAGACAATAGCGATCTCGTCAGCTCGGTGCTGGTCGGAGCCGAACGCCCGGCCGATCCCGGAAAGCACGTGATCGTCGTCACGGCTCCGGGCTTCAAAAAGGCGACCGCCGAGGTCGACGTCACCAGCGGCTCCAAACAGAGCGTGAAGCTCACGCTCGAGATCGACCCCACCGCGAAGGCGACTCCTCCCGAGCCGCCGGTTTCACCAGGTGGGCCCGTGGCGCTCGTGGCGCCGAAGCCCCCCGAAGAGCCGCACTCGTCGAGCCCGCTCGTTCCTGCGGGCGCCGTGGTGCTCGGCGTCGGTGGCGTGGGGCTCGTCTTGGGCACCGTTTTCGGTGTGCTCGCGACGTCGAAGAAGAGCAGCCTCGACAAGGTATGCAATGCCAGCAAGGCTTGTCCGGCTTCGGCGCAGGGCGACATCGACGGTCTCAATACGTTCGGCGACGCGTCGACGGCGACCTTCGTGGTGGGCGGTATCGGCGTGGCGGTCGGCGCTGCGCTTCTCGGTATCGGGCTGAGCGCCAACAACAAGAGCCCACAGACCGCCATCGCGCCGATTGTCGGCCCTGGCTACGTCGGCTTGGGAGGGCAGTTCTGATGGCACACCGAGCGATCACCAAGCTCGGCGGCACCGCCGCGCTCGGCCTCGTCGTGTTGGGGCTCGCGGCCCTCGACGGAGGCTGCAACGTCATTCTCGGAGCAGGCGACTATCACGTCGGCAACTCCGGCGGCGCGGGTACCGGCTCGAGCAGCTCGACCGGTTCACAGGGAGGTTCTTCGGCCACTGGGTGTGTCGATAGCCCTGCTGGCTGCTTTTGCGGCACGCCCACGACCCGAGAAGAATTCTTGAACGCGTGCACGAACGCCCATTGCGAGGTCTTCGACAAGACCCGGGTCACCGGCTTGAATGCCGACGGATCTCGGCCCGATTTGCCGCTTGGCACCACGTCGTCGACCAGCGCGAGCACGAGTGTCGCTTCGTCTTCGAGCTCGACCGGCACGGGCGGCGGCGGCAACGTGGTCTGCGGCGATCTGCCCAATCCGGTTTACGTGACCGGATCGTCGGCGGTCAAACCGTTCCTATCGGTCATCGCACAATACCTCGGTAGCCAGTCGGAGATGACCGTCGTCTACCAATCACAAGGCTCGTGCGTGGGTGTCGACGCCGTCCTCAATGCGACGCCGATGAAGAAGACGGCGAGCTACTGGGATCCGGCTCAGCCCAACGTCTCACTCGGTATCAAGACGTGCGATCTCGATCCAGACGGGCAGGCTGCCGACATTGGTGTCTCCGACGTCTTTGCGACGACCTGTTACGCGCTGCCGCAAGGTCTCCCCAATGGTGTCTCCGACAGCTTCGGGCCGGTTCAAGCCATGGCCATGGTCACCGGGGCGACTTCGAACGAGAAGAGCATCAGCTCCGACGCTGCTTATTTCGTTTATGGCTTCGGCAACGGTTCGGGCGTCGCGCCCTGGAACGACGAGACTTTCATCTTTCAGCGTTCGGCGACGTCGGGCACGCAGAACGTCGTCGCCAAAGGGATCGGCATACCTGCCGACAAGTTCCTCGGCAAGAAGAGCTCGTCGTCGGACCTGATGCTGGCAGCGCTGCTCGCTGCATTCCAACAGCCCAGTGGGCCGGCGAAGGCCATCGGGCTTCTGGCTGCCGACTACGCCGACACCAACCGCTCGAAGCTCAGCGTCCTCGCGTTCCAAGATCGCGGGCAGACCTGCGGCTACTATCCCGATTCGACCCCCACTTCGCTCGACAAGCAGAACGTCCGCGATGGTCACTATCCGCTTTGGGGGCCCATTCATCTGCTCACGAAGAACCCGTCGGCGCTCGCGCAGAAGCTCGTGAACTACATCGGTGGTGTCTCGCCGTTCCAAGGACTGAACCTGATTCAGCTCTATGTCGACTCGCACGTCATTCCACTTTGTGCGATGCTCGTGACGCGCTCGTCCGACGGCGGTCCGCTCTCGAAATACACCCCGTCGACGCCTTGCAATTGCGTCTTCGAGGCTCAAGCCACCGGGACGACGACCTGCAAGCCCTGCACGTCGAGCTCCGAGTGTTCCGCCGCTGCGCCGAACTGCTCTTTCGGCTATTGCGAAAAGTAGGAGCTTTCCCGCTTTTGCTCGACTGCCCGCACGCCACGAGCCACTCGAAAGTTGGCCCCGGCGATGTGGCCGTGACATCGAAGCAGGCCCTTGGTCGCGCTCCCCGTCGAGAGGTCGGGCTCCCCTGGAGCTCATAATTCTGGCCGCGTCGAAAGACGTGGTCCTGGCAGACTCTTGCCGTATCGCCTCGGCTCCTACGAGCTGTTCGATCACATCGGCAAAGGCGGAATGGCCGACATCTACCGCGCTCGCAAAGCGTCGGAGTACGGGGCCGTTCGGCAGGTGGTCGTCAAAGAGGTGCTCCCCGAGCTCGTTCAACACGAGCGTTTCGCAGAGCTGCTCGTCGCCGAAGCCAAGCTCGCCGCGCGTTTGAACCACACCAACATCGTCCGCGTCGAGCACCTCGGACGCGACGAAGGCACCCTCTACATCGCGATGGAGTGGGTCGAGGGTCTCGATCTTCGTGAGCTCCTCCGACGTTGCGCCCGCCTCCGTATCCCGCTCCCCGTCGAGCTCTCGCTGCGCATCGGCTTCGACATCTTGAAGGCCCTCGATTTCGCGCACCGCTTCCGTTGGGAAGACGCGCCTCATCCGAGCCTCGAGCATCGCATCGGCATCGTCCATCGCGACGTCTCGCCATCGAACGTCCTTCTCAGCTTCGACGGCGAAGTGAAGCTCTGCGACTTCGGCATCGCGCGCGCGCACGACGAGCCACGCGAAGACGGTCAGCCGCTCTCCTCGGCCATGGTCGAAGGCAAAGCCGGCTACATGAGCCCGGAGCAGGCACGCGGCGACGCCCTCGACGGACGCGCCGACGTTTATGCCCTCGGCATCATTCTCTGGGAGCTCCTGTCCGGTCGAAAGCTCTACAAGGCCCGCGCCGGCGAGAGCCTTCTCGATGTCGCGATGCGTGCCGACGTGCCGACGATCCCCGAGCGCGATCTCCCCTTCGAGACCGAGCTGCATGCGATCGTCATGAAGGCTCTCGCGCCCGTCGTCGACAGTCGCTACGCGACTGCGGGTCTCATGATGCGCGACCTCGAAAGCTACATGACGAAGTCGGGGCTCGTCGCAAGCTCCATCAAGCTCGGCTCCTTCTTGTGCGAGCACTTCGAGCACGACATCCTCGGATCGCAACGCGCTCGCGAACGCGCGGTCGAAGCCCTTTCGCGCGGACCCGTCGCCACCCTTTCGATCATCGCGACGCCGAGCCCGTCAGCGACGGCCGAGACCATCGAGCCGAGCGCGACGCCCGCGACATCGGAAGCCGAGGCGACTAGACTCGACAGACCGAAGAAGAAGAAGGGGCGGAAAATGGCGAAGGAATCGAAGCGATCGTCCGAGCTCGCCACCCGCTCCGACGGCCCGATCGACGAGCCGCCGCGAAGCCTCGAAGGCACCGCTGCCGACATCGAGAACGCTCGTTCGGGTGAGGCGACGCGGTCTCCGCTCCTCTACGTTCTCCTCGTGCTGGCGCTCGCGGGCGTCGCCGCGACGGCGTACTTCTTCGGCCACCACTGACGCGCTCGCCGTCGTCGATCGTGCGTCGATTGCACCGTCGATCGTGGCCGACACGCGTCGTCGCGGCTCGAGGCCCCCCGTCGGTCTGGCGCCAATCATCGGAAGTCTCGCGCCAACACGATGGCGACATCAATTGTAACTGCAACAGGGCTCAGCACTTGATGCTCCTGTTCTCCGGATCGTAGAGCGGCTTGAGCGACGCCACGGCCGGGTAGAGCTTGCCGGCGATGTCGATCTCCCAGGAGCCCTCGTCGAGGTATGCCTGATCGATCGGCTCGCCGGCCTCGACCATCATCAATCCGACCGCGCCTCCGACGGTGAATCCATACGAGGCGGCGCGAACGTAGCCAATGGGTTTGCCGTTCCTGCGAACGACCTCGGCGTGAAAGAGCATCGGCTCCGGATCTTTCACCAAGACCTGAACGATGCGGCGCGTGAGGGGGCCTTTGGCCTTTTTGGCGACGACCGCGTCGCGACCGAGAAAGCCGTCGGGCTTCTTCAGATCGACTGCGAAACCGAGGCCCGCCTCGAGCACCGAGTCGGTGTTGTCGATATCGTGGCCATAGTCGCGGTAGCCCTTTTCCATTCGGAGGCTCGCGAGCGCCTTCAATCCAGCGTGACGAAGACCGAACGCGGCGCCGGCCTCGGTCAACCGATCGTAGACGTGCAACGCCTGTTCGGAGGGAACGTAGAGCTCGTAGCCCAGCTCGCCGAGGTAGGTGATTCGAACGCACAGTGCGCGCGCGAAACCGATGTCGATCTCTTTCGCTTTGCGGAACGGGAACGCCTCGTTCGAGAGATCTTCATGCGTGATCGATTGCATGAGCTCGCGTGAGCGCGGACCCTGCACGTTGATCTGCGCGAAGCCCGACGTCACGTCGGTGACGAAGGCGTGTGCGTCGTGCGCGATGTGGCGCTTCATCCACGTCTCGACGTGCCGATGCGCGGTGTCGGAGGCGACGACCCAATAGCGCTCGTCGTCGAGCTTCGTCACGGTGAGATCGGCTTCGAGGGTCCCGCCCTCGTTGAGCCACTGCGTGTAAGTGATGACGCCGCTAGCGCCGTCGACGTTGTTCGCCGAAATGTGATTGAGCATGCGGCCCGCGTCACGCCCTTGGACCAAGAACTTCGACATGAACGACATGTCCATGAGGATGACGCCGTTGCGCGCGGCTTCGTGCTCGGCTTGCCAATGGGGAAACCAGTTCTGTCTCCCCCACGAGAGCTTCTCGACCTTGGGCTCGACGCCGGGTGGGGCATACCAATCGGCGCCTTCCCAGCCGCTCACGTCTTTGAAGTAGGCGCCCTTCGCCGCGAGCCTCTCGTGAATCGCCGACTTCTTGGCGCCGCGCGCCGTCTCCATCGAGCGGGTCGGATAGTGGCATTGGTAGACCATGCCGAGCGATTCGACGGTTCGCGTGCGTCGATACTCGGGGTTGGCTTGGTAGGTATGCAGTCGATCGATGTTGAAGCCGGTGACGTCGACGTCGGGGCGACCATTGATGATCCAGTGGGCGAGGACGCGACCGAGCCCGCCGCCCGTGAGAATGCCAATCGAATTGAGGCCCGCTGCAACGAAGTAATTCTTGAGCTCGGGCGCCTCTCCCACGACGGGCTGCAGATCGGGCGTGAAGCTCTCGGGGCCGCAAAAGAACTTGCGCACGGGCACTTCGAGCGACGACGGGACGCGACTCATGGCTTTCTCGACGTATTGACCCATGCGATCCCAATCGGGTGTGATCTCGCCGAACGAGAAGTCTTCGGGGACGCCGCCGACCTTCCAAGGCGCGCAGACGGGCTCGAAGAGGCCCACCAACAGACCGCCGACCTCTTCGCGGAAGTAACCGAAGCTGCCGGGGTCTTCCAAGACCGGCACCGATCCGGAGAGCTCGGGGATCTTGTCGGTGATGAGGTAGTAATGCTCTGCCGATTGGAGCGGGATGTTGACCCCCGACTTCGCGCCGAGCTGACGGGCCCACATCCCGCAGCAATTGACGACGTATTCGGCCTCGATGTCTCCGTACGGCGTCGAGACGCCGGCGACCGCACCATTCTTCTTCAGAATGCCGGTGGCGGGTACGCATTCGAGAATCATCGCGCCTTTCAATCGAGCGCCTTTGGCGAGCGCCATCGTGATGTCGACCGGATTGGCCTGCCCATCTTCTTTGACGTAGAAACCCGCGAGAATGTCGCTCGTCTTCGCGAGCGGGAAGAGCTCTTTCACCTCATGGGGCGAGATCTCGTGAACGTCGACGCCGCAATAGCGATTGAAGGCGGAGACGCGTCGGTACTCTTCGAGGCGATCAGGCTCGCAGGCGAGCTCGATGAATCCGACCGGCTTGAAGCCGGTCGATTGGCCGGTCTCTTCTTCGAGTCGTGCATAGAGATCGCGCGTGTACTTGCGCATCTCGGTCGAGGTCTCGGACGTGGAGCCGAAGGTGACGATGAGCCCGGCGGCGTGCCAAGTGGTGCCGGAGGTCAATCGATCGCGCTCGAGGAGCACGACATCGGTCCACCCCATGTGGGCGAGGTGATAGGCCACCGAGCAGCCGATGATGCCACCACCCACCACGACCACACGCGCTCTCTTCGGAACCACAGGTTCGGTCATGTTGCGCGGAGGATAGCCGCGGACGTGCGCGCTGAGCCAGCACGCGTTCGAGGCTTTCGGGCGGGCCTCTCGATCGAAGAGCGCTCGATCGAAAAAGGTCGCTAGCGCTCTTCGTGGTGCCCGCGGTGGTGGCCGTTCGTGTGGTGCTCGAGCGTGTCGCTCTGGCGACGCTCGTACTCGCGCTCGATGTCGGGAACGACCTTCACCAGGCGGGTGCGGACGATCTGCTCGACGATTTGCCAGAGAGCTTCTTGGTCTTCGCATTCGGCGAGGACGCCGAGCGGGATCTGAAAGCCTCCCTTGTCGGCGCGACCGCCGCCGTAGGGCTTTCCCATGCGGTCTTTGCCGAAGACGGTGTGGAGGAACGAAGCCGGCTCGACGGCCGGGCTGTCGGTGCGGAGCGAGCCGTCGATGCGGTCGTCGACGATGCCGTAGACGAGCACCGTGTCGATGTCTTCGCGCTGCATGATGAAGTCGGCGGTGGTCGCGATGGTGTCGCGCTCGCCGATGGTGACTTGACCGACGCCTGCGAGCGCGAAGTCACGCACGACGAGGAGATCGGCGAGCGCTCTTCCGAGGACGCTCATTCCAGAGGCCGTGACGACGCGGCGCGAGACCCGCTTCAGAATGTCGGTGTCGCAGAAGGTTCGAACGTAGGCGGCTGCCGCGAAGTCTTGCGACGTGGCGAGGTTGAAGTCGTTCGTGTCGGTCTGGATGCCGAAGAGGAGCGCAGTCGCGATGCGCGAGCTGTCTCGTTGGTCGTTGAGCGGCGCGAGCCCGGCGGCCATGTACTCGGCGTAGATCGACGACGAGGCGCCCATCGAAGGACGGATGTCGTGGAAGGGCGCGTCGACCTCGGCCTGCTTGTGGTGATCGACCACCGTCAGGAGCTTGAGATCGGCCGGAAGGTCGATGGTCGGCTCGGGAGTGGAGGTGTCGACGAGTGACAGGTATTTGAAACCTGACAAGTCGTCGGCCGACGTGATTTGGTGCATGTCGATATTCAAGAGCTTCACCATCGCGCGGTTCTGCCGGTGCGAGACCGGTAGAACGTTGGCGATCGTGCAAGGAATACCGAGATCGCTGCAGATGCGTTGGTGTGCAAGCGCGCTACCAAGAGCGTCCGGGTCTGGATGGCCGGTGATCAACACCACGACGGGTGCACCGGCGATGGACTTCAGGACTGTCTCGAGGGCCTGCCGGGGGGCCGTTGCGGGGGTCATGAGCGGGGGGACTCTACCACGCCGTTTCGCGCGAGCGGGAGAACCGCTTCGGGTCCCCTGCCGATGTTCAGTGCATCGAGAGGGTTTCGCTCACGACGATGGACACGAGTCGCCTCGCCGTGCTGTATCCATCCGATTCGGCCTCCTCGGCTCATGAGCTTGCCTACCCAAGACAGCATTTTCACCGTCGTTTCTCGGCCTGGGCCGGTCGAGCTTCGGATCCTCGAAGGGCTTCAGCCTGCGGTGGTCGTCCATCGACGCGTGGGTGCGGGCGTGTCGCTGCGCACCGTCGAAGGCGGCCAAGGACCCACCCTCATTTTTTTGCACGGCCGAGGTCACGCCGCGACGATTTGGGCGCCGATCCTCTCTGCGCTGGTCGGCCATTGCCACGTCGTCGCCGTCGATCTGCCGGGCTTCGGTCACTCGGCGGCTCCGCCGTTCACGGGATCGCTGCCAGAAGAGGGTCTCCGCTTCTTCGTCGATCCGATTCACGATCTGATCGCGTCGCTGCCCTCGACGAGCGCGGGAATCGTCCTCGTCGGACATTCGCTCGGAGGTCTCACGGCGCTCGCGATCGCCCTCGAAAAGCGCGTCGCGTTGCGCGGCCTCGTGCTCATCGGAGCAATGGGCCTCGGGCCCGACATGTCGACCACGAGCCGATTCTACCTTCGTTCGAGCCCCGAGCGGCTGGCGCGGCTTCGTCTCCGGCTCGGCATCGCACCGAAGAAGCCAGGTCTACGTTCGGCGACCGACATCGATGCCCTTCGTGTCGAGCTCCTGACGGTGCGCGGTGGGCGACCCGACGCGAGCCGCGCCTTCGACACGATGGTGCCGCTCCTCGGCCCAGCCTTTCACTTGCGCGATCGACTCCCGAGCGTCGAGTGCCCCGTTCTTCTGCTGTGGGGCGAGCGCGACGAGGCCTTTCCTCTGCCGATCGCCATCGATGCCCGTGCGCGCCTCCGGCACGCACAGCTCGAAGTGCTCGACGCCGCTCACTCCCCCCACATCGAAGATCCGAGCGAGACTCTCGCCGCGATCGAGCGCTTTCTCGCCGAGCTCCCTCTCGACTGAACGTTCGTCGTGGAGAGCGTCGTCATCCAAGACGATCCGCACACGGACCGAGCTGTCTTCGAAGGCGAGCGGTTGCGCGACGAAGCTTTCATGTGTCGGCGTGCCGACGACGCCTGCGAGCACCACATCGCGACCCGACCCTGATTCAACGCGCGAGCCGCGCCGCTGTTGAGTGAGCGACGAGGTGGGGGTATGGACCCCCGCCATGAGAACCCTCGTCGCTCGTTCGTCGCTCATGGGCTCGCTTCTGCTCGTGCTCGCCTCTGCATGTGGCCCGTCGACGCAAGAGCCCCAGGTGCCCACGTCGATGCCGAGCGCAAGCATTCCCACCTCGTCGACGACCGCGCCGCCCGTCGCCGATCTCTCGGTACCCCCAGTGGTTTGGCAGAACCCCGGTGGAATGTGGATGCCCGAGCAAATCCCGGCGCAGGCCGACACGCTGAAGAAGCTCGGCTTCACCATCGATCCGGCGTCGTTCGCGAAGCCCACCGATCCCCCGCTCGGCGCGCTCGTCTCGCTCGGCGGTTGCTCGGCGAGCTTCGTGTCGCCCGACGGTCTCGTCATCACCAATCACCATTGCGTGATCGGGGCGCTCCAGAACAACTCCGTCCCCGGACAGAACCTTCTCAAAGACGGTTTCTTCTCGAAAGATCGCGCGGACGAGCGTTCGGCCGGCCCCGCGGCGCGCATCCTCGTCACGAACAAGTTCACCGACGTCACGGGCAAAGTGCGCGATGGCCTCGAGAAGATGAAAGACGATCTGGCCCGATATCAGGCCATCGAAGACCGACAGAAGAGCATCGTCGCCGATTGCGAAAAAGACCGCCCTGGCATCCGATGCTCGGTCGTCTCTTACTTCGGTGGCGGCCAATTCTCGCTCATCGAGCAGCTCGAGATCCGCGACGTGCGCCTCGTCTTCGCGCCGCAAGAGGGCATCGGCAATTACGGCGGCGAGACCGACAATTGGCGGTGGCCTCGGCATGCCGGTGATTTCGGATTTTTTCGTGCCTACGTCGGCAAAGACGGTAAGCCCGCCGACTTCTCGAAAGACAACGTCCCCTTCAAGCCCGCTCACTTCTTGAAGATCGCCCAGCGTCCGCTCAAGCCGGGCGACGCGGTCATGGTCGCGGGCTATCCGGCGCGCACCAATCGCCTCACGTCGGCGTCCGAAACGAAAGAAGCCGTCTCGCACGAGCTTCCGTACGTCGTCGATTTCACGCAAGCGTATCTCGAAGAGCTGCAGCGCCTGGCGAAGACCGATCCGGCCCTCGCCATCAAAGCCGAGACCTCGATTCGCGGCCTCGCCAACTGGCAGACCAACACCAAAGGCCAGCTCGACGGTCTCGTCAAAGATGGTCTCGAGAAGAAGAAAGACGCGACCGAAGCCGAGCTCGCCAAGTTCATCGACGCCGACCCGAAGCGAAAGACCAAATACGGCGCCGTCATCGCCAAGATGAACAAGCTCGAAGACGACCACTCCAAGTTTCGCGAGCGTGACAACGTCCTTCGCGAGATGACGCGAATGGTGCGTCTCTTCGGCGTCGCGCAGACGATCGTCCGCAATGCCGAGGAGCGCGAAAAGCCGAACGACAAGCGCGATCCCGATTACCAAGACCGCAATCAGAAGCGACTCGAGCAGGGCTTCGTGCAGCTCTCGAAACAATACGATTCGAAGCTCGACGAGGCGATGCTGAAGCTCGCGCTCTCGCGTGAGCTCGGCCTCGATGCGGGCAAACGATTCGGCTTCGCTGCGGCCATCATCGGGAAGCTCCAGACGCCGCTCGCCAAAGCCGACAAGACCCATCCCAAAGAGTTCGACGAGAAGGTCCTCCTGGGGCCCTCCATCGAGGGGCTTTATGCGAAGACCAAGCTCGGCGACGAATCGACGCGTCTCGCGCTCCTCAAGACCGGAAAGCTCGCCGACCTGAAGAAGAGCGACGATGCGTACATCGAGCTCGCCCTCGAGCTGCGTAC
This sequence comes from Polyangiaceae bacterium, assembly GCA_043755175.1. Taxonomy (GTDB): domain Bacteria; phylum Myxococcota_A; class Polyangia; order Polyangiales; family Polyangiaceae; genus CAYYKK01. Next base: position 39,886 of record JAYUUB010000080.1, on the reverse strand, counting down.
CAAGACGAAGGCCACGGAAGACCGCGACAAGAAGTTCACCGGCGCCATGAGCAACCTACGGCCGCTCTTCGTCGAGGCGATGAAAGAGCAGCGCGGCGGCAATCTCGCGCCCGACGCCAACCGCACCCTGCGCGTCACCTTCGGGACGGTGCGCGGCTATGCGCCAAAGCCCGGAGCGACGGTCTATTACCCATTCACCAAGCTCTCCGAGGTCGTCGCCAAGAACACCGGCTCCGGTGAGTTCGAGGCGCCCAAAGGCTTGCTCGAAGCCTTCGCCCAGAAGAAATTCGGAGCTTACGTCGACGCGAAGCTCGGTGAGGTACCCGTCGACTTCTTGACCGATCTCGACATCACCGGCGGAAACTCTGGATCGGCGACGCTCAATGGCCGAGGCGAGCTCGTCGGGTTGGCGTTCGACGGCAACTACGAGTCGATGGCCTCCGATTGGCTCTTCATGCCCGAGGTGACGCGATCGATCCACGTCGACATTCGCTACGTCCTCTGGGTCATCGACGCCGTCGGGCACTCCGACGGGCTCTTGGCAGAGCTCGGCGTGAAGCCGTCGGCTCGTTGAGCTCCGATTGAGCAAGAAGAAGCCATCGGCACGGAATCAACGGCGAGAGGCGGAGCGAGCCACGGTCAAGCTCCGCCACGACGTCGTGCGTGTCGATGCCGCGGGTCTCGGCGGAAGCCCGAAGCGACCCATCGACGTCGTGAGCGCGACGCTCGTCGAGGTTCTCGCGACGTCCGAGCGGTGTCCGCTCTGCGGTGGCGAGCTCAGGCTCGAGACCCACGAAGCCGAGACACGTGACGAGGTGCGGCTGCGGATCGTAAAGCTCGTTTGCAAGATGTGTCGCTCGCCCTGGCAACGATTCTATCGAATCGTTCCCGCCCGTCTCAACTGACCGAGCGAACGCTCGTGCGATCGGTCGATAGGTCACGAACCCATGCCCCCATTCGAGATTCGTGACGACCGAGGCAGGCTCTTTCGTTTCGCCCAAGCTCCCGAGCGAATCGTGTCGCTCGTTCCGAGTGATACTTACACGCTGATTCGTTTGGGCGCCGGCGAGCGCCTCGTCGGACGAACCAAGTATTGCGTCGAGCCCGCATCGGAGGTCTCGGGCATTCCCACCGTGGGTGGGACGAAAGACCCAGACCTCGACGCGATCATCGCGCTTCGTCCCGACGTCGTGATCCTCAATCAGGAAGAGAACACCAAGAGCGACGTCGACAGACTCGAGAACGCGGAGATTCGCGCATTCGTGACCTTTCCGAAGCGTGTCGAAGACGGTGTCGGGCTGGTTGGGCGTTTCGCCCGTCTCCTCGGAGAGACCTCGAATCGCTCGAAAGAGCTCGTTCGCTTCGCGTATCGGACGCACCTCGAAGCCGAGCAACGACGCAAAGTAGAGACGCCCCTCCGCTGCTTCGTCCCCATCTGGATGGACCCGCTGATGACGATTCACGGCGACACCTTCATCTCGGATCAGCTCGATTTGGTGGGCGCGGTGAACGTGTTCGCCAATCGACGCCGTCGCTATCCTCTTGCGGCCGACCTCGGTCAGCGCGAGCCGCTCGCCAACGAGAAGGTGGTGGGTCGCGATACGCGCTACCCGAGAATCACCCTCGACGAAGTGTGTGCGCGCGCTCCCGAGATCATACTGCTACCCGACGAGCCGCACTCCTTCGGAGAGGCCGAGATGAAGGTCTTTCAGAGCCTCGACATCCCGGCGGCCCGAGAGAACCGGATCCATCGCTGTTCCGGGCGTGACTTGATGTGGCCGGGGCTCCGCGGCGTCGAAGGGATCGCGGCCCTCACCGAGCTGCTCAGGCTGTAAGGGCCGGCGCATAAACAAGTCGATCGATATTCCGTCGAGACCGCAGGGAGCGTTTTGCCCGAGGAACGAGCACCAGAAGCCTACTTTTGTAGGCTGAGGAGCGCAGAGACGAGGCCGCCTGTCTCTCGATGGTATCGGCTAAATCGCGCCAACTTGTTTATACGCGAGCCCTCATGAGTCTTCGCGCGCGCCGTCGCCGTCGAATGGCGCGCCACGACGATCGGAACGCCGTCATCACCCCCGCCACGTCGAGCAGGAGAACCAAGGGCATCACTTCGGCCCGATAGCGATTGTGGTCGCCGCTCGAAAACAAAAGGACTACCAAAGCCGTGTAGGCGAGGGTGCAGACGATGAAGAGCGCGACTGCTGCGTCGCTCGACAAGCCGATTCGCTTCTTCGGCTTCGCTGCCTTTGCGACCCGTCGCCAGCGAAAGAAATAGAGCACCAGCGAGAGAGGTGCCAAGACGAGCGCGACGTCGATCATGTCGGCTCGTTTTCCCGACACGTTCTGGCGCGCGAGATTGCGATCGACCCATTCGTCGAGGCTCCTCAGCTTGTCTGCATTGTTGTGCGTGCCGCGGCGCAAGAACGGCCACGTCTCGTCGGCTGGAATGACGTAGCGATTGATGTTCGCCAGAACCGCCTTCGGGTACGCCTCGGGCCTCTCGAGGCGCAGCGTCGCCGCCACTTTGCCGCATTCGAGCCCTACGACCTCGGCCGCGGTCGAGCTCCAGTTCGTGGCTCCTGTCGACTTCCATTGCCGATCGAGAATGGGCACGCCCCTCGGAGGGGCGACGAGCCGTTCGCTGTCGAGGAGCTGTTGGAGATTGATCTTCGAGTGCAGATAGCGCGGGCACGCCTTCGACATGTGAACGCGCGCCTGCAGCGCTTGCAGCTCTCTGTCGTCAATCTGTCGCTCCTGCATCATCGAGAGATTCACGCCACGATAAAAGCCACCGATGACCGGCTCGTGGAAGACGATCGCGTGCTTCGCATACAGCGCGACCGCGAACAGGCTCGGGGCGAGGGCGCCGATCAGAATGGCCCGTGACGTCTTTCTCCGAACGAGGACGACGGCGGCGAGCGTGGTGGCGTAGAAGGCGAGGTGGAACGTCCCGCGCGTGAGGACTACGAGTGCGAGGGGGGCGAACGCGAAAAACGCGTTCTTCCGATTCGGAGTCGAGAGGACGCGGTGCAATCCGAGCGTCGAGACGACCAGAAGAACGGCGATTGGATAGCCGTAAAAGAGCCAGTTCTCGTAGAGGAGCGTGGTCGGCGCCGCGAACAGCACCGTGGCCGCGACCGCTGCCACCAGGTCTTTCGCGCCCAGCCGGCGCGCCAGAAAGAACGTCGCGAGCGCCCCGGCGAGCCCGAGGCCCATGTACACGCAGTGGAATGCCGTGTCGGACGATCGCGGAAAGAGCTTGAGTACGACGCCGAGGAGCAGGTTGAAGAGCGGCGGTTGATCGCGCAGGTAAAAGAGGCTCCGCGCCAGATCGCCCGTGAGGAGCTTCGGGTCGACGTACTGCATGTACTCGTCGAGCGAGCGAGCCTCGAAGCGAATCCCCAGCGAATAGAAGTACCAAGCGCGCGACGCACCGAAGGCGAGCGCGACGAAGAGCCCGTAAACGTGCACTGCCCGAATGCGAAGCCGTTCGAAAAATGAGGCGATGCGCGCCGAGAGCATGCCGGCACCCTAGAGCACCGAATGGTTTGAATCACGGCCCATCTGCGCGATCTTGAGCGTGCTCCGCCCTCGGCGCGGCAAGATGTAGAGATGTTCGAGCTCGAGCGATCTCCGAGCGCGCGCGGCGCGTCACGGGGATCGTCGAGCGACCTCTATGGCGGCGTCGATGCGCTGGGTGTCGAAGCCGCTCACCTCGGCGATCGATCGACCCGCCTTGTCGAAGATGATGACGTAGGGGAGCTGCCCGACGTCTTTCATGTAGTGCACCGCGAGGGGGCTGTCCCAATCGAGCACCTCGAGCTTGCGATATGCGACGTCGCTGCGGGTCTCCATGAGCTCGAGAATGTGAGCGTCGAGCATGCGACACGGCTCGCACCACTTGGCGCTGAAATCGATGATGGTCGTCTTGCCGACGACCGTGAAAGGCGCGAGGTCTTTCACGTCGGCACCGCCCTCGGACACGACCTTCACGTCGAGTCCCTCCGGGGCCGGCTCCCACGCCTCGTAGCTGCCGCGCCCAGCTCCGACGGCGATGCCGTAGCTCTCGCGGGAGCCTTTCACTGAATTCGCCGCCGCGAGAACGTCGAGCGAGGGGTCGGCGATCACCCGAAGCTCGGCCTTACGCTGACTGAAAACCGCCTGGTAAATGCCTTCTCGCGCGCGGAGGGCCTTGGCGAGGTCGCCTCCGTCTTGCCCGCTGTGCAGCATCGAAAGCGAAAGGACCGTGGTCTTTACGTCGCTCGGGATGGTGGCGCAACCCGCGCCGAGAGCCACGAAAAGCACGGAAAAGTTAGCCCAGAAGTCCCGTGCTGGCACCCGAAGGAAGTACCACAAGGGGGGCTCCCGTCCACCACGAAGCTCTGCTAAAGCCGGGCAATGACGTGGAAGCGAGACGACGTGCGCTCGGAAGTCAGAGAGATTCTGAGGCCCCATGCCCAAGGTGACGCCGAGCTGACGCAGGCGAGCCATCTCGTCGCCGATCTCGGCATCGACTCGCTCGGTGTGATGGAGGTCGTCGCCGACCTCGAAGACAAGTTCACGCTCCACATTCCAGACGATGCGTTGCGCGAGGTGAACACGGTCGCAGACGTGTGTGCCGCCATCGAGATCCGACTCCAGAAAGAAGGGAGGCTCTCCGAATGAGCGCGACCTATTCCCCCCGTACGGTCGTTCAAGCGATCGAAGACGCGGCGAAGAGCACGACGACGGGCTTCCGCTTCATCGACGAGAACAGCAGCGCCGAGCCGTTCTTTTCCCACGGCGGCATCGAGCGCGCGAGCGCCCGCTTCGGCGGCGCGCTGCAATCGCTCGGTCTCAAGAAAGGCGATCGCGTCGCCCTCATCCTCCCCGACAACGCCGACTTCGTGTTCGCGTTCCTCGGCGCCCTCCGAGCGGGCATCGTTCCTGTCCCAATCTACCCGCCCACCGGCCTCGGCAAGCTCGCTGGCTACCTCGAGAACACGCTGCACATCGTCGCCAAGAGCGGCTCCAAGGTTCTCGTCACCTCGACCGAGATCCGTCGCATCCTCGGGACCGTACAGTCGAAGGCGCCCGACCTGCTCAAGGTCGCCGATGTCGAGACGTTGAAGGCCCAGCGAGAAGAGCTGAAGCCCGTGAAGGTCACGCTCGACGACACCTGCTTTCTCCAGTTCACGAGCGGATCGACCTCGCGTCCGAAGGGCGTCACGCTCACGCACGCGAACCTCGCTGCGAACGTCCACGCGATCATGGACCTCGGCCTGGGCGCCCGCGACTCAGTGGACTCAGGTGTATCTTGGTTGCCGCTGTATCACGACATGGGACTCATCGGTTTCGTGATTGCGCCGATGTACCACGTGAACAGCGTCACGTTCTTGCCACCGCTCCTGTTCTTGAAGCGGCCTGCGCGCTGGCTCGAGACCATCACTCGCCAGAAGGGGACCGTCTCGTTCGGTCCGAACTTCGCGTACGCGCTCTGCGTGAAGCGCATCAAAGAGCAGGAGATGGAGGGTCTCGACTTGTCGAGCTGGCGCGTCGCCGGCTGCGGCGCCGAGCCCATTCGCGCCGAGAATCTCCGAGCTTTCGCGCAGAAGTTCGCGAGGGTCGGTTTCGACGAGCGAGCATTCCTCTCGTGCTACGGAATGGCCGAATCGACCCTCGCCGTGAGCTTCAGCGGCGCGGGCAGAGGGGTCATCACCGATACCGTCGACGCGTCGGTGCTCTGGGGCAAGCACGAGGCCGAGCCCGCTCCCGACGGCAAAGAAGGAACCACCTCCGTGGTCCAGTGTGGGCGGGCCTTCGAGGGCCACGACATCGCCGTCTTCGCCGAGACCGACACCGAGAGTCTGCATCCGCTGCCCGAGAGAGCCGTCGGCGAATTCAGACTGCGTGGGCCGAGCGTCATGGTCGGCTATTTCGGAGAGCCCGAGCTCACGCGCGAAGCCTTCGCGGGTGGCTGGCTGAAGACGGGCGACATCGGCTACCTCGCCGGAGGCAACGTCCACATCTGCGGCCGCTCGAAAGAGGTCATCATCGTCAACGGCCGCAACTACTACCCGCAAGACCTCGAGTGGGAGGCCGGGAGCGTCGAGGGCGTCCGGAAGGGGAACGTCATCGCGTTCGGTACGATGAAGCCGAACCACGATCGCGAGCGGGTCATCATCGCGCTCGAGACCGCGGTCCCCGACGGCGTCGCGCGCGACCAGCTGAAGGGCGAAGTACGACGCGTCGTCCAGCAGGCGATTGGTCTCACCGTCGACGACGTTCTTCCTCTCGACATCGGCGTGCTTCCGAAGACCTCCAGCGGCAAGCTCCAGCGAGCGAAGGCGCGCGAGCTCTACGAGCAGGGGGAGCTCATGGGCCGCACCTCGGCCCGCTCGGTCGATAAGGTCGACGCCGTGAAAGAGGTCGTGAAGAGCCAGCTCGGCTACTTCCGCCACGCCCTCCTGGGTGGGCTCACCGGCCGCAAAGAGGAGTGAAACGGGCAGCTCCTCCATGAACGAGACTTCATGAAGGGTCCGTCTTCGAGCAGGCAAGAAAGGAGCGCCCGACCGAATCGTCTCGGCGCGCGCTCCGCCCCGCATGTCGCTTTCACTACCTGCGCTCCAGTCGACCCCATCGAAGGTGTTGCTCACGCTGGGTTTGGTCACCTGTGCGAGCTGGCCGACCTGCAGTGCGAGCTACGCAGACGTTTCGCCGATCGCCGGCCGAATCGAACGAGCGACGTTCCCTTCCGCCGTTTTCGGTTCGTCGACGGCTCGAAGGTCCTTGGGGACCTGCCGCTTCCGCGAACCACGTCTCGCATGCATTGCGAGCCCGACCCGCGGCTCAAGTCCGTCGAAGCCGATGGGGTCGATCCTGCCGATAGGAACGGTTAGATTTCGGAGGCACCGGACTCGGTGCGGGCAGAGCGACCGATCGGAAGCCCACCGACCGGAGCGCGATCCTCGACCGCAGTGCTCCGGCAGAGTTCGACTGTGCGGTGAGAAGGCCGACGGGTGATGTGTACCTTGCAGACGACCTCGCGCCGGGTCTCGACGGCCGCTGTCGAAGGCTCGCGTCAGTCATCCCCCTCTCGTCGGCCCTCCTCGGGCCTCACTGGCGCGGCATCTGATTGAAGTCGCATCTCACTGGAGCGGCATCGCGCGCAGGTCGACCGCGAGGCGCTGCAAATCCACGTCGCGCGGATGATCTTTGCGCCACACCAACCGGAAGAAATCGCTCGCGACGCGCGCCTTCGGGAAGGGCTCGACGAGAATACCCTTCGCGAGATCGTGCTCGACGTAATACCTCGGCAAGACCGCGACGCCGCGTCCGTCGCGCACACGCGCCGCGATCGCACCGATGGTGCCGAGCCGTTCGATGTGTTTGAACCGCCACGCCTCGCGCGCCGGACGACCGTCTCGGAAGTAGCGAAAGAGCGGCAGATCGGCGTGGGCGTCGAGGAGCGTGTGGACTGCCGCATCTCGGTCGGTCGACAAGGGTGACCGCAAGAGGAGCTTCGGAGAGGCGACGAGAACGTACGTCTCTTCATGGAGCGCAGCGCCTTCGAGCGCGACCTGGGCGATTCGAGCGCTGGTGACCACTGCGTCGCAGGTCGTTTGATCGAGCGCGACGAGGAGGCCTTCGGTGTCGCCGAACATGAGGTGCAGGCGCCGCTCGGGACACGCGGTCTCGAGAGCGTTCAGGCCCGGGGTTAACCACGACATACCGAGCTCCCATCGGGTTCCGATGACCAGATCGAACGGAATCGGCCCCTCTTGCGCGGCTTCGAGGCACGCGCGGGCGCTCGAAATGACCCGCTTGGCGTGGACCAGCGCCTTCTCTCCGTCGGGCGTGAGCGCGCACGAGCGGGTCGTGCGCGCGAAGAGACGGATACCGAGGAGCTCTTCGAGCCGGGCGATGCGATCGCTGAACGCGGCCGGCGACAGCGCGACCTCGCTCGCCGCTCGTCGGAAATTCTTGTGCGTCGAAGCCGCGACGAAGCACCTGAGCGATTCGATGTCGGGGAGCGTCATGTTCGGACGACGAGTCTAACAGGCTGTCGAAAAACTCTCTGGCGACGCTTCCGAGTGGCGCGGCCGCGCCTGCGTGGAGTGCGGGCCGCCTCATCCGCGTTGGTCACCAGGGCTCGTCGTGCGAGCCTTCGGGCGAGGGCCGAGCCATGTCGTCGAAGTATCGAATCCAAAAAACCAATGCATCACAGATGCATCGATGGCGAGCCGCCTCTCCTCGCGTCGAGCAGCGAGCGCTCGCCCCGCGCCCCGGTGCCCACCTGCGACCCATCGCTTTGGCGACCGCAGCTGTCGCGGCTTCGCTGCTCTCGCTCGCGACCCAAGGCTGCTCCGCATGGCCGAGCCCGTTCGGGAGCCCTGCGCCGATCGCCGAGCCCGACGAGTCGCTTTCGTGTCGTTGGGACGAAGTGGGAAAGGCCTCGTCTGCCGCGCCGCCGAGGCGAGCATCTGCCAACGAACCGATGAGCGCCCCCGCAGGACAGATGACCGAGCAAGCCGCGCAGGCCACTCGACTCTTCGACAGCGAGCGCTTCGAGGAGGCGACCCTGGCGCTGACCCGCGTCGCGCAGGGAGAAACGGGCGACGATCAGGGCAACCGCGAGGTTGCTCGATACCACCTCGGGATCGCGCATTTCCGTCTCGGCCGGTTCGATGCTGCGCTGCAGGTGTTCGTCGCGATCGCCGCTCAGCCGAGCCATCTGAAGTTTCAAGAGACCGCGCTCTGGCTCTCGAGGCTCGTCGACAAGCCGACCCAGGCCGAGCGCGCCATCGATGCGCTCTATCCGTATTCGCTAGAGACGATCGCGCGCTTCGACAACCCGCAGCAGCGCGACACCTACGCGACGCTCATGTACGCGACCGGGCGATCGGCGCTACGGCACGGCGACACGGCACGAGCAGCCGCTCGCTTCCAATTGGTGCCGACGGGCCGCTTCTCCGGTCTCGCGAAAGGCTGTCAGCGCTTTGCTCCCGGAGGCATCGTCGCCAAGTGATCAGGTGTGTGAAGGGCGAGACCGAAGCGAATGAGCCGGCGGCCCCCATCAGCCTCGCCTGATCGGTCGGCCTACTTTCCTTTCGCGGGAGCGCCCTTCTTCGGGGGGCCAGCTGCAGGCTCGGCAGACGCCGACGCAGTGGCGACGGGCTTCGACGGCCTCTTCGCATCGGGGCTGATGTCGCCGTCGGCGCCCGGAATGGGCTCGCCGTTGGCATCGAAAGCCGAGGAGACCCTCACGTCGCCGACGGTCGTGTCTTGCGAGGACGAGTCTTTGGAGCTCTTCGACGGGCCCGACGACTCGGGCATCGAGTCTTCGGGTTGCCCCGAGGCGTCGGTGGCCGCGGTGGGCGTCTGCGAGCCGCCGCATGCCGCGATGAGCAGGGCCGCTCCGACGGCCGCCAGGGTCTCCGCAATCGACTTGAGATTCAGCATCGTTTACCTCGCAGACATTTCGTACGCGACGGGAGCGCTGCAGCCCGACTTTCGTCGGCAGGCTAAGTGAGTCGAGTGCGCCGGAGCAACCCCCGAAAAGACGCGGCGGTACTGGCTGCGATTCGATTTGGCATCGCTCGCTCATTCGAAGGCGCCGCACAGTCTTCGAATCGACGAGGAGCGCCGCGGGTTCGTGACGAGACCTGGGCTCGGCGCAGGTTCACTGACAGACGAACGGTTGCAAGTAGACCCTCGGAAGACCCGTGTGATCGCTCACCCAGCCGATCGCGAAGTGGTCTCCACTTTCGTCCGAGCCCGTGAGCTGGATGTTCGGGTACTTCGCCTGGCCGAGCACGTCGGTGATCTGAACCTCGGGCTCATCGAGCTTCTGTCCGTCGGGCGTGAATCGCTGCAGATAGATCTGACTTCCGAAGTCGCGGTATTGATAGAAAACGACCGCCACCGAGCCGTGTCCGTCGTAAGCAGCCCGTGGCCAGTTGGCCGATCCATCGACCGGTTCGGTGACCCAATCGCCCGCTCCGAGCGTGCCGTCGACGTTGGTGTAGGCCGAGCGGATCCGCTCTCGTCCGATCTCTAAATCACCCGACAGATCTTCCCAGGTCGTGAAGAACCGGTCGCCAGCGGAGATGACCCAAAGCTGCTGAGCGGTGAACTCGGACGAGTAGACCATTTCGGGCGTTTGCATCTCCAGCTTGTCGCTGAGGCGCGTCGTGTAGACCGTATGACCGTCGGAGACCCAGCTGGCGACGAGCGTCGAATCGATGAGAGACAGCCCCGGGAAGGCGTCGGCGCTCTTCGTCGCACCCGGCGGCGTCAAGGCAATGGGCTTGTCGCTCGTGAAGCTCAGGTTCGACGGATCGAGGAACGCGACGAGCGCGAGGTGCTCCGTGTCGTCATTTGGCATGCGATGGTCAATCCAGGTCATCGCGAGCTTGCCGAACGCGGGCAAGATCTGCGGACGCGATTCGTTGGCGTACGTCGCGACCGTGCGGATGTTTCCGACCGGCGCGCCGTCATGGTCGAGGTGTCGAAGCTCGACGGCGACCGGGATGTCGAGCGAATCACCCTCTTGCCACGCGACCACGAAGCCGCCGTCGATCTTCGCGAGTGACGGCAGCGTCGAGACGCGCGGCGAGCTGTTGATGATCATCGGAGCCGACAGGCGCCGGCCCCATGCGTCGAGCTTCTGCGAGACCAGATCGCCCTTACCATAGGTGAGGTCTTCGTAGACGTAGAGATAATGATCTTCGTCCCAGAGGAGGGTGAACGACTTGCTTCCACCTGCCGTGTCGCTCACGTCGACTGCGTCGGCTTCTGGAATGCACGATCCGGCAGTGGTCACTTCGGAAACGAAATCGAGCTCGGCGCGCACCGTTTTACCGGGCGCGAGAACCACGCGCTCCGACCGGATGGCAAGCTGTTCGCTCGTCTCGCTCGCTAGGCTCACGCTCACCACGAACGCACCCTTCTGAGTCGCGGGTACGTAGTCGAGATGATACGCGAAGCTCTGGTCGAGATCGGCCGGGGTGACCGTCACTTGGTAGGTCGACTGCGAATCGGTGGCGTTCTCGGGACGAGAGCGAATGGTGATCTGCCTCACTCGAGCGCGCTTTTGTGCGTCGAGACCCGCGAGGCTCGCGTCGACGCCGAGCCGGGCATAGCTCGCCGGATCTTTGCAACTCGCGAGAGGCATCAGGAGCGTGGCCGCCTCGGCGAACGCGACGCAGAACGCCATCAGAGACCGCTTCGCGCGACGGAGCATGGTCATCTTCGAGGCACTCCATGTGCCATGTGCGAAACGGGGCTTCCTGTTTGGTGATCCCCGGAGCCGGGGTGCACCGGTTGCGCACCGAACGAGCTTTTGCGTCTCGGGCTCACGGAACGGGCCGAGCGAGACGCACGATGCGCGCCGGCGAGGGCTGACTGCTCCACGCTCAATCTGGTCTTCGGCTTGCACATGACGAACCCGCCATTACCATCGCGACACCAGCACCCTAGCGGAGATTCGGAGGACTGCGTGAAACGAGCGTTCGCTATCGAAGGTATGCATTGCGAGGGTTGTGTTCGCCGGGTGAAAGCCGTTCTCTCCAAGATCGACGGGCTGTCGATTGACAGCGTGATCGTCGGCCGCGCCGAGGTAGACGATCCCAGCTCCGATGGGTTACCGGTCGTCGAAGCTCTGAAGAAAGCGGGCTTTCCGAGCAAAGAGACCGCATGACCGCCTTCGAGGCGGCGGTCGTCTTCGGCGGCGCGCTCTCGGTGGGTGGCGTTTGCTGGTTCTTCCTCGGCGGGAAAAGCGCGAGTGATGCGTCGCCGAGCGGAGGCGCGGCGAGCCCGAGCGAGGACGCGGGGCCGATACGTTCGGTGACCCTCTCCGTCGAAGGAATGACCTGCGCCGCCTGCCAAGCACACGTCCAAGAAGCGCTTCAAGCAGCGCCTGGTGTCGTGTCGGCGACCGTGAATCTGATGACCAACGAGGCGTCGATACGATTCGACGCCTCGAAGAGCTCTCCGCTCGCGCTCGTCGCCTGCGTCGACGACACGGGCTACTCTGCCAAGCTTCCGCAGATCGGGGTCTCGTCGATCGAGGCCCAAGAAGCGCTCGAGAGGGCTCAAGACGACGAGGCGCGAGCGCTCCGTCGCAAGGCGGTGCTCAGCGTGGTCCTCGCGGCCCTCGCCATGATCGTGTCGATGCCGCTCATGGCGCCGCGGCATGGTCATCACGAGGGCACGACCGATCCCATCATGGGCGCCGTCATGCACGTGATCGAGCCTCCGCTTCGCGCGGTCATGCCCTTCTTGTTCACCGTCGATAGGCGAGCTCTTCTCGGCCTCCTCGTCGTGATGACGGCGATCACGCTCGGGTCGAGCGGGCGCCACTTCTTCAGTCGCGCGTGGGCGGCTGCGCAGCATCGCAACGCCGACATGAACACCCTCGTCGCGCTCGGTGCGGGCGCGGCCACGCTCTATTCGTTGGTGGCGACCTTCGCGCCGCGTCTGCTCGAGCGAAGCGGAGTCGAGGCCGACTCGTACTACGAGGCCGCGATCTTCATCGTCGCTCTCGTGCTTACCGGCAACATGCTCGAATCCCGCGCTCGCGCGAAGACATCGCACGCCCTCCGCAAGCTCGCGGCGCTGCAGCCCAAGACGGCGCGCATCGAGCGAGGCGCTCGAGAGATCGACGTGCCGCTCGAGAGTGTTCTTCGCACCGACGTGGTCGTCGTTCGTCCTGGCGAGCGTCTGCCGGTCGACGGACGGGTCGTGGGTGGAAAGAGCTCGGTCGACGAGTCGATGCTCACCGGCGAGCCTGTCCCAGTCGAGAAGGTCTCGGGCGCGCGCGTGTTCGGAGGCACCATGAACGGACGCGGCGCGCTTCGAATCGAGGCCACCGACGTCGGCGAGACGAGCGCTCTCGCCAACATCATTCGCCTCATCCGCGCCGCGCAGGGCTCGCGCGCGCCGATGCAGAAGCTCGCGGATCGCGTCAGCTCGATCTTCGTTCCGGTCGTCCTCTCGATCGCGATCGTCACGTTCGTCCTGTGGGTGCTCGTCGACGCGAATGCCGTCGCCGCTGGCGTGTCTGCAGCCATCTCGGTGTTGGTGATCGCTTGCCCCTGCGCGGTCGGACTCGCCATTCCGACGGCCGTGATGGTCGCCACGGGGCGAGGGGCAGAGCTCGGCGTACTCGTCAAAGGAGGAGAGCCGCTCCAACGACTCTCCGAAGTGACGACGGTCGTACTCGACAAGACTGGGACGATCACGCGAGGGAGACCGACGGTGACCGACATCGAGGTCATCGCCGACGGCATCGATCGCGCTCGACTACTCGCCCTCGTCGGAGCGTTGGAGCAATCGAGCGAGCATCCTCTCGCCGACGCCCTCGTCGACGCAGCGAGGCAAGCCGGGGCCGAGGTTCTTCGGCCCGATCGCTTCGAGTCGAAGACCGGATTCGGCATCGTCGGTGACGTCGCCGGCAAGAGCGTCGCCGTCGGCAACGAAGCGTTGATGGCCTCCGTCGGAGCGTCGATGACCGAAGCCGCGACAGTCGTCGGTCGCCTCGGTGCCGAAGGTAAGACCTCGGTCCTCGTGTCGGTCGACGCGCGCGTGGTCGGCGTGCTCGCCGTCACCGACCCGCTCAAAGACGGCGCCAAAGAAGCCATCGAGAGACTTCGCGCGATGGGGATCGAGGTGGTGCTCGCGAGCGGTGACAAGGCGAAGCCCGTCGAGCTCGTGGCGGCGGCCGTCGGCATCGAACGAGTCGTTTCAGGCGTGCTTCCTGCTGGCAAAGTCGTCCTCATCGAAGAGCTCTCTCGAGCGGGGAAGGTCGTCGCGATGGTGGGTGACGGCATCAACGACGCGCCCGCGCTCGCGCGAGCCGACGTCGGGATCGCCATGGGAACGGGCGCCGACGTGGCCGTCGACGCGAGCGATCTCACCCTCGTCCGCGGAGACCTCCGATCGCTCGCCGACGCGATCGGCCTCGCTCGTGCCGCCATGCGCGTCATGCGGCAAAATCTCTTTCTCGCGTTCTTCTACAACGTGCTCGCGATCCCCGTCGCTGCGGGCGCGCTTTATCCCGTTCTCGGGATCTTGCTCTCCCCCGCGCTCGCCAGCGCGGCGATGGCGCTCAGCTCGACGAGCGTGGTCTCCAACAGTCTGCGGCTCGCGCGGTTCGGCAAAGGAAAGGGGCGCGCTTGAAGACCAAGGCTCCAGCCAAAAAGGAGCAAGAAGGTCGACGCGCCCGCCCGGCCCGAGCACGCCAAGGCCGTCGACCCGGACCTGAAGCGGCAGAATTTCGCGCGCCTCGCGCGAATCGAAGGGCAGATTCGCGGGCTCGCCGAGATGGTCGAGGACGACCGCTCCTGACCCGACATCACGGTCCAAGTGAGCTCGGCGCAGGAGGCGCTGCGGAGCGTCTTGCGTGAGCTGATGAGAAACCACCTGAAGCATTGTGCGACGGAAGCGGTACGAACGCGTGGCGAAGCCATCGAGATGCTCGAAGAGATCCTCGACTTGCCCTTCAAACACCCGCGGTGAAGCGGGCCGCGCAAGCTCGCCACGACCCAACCGAAAAGACCTCGGAGGCTTTCGTTCCGATGTGGTTCAATCTCATCATGCCCGAATCTCACCCGAAGAGGCCCATGTCGTCGAAGCTCATTTGGTCAGTCATGCTCGTCGGCTCGGTCGGCGCCGCAGCGTTCGTCTCCGCATGCAGCGGCGATTCTCAGACCGGATCGACCTCGTCGACCTCGACGGGCGGTCTCGGGGGCGGGGGCGCTCAAGGCGGCACGTCGGGGTCGTTCTCGACCGGCGACGTTGCGCCGTTGACGCTCGCGATCACCCCCGCCGACTCGGTGCTCGACGTGACGGGGACGCCGAAGACGCTCCAGCTCACGGCGGTGCTCAGCGACGGCTCGACCGCGACCAACGTCGCGTGGGACATCGACGACGTCGTCGTCGGTCTCGTCGATGCGAATGGTGTCTTCACCTCGCAAGGCCTCGTCGCTGGCACCGCGAAGGTCACTGCGCGAAGCGGCAACCTCGTCGCGACGACGAACGTGTTCGTCCACGTGCACATCACCGAGAACCCGGGAACCGTGTCACCCGGAGATCAGGCGCTGCTCACTGGTGGTGGCACCGCCGACGACGCGTTCCGTTGGCTCTATCCCTACGACGCCACCGTGTTCCCGCGGGGGCTCCGCGCGCCCGAGCTTCACCTCGCGGGTACGCCCGCCGATGCGACCTACGTGAAGGTGGCCTTTGGCAACTTCGTCTACGAAGGCTTCTATGGTGCGTCGAGCCCCACGCGCGTCGCTTTCTCCCAGAACGTCTGGAAGGCGATCACCCTGAGCGCAGGGACGACCGACGCCGTGAAGGTCGACGTGACGAAGCTCTCGGCCGGCCAAGTCACGGGGCCCGCGAGCGAGAGCTGGAAAGTCGCGCAGGGCGGCTTCAAAGGCTCGGTCTATTACAATACGTACAAGTCGGCATTGACCAACACCGGCGCGGTGATGCGAGTCAGACCGAATGTCGATGCGTCGGTGTTCCTGGGCAATTGCACGGTCTGTCATTCGATCAGCGCGAATGGAACGGTCGTCGCGGCCGGGCTCAGCTGGGGCAACGGCAATCCGCTCCAGAGCGGCTCGTTCAACATCGCTTCCGACGGCACGTCGTCGACGCGTTACACCGATCCCGACGGGCGAAAGCTCGCCTTCGGCGCGCTCACTCCGGCCGGAGACAGGCTCCTCTCGAACGGTGTTCCTGCGAGCGGAAGCCCCATTCGTGGGCTCTCCAACCCTTACCCGTCGAAGCTTTACGACACGCTGACGGGGCAAGAAATTCCGGCCCCGAGCTTCACCAGCGCGGTGACCTATGCGCTCACTCCGGCCTTCGCTCCCGACGGCTCGAAGATCGCGTTCAACTACTTCGATCAAGGCATCAAGACGCTCGGCGTGATGACCTACGACGGGACGCAGTCACCGCCCGTGTTCGGTGGCCTGTCGCCAGTCGCGACGGCGACGCGCGCCGTGGCCGCGTGGCCGAGCTTTCTTCCAGACGCGAAAGGCGTCGTCTTCCACGACGGTGACGCATTCGACACCGCCGGCTACGGCGGGAGTCCGCGCTATGCCGAGCTGAGCCTCGCCGATCTGACCGCGGCGACCGTTTCGCCTCTTCACGCCTTGAACGGACGACAGACCGACGGCACGACGTATCTGCCTTATGGAGAAGGCGAAGAGGGCAATCTCGACTACGAGCCGACGGTGCTCCCAATTCCGGTGGGTGGCTACTATTGGGTCGTATTCACGAGCCGTCGCGCCTACGGAAACGAGATTGCCCCAGGAGGATCGGTGCCCGGTGGCAACGACAAATGGGGCAGCATCATCAATGGCGCCGAGACGCCCAGCGTTCGAAAGAAGCTCTGGGTCTCTGCGATCGACATCGATTACACGGGTAAGATCGATCCGAGCCACCCGGCGTTCTATCTGGGTGAGCAAGAGCTCGAAGCGGGCAACATGCGGGCGTTCGCTGCGCTCGATCCGTGCAAGCCCAATGGAGATACGTGCGAATCGGGGGCCGATTGCTGCGGTGGTTTCTGCAGACCCACCGGGCAGCTCGATCCCCAAGGCAATCCGATCCTCGCGTGCGTCCCGCCGACAGGGGGCTGCTCTCACACCGACGAAACCTGCCTGACCGCCGCCGATTGCTGCGACTCGACTCAGCTGTGCATCAACGGCCACTGCGCGGTTCCTCCACCGCCCAATTGACGATTTGCAGCGGAAAGACGTTATGCGGGCACCCGTCTCACTTCGGTCTCGAAGGAGACCGCCCGGAGCTGCCGAGCCGTCTTTCTCATCCGGCGCGCTCGCTTTTCTCGTTGATCGACTCGCCGAATAAGCCCCAATCGGTCATTTTCGCGCAGCGAGGTTCTCTCGTCCGCTGGGAGTGAGGCCGGGTATCCTGCGTTCATGAAACGACTTGGAATGTGGCCGATGACGCTCGTCTTCTCGGCTGCGCCGGTGGCCCTCTGGCTCCTCGCAGCCTGCGGTGGACGCAGTGACATCAGCCCGTTCGGCACCGGAGGCACGGGGGGCGGGAGCTCACACGCGAGCGTCGGTAGTACCTCGGCGATGAGCTCGAGCAGCACGGGCGCTCCGCTTCACTGCGATCCGCCGAAGCAGAAAGCGGTGATCGTCACCGACAAGCTGCAAGCGCCGCTCGAGGTGCTTTCCCTAGGCGACTACATCTACGTGCTCGAGAAGGACGACGTCGTCCAGATCTCGAACTGCGGAGGTCCCGCAAAAATTCTCGCCAACAATATGCTCGGAATGAGCAGCACGCGGGGCTTCTCCGTCCGCGACGGCGGCATTCGATGGGGGATGAGCGGAGGTGGCAGCGGCGCGCTCGGTTTCATTCCGCTCGGCGGCGGCGCGTTCACCTTCAAGGCGACCGAGAGCGTTCTCAGCGTCGATGCCGATGCACAGGGTAACTACGCCGCATTCGCGTCAGGTGGGCTCGCTGGCTTCTCCACGGCAGGCTCGACCACGCTCGCGTCGACGGGCCCGGTCGCCTATTGGGCGCCGCTCGTCGTCCATGGTGGTTGGGTCTATTGGACGCGCTCGACCGACTCGGTGTTCGGGCAGATGGTTCGTGTGCGGACCGACGGAACCAACCTGCAAAGTCTCGTGTCGCTGCGTATCCCCGACGACATCGCGGTCGAAGGTGATCAGGTCTTCACGGTGACGGCACATGGGGTCGACGAGCTTCAGAGCTTCGATGCCAAAAGTCCGCAGCTCAGCGCGGTCGCCGTCGTCCACAGCCCGATCGCCATCGCCGTCGACGCGAAACACATCTACATCGCCGATGCGATTGGAGTCGAGCGCGCGCCCCTCGATGCCAGCACCGTCACGCCGCTCGTGGGTCAGGTCGGCATTCTCGACGTCACCGTCACGAACGACTCGATCATCTGGATCGCCGACGACGGCACGCTCTCTTGGGTCAAGAAGCCGCAGTGACCCGAGAGACTCTTCGGTTCATTCGAACAGGACGGGGTTCGATGCTGCGAAGGCCTTTCGGCCCGGATGCAGCGGCGCGAGATCGCCGTCGGTCTTGGCGTGGAAGAGGACCCAGTTGCGGGGCTTCGACGTGTCGAGCGTGACGGTGACTTGATTCATGAACTTCTTCGACGGACCCACGCCCACGGGCATGAGCGGCTCGGTCTTCACGGTCTGACCGTCGACGATCACCTCGAGCGTCGGAGCGCTCATCGAGATCCAGCTCGGCGCCTCGACGGTGACCGTGAAGTCGGCCGAGCCCTGCTTCGCGACGATGTCGCCGGGGCGCGATCCATTGGGTCCTAAGACGGTCAGATAGAGCCCGCCCATGATCGTCGATTGCCCTTTTCCAGCGGCATCACGCACCATGTTCACGTCGAGCTTGGTCGGATCGTCGGTCCCGACGCGAAGGCAGGTTCGCGGGTAGCCGACCGGGCCCGTTCTCAAGTGGTGACAATCGGAGCTACCGACCGACCACACGCTCATTCCATGGTTGAGGAGAGAGAACCAATCGGTCACCGATTTGTCGCGGTTCGAGTCGAAGTCGGAGTCGTTGTAGACCTCGACCGCGTCGAAGTTGTCGTCCCAGAGCTCGCCGGTGCCCTTTCCGAGCGCAACGTCGAACTTGGCTTGGCCGAAGTAGCCCTGGAAGCCGAGGCTGTCGGGGTGATTGACGATCAACGTCGGCTTCTCGGGAAGCGCCTTCACCGCAGCGAATACCTCCTTCGGGGTGTGACCAATCCAATCGAGCGCGCCGTTGTTGAGCTGCCCGGGCTTGGGCTGCAGCGGGATCACACCGAAGTGTCCCCAAGTGAAGGTCGTCAGCTCTTCGCTCGGGACTCCGAAGGCCCACTTCGTCGCCCCGAGCTGCTGGATGTAGGGTTGAAAGTCGACGACCCACTCGTGCTCGCTCGAGACCGGAATGTCGAGGCCGTCGGCGAGGGCGCCGCGTACCTTGTATTCGATGGGATCGTCCGCGTCGTTCGATTGGAACGAATGAATGTGGAAGTCGGCGCACATGACGCCCGACGTGTCGACCGAATGAACGAGCGAAGCGTTGACGGTCTGCGTCTCGCCCGAGCCGACCGTCACCATCGAGTCGCTGAGCTCCCATTCGTAGCCGTGGCTCACGACGACGCGGTATTGACCCGGAGGAACGGCGAGGGTCTCGTCTCCCGTGACCGAGAACTCTTGATACAAGCGCCCGTCGAGCTCGTCGGGCGCTCCGAACGTGTCGGGGGTCGCAGGCAGAGCGGTCTGAGGAATGACCTGAATGCGGACCGGCATGGGACCGCTGGTGGCTGCCTCTTTGGCGATGACGTGAATCGAGCCGTTGGCTGCGAACTTCAGGTTCTGGCTCGAGACGGCTGCAGCCAATGGGTTTCCTTGGCTCGGCGGAAAGCCTCGCTTCTGGGGCACGAGGCTCACATCGGACTCGGGCGCGTGAATCGAATAGTGACCGGCTTTGTCGGTCACGGTCCGGCTGAGATAGGTGTTCGCCGAATCGACCATGTGAATCCACGCGCCGACCACGGGCTGGCCGCTCGCGTCGGTGAGGGTGCCAGTGACTTCACGCCACGCAGGCTCGGCTTTGGAGCGTCGAATGGCCTCTCTGAGACCATCGTATTGCGGGCCACCGACGACGATCTGGTGTCGAGGGATGAGCGTCTGTGCGCACGACTTCGCGATGAATCCGGGGCCCGTGAAGAGCTGGAAGCCCGAGATGTTGATGCTCCCGAACTCGATCGACTCGGGGGCGATGGCCTGGTAGGCGAAACCGACCTCGCCGCCGTCGTACCCGGCGAACGCTGCGGGGCCTCCCGGATCGGCAAAGCCGTGCTCGGCGGTGACCAATCGGTTGTGACTGTATTGAAAGAAGCCGATGTATTCATCGGATCCAGCGGTGTTCAGGCCTGAATCGATGTCGGTATCGGTCGAGTTGATGATCCCCATTCGAAAAGTGATCTTCTCGTCACCGGGCTCGAGCACGTATTCGTATGCGCCTTGGAGGTTCTCGTATTGGTTCGAGAAGAGACCGCCGAAAGACTCTTTGAGAAAAGGAATGGCGTGGAGCGGTCCCGACACGCGAACCACCGCCGCTTTACCGTCGGACCCGTCGTTCGTGACGCTGATGCTTTCGGGATCGACGACGTAAATGCTGAAGCCGGGCATCGTCTCGAGGAACGTCGAGAGTCCGAGCATCTTGCCGTCGGGGCCGACCTTGTCGAGTGCGAGGATTCCGCCGCCGAAGCGGACGTATCCGTCGGAGTCGCCCTTGTCTTCGATGACGACGGCGATCTTGTCGTTCGCGAGGACGAAGTCGCCGTCTTGAATCTGCTGACGTCCGTGCGCCGGCTGCGTCGCGTCGGCGGCCTGGATGCGACCTGCGCGTGCTTGGCCGGCGGCCTTCGCGCCAAAGGGATCAGCGTGACCATTCGGATCGCCGACCTCGAATTTGGCGGTCGCGAGATCGCACGTCGGTCCGCCGGTCGAGCCCCCGGTGGTCGTGTCGTCTCCGCAGCCGGCGACGAAGAGCGAGGAACCGAAGGCGAGGACCGAAGCCAATTGCTGCACGCGCATGCATTCGACGCTATCAGAAGCTGTGACGGCTGTGTGACGGCTCATGTAGCCTCCGGCGCATGTCTCGAGAGCGATACCGGCTCGCAGATCACGTCGTGGCGAGGCGACACGTCGTGTCGGCGGCGTCGTCGGGCGTCACTCCGGAGGCGTCGTTCATCGTGCTCCACGATCAGGGTGATCGGGGTCCTCGAGTGCTTCAGATCGGTGAGCGGGAATGGGCGCTGATCGAGGGCATGGACGGGACGCGTGACGTCGAAGGGCTCGCGCTTCACGCGCGTTCGCGCGGAACGCCGCTCGGTCTCGACCACGCCAACGCGTTCGTCTCCGAGCTCGCAAGTGAAGGATTGCTGACCGACGACGCGCGCGCGAAGCTCCCTCTCGAGCGAGACGTCGAGACCACCGCGCGTCCGCCGCGTCTGCTCGAGCATCTCCCGGGATTTCGGCTTCGCTGTGACGGGCGAGGGAGTTGCTGTCGTCTTTATCCGACGATCGTCTTCTCGCCGCTCGACGCAGCGCGCGCCCGCGCGGCATTGCCTCTCGTTCGCGACGGCGGACACGATGAAGGACGCGTCTTTCTGCCGGAGCACGGCTCGCGCAGAGAGGCGCTCTCCGTCACGCTCGTCGACGGTCGATGTGCCTATCTCGGTCACGACGGGCTCTGCGGCATTCACGCGGCGCTCGGACCCGACGCGAAGCCATTCGGATGCCAATCGTTCCCTGTCTCGTTGGTCGATGACGGGCTCACCATCCGCATCACACCGGGCGTCGAATGCGCATGTGTTCTTCGGAGTGCCGAAAGCATTGCCACGGGTGGCGAGCCCTTGGTCGATCCGAAGCTTCTCGATTCGTCGGCCTTGGATCCGCGGCTCTATGTCGACGTGCTGCCTCTCGAAATCCAGCTCTCGGCGAGCACGAGTGTCGCGCGCGCGAGCTTCGTCGATTGGTCGAGAGCCATCTTCGAGGCTCCTGTGGCGAACGCCGTCGGGGCCTTCTCGCGTCTCGCGTCGCACGTCGCGGGCGGCACGCTCTCGGTCGCGGGCGGCCGCGCTGCGTTGGGCGAGTCCGTCGCCGAGCGCCCCGAGCGACTTCTGCCGTTCGTGCGCGCTCTCGGTGCCCGCGCGAGGATTCGCGCCGCAGAGACTTGGCGAAGTGAATCCGATCTAGCGGGCCAAGTCTTCGTTGCGCTCGAGAGGGCGGCCGCCGTCGCCGAAGGTGGGTTCGACGCGCTCGTGCTGCCTTCGAAAGCGACGCACGCAGCTGAGGCTTTCTACGTTCGGGCGACGCTCTTCGGGCATCACCTCGTCGCGCGCAGCCATCGCATGCCGCTCGAGACGGCGCTGCTCGATCGCGCCACGCGTATCGTCATGGGTCGTGCGCTGGCCGTGGTGATCGAGATGGGAGGCTTCGTCGACCCGGCGTTCCTAGAGCCGCTCGCGCTCGTCGAGGCGACTCTCCGCGGTCACGGGCTCGCGGCGTATTGGCTCGACTTGGTGTGACCCGCCCGCGCTCTCTCTCGAGCGCCGCGATGGTCTCCATGATATCAAATGCCATGTCGGTGATCGTCGTCGGGGGCGGAATCTATGGGCAGGTGATCTCCTGGCGACTCGCGATTCGCGGCGTCCACGTGATCCAAATCGAACCGATCGGCCCCGGGAATTCGAAGTCGGGGTCGGGCGACAAGAGTCGAATCGTTCGTGGCCTCTATGGTGACGCGAATTGGGCCGAGACCGGCAGCGCCTCACTCCCGCTTTGGGAGTCGTGGGGCGCCGAGCTCGGAGAGCGACTCTGCGACTTTCGCGGTGTCCTCTATCTCGAGAACGAATCGCGCGGCGCCACCGACGAGGCGTTTCGGAAGTACGTCGATGCGGGGCTCGGGCACCTTCGTCGATTGGGTCGTGAGGCCGAGGTGCTCTCACCCGACGAGGTTCTGTACCGCTATCCAGGTATCGACACGCGGGGTCTCGTGCGAGCGGTCTTCGAGCGCGGGGGCGGCATCGGCTGGGCTTCGAGATCGACCCGCGCGGTCGCGCGCGGCGCGCTCGGCACGGGGCGGGTCGAGCATGTCGCGGGCACCGTCGTTCGCCTCGTCACGAGCGCGTCGAGGGTGACCGGTGTGTCGGTCGACGAGCGCGGATCGCTGCGACTCGTCGAAGCCGACCACGTGTTCGTCGCCGCCGCGACGTCTGGCGCGCGTCTGGTCGAAGACCTCGTCGGCGCGAGCCTCGGCATTCGCGACCTCCCGCACTACACGACGTATTGGGATGTCCCCTGGCCGACCGGACGGAGCCTCTCGATCGATGCTCTCCCACCGTGGGCCGAGCTCGGCGGGTGCCTCTACGGTTTCCCCGACGACGGCGAGAACGGGTTCAAGGTGGCTTTCCACGAGCCGCTTCGCGAAGAGGTCGACACTCTCGGAATCGAAGCGTCGTGGGTGGAGCCACCGAGCGCGAGCGAAACCGAGCGCTTGCGCGTCGCCGCGACCCGGCGCTTTCCCGCGCTCGCGCAGGCGACGCTACGAGCCACCTACCAGTGCCGCTACGACGCGACCGACGACGAGAACTTCCAAGTCGGAGCCGTCCCCGGCGTCTCGGGTCTCACCTTCGTCGGAGGCATGTCGGGCCACGGATACAAACACGCGCCCGCGATCGGCGAGGCCCTCGCGCAATCCATGCTCGGCGAACCCGCCCTCGTCGATCTCTCGAGCTATGCAGTTCGTCTCGCGCCGCGCACGGCTTGACACCCGCGCCCCGAACCCTCAATGAACGGCACGAGATGCCCGACCTCTCGAGCTCCAGCGGTCTCCAGAAGCTGCTCCGCGTGCTCACGTGGGGCTGCTTCTTGCTGTGCCCCATCGCCTTCACGCTGGCGCTGATGGACTTCGGCGCGCATGGAGATTCGTCTGGGCCCGGGATCGGTCTCGAGGGCGCCGGACGCCCGGGCGCCGCGACGATGCCGCTGATGATGATCGCCCTGGTCGGTCTCGTCGGCGGTCTCGTCGCGCGAACGACCGGAGCCGAGCCGCGCGTCTCGATCCTGCGGTTGGTGGGCGCAGGCTTTCTCTGCTTCGTCGCGTCGCTCATCACGTCGCGCCCGCTCTTTCATTGGAAGTGGCAACACGATTGCGACGCCAAGGTGGGTCGCGCTTGCTGGGCGATCGCGCGAATGACACCGTCGGCCGACGCGACCGCCACGGCGCTGACACGGAAGGCCTGCTCCTTCGGCGATCCCGATGCGTGCAAGCACCTCGCAGAAGGCACCCCCGACGACAAAGCCATCGCATGCACCGAGCGAAATACGCCTTGTGCGAGCGGAACCTGGCCCGAGCCTACTTGCAAAGCGCTCGAAGCGAGCTGCACGGGTCTCTGAGCTGGGTCTCTGAGCTGGGTCTCTGTCTGAGCTGGGTCTCTGTCTGAGCTGGGTCTCTGTCTGAGCTGGGTCTCTGAGCTGGGTCTCTGTCTGAGCTGGGTCTCTGAGCGACGACGCCTCCCGACACACGCCAGGTTCATCCGAGATCGCGTATGCTCGCGCGCCTATGTCTGCCCCCCCGGCCACCGGAGCCGCCGCCCCCGTCGTTCACCCGCCCGGCTTTCGACGGCGTCGCACGATCAACTGGCTCCTCGCCGGCACGATGTACGCGTTCTTCTACATGGCGCGCTACAACTTCGCCGCCATCAACGCGCGCCTCGCAGACCTCTTCGGTTGGACCAACATTCAGCTCGGCGTCATCTCGAGCACCTGCTCGCTCGTCTATGGTGTCTCGGTCTTCTTGAACGGTCCTCTGGCCGACAAGATCGGAGGCCGACGCGCGATTCTGATCGGCGCTGCTGGCTCGGCGGTCTTCAATCTGCTCTTTGGCTTCAGTCACTTGTTCCTCGGCCAGCCGGCGGTGTGGGCGGGCGAAGACAAGGCACGTCACGTCGTGACCGAAGCTCAGATCCAGATGGGCATGAGCGGGTCGAACGTCATAGCGATTCTCGCGGTGCTCTGGGCGTTCAACTACTACTTTCAATCGTTCGGTGCGCTCTCGATCGTGAAGATCAATGCCGCCTGGTTCCACGTGCGTGAACGGGGCTTCTTCTCCGGCATCTTCGGAATTCTCATCCGACTCGGACTCATTCTCGCGTTTTACGGCTCGCCGTTCATCATGAGCGTACTGCCGTGGCAATGGGTCTTCTGGATCCCGGCGATGATGCTGATCGGGCTCTTCGTCGCGAACTTAATCATTCTCCGCAACACCCCAGAAGAGGCTGGTTTCACCGAGCTCGAGACGGGCGACGAGAGCGCCGAAGAGAAGGCCACGCCTGCGACGCTGAAGACGGTTCTGAAGAAGGTCTTCGGAAACCCGACGATGTGGACGATCGCGCTCGCGTCGATGATGATCGGATTCGTTCGTAAGAGCGTCATCGACGAATGGTGGCCCAAGTACTTCGTCAACGTCTGGGGCGCCGACGCGAAGCACCTCAATACGTTCACGCCTTACCTCGTCGCCACGTGGGGAATCGCGATCGCCGGCATCATCGGAGGAATGACGTTCGGCTGGATCTCCGACCACGTCTTCAATGGACGCCGAGCGCCGGTGATCGTCTTCGGCTTTCTCGGGCAAGCCGCCGTGCTGCTCCTGTTTGGGCTCGCAGAATATCCGTTCGCCGGAAGTAACGGCGCTCCGACGAGGCTCGCAGGTCCGGTCGCGGCGGCCCTGTTTCTCGTGATCCTCTCGTTCTTCGTCAATGGCGCACACGGTATGGTCGGCGGCGCAGCGAGCATGGATTTCGGCGGCAAGAAGGCTGCGGCGACGGCTGCCGGCCTGTTCGACGGAATGCAATACATCGCCGGCTCGGTCGTCGGTGTTGCGCTCGGTGGCATTCTCGACAAATGGGGTTGGGGCGTCTGGCCCTTCGCACCCGTTCCCTTCGCTCTCTTCGGAGCGCTCGTCATGCGTCGTCTCTGGCATGCATTGCCTGGCGGCTCGCACGGCGCACCGGCGCCCGTCGCGGCTGCTGCGAAGCCAGCCGAAGGGGATTGAGCCAGAGGGTCGTCGTCCCCTCTACCTTTGCTAGCGAACGCTCTCGAGGATCCCGAGCTCGACGAGCTTGGCGAGCTTTTCGCCCTCGAACTTGGCAAGCTCTTCGCGGAGCACCCGCTTCTGCTCCGAAGCGACGGTGATCGTCGTTCCGGCGACGCGCATCTCGAGCGGATCTGCATCGATGAGCGCGTCGATCCAATCGTGTCGGCCCTCGGGGTCGGCCTCGGTCAGGGCGCGAATGACGATGGCCTCGAGCAGCGTCACAGTGAGCCCCGTTCCGGCCACCGGCGACGCGAGGATGAAAGGCATCTTGGCGGAGATGGGTTGCTCCAAGATCGCCCGGTTGTAAGCGAGCACGACTCGATGACGAGCGCTGGCATTCACCATCGACGAGACGCTCTCGCGCGGCATGGGTACGATCTGGCCGCACAAGAGGAGGTTTCTCACCGAGTCGCGAAGGGTGTCGACCCCGAACGCCGCGAGCGTGGGATCGGCTGCGAGCTCGGCCACCGTCTGCGTTCGGTGGGTCAACGCGGGAATCAGCGCGTCGAAAATGGGCCCAGAGAGCTTCAGCGTGTAGTGCGGTAGCTTGGCTTCGCGTCGAATCTCGCTCTCACCCACGAGCGATCCGAAGCGCGCCTCGTCGAGGTACTTGCGTGTCGTCTCGGGCGACCGCGGGAGCTGGCCCAAGATGTAGACGTCGCGACGAAAGTACTCGTTGATGACGTAGTCTTTCAGTCCTTCGAAGATGATTCGATCGTCGATCATCTTGAAGAGCTCGAGGAGCTGCGGCGCGATCGTCAGGTCGCGGTAGTTGAGGTAGAGCGGGAGCTGGCCGATGTAATGAATGCCGCTCTCGGCCATCTCGCGCGCGACGTCGCTGAAATACATCGTGCGCCAATGGGCATGAAAGTACTCGTGCACCACGTAGGGCAGCCCGCCGCCGAGCATCGTATCGAGCATCTTTTTCGCCGCTGGATTGCCCGCGAAGTAGGCAGCTCCGCCCACCGACAAGAGCTGCGCGAAGTGAATCCCTTGGCGTGCGCGCTCGAGGCTCCCGCCCTTCACGTCACGGGTCGCGTCGACCAAGAGCCGTCGCAATGGCTCGATGGGGGCCCACCCGGGCAGAGCGTTGTAGCTCACGTAGAAGAGGCCGCCCGGCTTCAGCTTTTGATAGGCGAAGTCGACGACGGCTTTCCACTTCGCGGGTGCGACCCAGCTGAGAACACCATTGGCGCAGATGAAGTCGAAATCGGGTAGCTCGCGGCTGTCGAGCGCCTCGAAGTCGCGCTTCAAGAAGCGAAGATTGCCGAGCTCGCCTCGGCGCGCGAGGCCATTGGCGAAGTCGACGTGCTCCTGGTTAAGGTCGACGCCCACGAAGCGAGAGCATGGATAGGCCGCAGCCAAGGCCACCGTGGTGTCGCCATTGCCGGCGCCGAGCTCGCAGTAGTCGAAATCGTCGGCAGGCGGCTGCGCGAAGCCATTCAATGCGGCGACGAGGCGCAGATTGGTCGGGCTCAGATCGTCGCAGAAGTGCCGAACGTACGCGACGTCGGTGAGGTACTCCTCGGCGAGGCCGCCGGCTCCGAGGTCCATCGTCATGCCTGGTCGCCGTCGACGCTTCGCTCCTTCGTCGCACGCGCGCGTCTCCTCGCACCGAGGCCGCCCGCGAACAACGCTGCTCCAACGATGCTCGCGAACGCGACGACGCCTGCGCGCCCATCGCTCACGGCGCAACCAGCGCATCCGCCATGGGGCGGCGCCGCTTCGGGCGGGACACCAGCGCCGCTCGAGGTTCCGAGATCGTTCGACCCACTCGCGCCGCTCGACGTCGCGCCTGCCTCGGCGGAGGTCGTTGCGGCGACGGCCTTGACCATGCAGAGATTGCAGTCGTTCTCGACCGTCTTCAGCCCGTCGGGCCCGGGGAACGTGTGGCTGCACTTCGTTTGCGTGCAGACTCCCGCCTGCTTGTAGCCGTCGCCGGCCGTGTTGCAGGCCGACCCGATCTCACCGCACGCATTGACGGGCGGAATGTCGGCGCGCGCCACGCTTGCATGGAGAGCGGCGGCCACTGTGAGAACGGCGATGGAGACGGCTTCGGGTCGCATACCGCACGCTACCGCATGCCGCTCGAGCTGGACCAGGAGTTGGCGGGTTCATGCGCCTCGCCGCGCTCGCCGTTCCCTTGGGGGCGCGTCGCGACACCGAGCTTCTTTACCACTCGAGCTCGAGGACCTCGTCGCGCTTCATCGTTCCGGGGGTCCCGACACGTCGCTTCTGCCGCCGTGATAACGCACCCTGTGGCCGTGTCGTCTCCTTCCCATCGCAAGCGATGGGAGCGGCGGCGGCGGGATGAGCGCGCACACCCTCGCAATCACATCCATCGGCTCGAGCACCAGAGCGACCGTCCCGTCGCGCCACAGATAGAGAAAGCTGCTCCCCGCTCGGCTCGGATCCTCGCGCTCGCTCGTCCCGTCGAGGCTCCGGCCGTGCCGAGCGAGCACCTTCTTCACCCGAAGCGCCGTCCGCTTCGCCACCTCCGCGAGGTCTCCCTCCGTCGGAGACGAGAGCGCCTGGAACACCAGCGCTCCGCTCGTCGTCTGGCGCACGTAGACCCCATCGAGCTCCAAGACGTGGAAGTGGACGTTGAGCCTCAATGCCGAGTCTCCGCGCTGAATCAGCATCACCAAAGCGAAGGTGAATCTGGGCGGGCATCGTGAACACTGAGATCGGGCATCGTGAACGCGGATATCGGCCATCGTGAGAGGACGCGCTGGGAGCGGGAGTTGTCGAAGTAGCCTACAAAAGTAGCCTTCCGGTGCTCACTCGTGGCGACCGCCTCGCTTCGGTGTGGGCGGTCTCGCGACGCGCTTATTTCGACCGGGGCCTTGGCACCTGCGCCAAAGAACGGTGAAGTCCCGCAGACCGATTTCCACGGCTGCCACTGCGCTCGGTTTCGTCGCTGCCTACTCGCCGAAAGAGCGCCTCGCGTCAGGTTCTCTCGGAGAGCTCGGCAACCGCTTCGCAATCGGCGTCGCCGCGCAAGATCGAGCGCGTCTCTTCGACGCGAACCATGGGGCCCGACTTGCGAAGGGCGGCATAGCTCTCGAGCGTCATCGGTCCGTGATCCGGGCTGCTCGCGAGGAGCGCGAGCGCAGCGACGATCCCTTGAAAACAAGGCATTTCGATGCGTGGCGCTCCGCCGTGTCTCGTCGCGTAATAGACGGCCTCGGGGGTGAGCTGCGCTGCGAGCACGAGCCTTTTATTGGGGATGAACTCGGCCACCGTGAACGAGCCCCAGCCGAGCGCGCTCGCGAAGCCGGCATAGCGTGCTGCTCGTTCTTCGGGCGACGTCGTGGGGCTCAAGCTCTCACGAATGATGGCTGCGCTCGCCAGCGCGCTGACGATCATGAAGGCGCTCGTCTGGCTCGCTTCGCGCACCAGGGTCGAGAAGAGCGGTCCGAGCGACGGGGACCGCTTCTCGATCAAGTGAATCGTGTCGAACACGAGCTGGGCGCGATAAGTGACGGGCATCAGCGCGATGCGCCCACCCATCGCCTTGAGGACCCCGCTCTCGTTGGTGCTCGAGCCGAGTACGAACGACAGCGCCGCCGCTTGCGCGGTGAAATCGAGATCGACCTGCGACGCGCGCTCTTCGGGCGCTCCGGCGAGCTGCTTCGCATCCATGCGCGTGACGGCTGTCGTGTTGTGCGGAGCCTCGGGGCGCCGCGCGAGCGCGAACGTGCAGACCTCGTCACCCTTCGCCACGCAGCTCGTCTCGTCGGCCTCGAAGCTCCCCCAATCCGACGGATAGGCGAGGGAAGCGGCGGCCGCGCCATAGCCTGCAGCGAACGCATCCATGCGATGGTTCAGCTTGATCTCGTGGCCGTAGCGCTCGCAAAAGCCTGCGCCGAAGAGGAGATCTTCGCCGACGATCTCACCGCCGGTCGCGTTGACGAAGAACCGCAGATGTCCGAAGCCGAGCGCCGAGAAGAGCTCTTGCGCCAGGTCGAGGATCTCTGCGGGAGCGTCGATGCCGAGGTTCTTCGTGATCGTCTGGAGCATGCGATGGCTCGAGTCGAAAGCGACCTGGCGGCGAATCGCCCAGCTCTCGCTTCCGAGGGCATCCCAGACCGCTTGATCGAGCAGGACGCTGTCGTGGTGCGAGACGATCTGGACGAGGTGATCGCTGATCGAGAAGAGCCCAAGATCGGTGCGGACGAGCGTCCCGAACGTGGTCACGGTGCGCTCCCCTCGACGCGCGCCGCGAGCGCCGCTTGAAGGCCCTCGTGATCGAGCCCGAGCATGTCTTCTGCTGCGGTCTCGATCAACATGATGGCCTCGGCGTTGAGGTTCTTCGGATCGAGCAGCGGCTCGAGCCCGAGGCCGGTTCGAAGACCGACGCGAACGAGCATGATGTGCGCTTCGACGCTCCGTTCTTGGAGCAGCGCGAGGAGACGTCGTGCGCGGCTTCCGATCGAGCTCGGCGCGGCATCTTCTTCGGGTGGGGCGACGTCGGCCAGCGTGGGAGCCATGCGCGGCCGAGCGATCGTATCGGGACCGTTGAAAGGATCATGTGGCGAGTCGGGCGCGCGGTCGTCGATCGTCGGCGACGGCATCGTGACCATCGGAGGCTTGGGCGTCTCGACGAGCTTCGGCGGCGGAGGCAGCGCCGAGGCGATCTTGGCGGGCGCGACCGACGCGCTCGCTGTTGGCTCTGCGATTCTAGGCTCGGGTGCGTACGAGGGGCTTGCCGCGAAGGGCGCCCTGTCGCTCGTCGATGTGGCGAGCGAGCTCCGTTGCACCGCGTGCGGCGCGCCGTCGCTCGCCTCGGGATCACCGGAGCGCGGCTCCGAGATCATCAGCGGAGGCATGGTGACGCGCTCCGGGCGCGCGAGCCCGTCTGGCGCGATCGTCATGGCATCGGTGATGGCAGCGGCGATCCCCATCGAGTCTGAAGCGGGCGGTCCGACGACACGCGGCATCGCTGACGTGGACGAAGACCGCGCAGCAACCGGCGAGGAGCTCGGCACGACGATGGGTGGCTCGTACGGAGCGGCGCTGTGCACGAGCACGCTCCGCGGCTCGCCCACGTAGGGCAGGTCGTGCTCGAGCGTCGAGATGATCTTCTGCGTGAAAGCGCGAGCCAATCCGAGCGGCACCTCGCGCTCGAACATGATCGCGACGCCGAACGAGCGGATGCGGTGGACGACGGTCAGATGATCGGGATCGTCGATCGTCACCACGGGGTACGAGGGCTTCGGTGCGGCTTCACGGCGCTGATGCGCTTCGGGATCGATCTTCGCGGAGGCCTGCATTCCTGCGAGATAGGCTTCTCGAGCGACGGTCGCGATCGTCGAGCCCGAGAGCGATCGCTGCGGATGGACCCACGTCGCGTAGGTGTGTACCGCCGACAAGAGAAAGACGACCAGCGCTTCGAGGTGGTCGACGCCGACGGCGATTCCGTCGAGAGGGATCGCAGATTCGCCTTCCATCGTCACCGAGTCTTCGATCACCCGCGTCCCCCGGAGAGCCCGGCTAGCGCGCTCGTGAACGCATTGCGAATCTGCGCGACGTCGCGCTCCGTGAGCGGCGCGTTGTGCGAGAGACCGACGACGTAAACCCGCGACGAGACGAGGAGCCCGATGAGCGAAAGAATCGGACCGTCGCCGACGTGGCTCTCGAACTCACGCGAGAGGCTGCCGGGCGTGGCGAGGGCGAGACGCTTCATCGCTGCAGCGACGCCAGCGGTTGCGCCGAGGAGCGCCTCGTCGCGCGTCGACTCGCTCGCGATGGGAAGCCCTTCACCGTCGACGAGGAGCACGCTGCTCGTCAGTGGGTCTTTCTTGAGCCATTCGATGAGTCGATCGCATCGCGCCGCGACGCTGGAGATTGCGCTGAGATCGGGCAACGCACCGAGGCGTTGGTTGGGCTCGGGCACCTTGAACGCCGGGAGCGCCGCTGGCGCCGTCGACTCTGGGCGCGCAAAAGCCACGAGCGGAAGGCCTCCGTAGTCGACGACCGGCTCTTCCTTGGCTTCGGGGGCCTTGGGCGACAGCGCCTCTGCGGAGACGATCGCGTCGGACAGATCAAACGAGGAGCGAGATCGGCGCATCGTCTTCCACCTTCGCTCCTGCGGGCTGCATGCGGTCGAGCACGTCGTTCGCCAACTGGTCGAAACGTCGGGCCAGGGGCGGCGGCTTCTTCTGCATCAGCGAGAGCGGCGTCCCGCGAAGCGAAGCCTCGAGGAACATCTCGTCGCGCGGAATGATCGCGTCCATCACCACACCGGGTGGGAACTTGGTCCACAGAGTCTCGGCGACGTCGAGCGACGCGGGGACCTTGCGATCGAACATCGAGAGCACGACGCCGAGGAGAACGAGGTTCGGATTCTTGGTCGCCTTGATCCGATCGATGAGCGCGAGGATCTGCCCGACGCTTCGGAGCGCGAGAGGCTCGGCTTGCAGTGGCGCGAGGGCGTGGGTCGCGGCCTCGAGCGCGCGCGTCGTGACTTTGCCGAGGCCCGCGGGACAGTCGATGAGGCAGATGTCGAAGCCCGCGTTCGAAGCACCTTCGAGGATCGCAGCGATGGCCGAAGGGCGCGTGAGCGCTTCTTCGAAGCCCGCGACCGTCGTCGGATCGACGCGTCCTACGCTGAGCACGCTGAGCGAAGCCTCGCGTGTGCGCTGCATCACGCTCTCGACCGTCTCTTGCCCGGTCAAGATCTCGGCGATCCCGGCACGCGCCCGATCGGCGAGCCCGAGCGACAAGCCCAAGCTTCCTTGCGCGTCGAACTCGGTCAGGAGCGTTCGGCTCCCGGCCCGCGCGAGGGCGAGCCCGAGGTTCAAAGCGATCGTGGTCTTTCCCACGCCGCCCTTCTGGCTGGCGACTGCGATGACGTACATGCTCTCTCTCGACTCCGGGCCCGCGAGATCCGCGGTCCCTCAGGGCGGTCCTCAGGTTACACGTCCCGACGCGCTCTGGCACAACGGCTGTATTGAGTGCCGTTCTCGGTGTCGCCGGAGGCTGTCCGTTCGGCCCATCTCTCTCCGTCGATGCCACCCGAGCCATGGTCGGTGTGGCCATCGGGGTTGACATGTGACTCGAGATCGGGGAAAGAACGCCGCTCTTCTGTACCTTCGGTGAGGTAGCCAAGTGGTTAGGCAACGGTTTGCAAAACCGTTATACGCGGGTTCGAATCCCGTCCTCACCTCCGAGATTTCTTCTTTATTCCGCTCACTTGTCCCCTCGGTAGGGGGTCCTCCCTGGTCCGGTCGTGACGATTCGCCAGACGAATCAGGGTTGCATGTGTCCCCGGGTGGCGCAGGCGAAGCGAGGTCGAGCGTGATGGTCTCGATGGCCCTCGCCATGAGGCCGAGATCGGAAGCGGCGTAGTGTTTCTCGCGGACCGACTGGGCAGCGTGGCCCATGAGACGGTCCGCGACGCTCGCGCTCACGTCGTGGGCGGTGAGCCAAGTGGCTCCGCTCCGACGGGTCGAACGAAAGTCAAAGGCTTCGGTGGTTCCTTCGTCGTCGGCGAAGTCCGGGGCCATCCCGGCGGCGACCAAGTCTTTGCGGAAAAGCAGCGCGGACGGCGGGCGGAAGGGGGTACCGCTCTTGCTCGGGAAGACCGGGTCATCGGGCTTCGGGTCGCGACCGACGTGGGCACGCCAGCCTTCTGCTCGCCACCGTGTGAGCTCGGCGAGAGCGAGCGGATGGATCGGCACAAGGCGCTTGCTCGCCTTCGACTTCGGCTTGCGTCGCGTGGCTGCGCCTTCGTCGCCCCAACATGCGACGGCGCCTCGGATGCGGTAGACCTCGACCCCTTTCTCGTTGTCGAGGTCGAGCCAACGGAGCCCGGCGATCTCGCCGTCTCTCATCAGCGACGAGAAGGCCACGAGGTAGCGGAGGCGACGCTCGGGGGCGGTGGTCGAGCGGATGAGCTGCGAGGCCTCGGCCTCGGTGTGACGCACTTTCGCGTCGTCGTCGGGCTCGCCCATGGCAGGGACTTCGTCACGCACCTTGTCGTCGCGGCACGGGTTCGACACCGTGACCCAACCTTCGGCTCGGCCGTCGTCCAGCATCTTCGAGAGGGTGAAGAAGATGTTCCGGACGCGCGAAGCCGATAGCTTGCTCTTGAGGCTCCGAAGCCATTCCCGGAGCATCGGCGTAACGACTTCCTCGGGTCGGACGGCTCCGAACCGCTCGGAGATGGCGCCTCGAGCGTGCGACGCGTGGGCGCGCTTCGTGGCCGCGGCGAGGTCTCCTTGCTCGATGAGAGGGAGCCAGCGTTCTACGAGCGCGGCGACGGTGCGGGCGGGCCCTTTCACGGCTTCTCTTCGGCCCTCTCGCGTCCCTTCGCCTCGTGCGGCGAGCTCGGTGAGGGCGAGCGCCTTCTCGCGGGCTTTGGCTTCGCTGTAGCCCGGTAGAGGGATCGGCTTCGAGCGCGACCCGTCCGGCAGCGTGATGCGGATCGTCCAGACGCCGGCCACTTGGTAGGTCGAGCCCGTCCGTTTGCGTCCGGCCTTCGGCGTTTCGCGTGCTACTTTCGATTCACTCATCGGACTCTTCTCCGTGTGGGTCTGGTCCTCGGCGTCTGAACACGCGCGAGGGCCGTTACAATTTCGGTACCGCCGAGCCGGCGTTACTTGGTGCGCTTCGCGAGGTTCGGCGCGTCGGCCTCGATGGTGTCGAGACCTCGAAGGATCGCCGCTCGCACCGCGCCAGCGCGTCGCAGGTTCAGCCTCTCGGCTGCACGGTCCAGGCGCTCGACCGTCTCATCGTCCAGCCTCGCCATGACGGTGTTCGTGGTCGGCGTCGGGTGCGGCATTCCCCGAAGATATCGCAGCAATTACGCCGCGCAAGGCACGTCAGAGACGGTCGCGCCTAAGTGCCCGGATTGATATCACTCTTTCTTCGTATTGTATCAGTGTTGCAGAAGGCTTCGCGTTACGGGGGAGCGTGGGCCGCTCTCGAGCGCCTAATGTCCCGTCGCAGCCTTGAAGGTCTCCACGAGTTGATCGCGGAGATGCTGCTCGAGAAGCTCCTCCATCAGATGGACGTCCACGCTCCCTGCTTTCCAGCTTGCGTCAGCTTGGTCGAGCGCGGCGTAGTAGGGCGTCTTATTCTCGGCGATCCGCTCCGGGATTGTCTTGGTGCCCGGCAGCTGATGCCCGAGTCGCGCGCCAAGCACCAAGTACGACACCGCTCTCGATGTTCGGCCGTTGCCGTCCTCGAAGGGGTGGATCCAATTGAGTCGCCACAGCAGGTACGCCGAGAGATGCACCGGAGTCGACGCCCAGTGGTCTTGCACGTACTCACACATCTCGTCCAAGAACCCCATGACTTGCTCTGGGGGTGGCGGCGCGTGCACTGAATTCGATATGTCGATGGATCCAGACCGCAAGCTCCCCGGCGCCTTGATCAGGCCATCCACGGCAAGCCGATTCAGCTCGGTGAGCGTTGACACTCGGAGCCGAAAAGAACCGGGAGCCGCGAGAGCGGCCTCTATCAGCTCGACCATCCGGTCGAATTGTCTGAGGCCGTTCTCCGCTTCTTTCTCCGCCCGCTGCTGCTCGCTCAGCTGTGGCGGCGGTACGGCCGATTTCGGCTGACTCGCACGCTCCGGGCCGTCACCATTCACTTCGAGCCTGACCTAGCGATGCTTGCCGCGGCCCTCTCAACCGTTGCTCGGGTGATGAACTCGTTCTCGATCTTGGTGTTCCCGTAGGCGAAGCTGATGCGCTGCTCCGCCCGCTCCTTGTTGGACATCTCGG
The DNA here is from genome assembly GCA_043755175.1 of Polyangiaceae bacterium. Taxonomy (GTDB): domain Bacteria; phylum Myxococcota_A; class Polyangia; order Polyangiales; family Polyangiaceae; genus CAYYKK01. The sequence continues at coordinate 4,493 of JAYUUB010000080.1, read as the reverse complement.
CGGTCTTCGCGAGCGACAGCAACGTCTCAAGATTCTCTTTACCCATGTCCGACCTCCAGAAAGGGCCTGTACTATACATCCGTGGTGTCTTACGTCCGCCAGTTCTCGAACATAAGCGTCTTTTGTTGGCGATGTCCTGATCCGAGTGCCAAGCGGATTCTCGTCGGATGCCGTGAAGCCCCCCATCGGACAACATGCCTGCGCCACGTGAAGGTTCTCGATATGCATCGTGCGGTTCGTAGTATCGTGGACGTTGCTCACGGGTGAGCACGCCCGGTCGGCCCGGAAGGTTTACGCGCAACGAAGTGTCTGGAATGCTATTTTGACCGGCGCGACATGAGCGAGAGGACCATGCGGCTTCTGCCGCCGTCCACTGAGCCAGCAGACTCCGGAACTGAGCTGACGCAGGTTTCCACCGATCCGCAGAAGGGTTCGTCGCTAGCTCCTGGCATCGCCGTTGTTGGCATGGAGACGTTCAGCGACGCGATGGAGCGCGTGGCTCGCTCTCGGTCGGCGGACAAGAACGTTGCCTTGGCGGCCTTTGCCGTAGCGCACACGCGTGACCTCGAGAATGAACTGGAGCTCGTGGGAGTCGAGCTCCGCGAGGAGCGCACCAAGCGTCATGCCGGAGATGTCGAGATCGCGAGGATTTCAGAAGGACTTCAGCACGCACAGGAGTCGAATCGCACAAGAGAACGCCTGCTAGCGCTCGCAGGGGTGACTGGCGGTGCTGGGGTCAGCCTTCTCGCCAGCATGGTCTGGCTTGGTGCAGGATTTCTGACGGTCGCGGTGATCATCCTTCTGATTGGCGAAGGCTCGCGCAGGGCCCCGAAATGAATTTCCCCACCGTGTCCTGTCTGGCGCCGCTTCATCTTGTCGACCGAGGGATCGCGAACCAGGAGCGCCTACTTCTCGTAGCGCTCGAGTATTGCGACCTTGGTCAATGCGCCCTCGTAAAGGCTTTGAAGACGGGCCAATCGTTCACGCCAACCACCAGCGATTTCTTCTGGCTGCCGGACCAGGCGCTGGAAGCGGGACAGTTCGTGCTGGTGTACTCAGGTCGCGGCCAATCGCGTTGGAGTACGTTGGTTGAGACAAATTCAACGACGCACGTTCGACAGAACCGGAACGTTTACGTCGTGCATCTCGGCTCCGCCGTGACGCTCTACAATGACCCGAGAACGTTTCCGTTGCTGATCGCGATCGGAGGAATGGCAGCCCTGCCGGGCTGACGCTGACCCGCCACCGCCGGTCGTGCTCACGGGTGAGCACAACGAGGAGCCGGGGCACGCGGTAGAGCGACGCGTCCGCATGATCCATTGGTCCATCAGCCGACCGCGGGCACCGACGGGATGGAACTTCCCGCGCGGAGAGATCCAAAACTTCGCGGTCTCGTCGAAGCGCCACCCCTTCGCGAAAGCGATCGCGAAGTCTTGGTCCCTCGAGCATGTCACCGAGCTGACTGCCATGCGCATCCGGAGCTCAGCCGCTTGCTCGCGTCGTCGGGCCCGAGCCGCTTGGTACTCGGCTCCGCCTCCGCCACCGGTCGCGCTGCTGCGTCGGCGTCGCTTTCGATCTCGCTTCGAATCGCGTCACCACGTGTCTCTCGAAATGCAAGCGAGGCCCACCCATCGAGGATGGCCGCCCCACTCGTCTTCACGCGGCTCGGTCGATCGCCCCGCCCGGATCGCGGTAAATCGGCCTCGCGCTGGAATGCATTGCGCACCTCGTGAACCCGGGTTGCCCAAATGCGCGACATGGCCTCCCCTTGGGCTTCCGCGCGCTCGTGTGAGATTCGGCGCTGCAAGGGGCGCCGCACCGTGGCCACTCACGCAGGACGGTCAAAGAGCCATCCCTCGACACGAGGACCACGACATGATCGAACCCGGCAGGGATGAGGGTCGCGAGACCGCCTGGACTCGCTGCAAAAGCGCGAACGACGTTTGGCGGGATGGGATCGTTGGTGCGCATCGCATCACCAGCCGTTGCTGCCGTTGGTCGCCTTGACCGCCGGGCCTGTCAGCCGAGCTTGCGCCGCGTCGTAAAGGATTCGCCCAGCGGCTCGCTCGGCCTTGGTCTCGTAATGCGTCCACTCAGGAAGTGGCGTCGACTTCGCCGTCGACTTCGCCTTCGTCGCTCCCGTCGTCGCTCTCATCTTTTTGATCTCCGCTCGCAGGGCATCGCGTTCTCGCGTAGCGACGCCGAGACGGGCCTTCGAGGCGAGCGCATGGGCTGTCGCCGCCATGTCAGCGCCGGCAACAGAAAGCACTCCAAAACATTTTCCGATGACGTCGATGTAGACGGTGTCGCCCGACTGGATCGGGCGATCGTCCGCTTCGTTCGGGTCGCCTGATGCGCCTCGAACCCAGATCATTCCGGAAACGATACCGTTCGAATCACCAGGTGTGACGTCGACATGGTTCCCATTTCGGAGGAGGCCATCGGACGAGCTGTTTTTGAATTCGATAGTTCCCTTCGTCGGGCCCCTCGTGACGTTTCCGGGTGCGATTTCGATTTTTGTGCCGCTACGAATTCCGGGCGACGCGATCGGACCAACTCGAACGCTCGCAGCCTGGATCGCGAACGCCTTCGGATTGTCTTGAGCGAGGGATGCGGCGTACTCCGACGGCTCGATTTTCATCTGGCGACAGACCGAAAGTTGAAGTTCGGTGAGCACGGCCCCGAGCCCCACTGCGCGAGGGCTCGACGAACGAGCCAACGAAGCGCGAGCCGTCGAAGCGGAGCCCGCGGCAACGGGTGCGCTCGCCACGAGTGAGAGGGTGCCCGAAGCAGTGCGCGAGACTTCGCCGCCCATGCGTTGGGCAACGATCGTGACGATGTCCTCCGCGTGGATTTCCTTCGGAGTCGCGGCTTGATTCCCCGTCGAGCCCGAAGTGATGACTCCTACCAGCGGCTCCGGATCGTTCGCGTAGCCCGGTGAAACTGTCACGGTTTCGCCACTCATGAGAGCGCCCGTGCCAGCGAACGAAACGACACCCTCCGCCGCGCCAAGGTACGTGCTGCCAGGCGAAACATGGATCGTTGCGCCGTTGTAAATCGGTTCGCCCGCGCCAGGTACCGGCGGAGAGAATTCGTTGAAACCAACGAAGCGGTTGGGCTTCGCAGCCATGTCCGCGTCGCGCGAGCGAACGAAGTCAGCCTCGCTGATGTTCATTTGCAGACAGATGGATCGTTCTTCTTTTGAGAGGCTCATTTGGATTCTCCGGCGGCGCGACGTGCGCGCGAAATGTATTTTTCGTGACGTGAGGTGACTGCGACGAAGACGGTTCTTCTCCGAGCGCGTGGCGCGATCGGCTCGGGTGCGTCGTCGCTCTTTTGATCGGTTGCGTCGTCGCTTTTCGGCTCGTCAATCAAGTAGTGAACTGCGAGCGGGGCGAGAGGACGACGATGGTGGTTCGAGGAGAGCATCATGCGGTCCTCCGATCGTTGGCCGTGTTGAAAGACCATCGTCCAGGATTCCGATCTGCAACGGCGGCCGGGGGCGTTCCAAGCTTCGAGATCTCCGCCTCGACCGAAGCAAGCTCCGCTTCGAGTTGCGGTCGATCGATCTGAGGCCCGTGCGTGAGAAACGGGTTTCTGATCGCGAGCAAGGCGCGGATGTCGCTCGCCTTCGAGTCGAGGACTCCGCGCTTTTTCGTCACCTCCCGTTCGGCTTCGTACTTTGCCTGCACTGCACTTGCGGCCAGACCTCGCGCATTCATCGCGTCGATTTCAGCGCGAGAGTGCGCGTGATATCGGCCTTCCGCGAAGGCTTCGAGACACTCCACAAGGTGGGGCTCCGATAGATTGAACGGCCCCGAAGAGTTGATGAAATCAGCGAGACCTCTCACGCGATTGTGTGCAGCGTCATGACCAAATGCGAGAGGGTTCGCCCTCGCATCTGCACGATGCTCAAGAAAGTCGCCCGCCGAGATCGCCGCCATGACGATCTCGTGGCCTGAGAAAGAGAGGGCAGCACTCTCCAACGCGATGGTCTCTCGAAGGCGAGCACGGGCCTGGGCAGCAAGAACCAGAGCACGGGAAACGGGATTGCCTCTCGGGTCGAGCGGACCCTTTTCGAGCGCCGCCGTCGTCAGATCCACCCTCTCGTTTGCCGCGAACACCTCTGCAAGCTCGCGAGTCTTGATGGCTCGACGATGAGCGACCTCCGCTTCATCGCGAGTCTTGATCGCGGCGCTTGCATCGATCGAATCTGCCAATGCGGCATCGGCATCTCGCCAGGCGATCCGGGCGCGCTCTTCGTCAAATCTTCGTGCTTCAACCTCGCGATCGGAAGCGCCGACTCGCGCTCGAACGGCCTCGATTCCGGCCGCGTGAAGAGCCCTCGCGCTCGCCAGTTGCGCGTCCAATTTTGCATGTGCATCAGCGATAAATCGATCGCCATCGGCACGTAGAATGTCCGCTTGGACGGAGGCAGAAATCAGATCTGCGAGCGGAAGAGCGGCTTCGAGGATCGCCGCGCAAGCGATTTC
>JAYUUB010000079.1:0-16274 GCA_043755175.1 Polyangiaceae bacterium | reverse complement strand
GGCTACCTTGGGTCGGGCTACCTTGGGTCGGGCTACCTTGAGTCGGGCTACCTTGAGTCGGGCTACCTTGAGTCGGGCTACCTTGAGTCGGGCTACCTTGAGTCGGGCTAGCTTGAGTCGGGCTACCTTGGGTCGAGCCGCTCGTTTCGAAGGTCATCTGCCCAGGAAGCATGTGCTCGTAGTGCTTGAGCACCATGTCAATGCCCTCGCGGATGTAGACGGCGATGGGGACCTTGGTACGGTCATGCAAGAGCTTCAGGCGGTCGGCCTGCTCGGGCGTGATGTAGATGGTCGTCGAGACTTTCTTTCGCGACATATCACGCCGGGGGACGATTGGCTCGAAGCCTTGGAGGGAACCGAGGATGGATGAAGGTCGATATTCGAGAGAGCTCGGAGCTCGTCGAACTCATCGCTGGCCAGGGACTGCCCTGACTGACAAGGCGTTACCCTAGATGCTGGTACGTGTGTTGTCAATCGGTCCGTCGGCTCCGTCCCGGAATGCGCTGCCAATTCAGACGGTCGCTACATCGGAGCGGATTCCCCTACACGCGCCGGGGTTGCGGGTCGGAGAGTCCCGCGCGTAGTATGCGGACCCGATGAACCCGTAAGGTCGAGCATCTCGACCGGAGGGATCGCTCTTTGCGGGTCAAAGATGGTGCGAACCACCGACCTCCGCATCTCGTACTTCGCGGTCGAAGCTCTCTTTTGAAAAGGCCCCTATGAGACACCTACTTCGGCGGGCAATTCCCCTCGCCGCGGCTGCCCGTTCCGTCGACCGTGCCGGTCGCTCCGGGCGACGCGCTGTCGGCCCGGCCTTCGGGTTCTCCTTCGCGTTGGCCTTTCTGGCAACCGGTTGCTCGAGCACCCCCGACTCGAAGGGTCCGGGAGACCAAAAGCGCGACCTCGTGATGCACCACGAGGATTGCGACACGGGTTCGGCAACTGCGCAGAAGGTCGATGTGAACGGCGATGGTCGTCCAGACATCATCCACGTGTTGAAAGGCGGGAAAGAGGTCTGCCGCGTCGTGGACCTCAACATGGACGGTCGCAACGACGTGTTCATCTACTACGACTCGGGCGTCGGAGCAGTCGGTGAGGAGTCGCACGAGCGACGACGCGAGTCCGACTTCGATCGAGACGGCAGCCCCGACGAAATCGCGGTCTTGAAGGGCGGCGTGCCGATCGAGAAAGAGCGTGAGACGAACTTCGATGGCAAGCTCGACACTTGGGATACGTACGAGAGCGGGCGCCTGACCAAGCGTCAACGCGACACGAATGGTGACGGCCTCATCGATCAGTGGTGGGACTTCAACAACCCGAACGACCCGAAGTGCGCGATCGTTTCGAACGACGCCGATCAAGATGGAAAGCCCGATCCTCAGACCGCCGTCGACCTGTGCGGCGAGCAGTATGGCGCGGCGCCTGCCGCTCCTCCTCCTCCTACGGCGGCTCCCTCGGCGAGCGCTCCCGTGACGACGGCACCGTCAGCCGCCTCCGCTGCGGCGCCGGCACCATTCGCTTCGGCGGCACCATTCGCTTCGGCGGCACCATCTGCTTCGGCTGCGGCGCCCAAGCCCCCAACCGCGCCGAAGACTCCCGCTCCCAAGGCTCCTGAGTCACCTGCGAAGGGCAAACCATGATGTCGCAGCACCGCCTTTTCCCCGTCACTGCCCTCGCGCTCGTCGCCACCGTCGGCTGCAGCTCACCTCCCGAGTCGAAGTTCGCGCAGCAAGGGACCGGCAAGGTTCAGGTTCAGCGGCTGCCCGATGGTTCGATCGACGACAAGTCGAAGTGCGAATGGCGCGGTCGACAAGATCGTGAGACCACCGAGACCGCCGGTCCGGGAGCCATCATGCCGAACGTCCGGCGGGTCTACGCGGTGCTCGGCACCGGCCCGGATCGACAGCGAGTTCTCGTGTGTCGCGAGATCGACACCAACCTCGACGGCGTGAAAGACGTCGTTCGCAAGTACAACGACAAGGGCGAGTCGCTCTACGAAGAGGCCGATGCGAACTACGATGGGCGCGTCGACACCTGGCTGACCTTTTCGAAGGGCCACCTTGCCGAAGCGAAGCTCGACACCGACTTCGACGGCAACCCCGACGAGTGGGACTACTACGTCGGCGGACATGTTTCGCGGGTCAAGCGAGACACCAACCACGACGGAAAACCCGATCGCTGGGAGATCTACTCCCTCGACGGAAAGCTCGAGCGGATGGGGGTCGACGTCGACAACGACGAGCGGGTCGATCGCTGGAACATCGACACCGACGTGCGTCGCTCCAAAGACGAGCAAGACCGCAAAGACGAAGAAGCCGCTGCCGAGAAGGCCGCCAAAGAACGGGCTCAGGGTGACTACGCCGCGACCGATGGCTCGGGTGACAAGGGTGCTGACGCGACGACCGACGGAACCGCAAAAAATCCGAAGTCGAAGAAGCCCGCCCCGAAGAAGCCTGCCCCAAAGGAGCCTGCGACGAAGGAGCCTGCCCCAAAGGAGCCTGCGACGAAGCCCAAAGCGGAAAAACCGAAGAATTGAGCTTTTGCGGAGCCCGTTAGGCTCCGCTTGCGGCACCCGCCCGAGGCCGTCGCTGCCCCGCCTCGTCGCGCCCCGCCTCGTCGCTCTCCCGTTCCTCACGCCGAACGGGTGCTCGCGAGACGGCAGGCGACGCTCTACCTCGCCGGTCGTTCGCGTGGTGACGCGCGATCAAGGCTTCGACGTTCCCTCGCGTCCGTAGACGTCTTCCAGCCTCACCACGTCGTGGAGCTCGGGTGTGGAGACTTCCATCACGTCGACGTCGGTCTCGCCGATCATGCGATGGATGGTGCCGGGCAAGACGTGAAACACGTCGCCCGGGCCCATCCGACGAATCTCGATTGCGTCGGCCGGGCCGACCTCGAGGATCATCGTTCCGTTCTGGACGAAGAGCGTTTCTTCTTTCACCTCGTGGTACTGCCGCGAGAGGCGACCCCCCGCTTTGATGTGGAGAAGCTTCCCGACGTATCGTGAAGTCTCGGCCCAGATGAGTTCGTGGCCCCAAGGTTTGTCGACGCGGCGCATGGGCCGTGTCTAGCATCCGCGCGCCCATGTTGGAACGGCTTCAAAAGATCATCGCTCGCGCAGGAATTTCGTCACGACGTGCAGCCGAGGAGCTCGTGTCGAGCGGTCGGGTGCGAGTCAACGGTGTCGTGGTGACGGAGCTCGGGACGAAAGCCGATCCGTACAACGACAAGATCGAGGTCGATGGAAGGCGGCTCGTCGCCGAAGACCTCGTCTACGTCGTGCTTCACAAGCCTCGAAACGTCGTCGCCACGATGAGCGATCCGGAGGGTCGGCCGTCGGTCGCCGAGTACCTCAAGCACGTCGGTGGGCGTGTTTATCCCGTCGGGCGCCTCGATTTTGGGACAAGCGGTGTTCTGCTCGCCACCAACGACGGAGAGTTCGCCAACGGTCTTCTCCATCCGCGCAAAGACGTTCCTAAGACGTACATCATCAAGGCGCTGGGCGTAATGAGCGACGCGGACCTCGATGTTTGGCGCAAGGGCGCGATGCTCGAAGACGGCAAGACGCTTCCGACCGAGGTGAGATTTCTCCGTCACGAAGGCGACAAGACCTGGTTCGAAATGACCCTTCGAGAGGGCCGAAATCAGCAAATTCGTCGAATGGGCGATGCGACCGGCTTCCGCGTCGGGCGCCTTGCCCGATTGAGCTTCGCCGGCATCACCAGCGACGAGCTTCGGCCCGGCGAGTGGCGCCACCTGACCAAAGACGAGCTCATCGCTCTTCGCGAGGCCTACGGAGTCCCGAAGCGGGTCCGTGCCGGGAGCGGCAGCGGTGGAGCGCCTCCGTCAAAGCTGGCACCACGAGTCAGCGCGACGGCTGCCGTGCGAGCCGCGCGCGCGACCATCGGGGCCGCGCGGCCCAGCGGTCCGAATCCGCGTGGCGCCAAAGGGATCGCTGCGGCGGCCGGTGCGGCTGCGGCCGCAGCGTCGCGCACCTCGTCAGCGACCGGAAGGCCCACCAGGTCGGCCGGAGCGAGCGCTCGCGCCGAGGCTGGCCGAGCTTCCCAAGCGCCGCATCGCGACGACGAAGTTCGAACGACCCACGATCGCACTTCGGCCACCCCCGGGCGGAGGCAGCCCGCCAGCGCCACTTCGTCGAGGCCGGCAACTACGGCACCTGCACGCAAACGCTCGTCGAAACCTCAGCGGATTCGCTGAAGTAACTCACTGCGGTCGAAGGACCGCCGCGGAGCGACCTCCGCGCTGTGAGCGCTTGGCGACCAGACCATCAGCGGAGAGTCGGCTTCACCGAAAGCGCCGCGCGTCGACCCGACGGTCTGCGCATGCGCGTGGGACGCCGCGAGCGCGATCAGATTTGCGCGAAGCGTCCACTTCGGAACGAGGCTTCGAGCAGCTGGTTCACACGGCCCTCTAGCTCGCGCGCCTTTGCTTCGGGGATGGTCGCGAGCGCGGCCTTGATCTCGCCGAGCGCCTTCAGCTGACTGAAGAGCTGCACGTCGCCGAGCGCGGCGCCGCCGGTGAGGATCTGGCGAATGCGATCGATCTCGCCCGCGAGCGCCTCGACGCCGACGCCCATCGCGCCGACGCGACGTCGATCGGGATGCTCTCGAAAAAAGGCTTCGAGGACGGGTTGGACGATACCTTCGAGGATGTCGGCTTGGTCTTCGTTGTTCCAGATGTGCTTCAGCACGAAGAAGTCACTTGCATCAGCATTGGGTCTGGAATCGATGAAGGCGCTCGCAGCGAAGAGCTTGAGCATCTTGACGACGCGTCGATCGGAGAGGCTGATTCCCTCGGCGCGGATCTGAAAGACGAGACCTTTGTACGCCGACAGAAACGAGTCGGAGAAAGTCATCCGCTGACCGAAGTTGCGACCGAGCTCGGCGAGCTCTCTGGCTGCAAGGATCGGCACGGGCTTCTCTCCGCTCATCTGGCGGACTTCTTGTTGGATGCCGCGCTGGAGGAGATCGGAGAAGTGGTAAGCGTCGAGGTTTTCGCTCCGCACGCGAAGAAGAAAGCGGTCGAAGATGGCGTTGAGCGTCTCGTCGCCAGGAACCTCGTTGGAGGCGGCGAACACGCTGATGAGCGGGCACTTGATGACCTGGCCGCCGCTCGTGTACTTCCGCTCGTTGAGCAGCGTCAGCAGCGCGTTCAAGATGGCGCTGTTCGACTTGAAGACTTCGTCGAGGAAGACGACCTCGGCCTCGGGGAGCATCCCAGCCGTGTTGCGGCGGTACTTGCCCTCGCGGAACGCGGCGATGTCGACCGGGCCGAAGATCTCGTTCGGCTCGGTGAACCGGGTGAGCAAGTACTCGAAGTACTGAGCTTGCATGAGCTCGGCGAGCGAGCGAATGAGCGCGCTCTTCGCCGTTCCGGGAGGTCCGAGCAGGACGCAATGCTCTCCTGCGACGACGGCGATCAGGAGCAGCCGAATGATCTCGTCTTTACCGAGGAACTGGCGCTCGAGGTTGCCAGCGAGGGCGCGAAGTCGGTCGTTGATGGGCGCGGATTGGGGCGCGTTCATGGGCAACGAATGGGTATCACGATCGAACCGGAAAGTGCTCTTCGTGAAGACGGCGAAAGACCGGTCGGTTGTCGCGTGAAGATTCGACCTTGCGCCGACCACGGTTGCGCGGAACGCGGCGAGGATTGCCGGACGGCGCGCCCTTGCCGCCGCGCCGCGGCCGGAATAAGGCTGGCCCCAGTCTGGGAGGAATGACCGAGTGAACGTGAGAGCACACCCGACGATCAGGCCGTACGCGCTCGCGCTCGGCGTGTTTCCGCGAATGGGTGCAGTCGACAAGCTCTCATTTCTAGGGCCGGTCGCGGCGTCCGACGTCGCCGCCGCCCTCTTTCTCGATACGCTCGGTGCGCTCTCCACTTTTCCCGTTCGCCACCGAGTGGTCTTCATGCACGGCGGCGACGCCGACGACGGTTCGACCAAACTTCCTGCGACGTGGCGCGAGATGCCTCAACGCGGCGAGACCGGCGGGGCGCGCATCGCGTCGGCGCTCGACGATCTGTTGGGTTTGGGAGCGGAAGCCATTTTGCTGCTCTCCGCCGACAGCCCCGTGATGCCGCTCGGGCCGCTGTTCGATGGACTCATGTGGCTCTTGCCGAAGAATCGGTTGCTCGTCGGTGCAGCCGAAGGTGGCGGCTCGTTCGCGCTCGGCGCGGCCGACCCGATGCCCTGGCTCGCAGACTGTGACACCCACCAATCGGCGTTTGGCATCGCGAGCGACGAACCGATCGTCACGCCGTCCACGGTTCTCGCAGAAGAGGCGAAGAAGCGTGGGGTCGAGGTTCAACAGCTTCCGACCGCCTACCACGTCGACGACAAAGCTTCGCTCAAGCGACTTTGGGCCGACGTACAAAAAGGCGCTTTTGCGCCAGCTTGTCGCAAACTCTTCGAGCGTCCCGAGATCCGCGCGCACGTCGAGTGACGGCCCGAATCTAGCGGCGAAGGTCTCACGACTCGACTCGACCCGACCCGACCCGCCGCGCGCGACGAGATGCGTTTGTCTGCGCCGAACGGCGAGGGTTCGACTCTCGACCGATCTCTCGATTAGAACAGTGCGGCGGCGATGCCATCGACGAGCGCGCGACGATCGGCGGGCACGCGCACTCGACTGCCGTCTCGAACGATTCGACCATCGCGTTCGAGGCGAACGAGCGCCCGCTCCCGCTCGACTGTGAATGGATCGATTCCGAGGGCGCGAGCGGCGTCGACGAGGTCGATTCCGTCCTCGAGGCGGAGGCCGAGCATGATGCGCTCGCGAAGTCGGGTCTCCGGGTCGAGCGGCTCGATTTCTCGCGTCAGCTCGGAACCATCGATGCTCGCCTGCATGTATCGGGTGGGATCGGTGTGATTCCGATACCGCACGGCCGAGCCATCGCCCTTCGCGAGCGTTCCGAAGGCACCGCAGCCGAGCCCGAGATAGTCGAGCCCCTTCCAGTAGCCGAGGTTGTGTTGGGCCTCGTTCCCAGGGACGGCGTAGTTCGACGTCTCGTAGTGCGCGAGCCCCCTCGCGCCGAGTGCGGCCTCGATCGCGAAGAAGGTGTCGACGACGAGATCGTCTTGCGCGATGGGCAGGCGGCCCTTTCTCGCCAGCTCACCGAACTGGGTCCCAGGCTCGATCGTCAATGCGTACGCCGAGACGTGGGTGACGCCGGTCGAGGCGACACGCTCGGCTTCGGACGCGGCCTCGTCGGCGGTCTCGACCTGACGACCGCCTGCGACACCGAAGATGAGGTCACCGCTGACGCGCGCGACGCCCGATTGAAGCGCAGCTTCGAGCGCGCGCAGCCCTTCGTCGGGCGAATGGAGCCTCCCGAGAAAAGCGAGGCGCTCTTTGTCGAGTGCCTGTACGCCGACGCTCAGGCGGTTGACCCCTTCGGCCCGGAGCGCTTTCGCTCGATCGAGATCGAGCGAGGTGGGGTTGCACTCGACCGTGATCTCGACATCGTCAGCCGACGCGCCGAAACGGTCGAGAACGGCCGAAAGAACGCGGCCGAGCTCACGAGGCTCCCACAGGGAGGGTGTTCCGCCGCCGAAAAACAGCGTGGCGAGCTTTCGACCCGAGAGCGAATCAGCCTCCGCACTCCTTCGTTCGAGCTCTTTCAGAACGGCTGAAGCGTAGGTTTCGTGAGGAATCGTAGGACGAGCGGCCTTGAACGAGACAAAATCGCAATATGGGCACTTCTGTAGGCAATACGGGAAATGAACGTAGGCACCGAAAGGCTCGTTCGCGGCGATTGTGGTCTCCATCGGTCGCGCGGGCGGCGTGCTCGGGACCGTAGGAGAATTGCGGGAGTCCATGGCGGGTGTTACCGTTCAGTACGCAATGAAACTAGGCTGAGCGAGGTCTAGAGCGTTCTTCGAATGCTGTCATCCCAGGAACTCGTCACACGTGTCAGGGCGTACCAACCAAGCGCAGACGTAGCGCTCATCGAACGTGCTTACGCGTTCGCGCTTCGAGCCCACGAAGGCCAGAAGCGAAAGAGCGGCGAGCCGTACTTCACCCATCCGGCGTCGGTCGCTGGCGTCATCGCCGATCTTCGCCTCGATACGGCGAGCATATGCGCGGGCCTCCTGCACGATTGCGTCGAAGACACGCTGGCGACGGTCGAAGATCTCGAGCGTGAGTTCGGCGACGAGGTCGCGTTCCTCGTCGACGGCGTCACCAAGCTCTCGCAGATCAACTTCACCTCGCGCGAAGACCGCCAGGCCGAGAACTTCCGCAAGATGGTCGTCGCGATGGCGCGCGACATCCGCGTGCTCCTCGTGAAGCTCTGCGATCGCCTCGACAACATGCGGACGCTCGACGCGATGAAGCCCGAGGCCCAAGACCGGATCGCGCGCGAGACGATGGACATCTACGCGCCGCTCGCGAATCGGCTCGGCATCGCGCGCATCAAGAGCGAGCTCGAAGACCTGTCGTTCCAGTACCTGGAGCCCGACGCGTTCAAAGATCTCGCAGACAAGATCAAGAAGACGTCTGCCGAGCGCGACAAGTACATCGCCGACGTCGTCAAGACCTTGAACCAGAAGCTCGCCAAGCAGGGCTTCGCAGCGGAGGTCACCGGACGCGCGAAGCATCTCTACTCGATCTACCGAAAGATGCAGTCGCAGCAGTGCGACTACGATCAGGTCTACGATGCCATCGCGTTCCGCGTGATCGTCGAGACGGTGGCCGACTGCTACGCCTGTCTCGGCGTCATCCACTCGCAATGGACGCCCGTGCCGGGGCGCTTCAAGGACTACGTCGCGCTCCCGAAGCCGAACATGTACCAGTCGCTCCACACGACGGTCATCGGCCCGGGACGCGAGCGCATCGAAATTCAGATTCGCACCCACGAGATGCATCGGGTCGCCGAGCAAGGCATCGCGGCGCACTGGAAATACAAAGAGCGATCGGGCGGAATCGATCCTCGCGACGCGGCGCGATTCGGCTGGCTCCGTCAGCTGATGGAGTTTCAGAAAGAGCTCAAGGATCCGGCCGAGTTCCTCGAGAGCGTGAAGGTCGATCTCTTTCAAGACGAGGTCTACGTCTTCACCCCGAAGGGCGACGTGCGAGTGTTTCCACGCGGGTCGACGCCGATCGATTTCGCGTACGCCATCCACAGCGAAGTCGGCCACCACTGTTCGGGCTCGCGCGTGAACGGCGCCATCGTTCCGCTTCGCTACAAGCTCCGCAACGGCGACGTCGTCGAGGTCATGACCAAGCCCGACCAGACGCCGAGCAAAGACTGGCTCGACTTCGTCGTGTCGGGCCGCGCTCGCTCTCGCATCCGGGCATTCTTGCGCACCGAGCAGCGTGATCGCTCCCTCAAGCTCGGCAAGAGCCTCCTCGAGAAAGAGATGCACACGAGCTCGCTCAGCTTGAGCAAGCTGCAGAAGAGCGACGACGAGCTGAAGAAGCTCCTCGAACACTTCAAGCTCGCGAACCTCGAAGAGCTCTTCGTGAGCGTGGGCTACGGCAAGATCGCCGTGAAAGCGATCGTCGAGTATCTCATGCCCCACGCGGCCGGCGAGACCGAGCCCGCGCCTTCGAGCCTCCGCGAAGGACGCTTCGAGTCGTTCGTTCGCAAGGTCGCCGACAAGGTGACCGGCGGCGGCGGCGCCGGCATCCGTTTGAACGGCGTCGACGACGTCCTCGTGCGGTACACCAAGTGCTGTAACCCGCTCCCTGGCGACGAGATCGTCGGATTCATCACGCGCGGCCGTGGGGTCACCGTGCACCGACGCACCTGTCCGAAGGCGTTCGACACTGACCCCGAGCGGCGCGTCGAGATCTCGTGGGACGCTCGCGCGAAGATCAACCGCCCCGTCCAGGTGAAGGTGACGACCCAGAATCGTCTCGGCATCCTTGCGACGATCGGGCAGACCTTCCACGAACAAGGAATCAACATCAGCGAGGCGTCGTGTCGCGCAGGCGACGACGGTCGTGCCACCAACGTGTTCACCTTTCTCTGCTCCGACTTGAATCAGCTGAAGAGCGTGATGCGACGCCTCCAGAAGATACCCGGAGTGGTGAGCGTCGAACGGGTGTAGCCCTCTCGGGGTCGGCTCAGGTCTCAATGGACGAACCGCCACCTTCTTGATCGACGACGCGCGACAACGCGAGAAGCGTCGCGAGGTCGAGCCGCGTTTGCGCGCGCAGACAGTCGAGAAGCGCGACACGCCGGAGGTGCGTATCACGCCGATCCGCGCGCCCTCGGCGCCTTCATCGACAACGATTGCATTGCTGCAGCAACGAAGACGCACCGGGGCGCGGCGACGTCGGTACGCCCGACGGGGGCGCTGATCGCTCCTCACGTGGACCTCTGGCGAGCCGCGAAGGGGTACGGCCACGCTGACGGTGCGCTCAAGGAAGGTTTGCCGCCCACCGCCGACACGTTCGTCCTACTCGGAACATGCCACGCTGGGATGCGCGCGCCCTTCTCGGTGAAGACCAAGACGTTCGAGACTCCGTTCGGGCCTCTCGCCTGCGACCGCGAGTGGGTGAAAGGCCTGGCCGAGCGCTCGCGCTTCGACGTGTTCGGTGACGAGTACCAGCACAAGGCCGAGCACGCGATCGAGTTCCAAGCGGTGTTCTTATCTTGCGGCACCTCTTGGGACCAGAGCGCGCCAAGGGCGCTCGCGTCGTACCCATCCCTCGGACAGTCGTCGGCTCGTCTGCATCACGATGCCCAGCACGTCGATCCGGACGAGGGCTCGATCGTGAGTCATGCGTCGGTCTCGTTCATTCGTTGAAGCGAATCGAAAAGAAGTGACTGACTCTTCTTGACAGAAAACTCTCAGCGAGTAGAGTTCGCGCCCTGCACCACTGGCGGGAGTAACTCAGTGGTAGAGTGCAACCTTGCCAAGGTTGACGTCGCGGGTTCGAATCCCGTCTCCCGCTCAAAATAGAGAGTGGTTCTGAAGAGTGGTTCTGAAAAGCCGGCTCGCCCCCGTGAAAGGAGGCTAGCCGGCTTTTTTAGTTGGGTGTTTTACTTCCCGACGCGAGGCTCCGCCGGAGAGCTCCGCAGAGCTCACGGAGTCCTTCATTCATTGCGCGCCTTCGTTCTCGAAAGAGAGCTAGAAACGGAGTGCGCCCAGCCGCTCGACGACCGAGCGCGCGAAGTCGCGGGTGCGCGAGAAGCCTGGCTCGAGCGGCGTCAGGGCGTCTTCGTCCATGTAGAGCTTGCGAGCGATCTCGATCTGGATCGCGTGGACGTGGCTCGCCGGGCGACCGTAGTGCTGGGTGCTGAATCCGCCCTTGTAAGGCTCGTCGTGCATGACCGAGAAACTGGCCGCGCGTGCCTCGGCGTCGACGGTGTCGATGACCTCGCTTCGAGCGCTCGTGCGGCCCCGGCTTCCGGGAACGATGTCGGCGCGGCCGGTACCGACGTCGGCGTGCCCTCGTCTGCCCTGGCTCGGCATCGAGTGGGCGCATAGAAGAATGGCCCAGCCGAAGCGTGCGCGGCGCGCCTCGAGGATCTCGGCCAGGGCGGCGTGGTAGGGGTCGTAGTACTGGTCGAGCCGTCGCGAGAGCTCGCTTCGAGGCAGACGTCGTCCGAGGACCGGATCGCCCTCGGTCGTCGTTCGCCAGACGAGGCCGCGCGGCAGATTGTCAGATGCTCCGCCTTCGACAGCGAGACCGTCGAAGTCTTGTCGCCCGCGGTTCAGATCGAGCACGAAGCGGCTCACGTGAGCGACGACGAGCGCCGCACCCAGGTCGATCGCGTCGGCGAAGAGCCGGTCGACGAACATGTCGGCGTCGCGGCCGATCGAACGCGTCGGGGCGATGGTGAACGCCATCGACTCGGCATCGACGGCGATGCCCGCGTGAGGAACCTCTACCACGACGGGCGTCTCTGGAGCGCGCGCCGCGCGAACGGTGAAGGCCGGCAATCCGCCCGGCAACAGCATGGGCTCAGGCGGCGGCATCGCTCGCGGTGATGGCGCGCGCGCCGCGGGCTTCGAGCGCGACGACGGCGACGGTGGCGGCCATTCGTCGCGCGACTTCACGCACACCATTGTCGACGGGCGTGGTGACCGCGATGGGCTCGATGTCGGCTGGGGTGACGACGCGCACACGTGCGTCGGGCGTGACCCGCGCGCCGAAGGCCACGCGAAGGTCGGGTCCCCGATCGATCACGACGAGCGGTGATGGTGACGGCAGCACGGTCCCAGGGCTGGTTCGCGTCACGCCCCTACGAACAGGGATGCCCGAGAGCGGCAGCGAGACTTCGAGCTCGGGGATCATGAGGCCGCGGCCCCGCTCGAACGACAGGAGAGCGACGAGCCCCCAGGAGTCGCACGCAGTGATGACCTCGGTCGTCGGCGCACCGTCTGACTCGGTCTTGTCTTGAGCAACCTGCGAGCCCCACGGTACGCGGTACATCTTCGCGTCGCCGAAGTGAGCGGATGGCGAAATGGACGTGCCGCCCGGTAGGCCATCGAGGATGTCTTCTTCGGTGAGCGTGCCTCCGACCGAGACGCCGGCGACCGCGAGGATCGCGCCTAAAATCTCGCTCTTCGACAGAGCCGCACCGCCTGCGGCTCCGATTCGCTGAAGGAGCTTCGATCGGAGCCCTGCGCCGATGACCTTCGCGTCTGACACTCCCTGCCGCGCGACCTCGCTGAGGCTCGTTCTTCCGTAGAGAGTATGCAGGAGTATCGCTGTTGCGACAGAGCCCGGAGCAGCCACCCGAGACGCGTCGATGACGGTGTCGCCATCGCGAGCTCCGCGGGGCCTCGCGGCGCCCAAGCCCGGCTGGCGCAGGCGTCCGTCGAACGCGCGAACGCCAGCGCCCCCGCCGAAGACCAGCGCGGAAACCGGCGAGAACAGGACGCTTGGATCGTTGCCCGCTTCGACGAAAAAGGCCGAAAGGACCGCGTCGACGGCGCTGCCTTTGCCCTGAACCATCGCGACGGCGGCTCTCGCACCGAGCGCCGAGCTCGAGGCCGCGGCCCCCTTGCGGCGCCCTTGCGAGAGCGTCTTGGTCTTGGAGCCGGCGCCCTTGTCGACGAAAGCGGTCTCGTCGAAAGCGGCGTCGTCGGGGGTCCCCGCGTCTCCGATGCCGCCGCTCTCTCGATGGTCGCGTGCGGAAACCGACTCGTCCGATGCGCCGGAGACGGAGTGATCGACGTAGTCCCGGGCAGGGAGAGCGTCGGCCGAAAGGGCCTCGGCCTTCGGCTTTCGCGCGCGGCTCGGTGCCTTCGCGCGCGGCTTGTCGGTGACCGATGGCAACTTCGCTTCGGGCTTGTGCTCGACGAGACGCCGCTTGGTCATTGCTCTTCGTCCTCGGCGCGGAGCCGTCCGGGCGAGGGCTTGACGACGATCGGGCCCATGACGGGGCCGAGGCGGGTCATCGCTTGTCCGAGCTCGGTGCGCAGCTTGGTCGCGCTCCTTCGGTCTTCGACGATCACCCAAGCCTCACGTCGACCCTGGAGCTGGTCGGCGAGCGACGAAATCGAGCGGGCGCTCACCGCGCGTTTGCCGCCGAGCGCGCGAATGCGTGTGTACACCGATGGCCCCAGTGGGAGCTCGGTTTCGCTCGCATCGACTACCGGCAAGGCGGACATCGAGCGCGCAGTCGCGAGGATGTCGGCCGTCTCCCACAGCCCTGACGGCTCCCAGCAGAGCGCGACCGAGGGACGCGCGATGCGGGCGGCGAGGGCCCGAAGCCTATCCTGGTTTGCGTGGGTCGGGCGCACCTCGGGAGGCGTCTGCAGGATCACGCAACGTGCTTGCACTTGCTTCGCGAGATCGAGCGCTTGCTCGAGCGCAGCCGTCGAAGCGGGTGTTTCTTTGAGCTCCCCGACGATTCGCGGAAGCACGACGCTGAAGGTGAACGTCGGGTTCACGGCCTTGCGCCACGCGCGAACGGTGCCGGGCCGGGGCGCGCCGATGGCCTCCGGACGAAGCTCGACCATGTCGAAGCTCTCTTGATACTTCGACATGTCGCCTTGGAGGCTCGGAAGCCCAACCTGCGGTCGACCCATTTGCGCGGTTCTAGCACTCATCGAGTCGTCCAGGTAACACAGAGCTTCGCATCGCATCGCCTCATGCACGGTGGCGTCAGCGCGTGAAGTGAAACCAGTCGGTCGGATGCCTCGTGACGAACGATTCGATTCGGCTCGCCACGTGTTGCGCGGCAGCGTCGAGCTCGGCGGGCGAGGGCTTCCGCGGGACGGATACTGCGTCGCTGACCTCGATTTCGTAGCGCATAAAACCGAGTCGCCGCCCGAGGACGACCACGATGGGCGCGCCACTCAACGCGGCGAGCGTGAGCGGGCCCTCGGGGACCTTCGACGGCTCGCCGAGAAACGTGACGGCACGCCCTCTCTGTCCTTTGGGGACGCGGTCCATTTGGAGAGCGACGACACCACCCTTTCTGAGGTGAGAAAGGAGCGGCATCGCGGCGAGCGGGTCGGCTCCGATGTGGACCACGCGGAGACCTAGCTCGTCGCGTGAACGCTGCTGGATCTGTTGCGCGGCTTCATCGCGCTCACGCTGCATCACGACGATCACCTCATCGTCGTAGACCGAGCCGAGCACGGGGCCGGCGGCGTACCATCCGCTCGTGTGCGCGGTCGCGACGATCACGCCTCGGCCCTTCGCTTTGGCTGCGTGATAGAGCGGGTCGCCCTTGATCTCGGCGACGAGGCGCTCGCTCCGACCGCTTCCGACCGCGAACGCCTCGGTGAGGCTCGAAGCGTAGCCGGTGAACACCTTCGCCACGTCGAAGGCCGAGGCATTGCCGCTGGCCCGTTGGAGGTTGTCGGCGATCTTCCTGCGCATGTCGGGCAGCGCTGCCGCGAAGGCCAAACCGAAAAGGGCTGGGCTATAGCGAACGAGCGCGTCGGGACCATGAACGGCTCCAGCGCGCATTGCCCGTCTCCAAAAGCTCGAGTCATGCTTGAGGTCGGGCACGAGCGCGCGGAGTCGCGCAGCCTGTCGAGCGAGCTCCTCGACGAGGCTCATCGTTGGAGCTCCATGGGCGAGTCAGTGTACGTGACCTCCCCTACCGTGGCTCGACCCAAATGGAGAAAGGTCGAGCCGACGTCAGGGCTCTTCGCGATCGACGCGCCCTATCTCCGCGGCAGCAAGGTCGGCGATGACGGGGTCGGTGCTCGCGAGCGCCGCGCCCAAGGCTCGCCTCGCCTCGTCGGTGCCTACGCCGTCTTCCAGGTCTCGGCCTCGGGCCGCCCGCCTTTTCGCCAATCGGTTTGCCGCAACGATTACGGCATTTCGGGCGAGACCACGTCGCGTCGCTCGCTTGACCGGGCTTCCTAAAAAAAGCTCGGCGAACCGAACGTCGTCGGCCGTCACGATCGCCTCGAGATCGGTCTCCTTCCAAATCGGAAGCGGTGCGTACGGTCTGGTCCTCGCCTCGTCGGGAGCGCGCGCTCGGTTGAACGGGCACACCGACTGACAGTCGTCGCATCCAAACAGGTGCTCATCCATCTTCGAGCGAACCGCTTCGGGCGGAACCGTCTCGCTCTCGATGGTGAGGTAGGCGATGCATTTTCGCGGGTCGAGAACGAACGGCTCTGCGAAAGCGCTCGTCGGACACGCGTCGAGACATCGCGTGCACGAGCCGCAACGCTCTGTCATCGGCACGTCGGCCTCGAGCGCGAGCGTGGTCACGACCTCGCCGAGCAGCACGAAGCTCCCTCGCCCCGGGACGATGACGAGGCCGTTCTTGCCCACGAATCCGAGCCCTGCGCGAGCAGCCCACGCTCGTTCGAGGACGGGCTCAACGTCGCACAGCGGGCGCGCGTTCACGTCGGGGCCGAGCGTGCGGATGAAGCGCGCGAGCTGCCGGAGCTTCTTCCGAAAATGGTTGTGGTAGTCCTGACCTCTGGCATAGCGAGCGATCATCCCGGCGGTCGCGGGATCGTGCTCTTCGGCTTCGCGAGGCCGACCGTACGGTTTCGCGATGCACACCACGCTGCGCGCACCGGGCAAGACGGCGTCGCCGTCGAGGCGTCTTCGGGCATCGGCGTCTTGGGCGAGGTATTGCATCTCGCCGTGCATTCCAGCCTCGACGAAGCGCGAATAGCGCTCGTGCTCGACGTCGAGGGCCACGTCGGCACGGGCGATTCCGACGTGCTCGAACCCCAAGAGACGCGCTCGTGCGAGGACGCTCTCGCGGAGACTGTGTGGCGACCCCGAGGTCATGGGAAACGACTGTAATCGCGTTCGGGGGCGAGCGGTCCGGAGCATCGACCGAGACCACGAAGAGATGGTACCTGGCGG
>JAYUUB010000078.1:0-43331 GCA_043755175.1 Polyangiaceae bacterium | reverse complement strand
GATAGACCCGTCGCCGCTCAGACCGATGGCTTCGTCTCGACCCGAGCGTCGTCGAGCAGCCCTGCGAGAATTTCTCGCGGCGGTCCAGAGGCGCCCGTCTTTGCGAAGCCGCCTCGTGCGAGCTCGAACCGGGTGACGGTATCGCCCATGGTGACGGCATCTCCGAGATCGTGTGTCACGAGCACGCACGGGATCTTTCGCGCATCGATCGCGCGACGCACGACCGCTCGAAGCTCGCGACGCCCCTCGATGTCGATCGCCGCGAACGGCTCGTCGAGGAGGAGGAGACGAGGCCGCGAGGCGAGCGCTCTCGCGAGAGCGACACGCTGCTTTTCTCCTCCCGAGAGAGACGAGACCGATCGGCGCTTGAGATCGGCGACGCCGAGCTCGGAGAGCAACGCGAGCACTTCGGGATGTTCACGGTGTCGGTCACGACGCCCGAGGCCGAAGCCGACGTTCTGCTCGACGTCGAGAAACGGAAAGAGCGCTTGGTGCTGCGGCACGTAGCCGATCTTTCGTTCGTGGACCGGGACGTCGATCGATGCGTCGCGATCGAAGATCTGCGTTCCAGCGAGCGTGATTCGGCCTTTCACCGGCTCGACGAGGCCTGCGAGCGCGCGGACCGTGAGCGTCTTTCCGGCTCCCGACGGACCGAACAGAACCAGCACGCCACTCTCGAGTCGGAGCGTCGCTTCACCTCGAAACTGCGCGTCGCCTCGACCCGCGACGATCGACAGATCGGCAGAGAGCGCGCAAGGCTCGCTCACGCTCCGAGCTCCCGCGGAGCAGCTCGCGCGGCGGCGACGGCGACGATCACCGAGAGCGCGCAGAGCACCGCGACATAGAGAAAGGCACGGGGATCGTCGCCCGATTGATAGGCCGCGAAAATCTCTAGCGGCATCGTGTTGGTCTTGCCGGGGATGTTGCCTGCGAGCATGAGCGTGGCCCCGAACTCGCCGGCCGCGCGCGCGAACGAGAGCGCGAGCGCCGCGACCAGACCGCGCCACGCCGATCGCAACGACACCCGAAAGAAGAGCTCCACTGGCCCGAGACCGAGCGTGCGCGCCACGTCTTCGAGGTCTTTCGGAACGGCGAGAAGCGCTGGCTCGAGCGTCTTCACCAAGATGGGCAGCGCGACGACGCTCGACGCGATGACGGCACCGGCCGGCGAGAAGACGACACGCGCGTCGAAGACACGTTCGAGAATCGATCCGACCGGCCCGCGGCGCCCCAAGAGAAGCACGAGCAAGAAGCCCACGACCGATGGTGGGAGCACGAGCGGGATCTGAATCAACGCATCGACCAAGACGCGCAACGGATGCTTGCTGCGCGCCTGAATGGCCGCGATGGAGATGCCGATCGGCGCGACCACGCACGAGCTGATGAGCGCGACGCGAAGCGAAAGCCAGATCGGAAAGAGCTCGGCGCTCGTCACGGCGCCATCCTACATCGGCCTCTCGTGAGAGCGCTTCGTCGGCTCATCAAGGAGGACCAAAGCCATGGTCGCGCAAGATCGCTTGGCCCTCGGGAGACAGCGTGTATGCGATGAGCTCGTCGGCGCGTGCAGCCCCCTTCGCCGTCGATACGACGGCGCCGACCACCTCAGCCCGCGGCGCCCACGACCCTTCGGCGCGATCGAGCACCACGACATCGTCGATTCCACGGACCTCCGTCTCGTAGACGATCGCGGCGCTCACTTCGCCGCGACGGGCGTACGCGAGCACCGCCGAGACGTCGCCCCCGAGGACGAGCCGCGATTGAAGCGCATCCCACTGACCGAGCGCGACGAGCGCATCTTTGGCGTACTGTCCGGCGGGCACGGCGCCCGGATCACCGATGGCGACTTTTTCGCTCGCCGGAAGCGTCGAGAGGTTTGCGAACCTGAGCTTGGGTCGCGGTGCGTCTCCGGCCTTTTCACGCGGTCCGATGAGGACGAGACGGTTCGTCGCGACGACGCGAGCCTTCGAGACGACTCCAGCGCTCGCGAGGTGATCGACTGGCTTCTTGCTCGCGAAGAGCACGCCGTCGATCGGCGCTCCACCTTCGACCTGCTTCGCGAGATCGCCCGAGGCTCCGTAGGTCGCGAGAACGTGCGGCCCCGGGTGTTGCTTCTCGAACGCGTCGATGAGCTTCGGCAGCACCTGACGCAGGCTCGCTGCAGCGGCGAAGGTGACTTCGGTCGCGCGCGAGCCACATCCTGCCACGAGCTCAGCGCCGAGCCCGACGCCGACCCCAACCCCCAGCCTGACGAGGCCGAGCACGACGCTGCGCCGTGACGACCGACTTCTCGACGCGCCCATCACCATGGTCAGCCGAACGAGGCGACGACGCGCGCGATCACGTACATCCCGAGCACGGAGAGCCAAGCGATCGACACGCGTGTGCGCCCGGCGCGAAAGCCCCAAAGCGGAGCGAGCGGAGGAACGACGAGCGCGACGAGCCCTTTCCAGCGCGGCTTCTCGAGAAAGAAGAGCACGCCCGACAAGGCCACGTGCAGCGTCACGAACGCTGCAAAGCCGACGACGAGCAGGATCACGAGAACGACGTCCACGAGGCGGCCGAGTCTAGCAGAAAGGCCCAGGCGCTCTCCTCGGAGTCGCCGACGTGCGTCGTGGCTCGCGATCGGCGATGATTCGTCGATGGGTGTCTCCATCGAGACCTTCTCGCTCGGAAAGGCCGCTGTAGCGGCGCGATCGTTCGTCCATCGTGGCCGACGCTTCGTCACGGTCATCGTCAAAGCCTCGTTCGGTCTGAGGCCCGACGCACCCATGGTGCTCACCGATCCGACACCCATCGTAAACGAAGACCGTCATCAACGTCAGAGCCCCATTGCGAGCCTGCTCCGCGCGAGCGATCTCGCGCTGCTCGTGCCCAAGCCCGAGGTCGTCGTCGTCGGCTCGGCGCACGCGCCTCACGGGCAACAGGTGAACCGGATGAAGGTCAGCCTCGAGGTGCTTCGCGATGGCGCGACCCTCGTCGCGAAGGCGCTCCAGATCGTCGGCCCTCGTCGCGCGCCTCCTGGAAGCCCACCGCCCGAGCCTTCGGGGTTCGAGCACATGCCTCTCATCTATGAGCGCGCGTACGGCGGGCTTCGCCACCGCGACAACCCCGTCGGTGTCGGCATGGAAGCAGGAGCCGACGGACAGATCACTTGGCCGAGCGTTCTTCGTTCGAGCGGCGACGAGCGCACGCTCGAGAGCCGCGGCATGCCCGCTGGCTTCGGTCCCATTCCGGCCGTGTGGCCTGCTCGAAAAGACAAACGCGGAAGCCTTTCGCACGGTGATGCGTTTCTCGCGCCGAGCGTCACGCTCACCGAAGACTTCGACGACGCATATTTCCAGACGGCGCCCGCGAACCAGCAGCTCAACGATCTGCGGGCGGGCGACACGATCATCCTGACCGGGATGCATCCGCTCCATCAGAAGCTCCGCGCGACCTTGCCCACGACATTGGGCGTCGCGGTGGCGCAGACACGAAGTGGAAAGCGAACCCCGCTCGCGCTCCGCATCGACACCGTTCATCTCGAGCCTGACGGAATGCGCGCAGAGATCGTCTGGCGTGGAGCGACGTTCGTCGCTGAAGACGAGCTCGATGGGCTCCGCGTCGCTGGCGCGCTCGAAGAGCCGTTGCAACCCGCCGTGATTCCCGATCTCGCGAGCTTCGGATCACGCACCGCCGAGCCCCAAACGACTCCGAAAGCCGGCCTCGGCTCGACCGTCGAGCTTCGTCCCGAGGCGCCGCAGCCGTCGCGACATGCGCCGAACAAGGCGTTCGAGTCGCCGAGCAAAGCGTTCGGGGGAACACAGCTCCTCGAGCCCTCGGCAGACGAGATGGCCGCGATGCGTCGGCCGCCGCCTCCAGCGCCGCGTCCACCCCAAGCGCAGCCAGAGCGGTTCAGCGGAACGATGCTCATCGAGCCCGAGCCTGCACAGCCTTCTCACGAAGGCGCGCGTCGGGCATCGACGATGGAGATCTCACGCGACTCGGGTCCGAGCTCACTTCCCTTCGCGGGCCGCAAAGCCGCCGAAGCAGCCTCCGAAAGAACGCCGCCTCCGCCCGGCTCGCCGTGGGCGAACGATCAGGCCTCGGCGGCTTCTCCGCAAGCCGTGGTTCCGGGTCAGAAGCAGACGCTGGTCGATCCACAGAAAGATCTCGAAGAGCGCATCCAAGAAGCTCTCCGCGAGCGGGCCGCCAACGCCAGAGCGGCCGAAGCCTCGGCGAAGCCCGCGATAGCCGAGCCGCCGCAACCGAAGCCGCAACCACTCGCCGCGTCCGAGGTGAAGTGGCGGATCGAAGCCTCCACACCCGTCGCCGACGCGAAGCCGCTCCCTGCGGCGCTCCCGCGACCCGATCTCAAAGGTCGCCTTTACAAGAAGCTCAAGAAGTAGGGCCTCGGCGAATGGCGCGTCTCAAAGACATCGCCGACAACTTCGACCGCGCGATTCGCGACATGGAAGAAGCGACCGAGCGCGCCGTTCAACGCGCCTCGAGCTACGTCGAGACCTCGCTCGCGAAGGCGCAGAATCGCGTACAAGGCCTCCCCGCTTGGTTAACGAACGCCTCCGAGATCGAGCCGCTCACGCCGCCGTTTGGCATCACGCCAGTCTTCGTCGCCAAGCTTCATGTCTCGTCGGGTCGCCTTCGTTTGGGGCGTCTCAAGGCCGATGGACGCAGCGCCAAGACGCTGCGCGAAGAAGCGCCGATGCGCATGGCCGCTTCCGACATCGCCGTCGGAGAAGGCGCCGGGATGATCCTCCTCGGTCAGAAGACTCCGGGGCTCTCCGACAGCACCGCACGCTACTTGCTGCTCCGTCTCGGCCCAGCCACCGTCACCTCGTGGACGCTGTTCTGTGAAAACGATATCGAGCAGCTTCACGTCCGCGACGCGCTCGATGTTCGCGAGCTCAGCGCCGACGATCTGCGCGCGTCGGCTTCCAACCGACGTCCGCTCGCCAAGGGGATCGGCCTCACCGCCTTGGGCGGCGTCTCGAACCATCTCGTTTTTCGCGAAGACGCGTGGAAAGCCGTTTACCTAGGTCGCGACACGCGCGGCGCCCTCGCGTGCCTCGCCTTCGATCTAGAAGGCGACACTGAACGGTTCAAGAAGCCCTTCTGAGAAATTCCCGCTTGTTTCGCGACGTCATGCGATCGCCTGCTAGACTCGGGCAACCGTGAGCGAATCTCACCTCCCCACGCAGCGACCCATCCACCTCGGGCTGATTGGCGGTGCGCTTCTCAGCACCGCGATAGGCGTGGCCATCGCCAGACCCGCCACCGCCGACAGCGACATTTTGCCTCTCAGCGAGGTGAAAGCGGGCATGAAGGGCTACGGGCTCACCGTCATGAGCGGTACCAAGCCTGAGAAGTTCGACGTCGAAGTCATCTCGACGCTCACGAACTTTCGCCCCAACCAAGACCTCATCCTGATCAAGACGCCGAACCCGCGTCTCGACATTGCGCACACGGTCGCAGGCATGAGCGGCAGCCCCATCTACCTGAACGGAAAGATGATCGGCGCCTACGCCTACGGCTGGACGTTCGGCTCCGAGCCCATCGCGGGTGTGACGCCCATCGAGAACATGATCTCCGACTTGAAGAAGCCGATCCCGCCGCTCTTCTTGCCGCGCAATGCGCTCTCCACGACCAACAAGGTCGCCTCCTCCGACAGGCCCGGCTCGCCGCGCAGTTACGCGGGCGAAGCCATCGACTACAACCTCGACGCGCACGCCAAACAGCTCGCGACCAAGTTCGCACGCGACAACGGATCGTCGACCACGCTCGCCCCGGCCGAGACACCCATTCTCTTCGGCGGCATGACCCGGAGTGCAATGTCGATCGCCGAGTCCTCGCTCGTTCCGATGGGTCTCGACGTGCTCGCCGCCGGTGGAAGCACGGGCAAAGACGATCCCGACGCACCGACCGAGTTCGTCGACGGCGGCGCGATCGGCGTCCAAATGCTCCGCGGCGACGTGTCGGCCATGGGGCTCGGCACCGTCACCCGCGTCTCGGGCGACAAGCTCCTCGCCTTCGGTCACCCGATGATGGGCGGCGGCGCGAGCGATCTGCCGACTGCCATCGCCAAGGTGCACTGGATCCTCGCGAGCTCCAACCGCTCCTTCAAGATCGGCGAAGCCGTCCGCACCAAAGGCACCCTCGTCAACGATCGCCAGAGCGCGATCATCGTCGACACGAAGCGCGAAGCCACGACCTTCCCCATCCACGTCGACATCCAGGGCGTCGAGGGCGCCGTGAAGACCAAGTGGGACTCGATCGCCACGCACGATCCGTTCATGGCTCCCATGTTCGCCGCCATGGCCATCGGCAGCGCGCTCGAGACCACCACCGCCGAGCGCGGTGAAATGACCTGGCGCGCGACGACCAAGCTCAAAGTCGCCGGCTACGGGACCATCGACCTCGTCGACTTCGGCTCGGGCTCGGGCGATCCGATCAGCGCCGACAGCTTCGGTCGAAGCCGCATCGTTCGCTCGCTCGGCGCGCTCCTCAACAACCCTTGGGAGACCGTCAAGATCGACAGCGTCGACACTACGGTGAAGGTCACCTTCAAGCGCGAGGTCTCGGTCATTCGAGGCACCACGCCGCTCGAGCAAGAGCTCGATCCCGGCGAGCCGCTCCACGTGAAGATCGATCTCGTCCCCTACCTCGGCAAGCCCGAGTCGAAGGTCATCGCGATTCCGATCCCGAAAGACTACGCAGGCCAAGAGGTCGATATCGAGCTCTCGCCCGGCTACGACGTCGACCGGCCGCGCGCCTCCGCCGAGAGCGTTGCCGATCTCGTCGCGCAGCTCACGAACCCCACCTTCCCCGAAGAGAGCATCGTCGCCACGCTCCGTCTCCAAGACGAGGGCGGCGCCGCCTTCAAGGGTCAGGTCGCGACCCGCCTTCCGCCCGGTGCGCTCGACACACTGAAGACCAGCGCTTCGTCGATCGCGCCCGAGACCTTCGGCTCGGTGCAGCAGACGAGCTTCCCCATGCAGCGCTTCGTCATCGGACACGATCGTGTCCGCGTGAAGGTCCGCGCCGCCCTCAAGTAGACCGACTCCCTCGTGGCCACGCATCGACTGCACCGCATCAAGCTCGGGTCCCGAGGGCTCGAGTCGAACCCCGTCCCCACGAACTGTCTGCCGAGCACGTCACTCGGTCGCCCCGCACGCCCACCGAACATGAAACGACCCTCGCTTCTCCTTCGCTCGTCGGCCTCCTCGCTCCTCGGTCTCGGTCTCGCGTTCGGGCTCGCCCTCGGCGTCGCACCCGAGAGCGCGCACGCCGTCGGAACGCGAACGTTCGATCTCGATTCACTCGACGATCTCACGGGCGGCGATCTCGCCAACGTCGCCATCGACTCGCACGGCCAGATTCGCGCGGGCTTCGACCTCGGCAAGCTCCCGGTGATCGAAGCGCAGACGGCATGGGGCTCGGTGCTCCTCCCCGACGGAAGCATCCTCATCGGCACCGGCAACGAAGGAAAGATCATCCGCATCGCGAACGGCCAATCGTCGGTCGCGGCGACGACCGGTGAGATGGCCGTGAGCTCGCTCGCCATCGCTTGGAACGGTGACGTCATCGCCGGCACCTTCCCGAAGGGCCGTCTCTTCAAGCTCCCGAAAGGCGCCGGCAAAGCCGAAGCGGCCAAGCCGTTCGGCACCGGCCTCGAAGGCGTCGAGTACATCTGGGCGCTCGCCTTCGACGCGAAGAGTAAATCGCTCTACGCGGCCACCGGGCCCGAGGGCAAAGTCCTCCGCATCGACGAGCAGGGCAAGGCGCAGGTCTTCTACGACGCCGACGACGCGCACATCACGTCGCTCGCGGTCGCCCCCGACGGCACCGTCTACGCAGGCACCTCGGGCAAAGCGCTCCTCTTCGCCATCAACGGACCGGGCCGCGCGTCGGTCGTCTACGACTTCGACGCCGACGACGTCTCGGCCATCGCGGTCGGCAAAGACGGCACCGTGTGGGCCACCGCCAACAAGTACAGCGGCAGCTTTTCGCTCCCGAGCAAAGGCTCGAGCGGCGTGGCCGGCCCATCGGCTTCACGTCCGAGCAAGGCGGGCGAGGGCGTCCTCTATCGCTTCAAGGGTGGCACGAGCGAAGAGATGATCAGCGACAAGAAGACGCATTTCCAGTCGCTCTCGCTCGACGACGCAGGCGCCGCCTACGTGGGCACGGGCGCCGAAGGCCGCGTCTACACCGTCGACGACAACCACCTCACGCGCCTCGTCGCCGACACCGACTCGCGTCAAATCGGATCGCTCGTCGTCGCGGGCAAGCGGCGCTACTTGGTCGGCTCCGATCCAGTCGCCTTCTACGAAATCAAAGGCGAAGGCGGCACCGAAGCCATCTGGACGAGCAAAGTGCTCGACGCCGGCATGCGCGCGACCTTCGGCAATCTCACCTGGCGCTCGACCGGCACCGTCGAGCTCTCGACGCGCTCGGGCAGCACGCTCGAGCCCGACACTTCGTGGAGCCCGTGGTCGGCGGGCCTCACCGCCCCCGGCAAAGTGAAGAGCCCGCAAGGGCGCTACGTCCAGACCCGCGCCCGCTTCGCGAAAGACGCGAAGGCCGTAGTATCCGAGATACATCTGTCTTTCGTGACCGACAACGCCCGCGCGATCGTCACGGGGATCACCGCCGAGAGCAAAGCCCAGAAGAAGGCGTCGCTCGCGACCGGCATGGTGAGCTCCGGCGGCAAGGCCCCGAAGCCCTCGAGCTCGGTCTCGCTCAAGTGGGACGTCGAGAACCCCGACAAAGACGATCTTCGCTACCGCGTGTCGTACCGCCTCGAAGGCCAGAGCGCCTGGCGCGATCTGATCAAGCCCTCCGAGGTCTTCACCAGCATGAGCACCGAGTGGGACACGACGTCACTCCCCGAAGGTCTCTACCGCGTGAAGGTCGAAGCGACCGACGAGCTCGTGAACCCGCCCGATCGCGTGACGCGCCATTCGCTCGAGTCGAACACCGTCCTCGTCGACAACACCCCGCCGGTCTTCAAGTCGCTCTCGCTCACCGGCCGCAAGCTATCGGGTGAGGTTCAAGACGGTCTCGGCCCCATCGCGCGCATCGAGATCGCGATCGCCGGCACCGACGACTGGCGCCCCATCTTTCCGACCGATCTGGTCTTCGACGATCCGAGCGAGAAGTTCGAGGCCGACGTCTCGAGCATCGTGCCCCCAGGATCACGTCTCATCGGCATTCGCGCCTACGACCAAGCAGGGAACGCCGTCAGTAAAGAGCTCGAAGCGAAGTAGCTCTCGAAAGAGAGCGGCTCGAAGACGAGACCGCTCTCGACAGCGATCGGCCGATCTCTTCGGTCACATGAACTTGCATTCGACGGCCGAGAAGGGCGCCGGCTGCGCTTGGCAGGTGTACATGCCGCCCATCGTCGCGCAGTCGGAGCGCACTTCGAATCCGGGCACGCACGGCGGCGGGACCGGACCGAACAAGAAGCCTCCTGTCCCACAACCGCAGCAAGCGACCCTCGTCGTGCCGTCGCAATGACTGTGATAGCCGGGTGCGCACGCCGCCGCCGTCGCCGATTTGCAGCCCGCTAGGCCATTGACGACACCGCAGACCAATCCTTTGGCGGCGCAATCGAGGTCTTCCCATTGCCCGACGCATCGATGCGCGACGTTCCCATTGCACGTGTCGGGCTCGACCATGGGGTTGCAATCGATCGCCGCTTGAGGAACGCAGCTCGGCGAGGATGACGTGCTGCAGACGAGTCCCGTGGCCGGGGTCCAAGTCGAGCCGGTATTCGAATAGACCTGGTCGCAATGGCAAGCCACCGTCTGGCCCTGCCCGTCGAGGCAGGTTGCGCAATTCGAATGGCTCGTGAAACCATTGTAGCATTCGACCACCGACCCTCCGCCCGCTTCGCAATGACGCGGACCGAACGTCGCCTCGTCACAAGGCACTTCGGCAGCAGGGCCGCAGAACGGGTACTGCGAGCCTTGATGGCAAACGTCGCCGGGCACGTTGCACGCCTCGATCGCGCGATAGCCCGGCTGTGATTCCCATTGCCCCTCGCATTGGACGATTCCTTGAGGGCTGCAGAATGGCTCGGTGCCGTCGCAGGCGGGCGTGCTGCTCGGTATGCACGTCAACGTGCCGATGTTTCCGCCCGCACATCGCTCGGTGGCGGCGCACGCTTCATCGAGCAGCCAGCCCTCCTGGGTCCAGTACTGGAGCTGAGGCGAACCGCTGAAGAGATCGGGCGCCGGCGGTCTGACGCATTGAAACTTGTTCGCACCTTCGCAATGAGGTGGGGTCGTGGGCTCGTAGGTGTTGCCATTCCAGCTCATCACGCACGGCGTGGTACCGGCCGGTTTGCATCCGGCCCAGCCAACCGTTCGACCGTCGACCCATTTCGCAGTGAGCCCGTCGAACCGCTGCTCGGTCAGATCGTACGTGCTGCAGGTCGACGAGCTGGTGCAGGACTCTTGGGTCAGAAACCCATCTTGACCGCAAGTCACGGCGACGTTGCCCTGACACTCCCCCGGGGTCGGATTGGGCGAGACACCGTCTTTGAGCGGCGTGCACGGCAGTCCCATGCCGGTCGAGGTCGACGTGGCCGATGCATGGGAGCTCGACGCGACGCTCGACGAAACCGTGCTCGTCGCGTCGCTGGTGCTCCCATCGGTGCTGGTTCCGTCGCTCGAGGCGACCTGTCCACCACTTCCGCCTGCGCCGCTCGCCCCGTTTCCGCAGCCAACTAGCGCCAAGAGCGAGACCGAGAGCGTCGCGGACAAAGAGGCCGAGCACGAGAAGAGATTCATCGTGCTCGTGGATGCTCCCGACCCTCGGATCGTTCATTCGAACCATCGATCGGCGAGCGACGGCGGTCGATCCGTCTCGCGGGCCCTCACTCGTTGGCGCAAGTGATGATGGCGCGCGAGCCGTGCGCGGGTTCTCCTTTGTTCACGAAGCGGATGGCGTGCTTCTCGTCGGGAAGGCAGCTCTCGAGGAGCGCCTCATTGCCGATCGGAGGAACGGTGGTGCCGTCGAGGTAACACCAGCCGTCGACCGCTACCTTGCCAATCGCGTCGTCAGGCACGTTCTGGCAAGCCGTGAGCGCGTCGGTGCCCTGCACTTGCGTGATCTCGCAGAAACAATCCCATGAAGCATCGGCGGTGAAGTCGCTTTGAATCGCCGCGACGACCCCCAAGTGTTTGCCCACCACCGGAACGCGCGCCACCTCATCGCACGCGCAAGTCTCGCCGTCTTTCAGAGTGCGCGCTTCGATGGCGAGGCAATCGACCTGACCGGTCTTCTCGTCGGCCTGGAGCTGCGTCGGTATGCATTGCGCATTCAGCTTGTGCTTGAGCTGCTCGATGATCGCATTGACCGCCGGGTTGTATCCGAAGCTCTGAAAGTCGTTCTCGTCGGTGAGGTTCGCGGGGCAGACGCTCGCGACGATCCCTTGGCTCTTCATGCCTTCGAGCACCGAGAGCTGACGAAGGCCCGGATACGCTTTGGCTCGCGCCTGCCGGTTATTGACGCACAGCGACGGATCGTCGGTGCAATCTTGCGCCCCGAGAGTGCATTGCGAGCCACAGTTCAAATCGAACGTGCGCGCATACTCGAGACGGTTGTTCTTCGTGTCGTTGTCGCCGCCCTGGATGCCATTGGCTTGTGAGTGGCTCGCTCCGAGAACGTCCGCTCCGGGCCGGGCGCTCGGTGATTCGATCATGAACGGATCGGTTGGCGCCACGTGCTTGGCGGGGCCATCGACGACGAATTATCCCTCGTGTTTCTCGAGTGCACAAAAGCATTGCGGCGAAGCTCTCTCGAGCTTCGCCGCTTTGCGATCCGCTTCAGGTTCGAACCTGGAAGCGTCTCTTCGGACTACTCACTGCGTCGTATCACCCGAGCACGAGATGAGCTTCGTCGTTCCCGAAGGTGAGTCTTGGCCGACGAAGCGAACTTCGCGCTGGTCGTTCAGCGGGCACTTCGACACGAGGGCCGGATCGCCGACCGGCGGGACCGACAGTCCGTCGATGTAGCACCAGCCGTCGAGACCAGCGGGCGTCGGGTCGGGGGTGTTCTGGCACTGACCCTTCGGCGAGGTCTTGTCCGACGAGAGACCCTTCAGCTGTGTAACTTCGCAGAAGTTGTTCCAGGTCACGTTGCCCTGCGGATCTTTGGGAGCCAGCGGATCGGCCTTGGCAGCGACGATGGCTTGTTGATAGGTCGAGGCGACGGGCGCGCGGCCTGCGATCGAGCAGTCCGACTGGCCAGCATCGCTGTGCGAAGCTTCGATGACGATGCAGGGGACGTTGCCGTCGGTGTCGGCGTTGAGCGGACGGGGCAAGCACTGCACACCGAGCTTCTCCTTGAGACGGTCGATGATCGTTCCGACGGCGGGACGGTAGCCGTAATTCGCTTTGGTGTTGTCGCTCACGTTCTGGGGGCAAATCGAAGCCGTGATGCCCTGAGCACCGAGACCGTGAATGACGGAGAGCTCACGAAGGCAGGGATATGCTTTCGCTTTGATCTGCGGCTGGGTTCCTCCAGGGCTGCAGAGCGGGTTGTCGGTCTCAGTCGCGCTTGCCTTGCAATCGCCGCCCGCAGGGTTCGACATCGGAAGGTCGAAGATGCACGCGTACTGGAGGTCCTGCGGATTGGTCGTGTTGATCGAACGATCGCCGCCGTTGGGGGCGCTCGCAGGGACACCACGCTTGTTGTACGTCTCGACCATGATCGGTTCGGTGGGCTCGAGATGGGTGTCGGGATCGCCGACGTACTTCTCGGCGAACTTGTCGGTGTTGAGCTCTTTGTAGTCTTTGAAGCCCTTCGACAAGTCGGCCGGATCACGTGCAACGTATTGGTACGGAACACCGACGATGCCTGCGAAGAAGACCAACCCGGGATCACGCGGCGGCTGGCTCTGACCCGAGAGATCCATGAAGAGCGGGTTCTGAACGGCCGCCTTCGACTTGGTTCCATCGAGATCGGCGCGCGTCGGATCGATCGTGAGCTGCGAGAAAGCGTTGACGTAGCGCTTGACCGGGAAGAGCG
Source organism: Polyangiaceae bacterium (assembly GCA_043755175.1). Classification (GTDB taxonomy): domain Bacteria; phylum Myxococcota_A; class Polyangia; order Polyangiales; family Polyangiaceae; genus CAYYKK01. Next base: position 30,299 of record JAYUUB010000078.1, on the reverse strand, counting down.
CGTCGAATCCGTAGCGCTTCTTCTGGTTCCAGCACTTGAGATTGCCGAAGTCTTCTGCGGCGGTGAGCTTGGGTGCCGAGCAAGCCGCGTCGGCGCTGCATCCCGAGGGTGCTCCGAGACCGCAGCTGTAGCAGCACATGTCGTTCGGGTTGGTGGCGCACACGCTCGAGCTTCGGAAGAACGGCGCAAAGTTGAGAACAGCATAGTTCTGGCCACCGAGGGTGTTGATCGAGCAGTCGTTCTCGTCACTCAGAAGAATGATGGCGAGCAGCGAGTTCGAACGCAAAAAGTCTTTGCGCTGCTGAATCACGGTCTGGTCGACGCCCATGGGCGTGACGATCGGAATCGATCCCGATCCCTTGACGAGCGTGTCGTACGGGTTCGGGTCGACGAGGAAACGAACCACGCTCTCGAGCTGGTGCTCGTAGCCACAGCCAACTTGGCCTGTTCCGATCACGAGATCGGTGAGCGACGCCTGAAGCGCGGCTTGGCTGGTCGTACCGCCACGCTTGCTGAGCGGGTCCCACGCGAGAAAGCCCTTGCTCTCGAAAGTCTTCACGAGGCCCGTCTTCCCGCGGGTGATGAGGTGACCTCGGTCGTCGTTGTTGCGGGTCATGTCGCTCGTAGGGCATTGATCAGCACCATCGGCGCCCAAGCTCGAGCTCACGATGCCGATGTTGATGTCGCCGATGGCCTTGAACTCGCGGTCGAACCCGCCCGCCGTGTTGCACGCCGCGGTGGGATCGGTCGGTTGGGTCGCTTGCGCCTTCCCGTCTTTGGCGACGCAGAGCGGGTTCACGAGGCGACTCACGAGATCGGGCACCGCGGCCGCGAGGATTTGCTGCTTGTCGCTCATCGACGCCGAGTTGTCGATCGCGAGCAAGATGTCGATCTTGTCGACGCCCGTCTGCGTGATGCGCTCGACGATGGTCGACGTGGTTCGGGGCTCGACCGGCTCGATGGGCCGGTTCAGACAGCCGCCGGAGCTGGCTGCCACTCCGATTGCAATGCAGCTCATCAGTCCGACGGTCGTACCGGCGAACCGTGTGCTGACGGAGCTGAGACCAAGCTTGGTTGTCATGGTGCCGCTATCCTCTCTGGTGACACGCTCGGAGTGAATCCCAACGCAGGAATTCGCAAGGGAGACGCTCAAGATACGCGCCTCGCACAGCCTCTTTCAAGCATTCCTCGTGCCCGCGTGCACTTCATGAAGAATCCTGAACGCCTGGATTCGTAGGCAACCCCGATCTCGCGGAGATCGCGCCCATAGGTCGGCTCGTCGACTTGCGACCACCGCCAACTCTGTTGGCTCAGTCGCCACCGTTTTGGAACGGCTCTGAGTTGCAGCGGTGTTCGTTCACCAGAAGAGATGGGTGCGCTCGCTCCCTATCGTGGGCGTACTTCGGCCCTTGAAAGTGATTGAGTCCTCAGCGCTGCTACGGCGGGGTTTAGGGCACCGTTTCTGAGCGAGCTGCAACGAATGCGGGACGCTCTCGATGGCCTCGTCGCGTCCCTCGACGAAAACGCGGGTGTCATCGTGGCTGGCCTCGAAGCACCAGAGCACCTCGTCGACATGTTGCACGCCGACCGCTCTTTGGCTGAAGACGGCGCGGTCTCGCATACAGAGCTACGCACTCGTCTCGCCTCTGATGTCGTCGAAGGGGCCTGAGTACTTGGTCGTCTTCACGACCAGTGCAGCGAAGCAGCTGGAGGCCTTGGACCGAGCGGTCATGGTTCGGGTAGACGAGTGCGCATGCTCGATCGCCGAGAAGCCGTTCGGCTCCGGAGTCGTTCACTTGAAAGGGAGCTCGGGGTATCGAATCCGCCAGACGTCGCGGACTAGCGGGCGCGGAACTCAGCTTGAACGGCGGAGAGCAAGGCCGGGTCGTCGAGGAGATCGGCGGCGGTGCGGGCCATGGCTTCGGCGGCGGCGAGCATCGCCTGCTCGCCTCGTTCGCTGCGGGCACAGTTGGCGAACGCGTGTTGGTGGCAGGTGGTCTCGCCTTCGTCGCAGATCGCGATCCACGGATGAATCGACGGGACGACATGAGAGACGTCCCCCATGTCGGTCGAGCCGGTGCCGACGGTCGGATCGGTGTGGCGCGGAGAGCGGCCGAGCTTTTCGAGGTGCCCGCCGAAACGAATCGCCATCGCCGAGTTGTTCTGCAGGTCTTTGTAGCCTTCGCGAATCGCGACATCGACCTCGACGCCGCTCGCGAGCGCCGCGCCCTTCGCGCACCGCTCGACGATGAGCCTCACGCGCTCGAGCTCGACGAGGTTCGTGGCGCGCACCGAGAACTCACACGCGGCGATCTCGGGGATGATGTTCACCGCCTGACCACCGTTGGTGATGAACCCGTGCACGCGCACGCCGTCGCGAAAGTGGACGCGCTGCGAGTCGATGAGATGAAACGTCGAGAGGCACGCGGTGAGCGCGCTCTGGCCTTCCCACGGGGCGATCGCGGCGTGCGAGGGCTTGCCTCGAAAGGCCATGGTGATCCACACGCTCGCGAGGGTCGGGTGCATCAGGAGATCGCGATCGAAGGGGTGAAACATCATCGCGGCGTCGACGCCTTCGAAGGCGCCGGCTTCGATCAGTCGAATCTTTCCGCCGCCGCCTTCTTCGGCGGGCGTTCCGATGAGATCGAGCGTGCCGACGATGGAGTCGCGCTGCTCGGCGAGGGTGAGAAACGCGCCGAGCGCTCCGGCTGCGATGAGGTTGTGGCCGCACGCGTGACCGATCGCAGGCAGGGCGTCGTACTCGGCGAGGATCGCGACGTGGGGCGATCCGCCGCCTCCGACGCGCGCACGGAACGCGGTCGGGAGACCCCCGAAGCCTCCCTCGACGCGCACGCCGGCCTTCTCGACCGCCTCCGAGATCCACGCCACGGCTTGGTGCTCTTCGAAGCGAAGCTCGGGATGCGCGTGAATCTTGGCCGACACCTCGCGGAGCATGGGCGCGAGACCTGCGAGCTTGTCTTGGATGCGGCTTCTTTGAATACCCACACCGCGATCGTACTTGGCCTCACCACGCGTGTCTCTCCCGCTTGGAAAGGTCGTCTCGAGGTGCGTGAGACTGCAGTTCTCTCTCAGGGCCGAGGCCGCGGCCGTCGTGCGAGCACCCAGACGATGATCAGCGCCGTCACGACGGCGAGCGAGGCGAGCGCCGGCTTCGGGTGATCGGCTGCGAGAAAGAGGGTGCGCGCGAGAAGGCTCGGATCAGGTGGAGGTGCGTGGGGCCCCACGATGCGCAGGCTCGCGAGCGTCTCGCTGCAGTCGGTGTTTCCGCGATCGATCGGGCTCGAGCAGACTAGGGTACAGAGGAGCGCGTCGCGATCCGAGCCTGCGAAAGTGATCACGTGCGCGATGCCGATCGACTTCTCGGCGGTGCGACCATCGAGCGTTCGCGTGTAGAGGCCCGACGGGTCGGAGGAGCTCTTGGTCGTCACGAGCTCGGTCGGTGTCAGCGCCGATGCGCGAAGGGCGAGCGAGGTGGCGCGTTCGAAGAGCACGCTCTCGATACCGGGAACGAAGCGATCGGAGGGCGCTCTCACACAGCCGCCCGAGAGGTCGATCCCGTCGTCGAAGATCGCGAGACCGGCGACGAACCGTGCGCCCGGGAGCTTCGAGACATCGGGCTCGACGAGCGTTCGCGGCGCGAGCGACGGATCGACATCGATCGTCACCTCGGGCGATCCACTCGGATCGCGGTAGACGATCCGGGCGCGCGCAGCTTTCAGAGCGACTCGAGCTCCGCCAAGAACGCGAGCGCGCAGGCGCGGGCTTCGAGCAAACCGTCGCGCACGCGCTTGAGCTCGTCGGTGCTCGCGACCGCCTCGGGCGAGGCGGGCTCGACGCCACCTTCACGTAGCTTGCGACGGGCGCCAGCGATCGTGAAGCGGTGCGAGTAGAGAAGGTCTTTCACCTTCTGGAGCGTCTCGACGTCGCGGCGCGAATAGATGCGCTGGCCCTTCGACGACTTCTGGGGGCGAATCGATCGAAACTCGCTCTCCCAGTAGCGGAGAACATGAGGCTCGACGCCGACGATGGTCGCGACCTCGCCGATGCGAAAATAGAGTTTCTCGAGTCGCAAATTCTCAGTCCTCGAACGTCACGGCACGTCCGCGTCGGGCGTCGGGGACCGTGGCTCCCGCGGAGGCTTGACTAGCAGATTGCTGACCCGAATGAGCAGCGGCGCCATGCGTCGCGTTGCTCTGCGCTCCCGCATGGGCATGGCTGCTGTGAGGGGAATTGCCATGATGCGCGTGGCTCGCGGTGGCTGCGCCCTGCGTCGTCGCGCTTTGGGGCGGGGATGCAGCGCCGTGAGCTTGTGTGTGTCCGTTGTTGGCGGGCGCGCTCCCAGCAGGGACGTTGCCTGCAGCGTGCGGAGGAATGACGGCGCCGTCGGCGTGCGTTCCGTTCGGGGTCTTCTTCGGGTTCAGACCCTGCTTCAGGATCTGACTCGCCTTGAAGCTCAAGACGCGTCGCTGCGTGATCACGATCGGATCGCCGGTCTGCGGATTGCGACCTTGACGCTGACGCTTGTCGCGCAGCACGAAGTTTCCGAAGCCGGAGACTTTGATCTTTTCGCCCCGCGCGAGCGTCTCTTTCATCGTCTCGAAGACGAGGTCCACCAAGTCGGCGGCCTCCTTCTTGGAGAAGCCTCCGAGCCGTCCATAAATGACCTGAACGATCTCTGCTTTGGTCATGCGGCGCCCCCCCACGAACTTCTTGCGAAGGCTCCGTTTCCGCAAGGGAAAACGCCCCAGTTGGGGTCTTCGGAGCACTTTTTCACGAAGTCGTCACCGCAATCGCGGCGGATCTTCGAGTCTGGATCAGAACGGGATGTCGTCGTCGCTGCCGCCGCCGAATCCGAAATCGTCGGCCGGGGGCTCGTCGTGCGAAGGAGCAGGACCCCGTCCGCCGCCGCCCTGTCCACCGCCGCCACTTTGGCCTCCTCCGCCGCTTTGGCCTCCGCCGCCGGCCTGTCCACCGCCGGCGCCGCGTGCGGGTCGCTCGTAGCCGCTCGGATCGTCGTGCGTCGCCGTGCGACCGCGCGCTCCACCGCCACCGCCTGCGAGGATCACGTTCTGCGCGACGACCTCGGTCTTGTAACGCTTGTTGCCTTCACGATCGTCGTAGCTCGAGGTGCGAAGCGAGCCTTCGATGAAGATGGTCGAGCCCTTGGCGAGCACCTTGGCGAGGCCTTCGCCGCGCTTTCCCCAGATGACGACGTTGTGCCAATCGGTTCGCTCTTTCCGGACCTTGTCTTTGTCGAGGTAGGTCTCGGTCGTCGCGAGGCGCAGGTTGAGGACGGCTTGCCCGCCCTGGGTGAAGCGCAGCTCGGGATCGGCGCCGAGGTTACCGAGGAGCATCACGCGATTCAGACCTTCAGCCATGGAGATCCACCTTTCGAAAGAGGGCGTGTCGTCCCTCAGGCCAGCCGTTGCGTCAAGCGCGCCAACCCGCGCATCGGAAGGAGAAAGTCACAGCAGCCGATGCTTCGGGCTTCAGTTTCGTGCGTGCTGGGGGCGGGTAGAGGCAGGGCGAGAGGGAGAGGCAGGGCGAGAGGGAGAGAAACGGGAAGTTTGAAAGGCGGAGGAAGGGAGAGGAAGGCGAGAGGATGGAATGGGTGAGCGAGGGGGGCTCGAGCTTCGCCGCCTAGTCCCCATGCCCTTCTCGCTTCTCTCCCTTCCTCCGCCTTTCTATCTTCCCGTTCCTCTGCCTCTCGTCTTCCAACCAGACGAGAGCAGCCAGCTGCTCTTCCTTGTCGGCGAGCGACGCCACGGGGCAGCCAGCTTCGCCGTCGCTCTACCGAGTGCGTGGTGAGCTCGCGCCGCAAGAAGGCCGCGGAGCAGCAGCAGGGGAGCGGAGAAAGAAATGCTGACGTCGTCCGCGCTCACTGCGTCGCCTGCGTCGAGGCCTTTGCAGAGCCTTTCGACCGCGGCACCGTGGATGCCTGGACATCATCCGTTCGATGACGCCTGGCCGGATCGGAAGTGCGTCGTTCCTAAAAGACGACGCCTCACCGGGGGCCGATCCTCGCGGGATCTTGGCTGCAGATTATTTTGCGGAGGGGGCGGGATTCGAACCCGCGGAACATTTTGTGTTCGCACGCTTAGCAAGCGTGTGCCTTCGACCACTCGGCCACCCCTCCTCGCAGGATCACGAAGGACCCTCGAGAAAGCGGACGGGACACTACACGAAGCCGGACAAAACTCAACGTCCCGAATTTCAACTCGCCCTCAGCCACCTGACGGGGCCGAGGCGCGAGATGACCCATTGGGCGCGTGCGCCCTCGTTCTCAGGGTTGGGGGTTGCAGGTGAAGGCCAGGAAGTCGGCCTTTTCCTTCGCAGTGAGCTCAGGCACGGCTGCGTTGTTGTCGACCACGCATTTGGTCGACGAAGCCTTCGGGCAGTTCTGTCCGATGGGCGGCATGATGTTCGCGCCGGTTCCATCGACATCGGCTTGGCCGAGCTCAGCCGACATCTTCGCTCCGTCGAACGTGTCGTAGTCGAAGCTCGCCGTGGCGCCGTGGCGGGCGTCGCCGGTGCGCTTGCTGTCGTGGCAATTGGTGCACTTGGCAATAGCCGACGTGATCTCGCTGTATTTCTTGGGCGTGACCGCCGTGCAGTCGACAGCACCCGTGTCGCCGCCGCACGCGGCGAAGCTGGCGAGCGCCGCTCCGATGAGACCCGTAGCCAACAGTTTTCCCAGCATTCCTTGCTCCATCGTTTGAGAGACTCAGATCGACCCGTCCCCCCGGTCGTAGGGGATTGTAGCGACTCGCAGCCCTCGAGCCGAACGTTTTTGATGATTCGGTACCGGCGTCACCCACGAGATCGGCGAAAACGCCTGCGTCGAGCACGATCGAGGCCTTTTTGTATCGACCGTTGCATCGCTTCGAAAGCCGGCCCGTCTTAATCCACGGCTCTGGTTTTCGACGACGACACCCGCTCACGCGGCCTTTCGAAGGCGCGCTGAGCCACTCGGACGACTGATCGAGCCGCATGACCACCGGTCCACGCCCCTCTTCGCGGGAGGCGACGGGTCTTTTTTTCGCCGTTCGAGGTGCTCCCATGCGCTCCATCGTCCTCATCGTCGCCACCGCTTCCACTCTGTTCGCCACCGGCTGCACCATCCAGCAGCGGTCGCCGATTCGCGAAGTGGCCTACGATTTCTCCGATTACGCCTACTACGACCGTCCTTACGCTCAATCGCCGGAGTACCAACGCAGCCACAGCGACGGCCCGATGAACGCGCCGACCCAAGGCGCCGTCGAAGGCACGTCGATGGGCCAAGCCCCACCCGCTGCTCGTGGCGCCGGCCAGCAGGGCGCCGTCCGATCTCAAAAGCTCGATGCAGGTGCCTCGGTCGCCGCCGGAAATCTGTGCGGCATCCCGGCCCGCTGAGACTCTTCGGTCGAAGGCCCACGGGTTGCTTGCGGGTCGATGTAAGGATCCCTAGTCTCGCCGCGGGATGAAACCCCGCTTCTACCCAGCCCTCATCACTCTGCTCACGACCGTGGGATGCGTCGTCGCGGGCTCCGCCCTCAAGACGGAGTCGACGAACTTCCTCTGGCTGAACGGTATCGTCTCGACCCTCGTCGTGATCTGGGTCGTGAACGCCCAACCCGCCGCCGGTGCCGATGGAAAGCTCGTCGAAGCTCTGCGCAACGCGCTCGGCGGACGCCGTGCGCGTATCCCCGAAGGCGCCTCGAGCGAGCTCGAAGCCGTGTTCGAAGAGATCGATGGCCTCGCCTCTCTCAAAAAAGAGAACGCGAGCCTCGAGAAAGAGCTCGAAGCGCTCGAAAAAGAGCGGGCCGCGCACGAGAAGCGCTCCGACGATCTGCGCCGCGAAACCGAAGAGCTTCGTCGCGAGATCCAGCGCAACGCCGACAAGCCCGCCGTACAGATGGATGTGTCCGAGGTTCGCGCGCCCGCCGGTCAGCTCGAAGAGCTGCTCGAGAAGCTCGGCGAAGGCGTGCACACCGTGTCCGATGCGTCGCGCGAGGTCAGCGAGCACGCTCGAGAGGTCGAAAAATCCCTCGGCGAGGTGTTCCAATCGATCGAGGCGCTCGCGACCAACGCCGAAGAGTCGAGCTCGAGCCTTCTTGAGATGACGACGACGAACGACGAGGTCGCCGCGAACGTCGGTGAGCTCGCTTCGAGCGTCCGCGAAACGGCCTCTTCGATCGAAGAGATGGCGTACTCGATCCGCGAGGTCGCTCGTAACGTCGACGCGCTGTCGCTCACCGCCGAAGAGACCTCGAGCTCGATGAACCAGATGGACGTGTCCATCGATCAGGTTCAGTCGAACGCGAACGAGACGGCCCGCCTCTCCGAAGAAGTGGCGCTCGACGCCGAGCGCGGCGCAGAAGCCATTCTCAAGACGATCGGCGAAATCTATCGCATCAAAGAGTCGAGCCAAGAGGCCGTCAGCGTCATCTCGAACCTCGGCTCGCGCATCGAGGCCATCGGCCAGATCCTCGCCGTCATCGACGACGTCGCCGAGCAGACGAACCTCCTCGCCCTCAACGCGGCGATCATCGCAGCGCAGGCCGGCGAGCACGGCAAAGGCTTCGCCGTCGTCGCCGACGAAATCAAAGACCTCGCCGAGCGCGCAGGCGGCAGCACCAAAGAAATCGCCGAGCTCATCAAGACGATTCAGGCCGAGTCGAAGAACGCGATCGGCGCCGTCGAGCGCGGCGCAGCCAACGTCGGCCGCGGCGTCGAGGTCTCGAACGAGGCCGAGCGCGCGTTGAAGAAAATCCTCGAGAGCTCGCAGAAGTCGACGAGCATGGTCCGTGCGATCGCGCGCGCCACCGTCGAGCAGGCGAAGGGTTCGAAGCAGGTCACTGACGCCATCGGTCGCATCGCCGAGACGGTGCAGCAGATCGCGGCCGCCACCGCGCAGCAGGCCCGCGGCTCCGACCTCATCATGAAGAGCGCCGAGAAGATGCGCATGATCACGCAGCACGTCGAGCGCTCGAGCCAAGAGCAGGCCCGCGGCGGACGACAGATCACCGGCGCCATCGAGCAGATCTCGAACATGGTCAACACGATCAACACCTCGCAACGCAGCCAGACGCGCGGCGTCGAGCTGGTCGAGACCGCCAAGCGCATCGAAGACGTCACCAAGCTGCAGCAACAGCAGCTCGAGCGCCTCATGACCGCCAACGGCAAGCTTCAGCGCGCTCTCGTCGCCGTCAGCGCGAAGTAGCTAGGCGCTTCACGAATGCCGACGCGGAGCTCTCGCGGGCACCGTCGCTCGACCTCTCGGAAGCGCTCGACCCCCAACGGCTTCCACGTCTAGAACAACGGAGAGACCCGTGAAGAAGGATCTGCTCATCGCGATCGACCAGGGCACCACCGGCACGACTGCGCTGGTGATGGACACCGACGGAAAGACGCTTGCGCGCCACACGGTCGAGTTCGCGCAGCACTTCCCGGAGCCGGGATGGGTCGAGCACGACGCCGAAGAAATCTGGCGAAGCGTGGGCGAGAGCGTCGGCGGCGCCGTCTCGGGGATCGATGCCGCGCGCGTCGCGGCGATCGGGATCACGAACCAACGCGAGACGACGCTCCTCTGGGATCGCAAGACCGGAGCGCAAGTGCATCGCGCGATCGTTTGGCAAGATCGCAGGACCGCGAGCCGCTGCGCCGAGCTGAAAGCCACAGGCCACGAGCCGATGGTGCGTGAGCGAACCGGGCTCGTGCTCGATCCGTATTTCAGCGGGACGAAGCTCGCGTGGATGCTCGAGAACGTCGACGGGGCGAGGGCGCGTGCCGAAAAGGGCGAGCTCGCGTTCGGCACGGTCGACAGCTTTCTCGTGCACCGCCTCTCCGGCGGTCGCGCCCACGTGACCGACGTGACCAACGCTTCGCGCACTCTCCTGATGGGTCTCGCTTCGCTCGCTTGGGATCCGGAGATGCTCCGTCTCCTCGGGATCCCCGAGAGCTTGTTGCCGCGCATCGTGGCGTCGGCCGAGCACATCGCCGAGACGCGCGGCGTCGGATTTTTGCCCGATGGTATTCCCATCACCGGCATCGCCGGCGATCAGCAGGCAGCGCTCTTCGGGCAAGCCTGCTTCGGCATCGGCGACGCGAAATGCACCTATGGAACAGGCGCTTTCGCCCTGACGAACGTGGGACCGACGCCGCGAGCGAGCTCGACCGGGCTCCTGTCGACGGTCGCGTGGAAGGTTCAGAAAGACGTCGCCTACGCGCTCGAAGGCAGCGCGTTCATCGCGGGCGCCGCCGTGCAATGGCTGCGTGATGGGCTCGGGATCATCAAGAACGCCTCCGAGATCGAGGCGCTTGCTGCGAGCGTCACGGCGAGTGACGGCGTCGTATTCGTACCGGCTCTGTCGGGGCTCGGAACGCCGCATTGGGACCCGAACGCGCGCGGCCTCATCTCGGGGATCACCCGCGGGACGACCAAAGCGCACCTCGCGCGCGCCACGCTCGAGGGGATCGCGCACGAGGTCGCCGATCTCGTCACGTCGATGGCCGCCGACTCGGGCGCGCCGGTCACGCGCATGCGCGTCGACGGGGGCGCAGCTGCAAACAATCTGTTGATGCAATTTCAGAGCGACATGACCGGCGTCTCGATCGAGCGTCCGCGCGAGCTCGAATCGACGGCGCGAGGAGCCGCGATGTTGGCGGGGGTCGGGATCGGTCTGTTCGCGAGCATCTCGGAGGCGTCGCGCATGGCGAAGGCCGAGCGGGTGTTCACGCCGAGCATGGCCGAGGCCACGCGCCTCTCGCACCGACGCGGTTGGGCCGAGGCGACGGCGCGCGCGATGCTCCACGATCGCTGAGCGATGCGCGATGCGCGAGGGTCGAGAGGCTCGCTCGGATCGAACGCGAGCTCGCTCGGATCGAACGCGGGCTCGCGCGGATCGAGGGCGCGAGCGCGCGAGCCGGAGCTGGGCGAAGCCTGAATTTTCGTTCTTGCGAACGACGCGCCCAAGAAGCGGTGTGCGGGCGAGTCTCAGCGAACGCATGGCGCAAGATCGGCGAGCGAGCGGAGATTGCGCAGGAATGGAAGCGCAGACGGTCACGTTGTGCCCATCAGAGCCCACGATCAGGTGGCTTCTGTGATGGTCGCCTCCCGAGGCGGGGTGCCCCGAATGCGACGCCGAAGAGAAGCGTCGCGCTTCCAAGCGAGAGAGTGCTATGAACAGATTGCTGATCGCTGCCACGTCCCTAACCGACTCGGCCGCCTCGCCCCGCTCGGTGATCTCGATCGTCCGTGGAGAGTCGCTTGGATTGGTTGCTCTCGATAGGGGCAAGGCTCGGTCTCAACGGCGAGTCGAGCTCGTCGTGGAGCGCCTAAAGGAGCCGAGCCACGTGCGTCGAAGTGTCGTCAGCGAAGTCGGAACCACCGAAAGCCCAGACGGGCCGACGGCATCGCATGATGCGGGCTCGCCCGCAGGCTTGCCATCAGCCACCCTGCCGGCGGCCACCCTGCCGGCGGCCACTCAGCCCGCGGCCCCTCACCCCGCGGCCCCTCTGCCGGCGGCCACCCAGCCGGCGGCCACTCACCCCGCGGCCCCTCACCCCGCGGCCACTCTGCCGGCGGCCACTCAGACCGCGGCCGTGCCGACTGCAGAGGCCAAGCGCTCGACGTGGCAAGACGATGCGTGGAGAGAAGAAGCGATGACGAACAACGAGATTCCGCAGCCGAGCGGTCCTCTAAAAGACATCCCGGTCGACTGGGAGGCCCTCGAAGATGCGTTCGAAAACAACGCACCCGAGGTGCACTCGTATCTGCATCTCGGTACGGGTGACGTGCTCCGTGTAGTCGACGGCGTAGCCGATCCGCAAATGCACGCGCGCATCGCCGGCGACACGAATTACCTGCGCATCGATCCGGTGAGCTCGCGCGAGCAATACCGCTGGATGGAGCGCTACATCCCGATGGTCGACGACCCCGAGCTCACCGGCAAGCTCACGCAGGCCATCGACGGGAAAGGCGCCTTCCGCCGCTTCAAAGACGTGCTGATGTCGTACGGGCCCGAGCGTGAGCGCTGGTTCTCGTTCCGTTCCGAGCGTCTGCGCATCTTCATGGAAGCGTGGCTTTCGGCGCACGCCTTGAATCCGACTGCGCGCCCCGTTTGGGTGCCCGATCCGAACGCCAAGCCCGAGAGCGACGCTCCTCCGGCCCCCGGCGCCGTGCCTGGCAGCACGACCGAAGCGGCACGCGACACCAAGCGCGGACGCAGCGCCGAGTCGCTCCGCAAGACCCTTCGCGAGATCGCCGACGCCCTCGGCCCGCGCGATCTCGACACGCTGGTCGCGTTTGGCGAGTTCGTTCGAGCACGACGCGCGACGCGTGCCTTCTCGAGCCACTTCTCCGACACGAACCACGGCCACGACGAAGACGCTCCTGTATCGCAAGAGAGCTTCACCGAGCCGCGCGGCGACATCGCCTGATCGATCGCGAGCTTCGAGCTCCGACGAACCGCTGCGTCTGACGAACCGTCGAGTCTTGCGACTCGGCGGTTCTTTCGTTTCCAGAATTCACACTTGCGCGGTTCGCGCCGGAGTCAGGCTTTCTTCGCGGGTTTCGCTGCGGGCTTCTTCGCGCCCGGCACTTTCGCGGAAGCCGCTTTCGCCGCGGGTGCTTTCGCCGCGGGTGCTTTCGCAGAGGGAACTATCGGAGGAGCCTTCTTCGTGGGCGGCGACGGAGTGGTGGCCTCGCCCCGAGCGGCAGCGAGGACCTGATCGACGTGGCCGGCGACCTTCACCGTGGGCCAGGCGTGCGCAACCTTGCCATCTTGGCCGACGAGGAAGGTGCTGCGGATCGTGCCGAGGATCTTCTTGCCGTACATGTTCTTTTCGCCCCACGCGCCGAACGCATCGTGAGCGACGAGCTCCGGATCGCTGAGCAAGGTGATCTCGAGGCCCTGCTTGGCGCGGAAGCTCGCGTGGCTCTTCACCGAGTCGCGCGAGATGCCGAGCACGGTGACGCCCAAAGCGTCGAACGCGGGCTTCTGGCGCGTGAAGTCGTTCGCCTCGATGGTGCAGCCGGGCGTCGAGTCTTTCGGATAGAAATAGACGACGACGGGTTTGCCGCGCAGCTTGGAGAGCCGAACCTTCGTGCCGGCGTCGCTCTCGAGCTCGAAATCGGGGGCTTTGTCACCTTGGCTCAACATGGGCGCGAGGCTATCGCGTGAGGCGCTCTGCTCGCAATCGCCGGGAGGGCCTGATCCCCAAGGAAAATGGTGCGTGCGAGGGCGGGATCGGGCAGCATTCCGGAAATCTCATGCGTGCCTTTGGGCTCTCGTCGCTTTCTGCTCTTTCGCTCGCGCTGGGCCTGTCAGCGTGCACTCCGGTCAAGACGGAGGTGCCCAAGGCCGAAGCGTCGAAGCTGGGTCGCATGTACGTCGCGGCCTTCGATCACGAGACGACCGAGCCGCTCGACGACGCGCCGTACCTCGACGCGATCGATGCCGCCGTTCACGATCCGTCGTCACCCGAGAGCTTGGCGATCGTCGTCGCATCGCTCGACGCGTTGGTCTTCCACGTGAACGCGCCGAGCCGCGTCGGAATGCCGATCGCGTTTCGTTCGCGCGAGGCGATGAGCCGCACCGTCCTCCGTCTTCGCCAAGCCTGGGAGGCGCTCGAAGATCCGGGATCGGTCCTCGCGAGCAAGACGACGACGGCGCCCTTCTTGCGCGCGCATCTCGCCCACGCCCTGCATCAGCTCTCGCTCTTCTCGGGTGAAGCGCGCGGTGCACGGGTGTGGGCCGAGAGGCGAGGCTGCGCGAGCGAAGCGGCGATCGTCGGTCCGGTCGACTGGACGCCGCTCTCGTCGCTCGAGCAGGTCTCGCCCATTCCGATGGTCGGGCGCTTCGAGCGCGAGTTTCCGGGCGTCAGCCAGTTCGACAAGCTGCTCGGCCACGGCGTCGTCCCGACAATCGCGCTCGCCGACACCTGTCAGATCGGAACGCGCGTCACAGGCACCTCGTCGGGAACGTTCGACGTCGTCGTCGACATCGACAACCCGCGCGATCAGGTCTTGAGCTTCGTCGTCACCTCGACCTCGGCGGCGAGCCTCCGCGTCGGTGGAGCCACGGTGCTCGCGAGGCCGTTCGACGCCGGCGGTCAGCCGCTCACCGTGATGGGTCAAGCCCGCGCCGAGCAGGGCGTCTTGCGCGCCATCCTGCGGCTCGGTGATCGCGGCGATGCAGGCCCCATCGAGCTCGACGTCATCGGCGATGACGGTCTTCCGCTTCGTACCAAAGCGCCTCGCGCGGGCGACATGGCCAAAGCCAAGGCCACGGCTCCGAAGACGATCGCCGTCCACGGCGGCACCGGTCCCGAAGCCCACGTCCTCGAGGCCGCAGCCCTCATGGGTCTCGGCGACCCGCGGCGCGCCGAGCACGCGATCGAAACCGCGATGCAACAGAATCCAAACGAGAGCTCTGTCGCGCTCGCGCTCCTCTACGCTCGCGCGATGGAAGCGGCCGACGACGTGCCCGAGGCGAGGCGCATCGAGCGGACGCGAGCGGCAGCCGACGCGGCCTTGAAGAAGAACCCGAAAGCGTGGGAAGCCAAGCTTCTACAGGCCGAGCTCACCGAGCGTCGCAAAGGAAGCGACGACGGCATCTTCTACGCGCTCAAAGATCTCGGGGTCCAAAACCCGACGAGCGACTTGGCAGCCATCACCGTCCCCGAGCTCGCGCGCATCCAAGATCTCGCCGATCAGGCGGGGCTCCGCGATGTCTCCGAGCGCGTGTTCGCAGAGCTCGAGGCGCGTGTTCCCGGCTCGGCGACCCTCGCGCAAGCCGACGCGTCGCTGCACCGGCGCACGGGTCGCGACGCCATCGCTCCGGCCTGCAACGGAGCGCTCGGGAAAGACGGCACTGGCTGCGCCGCCGCGCTCCTCGCCGTCGGCGATCGCAAGGGCGCGCTCGCCGAGATCGCTCGTCTACGCGAGCTTCGCTCGGCTCCCAACGCGCTGCTCGATCTCGAGCTCTCGATCGCCATCCAAGAGGGCGATCGCGCGCGAGCGCTCGCCATCTACGATGCGATTCCGGTCGGACAGCGATCGCTCCTCACGGTCCTCCCGCTGCTCTCGGCACCCGCCGATCGGCCGCTGGCGAAGGCGCTCATCTTGCGCGACGAGACGAAGGCGCGCGACGGCATCATGGTCTTGCCGAAGCTCGCGGCGATCTTCGACGAGCCGTCGATCGACGCCAAACGCTACGAAGAAGACGGTCGCGCGCTCGTCCTCGCCGATCGCAAATCGCCTTCGATGCAGGGCGCTGCAACCGCGGTTCTGCGCCACGTCGAGCACTACGGTCTCGACGAGAGCGGCCTCATGCAGGTCTTTCTGTACGATCTCCGACGGGTGTCGGGCACGACCGACGTCGAGCAAGGCGCGTACGTCGCGGGCCCCATGGTCGAAGGTCGCGGCAACGAGTGGGTGCTCCGCCGCCGGATCTACAAGAAAGACGGGCGCGTCCTCGAGCCCGACACACAAGACCGCGGACCGCAGGGCTCGGGCGACATGAACCAGCTCGAGCAGGGCGACTACCTCGAGATCATTCGCTCGGGCTTCTATCTGCCCACCGACTCCGGCCAAATGACGCTCGATACGCCCGATCTCCTGCCCGATCGCACGAGCGTGCGCGAGGCCGAGCTCGTGATTCGAATCCCCGAGCACCTCGAGCTGGCGCAGTGGTCGCACGCGCTGCTCGGCAAGCCCGAGATCGTTTCGAAACAAGGTTACAAGTACCTCACCTACCGATTGAAGAACGCTCCCGCGCGTCGGATGGAAGACGGCGTGTCGCCTCTCGAGCAGGGCGTGCGTGTGAGCCTCGGAACGCAGACTTGGCCGAACATCGCGCGCTCGATCGGCGAGACCATTCGCTCGCTCCAAGACTCCGATCCGTTCATGACGCGCTTCGCCGACGAGGCACGCAAGGCTCCCGAAGGCGGCCCCGCTCAGCCGAGCACCGAGTCGAACGATGCCGCGACGGTGGCACACGTCGTCGATCACGTCGGCCACGCGCTGAAGATCGCGCAGAGCGGAGGCCTGTCCGACATGGCTTCGGCTTATGGAGGCGGCCCGCAAGGTCCCACCGCGCGCTCGATGATCGAAGACAAGCAAGGCAGCCGCTCGTGGGTCATCTACCGAACCCTGAAGCAGCTTGGTTTAAAGGTCGATCTCGCGATCGCAGAGACCGAGCCCTTCAGCACGACACCGGGCTTCCCCGCACACACCGGGCGCTTCCGCTACCCGCTCGTCGTCGCGCATCTCAAAGAAGGCGATCAATGGATCGACGCCGACGTCGACGGGCCGCCGCTTCCTCCGGGACGCGTGAGCCCCGAGCTTCGCGGCCGTACGGCGATCCTCTCGACGGGTCAGATGATCCCGGTCTCGCCCTCGAACGATCCGACCTTCGACGACGTCGACATCAAGCTCGTCGTCGACGAAAAGGGCGTCGCCAAAGGCAAGGTCGTCATCACGCTCCGCGGTCGTCAGGCCCAGAGCTTGTCCGAGGCTTTCAACACCGTGGTCGGCTCCGACCGTCGCGAGATGCTGCGTTCGGTCGTTCTCGGTTGGCTGCCGCTCGCCGACGTCGACGACGTGCGCCTCGCTTCGGGAGAAGGCTCGTGGGAGGTCTCGATCGAGGCCGACGTGAGCATCCACGGCTTCGGCAGCCCCGAAGGCCGTGACGGTCACTCGTTCGTGCTCCCCGGCTTCGAGCCGGTCCACGGCGCGGGGCGCGCGGGCACCCTCGCGCAGAGCTATGCGACGCGCGGAGCTCGACAGAGCGCGCTCAGCATCGACAGCCCCATCCAATACAAAGTGCGCCGGCGCATCGAGCTCGCGAAAGGCCTGTCGCTAGTCAAAGGGCCGACCAACGTCGACGTGAAAGATCCGAACGTCGTCGCCACGCGCACGGCGAAGGTCGAGGGCTCGGTGATCACCGAAGACTACTCG
Source organism: Polyangiaceae bacterium (assembly GCA_043755175.1). GTDB lineage: Bacteria > Myxococcota_A > Polyangia > Polyangiales > Polyangiaceae > CAYYKK01. Next base: position 13,336 of record JAYUUB010000078.1, on the reverse strand, counting down.
CTCAGTCTTCCGACCGGCATCGTGGCCGCCGACCACTACCGGACCTTCGTCGACGACGTGCAGGCGATCGATGCAGGCTTTCTCACGGGCATTCGCGTGAAGGTGAAGTGAGCGGAGAGCGCGTGCCCCAGGGTGGTGACGCCGAGGTGGGCGCGCGACGAGACGACGCAGCGCACGAGCGATGCATCGAGCGACCCGGGTTCATCGTCGACGACGTGTCGCTCAGAGATCGCACGACGCTCGGCGTGGGTGGCGACGCGGCATTCTTCGCCGAGGCGAAGACGACGAGCGAGGCGTGCGAGGCGCTCGCTTGGGCGCGATCCAAAGGTCTCCGCGTGTTCGTCCTCGGCGGTGGATCGAACCTGGTCGTCTCGGATCGCGGCTTCGGCGGGCTCGTTTTGTCGCTAACGAGCCGTGATCGCGAGCGAAACGGAGCCGAGGTCCGCGTCGCGGCGGGCCATCGGTGGGACGAGCTCGTCGACTTCGCGGTGCGCGAAGATCTCGCCGGCATCGAGTGCCTCTCGGGGATCCCTGGGCTCGTGGGAGCGACGCCGATCCAGAACGTCGGTGCCTACGGACAAGAAGTGAGCGAGACCATCACGTCGGTCGAGGTCATCGATCGCGAGACAGGCATCGCGCGCGTGATGAACCGAGAGGGCTGTGAGCTCGGCTACCGAGACAGCATCTTCAAGCACGCGCTCCGCGATCGATGTTTGGTCGTGTCGGTGACCTTCACGCTGAGACCAGGAGGTGCGCCCGCGGTTGGCTACCCCGAGCTCGAGCGTCACCTGAGAGGGCGCGGGATCGACGCGCCGAGCCTCGCCGAGACGCGCACCGCGATCATCGAGCTCAGGCGTCGCAAATCGATGGTCTTCGACGCGAGCGACGAGAACCGGCGCTCGGCAGGATCTTTCTTCATGAACCCGATCGTCGACGCGAGCGAGATCGCCGACGTCGAAGCGCGCGTCGTCGAGAAGAAGGTGCTCGCCGAAGGAGAGCGAATGCCTTCGTATCCAGCGGGCACGGGCAAGACGAAGCTCTCGGCGGCATGGCTCATCGAGCGCGCCGGATTCTCGAAAGGGACGACGAGGGGGCGCGTCGGGATCTCCTCGCGCCACAGCCTCGCGCTGGTCAACCGCGGAGGCGCGACTGCGACCGAGGTATTGGCGTTCGCGCGCGAGGTTCGAGACGGCGTCATCGATGCATTCGGTGTGCGCTTGGTCCCGGAGCCCGAGCTCGTGGGATTCTCGCCCGACGAGACTGCCGCTCTGACCGGTTGAACGAGCGCGAAAACGAAACGAGACGCCAGCCGTGAAACTGAGCGTCTCGTTGCACTACGGGGTCGATCGCGACTCGATCGAGCGCGCTACTTGATCGAGACGGTCTTCGACACGGTCATCGCGGCGCCGGAGAACGGCGGGACCGACGCGCCCTTGAAGAGCGAGGCGATGCAGCTGCCCACGGGCGTGCCGGCGAACGGAGCGCCGACCGTGGCTTGCGTGGCCTTCCCACTCGGGGCGAAAGTGACCTGCACCTTGGCGCTGCCGGTCGGCCCGTCGGGCTTCTTGCAGCCTGATGCACCGCCTGCCTTGGCGCTGAGCTGTGCAGACGCTGCGCCGCGATCGAACTCGCCGCCACCACCCGCGGGCGGCGTGGGATCGGGCGTCTTCGGATCGGGCGTCTTTTTAGGATCGTTCTTCTTCGCGTCGAGCGCGGCTTGAAACGCTTTCGCGTCTTTCGGATCGGTGCTCGGAACAGCGCCGGTGTCGGCTGGCTTGCCGGTGTCGGCGGTCGCTGTGTCGGCTGGCTTGTCGGTGTCGGCAGGCTTCGACGTGTCGGCCATGGCGACCGACTCGACGGGCTTCGACGTCTCTGCGGGCTTCTTGTCGCCGTCTTTCGACGCGTCGGTCTTGGAGGTCGAATCGGTCTTCGCTTGCTCGCCGCCGCTTCCGCGCGTGAGGAAGAACACGAGGACACCGACGGCCGCGAGCAGGCCCACACCACCGACGATGAAGCCGACGGGCGAAGCCTTCTTCTGCTCTTGTTGCTGCTGCATGCCGTAGGGCATCGCAGAGGCCATTCCCATTCCGGGCTGGCCGTACGAAGGCGGTGCCACGCTCATCGGAGGCGGAGGCGGCGCTTCGATGATCGGCGCGTTCATGGGCGGAGGCACGAGCAGGGGCGCCGTACCGATGCCACCACCGAGCGAAAGAATGTCGTCGATGCGATCGTTCGACATCTGGAACGACGATCGAATGGGCTCGGGCTTCTTGGCCTGCTCTTCGGCGGCGGTGAGCGCCGAGAGCGAGAAGAGCACGCTCGACTCGTTGCGCTCGCCGATGTTCTGCGCGGCCGAGTTGGCGGCGCTTTGAGCCGCACCGCCTGCGTCGCGCGAGCCGAACAGATCGACGTTGCCTCGACCTCCAGCGCGTCGCGCGGCTGGCATGGGAGCAGCCATCGGAGCGGGCATCGCCATCGCTGCGGCTGCAGCGGGCATCACGGGTGAAGCCACCGACGCCGTCGTCTCGTACGCAGCGCCACCGCCCAGACCGAAGCTCCCTGCCTGAGGAGGCGGCGCGAAGGGTGCGCCACCGTTCTTGCCCTTGGCTCCGCCCGCCGCCAAAAGAGGTGCGAGCTCGGCGACCTCTGCGAGCGGCAACCAATCGGCCATCCCGTCTTTCCAGATGAACGTATCCGACGCGATCGTTCCGTCGCCGTACGCTTGGACGACCTGCGTGGTCGTCATCGTTCGCTGGTCTTCGTCGGTGACGCTGACCGTCCACTCGTCGGGGTTTCCCGGACCGTTGGCGTCGGCTTGGGAGAAGAGCTGCGTGGCTGCGTTGTCGTCGAACGACGCGGCCTCGGCTTGCACCTGCTGCGCGAGCGCGGCGGGATCGTTGCCGTTCACGACGATCGTCGCGCCGCACTTCTTGCACTTGATCTTGATGACCTTACCGACGACTTTTTCGTCGGCGATCGTGTACTTGGCCGCGCAGGACTGGCACGAGATCTTCATCGAGAACGATCCTCCGAGCAGGGGCGAACGGAGACGAGGTTGCCCGATCGTCTTGCTTCAGACGCGCAACGATTGAACGGCTCTCCCCGCAAGACTGAAGCATAGCGGGAACTTCCGCGTTGGCCGCTGGGATCGGTCGGTGAGGCGAGGGGGTACCCGAGGTCGGTCGTCTTCTTCAACGTATCGAGATGATACAGAACTGGTTCGATCGCGATCAAGCAACGGGGGGAAATCTCCTCGGGCGTGGCGATCGTGTCGCTTGGGTTTGCCCGGGGAGTCACAGACCGGTAGATCACGAGCCGTGCCTCAACCTGCACGTGAGCGCGCTTTCCGGGTGGCGCTCCTCGCCGGAGCGCTCGTCGCCATCGTGAGCATCGACGCGCGTGCAGATGGCGAAAAGCCTACGTTGAGCGGCACTTGGAGCGCGAGCGCGCTCTCCGAGAAGTGGTCGACGACCGACTGGGGCGACGCTTGCGGACCCAAGCCTTCGTCGCAGGGGGCGCCAGGTGGCTCGGTCACGATCGCTCAGCAGGGGGGCGAGCTCTCGATGAGCGGAACGGGTCGGACGTTCAGCACGACGCAATGCTGGGAGCAGATGCCGGGTCTGTCGCGCTCGAGTCACTCGGCTGGCTCGCGCGGCTGGTCGACGCGCTGCACGAGCCCCGCGGCCGATCCGCGTCACGCGACGATCGTCACGAACATCAGCGCGACCGACGACACGATCGTGTTGGCCGAGACCGGATCGTACGAATTTTTCATCGAAGGCTCGTCGTGTCGCGCGAACGTGTCGCGGTCGCGGAGCTACAAGCTCGTGCAGCGCGCCGGAGAGCAGCCCGCAGCTACGCCGAGCGCTACCGCCGAGCCTTCGGCCAAGCCGACGCCGCCTCCCGCTCATACGAGCGAGCCTGCCGTGACGGGCTGTAGCGAGCCGGGTCCTGCGTCGAGGCTCGAAGTGCGACCGTCGAAGAAGCTCCTTCGGCCTGGCGAGTCTTACACGTTCAAGAGCGTGGTCTCCGACGACAAGGGGTGTCATCTCGGCGCTCGACCTACCTTCCGCATCGAAGACGACAAGAGCGGCAAAGCCGCCGTCGACGCCGACGGCAAAGTGTCGGTGCCGAGCGACGCAACCGACGGCACGTTCAGCGTCGTGGCCGATCTCGGGGGCAAACAGGTGAAGGTCGCCGTCGAGGTTGCTTCGAGCGATCGTTACGAAGCGCTCCTCCAAGAGCGCGGGCTCAATCCCTCGGGTGAAGACGATCGGGTCGCCGTCGTCGAGATCGCGGGCGGCGTCGGCGGCGCCGAGAGCAAAGGCGAAGACGGCGCGCGTCGACGCAAACAGACCTTCCTCGCGATCGTCGGCGGCATCGCGTCGCTCCTCGCGCTCGGCGGGCTCGTTCTGCTTCGACGAGGTCGACGACAGCGACCGAGCGAAGACGATCGGGATCTGACGCCAGCCGAGCCTCCTGCGGTCACGCTCTTTTCGAGCGCGCCCGATCAGCCGATGCGATGTCCGCAGTGCGACGAGCTTTTCGCTCCCGGTGCCGGCTTCTGCCCGGTCGACGGCTCGTCGCTCGCTCCCGCGGTTGGCGTCGCTCCGATTCCGCCGCCTCCCGCGCTCCCGACGAAGAAGAAACCACGCCTCGAAAAGATCTGCCCGACCTGCGGCGATCGATTCGACGCCGACGCCGCGTTCTGCGGCAAAGACGGCACGTCCCTCGTGCCAATCAACTAGCAAGCAACGCCCGCTGCACGAGCTTGCGCCCGCGGTGGAAGCGCCGCTTCGCCGCCTGCCCCGCATTTCATCCTCTCGCCTTCCTCTCGCTTCTTCTCCCTTCCAATCTTCCCTTTCCTCTGCCTCTCGTCTTCGAACCAGAGCTGATCCGGCAGAGGCAGAGGCAGAGGCAGAGGCAGAGGCAGAGGCGGAGGATTGGGAAGATTGGAAGGGAGAAGAAGCGAGAGGGTGAGGAAGCGAGAGGGTGAGGCGAAGGCTCCTCAATTTTGACCGCCTCTTGCGTGGGTGGTACCTCCCCAAAGGTTCTGGAGGCTTATTTCATGCGTAAAACCGTCGTCGGGCCCTCGGCCCTCGAGGCTCTCGGACCCAGCAGCGTCACCTCGTCTCGAACGAAGCATCGCGCGCGGAGATGGTCGCTCGGCGGAAAAGCAATGCGTGTCGCGTGCGCTGTCGGGCTTTGCGCTGCGGCGTTCGTCGCGGGCGCACCGAGAGCGGCTGCGCAGGAAAAGATTCGCGTCCCAGCGCGAAACGGGTCGGGCGCCGACCTGCATCTGTTTCGTGCGGCGGTCGATTCGAAGGGCTTCTTCTCGGTCAACGGCGCCGACATTCTGCCTGCCAACGACATCTCGTTCGGCCTCGCGCTCGACTACGGCTACAACCTGATGCCCCTCAACAAGGGCCACGGCGCCGACCAGCTCGTGAAGAACTCGTTCCAAGGAACGCTCCAGTTCAACTACGGGATCGCGAACTGGGTCGTCGTCGGAATCTCGGCGCCGGTGGTGTTGGCGCAGAGCGACACCGTGAGCGACGTCGGACCCACGGGCAAGACGTACGGCATCAAGAGCCTCTTCGCGCAGGGCCTCAGCTACGTCGCGCTCCACGCGAAGCTTCGCATCATTCGCCCGAAAGAGGCGCCGAGCGTCGGCCTCTCGATCCTCGCGCAGGGCGGCGTCGCAGCCGTTGGCGCCGACAACCTCGTCGCCGAGCCGAAGGGCTTCTTGTGGCCACAAGCGATCTTTGAAGCGCGCGTGGCGCGCGGAGGGATCTGGCGGCTCGGTCTCAACGCCGGATTCCGTGCCCACTTCGGAACGCCGACCCAGTTTGGCCTCGGCGCCGACGGCAAGTCGCAGCTGAAAAACGGCGTCTTCGAGAACGGCAACCTCGTCACCACGAGCTTCGGGACGAGCATCCGCGTCGCGCCACCGATCGATCTCGCGGCCGAGACGTACGCGTCGTTTCTCGTCGGCGGAAAGTCGGACACGAAAGAGCGCATCAGCGCCGAAGCGATCGGCGGCATCAAGCTCTTCATCGAGAGCAAGTCGTTCCTCATGCTCGCGGGCGGCCCGGGCTACGCGCCTGGCTTTCAGACAGCGACCGCGCGCGCGACGCTCGGCTTCGTGTACGAGCCTTCGATTGGTGATCGCGATCACGACGGCATCAGAGACGACGAAGACGATTGTCCCGACCAAGCCGAAGACCTCGACGGCTTCGAAGACACGAAGGGTGACTCACCCAAGGGTCAGTACGGCTGCCCCGACCCCGACAACGACAAAGACGGCGTGCTCGATCTCGATGACGCCTGCCCCAACGATCCGGGTCCTGCGAGCAACCACGGTTGCCCCGAGATCCACGACGGCGACCGCGATCACGACGGCGTCATGGACTCGAAAGACAAGTGCCCCGACGAGCCCGGCCTTCCGCAATTCGGTGGCTGCCCCGATCCGGATCGCGATCACGATGGTGTACCGAACGCGCAAGACAATTGCCCCGACGTGCCGGGCCCGGTCGAGAACCAGGGCTGCCCGGTCGTCGACAAGAAGCGCGTGATCATCGCCGACAACAACATCGTCATTCTCGACAAGATTCAGTTCGAGACGGGCAGCGCCAAGATCAAGCCCGAGTCGTTCCCGATTCTCCAGGCGGTGGCCGACGCGATGAAGGAGCACCCCGAGTTCGAGCTCATCGAGGTTCAAGGACACGCCGACGAGCGCGGCGGCGACGCCTTGAACTTGCGCCTCACCAAAGATCGCGCGAAGTCGGTCTCCGACGGTCTCTTGTCGCGCGGAGTCGACAAGAGCCGCACGCGCTCGCAAGGCTACGGCTCGTATTGCCCGCTCGACGAGGCGCATGAAGAGTCGGCGTGGGAGAAGAACCGGCGTGTCGAGTTCAAGATCGTCAAGATGAGCGGTCAGCCCACGGGCGTCGTTCTCGGCTGCAAAAAGGCTGAAGAAAAGGGCGTCAAACCGCCTCCGTGAGACGGTTCTTCGAAGCGAGCCGACCGACGCGCACGTGTCTCGACTCGCGACTCGATAGAGGGCGAGATCGTCACCTCGGCTCGGGCTGTCGGTCGAGACCCAAAGCCTCCCGCGCTCAGCACAAGCGAGCCCTACGGCGGGTCTTGCGTGGCTCACGCAGCTTCATGCAATGGAATCGTTCCTCGAGAGACGAGCATGTGGCACGGCTCATCAGCGAGGAGGGACAACACATGGCAAGTCTCAAGCTGGCGGTCTTTCAACGAGCGAACACCTTCTGCAGAATCGTGAGCACCTTTTCGAAAGTCGGTACGGAGATCTTGCCAATCTTGCGGACCCGGCGCTCTCGGTCGACGGTGCGGAGTTGATCGAGAACGATGTGTCCGGCGGTGTTGTCGAAGCGACAAGCGACGCGAAAAGGGTACGGCTTTCCGGCAGAAGTGAGTGGCGCGACGATGGCAGTCCGCAAGTGCGCGTTGAGCTCGTCAGGAGAGACGATCACGCAGGGCCGTGTCTTCTTCACTTCATCACCGCAAGTCGGGTCGAGGTCGACGACATGATCCTCTCCGCGGCGAGGAGGCCGAGTGGTTAGCACTGCCATTCGTCCTCATCGAACTTCGTAGGCACCGCGGGCAGGAGGGCTTCGCTTTGATCCGCACCCGAAAGGCGGCGCGCCGCCTCAGCCCAACCAGCACGTGTGACTGGCGCTGCGGAGATTAGAATCACGCCGTCGCGTACGTGCAACTCGACGTCTCCCGCCAGTCCGGCGTAGAAACGAGTCGACCGATATTTCGTCGAGACCGAAGCGAGACAGGTGCCCCAGGAACGAGCATCGGAAGCCTACTTCTGTAGGCTGAGAAGCACAGAGACGAAGCCGCCTGTCTCGCGATGGTGTCGGCGGAATAGCACCGACTTGTTCATACGCGGGCCCTCAGAGCGCGCATGTTGAGTCCGTCTCCGACAAGAATCACATTCCGAACTGGCGCTTGGTCATGGGGGGAACGAGCTCGACGAGCTTCGCTCGAGTGGGCTCTTCAACGGGCGCCGCTTGCGGCGTCAGCTTGGCCTGCCGGGCGCAGTGATTTCCCGTCGATGCGACTTCTCCCGAACCACCGTCAACCCGCCACCGTGAGATGGTTCTTCGAAGCGAGCCGACCGACGCGCACGTGTCGCGACTCGATGGATGGCGAGCTCGTCACCTCGGCTCGGGCTACAATCGGCGGCATGAATCTTCGTTCGGTTCGACCAATCGCGCTCGTCGTCTTTTCGCTCCTGCAATTGGAATGCAACACCGACGCCGCGGTGTTCGTCGCGCCGACGATCGAGTCACCGGCGATCGATGTAGGCAAGGTCGCACTGGGGACGAACCTGAAAGGGAGCTTCAAGCTGAAGCTCCACTTGAGCGCGCGCGCATCGGGACCGAGCGAGGTGACGCTCGGAACGTTCAGTCTGAAGAGCGCCGACGAGAAGACGACGTATGCCGAGCCGCTCCCGTTCACGGTCGACAAGCCGAGCTCGTTCGCGGTGGCGGAAGACAGTGACACGGTTCTGACGGTCACGATCGATACGGGCGCGAGCTTGTTGGCGGTCGGTGTGCACGACACGATTTGTGCGGGGGGAAAGGTCGTGCTCAGTGGGGTGATGCAAGACTCGTTGCAGACGACGGCGACGACGTTTGCGTCGGATCCATTCGACCCGACGGGTTGCTGACGACGACGACCGACCACGACCACGACCACCTCGGTCTCGCCGTTCTCAACCTCTGCATCGACACACCTGAGGAGGCGAGAATCTCGTCGGCATGTGCGGCGGGACGCTGTCGCGGTCGAGCGCGGGACGCTTGCTCAGCAGCTTCATGGCCTATCGTTCGGGGAAGACATCGACCATCGGATAGGGGTTCTCAGACGACGGCGGAGCAACCTTCGGCGCAACGAGCCACCTCGAACCGAATCGTGACTTGCGAAGAAGCGCGGCGACACTCGGCGGCTCGGGACCACTTCATGGGCACGGCGGTGTCTGACGGCGTCGGCGTGCTGTAGGCTGACATCATGGGAGCGCGAGCCGCATTCTCTGTGTCGTCGTTCGATGACCCATCGTTGCTTCGCCACATGATCGCGAGGGGCGTTCGCGCCGCCGCGCATGCAAATCGAGACGGAAAGGTCATCTCTTGCATTCCCGTGTCGAGCGACTCTCGCGCGCGCTCTCGAATGGCGGTCCCGTGACGTGGCGTAATGGCGCAGGAACTGTGGCTTTTCGACCGTGGCCGTCAAGTTTCCGCCCAAAGTGCCGCTCTGTCCAAATGGGTGCGGTCCAGGTCGCCTCCCGCGCGATATGACCACGAGGCAACCACAGGTCCGGCGTTCGGTCCTTCTCGCTCTCCGCGAGACGGCGCGCCTTCAGCTCGACGATGCCACTCACGCGGCCGTCGGGGCGCGGCTATCGGGCCAGACCCTGGAGATCTGGCGCTCCGGGCACCCGCTCACCACGGAGTGGTACGACGATCTGATCTCGGTTCACCTCGTCGAGGCGCTCCATGCGGTGCTGTCTCCCGCCGCGTTCGTGGTGTTCGCCGGGGAGCTCTGCGACAACGGCTTCGGCCGCGTCCGGAGGTTCTTCCTGGGTCTTGCGACCCCCATGACTCTGGCGAGCCGAGCTCCCGACTTCTGGGCGTATGATCACACCACGGGCAAGATGTCGATCGAGCCCACCGAGGGCGGCGCGATCGCCACGATCACCGACCACCCCTACGTCGAGAGCACGGGTTGTCGCGCCCTCATGACGGAGTACCTGCGGCACGCTGTCTCTTTGACCCGGGTCAAGCGCGTCACCTCCAACCAGCACCCGCAACGAGGCCAGCTCAGGATCGCCATCCGATGGTCGATATGACCGAGTTTGAACCTCCGCACCGACGACGACGCCGACGACACCGGAGCTACTTCTTCAGCGCATTCACAGCCGCGAGCATCTCATCCGGGCTCGCCCGGTCAGCGATCGATTCGCCGACCTTCTTGAAGTGAACCTTCCGGTCTTGCCCCACGACGAACGTACTGGGAACCGCGATCTCTTCACCTTGCATCGCGACCCCATACGCCAGCGCCGTCTTCAGCCCTGGATCGGAGAGAAGCGGAAACCCAATCGCGAGCTTCGCCGCAAGCGCCACCGGCGCGCGAAGAAGGCTCTCGGCTCTCGACGACGAAGCAAGCGCTGACGGGAGCGGTGAGCGTGATCCAGCGCGGAGACTCGGCATTGAGGCTCAACGTGCACTTTCACGTGTTGGTGCTCGACGATATTTACGTGCGCGAGACGGAGGGCGGAGCGCTGGTGTTCCATCCGCTCGCAGCCCCTACGGAGGAAGAGCTCGCCGATGTGGCGAAGCGGACGGCGCTTCGGGTGCAGAAGGTGCTCGCTCGGCACGGCCGGAGCCTCGACGGCACGAGCGAGCGCAAGGATCCCGAGACGATCGGCGGGCAGCTTTCGCTGTCGGCGTTGTGCGCGGCGGCGGCCTCGGGTCAGGGTCTCTTCGGAGAGCGAGCCGGCAAACCGCTTTTGCGCGTCGTCGACCCGAAGCGCGCACGGGCGAGCCGGTACGAGGGTCAGGGCATCAACGTGCACGCCGAGGTCGTGGTGCCGGCGCGTGACCCGTTTCCCAGCGCGTGAGCGGTCCTCTCGTGGATGCGGAACGGCACGTCAAAAGGGACGTGTCAGGGCCGGGCTCCATCCGCCACCGCGAGATCTCGCTCTTCGCATGTCGGGTTCGCCCGGGTCGCGGAGGGGGTCGTCCCGGGAGGTCAGTCACGCAGCCAAGAAGGGCGCAGCACGAGGCGTACCCGGGTCGGGTTCAGGCAGACATCCAAGGGTTTTCACGGTTCAAATTCCCTATACGCTTGCATTCTTTTTCACCGCTTACGCGACTACGGTAGCTTCCGGCCATGGTTCTCGAGCTGGTATTGCCGCGAAAACCCCTAATTCAGGGAATCGAGGGGGCGGTAGTCATCGGGACCGTCGCGAGCTCACCAGACGCCACCGCGATCCGTTCGTATCCGCTGTGTGAACCAGCGTCCTTCCGTCGAGTGTCGTGAGGATCGATATTGCGAGGATGCAGAGGCGGTCGTGGTGGATGGGCGAGGTTCGACGCTGGCAAGCGAGCGGGAGTTCCGCCCGCGCATTCTCGGAGTCGAAGCCCTACTCGCCGAAGACGCTGCAATGGTGGGCGACGAAGCTGCGGCGTGAGCAGATCGAGAAGAGCGAGCCGGTCGCGATCGTCCCGGTGGTCCGCGTCGGAGCGGAGCGTCCGCGAGGCGAAGTCTGGATCGAAATTCGTGGAGCGCGTATCCGCTTGTCGCGTGGGTTCGAAGCGAGCCTTCTCCGCGAGGTCCTCGACGCTCTTGGCGGTGCGCCGTGATCCCGTCCGGCATGCAGGTGTTTGTCGCGCTCACTCCGATCGACATGAGGTACTCGTTCGACCGGCTCTCTGGGCTCGCCCAAGAGCACACGGGTTATGGTGCGGCGAGCGGCGCACTGTTCATCTTCTTCGGTCGACGACGCGAGTCGGTGAAGGTGCTTTTCGTGGACGCGACTGTGACGTGCATCTTCTACAAGCGACTCAAGCGTGGGACCTTCCAGGTGCCGAAGATCGAGGGCAACGCGCGGCATGTCGAGATTGACGAGACCGCATTGGAAGCGTTGCTCGCGGGGTTCGACTTCGACACGCGAGGGATCACACATTGAGGTCGAAGGTGCGATCGAAATGCATGGAAGATGTCGACTCGCAGTCGACAACGTCGATCGCGATCTTTAGGGTGACGTGGTGTCGTCCAGCTCCACCGACCATGTATCGTCTTCGAAGACGGCGAGCGAGCGTGAGCTCGAGGAGCTGAGAGCGAAGCTCGCTGCAGTGACCGCTGAGCGAGACGTTTTGCGACGCGCCTACGAGGAGCTGCTCACGAAGCACAAGCTTCTGAAGCATCAGCTGTACGTCGCCAAGGCGGAGCGAATCGATGTCGCGCAACTCGAGCTCGAGTTCAAGACGACATCTGCGGCGCTCGATGAGCTCCAGAAGTCGCTCGGCATCGACCCGACGACCAAGAAGGATGACGACGCGCATCCCGACCGCCGGAAGCGGCCGCGTCCCGGCCGACCGGGCGTCGCAAGACGAGACCTCTCGCAACTCGATCTTCCTAAAGAACGAATCGAGATCACCGATCCTGCGCTCGAAGGAAAGGCCGAACGAATCGGTTTCGAAGAGAGCTACCGACTCGGCTATCGGAAGCCGTCTCGAGTATGCATCGTCGTCGCCGTCGCAAAGTACAAGGTCGAGCGCAGCGACGGAACCAAGGAGTTCGTCACCGCGGAACGTCCGCGCGAGATCGTGAAGCGCGCATTCTTGGCTCCGTCGATGGTGAGCCATCTGCTCGCGACGAAGTACTTGATGGGAGTTCCGTTCTTTCGCATCGAGGAGCAATGCGAGCGCGAAGGCTTCCCGCTCGATCGCGGCACGATGTGTCGCTATGCGGAGGAGGTGGGCACGACGCTCGGGTCGATCGTCGAGGCCGCGCGAAAAGAGGCAATGGGTGCATTCTGCCTCTCGACCGACGCAACCGGCGTTTCAATCCAGCCTGCGGCTCTTCCAGATAAGTCTCGCCAAGCATGCAGCAGAGGTCACTTCTTCGTGGTGCTGGCCGACCGTGATCACGTCTTTCTCGAATACCAAGCCAAGCACGACAGCAACACCGTCTGCGAGATGTTCCGAGGGTTCTCGGGCTACGTGCAGGCCGATGCGCACGTGATCTACGACGCGCTTTACCGCGGTGAGGCGAACGTCGGGCTCGACCCGCCAATCGACTCTCCGACCGAAGTCGGATGCTGGGCGCACGCACGGCGAAAGTTCTGGGAGGCGGCAATGGCGAAGCATCCCGTCGGAGGCGAAGGCACGCTTCGCATTCGGAAACTTTTCGCATTGGACGCGCAATGGGCGAAGGAGCCGCCGCAGAAGAGGCAGGAGCTACGGCAGAAGTTCCTCGCACCAATGATCGCCGAGTTCTTCCTGTGGACCGAGGCGCAATATGCATTGTCGAAGGGCGAGCGCGGGCTCGTGTCGACCGCTCTCGGGTACGCGGTTCGTCAGAAGGGCGCACTCACCACATTCCTCGCCGATGGCCGACTACGCATGGACAACAATGCTTCCGAGCGCGCTCTCCGCCACATCGCGGTAGGTCGAAAGGCCTGGCTCTTCTTCGGTTCCGACGACCACGCCAAGGCCGCTGGCAACCTCTTCTCGCTCATCGCATCGTGCAAGCTCCATGGGCTCGATCCGGAGACCTATCTCGCCGAGATGAT
>JAYUUB010000077.1:0-16384 GCA_043755175.1 Polyangiaceae bacterium | reverse complement strand
CACCCCGAACAAGGGTCAGAAGACCAAGCCCGTCGAGCTCAAGGCCGACGGCTCGGTCATGGTCGATGGCAAGCCGGCCGGCAAAGTCACCGCCATGGAGCTCCAAGACGCCGATGGAAAGACCATCGCCAGCGTCGGTTCCGATGGCAGCATCACGATGGAAGGTGCTCCCCCCGGCGCGAAGTTCAACGCAGCGAACGAGATCGAAGCTGACGGCAAGCCCGTCGTTTCGATCGCCGACGACGGCACCGTGAAGGTCGCCGACGCGAAGGGCAAGCTCGCGGCCGCCGCTTTCAAGGTCGAAGGCGTCACCGCCGACGGCAAGCGCGCCGCTGCGCTCCTCGCAGCCACCTATTTCCTCCCCAAGCCGAAGGCCGCCCCCGCTGCCAAGCCCGCTGGCGAGAAGCCCGCCACGCCCAAGCCCGCCACCCCCAAGCCGGCCGCGTCCGCCCCCAAGCCCGCCCCCAAGCCCATTTCCAAGAAGTAACTCTCGCAATCGTTTCGAAGACGCGCGCGGACGACCCTTTTCTCGGGGAAGCCCGCGCGCTTCTGCGTGGTAGCTTCGCGGCATGTCGGACGTGCTGGCGGACGGGACTATCTTCGCAGGAGACTTTCGCGTCATCCGCGTGATTCACGCGGGCGGGCTCAGCACGCTCTACGAAGTCGAGCAGGTGAGCACCGGTGTTCGCCGTGCACTGAAGGTCGTCGCCGGAGCACTCGGTAAAGACGACAAGCTTCGAGAGCTGTTCCTCGAAGAAGCCAAGCGCGTCGGACGCGTTCAGAGTGACCACGTCGCCGAGCTCCTCTCGTGCGGGGTCGATGCGTCGACCGATCTACCATTCGCCATTCTCGAGCTCGTCCAGGGTGAGACGCTCGCCGAGCTGATGATCCGTCGCGGCTCGCTCGGTCCACACGAAGCGCTCGATCTCCTCGAGCAGATTTCTCACGCCGTCGCCGCTGCGCACGACGTGGGCCTGGTGCACCGAGACCTGAAGCCCGAGGGCATTCTCATCGGGCAGAGCCGCTCGAAGAGCGCAACCGCTCGTGTCGTCGTCCTCTTTTTAGGCGTCGGGAAGCTCGCCTCCGAGGCGAAGCACAACACGACAGCCGCGATGAGCCGGCCGCTGTGGATGGCCCCCGAGCAGACCGAGACCGACGTCACGCCGACGGCGGCGACCGACGTCTGGGCACAAGGCCTCCTCGCCTATCATCTCTTGACCGGTCGGCACTATTGGAAGACTGCGCGCGACATGGGGTCGGCGATGATGTCGCTGATGCGCGAAGTGCTCTTCGAAGACTTCGTCAAGGCCTCCGACCGAGCTCGCGAGCAAGGCGTCGTCGAGAAGCTCCCGTACGGCTTCGACCCGTGGTTTGCCCGATGCGTGGTTCGCGACCGAGCCCAGCGATTTCAGCATGCGCGCGAGGCCATGCAAGAGCTCGGTGCCTGTCTCGCGCCGTTCGCCGCGAACGAAGAGCTCCGTCTGCACGTGCCGTCTGTGACGCCGCCGCCCGCAGCCTTCGGTCCGCTCCCGCCGATCGCACGCCCTCCTCTCGCGTCGGGGTCGTATCCGCCGGGGCCGCACCTTCCTCCGCCGAGCATGCCGCCGCCGCGTGGCCCGCTACCTCCTCTTCCGACGCCGCCGAAGCCACCCTCCGGACCGCCCGTGGGTCTCATCGCGGCGGCCATCGCCGCCTTGGTCGTTCTCGCGGCGCTCGGCATCGGTATCGGCGTCTTCTATCTGCGGGCAGCGCGAACGGCCCACGTCGATCGCGACGACGAGGGTGATCAGAAGAGCGAACGACACACGAAGAAGCCGTCGCCGTGGTCCGACGAAGCGTGTCCGGTCCCGGTGTCGAGCAAAGACCCTAGTTCAGGTGACAGGCTCGCCCCCGTGACGATCGTCGAGTTCTCCGATTATCAGTGCTCCCTGTGCAAGAAGGCCGACGAGACGATCGTCGACCTCGAAGCTCTCTACGGAAAATCGAAGCTTCGCATCGTGTGGAAGAACAATCCTCTCGCCTTCCATCCGAACGCTCGCCCCGCCGCGCTCGCTGCTCGCGCGGTATTCGAGCTCGAAGGCGACGATGCGTTCTGGCGCTTTCACCAGAGCGCGTTCGCCGATCAAAAAGGTCTCGCGCCCGAAGCGTACAGCCGCTGGGCGACCGCTGCCGGTGTCGAGAAGAAAAGCTTCGACGCCAGCAAAGACGACGCTGCGGTCGCGAAGAAGATCGACGACGACCTCGCGCTCGGCGCATCGATCGGAGTCAAAGGCACACCGGCCTTCTTCGTCAACGGGCGAGCTTTGGTCGGCGCCCAGCCGAAAGAGAAGTTTCAGAACGCGATCGATCTGGCGCTCGCCGAGGCTCAAGCCGAGGCCAAGCAAGGCACGCCAGCCGACAAGATGTACGTCACGTTGACGCAACGCAATTACAAGAAAGACGCGCCGTCCGATCCGACCCCGACCCCCGCGACCGACGACCAAACGCTCTATCGCGTGCCCGTCGGGGCTTCGCCGGTGCGGGGCCCGAAGACCGCGCTCGTGACGATCGTCGAGTTCGGCGATTTTCAGTGCCCGTTTTGCGCGAAATCCGAAGGGACGCTCACCGACCTCTCGGCGCGCTATCCCGGCAAGATTCGCATCGTCTGGAAAGACTCGCCGCTCTTGATGCATGCGCGTGCGATGGCGGCGGCGAACTTCGCACGCGAGGTGCGCGCGAAGAAGGGCGACGACGGATTCTGGAAGGCCCACGATCTCCTTTTGACGAATCAGAAACGACTCGAAGACGCCGATCTCTCGAGCTTCGGCTTGGACCTCGGCGTCGACGGCGTCTCGCTCGTCGCTGCGGCTCAGTCGGAGAAGCACAAGAAAGAGATCGCCGAAGATCAGGATCTGGCCGACGCATTGGGTGCCACTGGAACGCCGGTCTTCTACATCAACGGTCGCAAGCTCATCGGTGCCGTCCCAGTCGAGAAATTCGCGCAGCTCGTCGACGAGGAGCTCCCCAAAGCGCAGGCCCTCGTTCAGGCAGGCACGCCGGCTGAGGCCGTCTACGACGAGCTCACGAAGAACGGCAACGGCGGCAAAGATCTCGAGAAGAAAGAACCAGGACCGATCCCCGTCGGCGCGCCGACGCGGGGGGCCAACAAGCCACTGGTCGTGATCCAAGAGTTCTCCGATCTCCAGTGCCCCTTCTGCAAACGCGCCGAGACGACGCTCGACGACGTGCTCCGCGACTACGGCGACAAGGTCCAGATCGTCTGGCGACACAACCCTCTCGACTTCCACAAAGACGCCCACATGGCGGCCGAAGCCGCAGAAGAAGTGAAGGCGCAAAAAGGCAACGACGCGTTCTTCAAGTTCAAGACCAAGGCGTTCGCGGCACAGCCGAACGGGCTCGATCGCGCCGGCCTCGAGAGAATGGCGAACGAGCTCGGCCTCGACATGCCGAAGTTTCGTCGGAGCCTCGACGACCACACGCACTCGGCTCGCGTCGATGCCGACGTGTCGGCAGCCAAGGCGCTCGGCTTCACCGGAACCCCGACGTTTCTCGTCGGCAAGTTCGTGATCAGCGGCGCTCAGCCGGAGGCGGCGTTTCGTCGCGCGATCGACCGGGCGCTCGCCGAGCCGAAGTGAGACTCGTCAGCGTTCCCGGCGCTGCTTCATGATCTCGCCATAGGCTCCGTTGATCTCACGGAGCCGCTCGCCTGCGAGGTCTTGGAGCTCGGTCGCGCTCGAGGCCAATTTGTCAGGATGGTATTGGACGGCGAGCTTTCGGTAACGCGCTTGGATGACCTCGACCGGTGCGTCTTCCGCGACGCCGAGGATCTCGTGCGGGAGCCGCTTCACTTGCGCGGCCGCTCGCTTCGGCGCTGGGGGTCTCTTGCTGTCGATGCGCGCCGGGTCGCGAGCGCCCATGGCGCGTCGCCTCGCGCCTCGCGCCATCGTCGAGCGAACCCATTGGACCGCGAAGTAGAAGGCGAGACTCGTGAGGAGCCACTTCAGCATGCGTCAATCGCCCCCTCGCGAAGACGCCGACAGGTCTCCGAAGAGCAGCGGATCGAGCGATTCTCGGATGAGGGCTTCGACGCCATCGAGCGTACCGCTGCCGTCGACGTGCACGACATGATCACCGGCGACCAGCATCTCGGCCGCGGCGTACGCCGTCGCCAACCGAGCCTGTAATGCCGCGACCTCGTAGAGCTCCTCGTCGCCGCCACGGGTGCGCCGCCTCGTCGCCGCCACGTCGGCGGCGACATCGACCACGAGCGTGACGTCGGGACGGCGCGCGAATCGATTGAGGCCTCGGATCCATTCGACGAGCTCTTCTTTGGGCATCGCGGTCGCGGCTGTCGCTGCTGATTGGTACGCGAGGCTCGATAGGTCGTAGCGATCCGACAAGACAATCGTGCCCTCTGCCAAATGCTCGTCGATTTCGCTCAGGTTGTGGTCGAGACGGTCGGCTGCGAACAAGAGCGCCATCATCTCTGCGCTCTTCGCCGAGCGCACGGCGACCTTTTTTTCGAGGATCTGGCGAATGAGCGTCCCTATCGGACCGGTCGTCGGCTCGCGCGTGACGTGCACCGCTCGCCCTCGGAGGCGCAGGTGAGTAGCGTAGCGCTCCGCTTGCGTCGTCGTTCCCGCTCCGTCGATTCCCTCGATGACGACGAACGCGCCTCTCATCGTGTACCCATCTGGGAGGTTCTCGACGAGCGCCGCCTGTCTCTGCGGAGGAAGATCATCAGGGCTCCGCCGTTGCGCGAGCGGCCTCGGCGACGTCGACGATCGGAGGATTGTCTTCGCCGAAAACGACGTTGTCGATGAGCCTGGCCGTGCCGACCCGGACCGCGAGCGCGAGAAGCGCACGGTCTCCTATCAAGCAGTCATCTTCGAACGGGACGACCGTCTTGGCGTCGGCCACCGTGACGTAGTCGATCGAATCGACCCCCGCAGCGACATGCGCTCGGGCAATCTCGGAGAGCGTTCCCGCGCGCCTCTCTCCGGATGCGAAGGCTGCCATGGCCCGCGTAAGCCCCTCGGGAATTCGGCGCGCCCGGGTTCGATCGGCCTCGCTCAAGTAACGATTGCGCGACGACATCGCGACCCCATCGGGCTCGCGGAGCGTCGCGACCGGCACGAGATCGACCGGGAAAAATAGGTCTTTCGTCATGCGCGCGATGATTCGGAGCTGCTGAAAATCTTTTCGACCGAAGACCGCGGCGCAAGGCCCAGCGATGGTGAAGAGCTTGGCCACGACGGTCGCCACGCCTTCGAAATGCCCGGGACGAAATTCGCCGCAGAGCGCCTTCGCGGTTGCCCCGACGTGGACGCGCGTTTCGTCGCCGATCGGGTACATGGAGTCTCGCGCTGGGGCGAAAACGAGCTCGGCACCGTTTTCGGCCACGAGAGCGACATCGTCTTCGAGGGTTCGTGGGTAGCGCGCGAAGTCTTCGTTCGGCCCGAACTGCGTCGGGTTGACGAACACCGTCACGACCACGAATTGGGCGCATTTTCGTGCTTCTCGCACCAGCGACGCGTGCCCTTCGTGCAGCGCGCCCATGGTCGGCACGAGCGCCACGCGCAGGCCGCGCGCCCTCGCTGCATCACACGCGCTCCGCATCTCTTCGGGAAGGGTCACGACCCGCATTCCCCTGGTCTAGCCGAGACCGGCTCCCGCCGCACTCCTGTCACACCGACGCCCGCCTTCCGCTGCTAGACTCTCCGCCGTGAAGTCCGATGTCACCCCCAGCATGCCCGATGTTCGCGATGCCTATTTGGACGGGCCCACGTCGCAATCACCGCAGGGATTCACCGACGCGGGTGACCCGGCGCACTACCTGAACCGCGAAGTCTCTTGGCTCGAGTTCAACGCCCGCGTGCTCTCCGAAGCCGAGAACGAAGACGTTCCGCTCCTCGAGCGCGTGAAATTCCTCGGCATCTTCATCGCGAACATCGACGAGTTTTTCATGGTGCGGGTCGCAGGCCTCAAGGCTCAGCGCGGCCGGACCATCACCGATCTGCCGCCCGACGGCCTCACACCCGACGAGCAGCTCAAGGCGATCAGCGCGAAGGCGCATCTCCTCGTCGAGCGCGCCTACCAGATCTGGAACGTCACGCTCGTGCCGGCGCTGCGGCGCGCGGGGATCGTCATCGTCCACCCCGACGAGCTCGCGCCCGACGAGCTGGCTGCTCTCGACGATCGCTTCAAGAACGACATCTTTCCAGTCATCACGCCGCTCGCGATCGACCCGGGGCATCCGTTTCCGCATCTCAGAAACAAGAGCATCAACCTCGGGATCATGTTCACGCGCGAGCACGAAGGCGGCGAGACCGGCTTCGGCGTCATCCAGGTTCCGCCGATGCTGAACCGCCTCATCCCCGTGAAGGTCGAAGGGGCCGAGCGAGCATTCGTCCTCCTCGAAGACGTCGTCGCGAGGCACGTCCGCGAGTTCTTCCAAGCAACCCGTCTCCGCGGGACCTATCCCTTCCGCGTCACGCGCAACTGGGACCTCGAGATCGACGAAGAAGAGGGCGAAGACCTCCTTCAGACGATCCAAGCCGAGCTTCGGCGGCGTGACCGCGGCAACGCGGTGCGCGTCGAGATCGGTGCGCTCGACGGCGTCGATGCCTCGGTCCAGCGCCTCTGCCGCGCCTTAAATCTCGATCCCGTCGACGACGTCTACCGCGTTCCCGGCCCGCTGAACTTCGCCGACCTCTCGCAGGTCATCGCCGACGATACGCGCCGTGAGCTCCGTGACGATCGTTTCACGCCGCAGATCCCGGGGCCACTCCGCGACGAAGAAGACATGTTCACGGTCATTCGCGAGCGCGACATCGTCCTCCACCACCCGTACGACTCGTTCGATCCGGTGGTCGAGTTCATCAATCAGGCCGCCGACGACCCGAACGTGCTCGCGATCAAGCAGACCCTCTACCGAACCGGCGGCGACTCACCCATCGTCAAGGCGCTCGCGCGCGCGGCCGAGAACGGTAAGCAGGTCACTGCGGTCGTCGAGCTCAAGGCGCGCTTCGACGAAGCCAGCAACATCCGCTGGGCGCACACCCTCGAGCAGAGCGGCGCGCAAGTCATTTACGGCCTTCTCGGGCTCAAGACGCACGCCAAAGCGCTCCTCGTCGTCCGACGCGAGAAAGACAAGCTCCGACGTTACGTTCACGTCTCGACCGGCAACTACAACCCGTCGACGGCGCGGACCTACACCGATCTCGGTCTCTTCACCGCCAATCGCGAGATCGGTGAAGACGTGACCTCACTCTTCAATCTCCTCACAGGCTACAGCGCGCCAGCGAGATGGAACCGACTCGTGGTCGCACCCCTCGGGCTCCACGAAACGGTCCTCGGGCTCATCGCGCGAGAGACGACGCACGCGCGCTCGGGCCGCAAGGCATCGATCAATGCGCAGATGAACTCACTCGTCGACGTCGACGTCATCGACGCGCTCTACGCAGCGAGCGAAGCCGGAGTCGACATTCAGCTCCGCATCCGCGGGATTTGCTGCCTACGGCCTGGAATTCCAGGACTTTCGTCGCGAATCATCGTCCACGCCAACATCGATCGCTTCCTCGAGCATGCACGCGTCTTCCGCTTCGAAAACGGTGGAACCGAGGAGGTTTACATCTCGAGCGCCGATTGGATGCCGCGTAATTTCCATCGACGCGTCGAGGTGCTCATCCCCATTTTGGACGCCGGCATCAAGCAGCGCATCGTGAACATTCTCGACAACCTCTTCGCCGACGACGCCAAGACGTGGGAGCTCCATCGCGACGGCAGCTACCACCGCGTCACCCCGAAGACCGAGACGCCTCTCCGAGCTCAGGCACGATTCATCGAGCTCGCGCGCGAGCGAGCGAAGAACTCCGATCCGCTCGCGCGAGCGGGACGCTTTCACATTCTGTCGGTCCCCTCGAGTGAAGAGGAGCGCAAGGTTCGGCGCGCGAAGGAGCGCCAAGAACGGCAGAAGAAGAAGCGTCCACCGCCTTCGTGACGTGGAAGGGCGGTCTCTTCGTCGCTCCTCGAGATCGTTTTCTCGACATGAGCTCCGCTCAATAAATCTCGTCGGCCGCGGTGGGCTTGGGCAGCTTCGGTTTGGGAGCGACCGGCTTGTCGTCTGGCGTCGCGGCTCGAGGCTCGACGGGCGGCGGCGCTGGGCGCGATGCTCGGAACGGCAGACGCCTCGGCCGAAGCGGTTGCGCTCGCCGTCGACGGTCTGGTCGGCGTCGCCGGTTTGCGCCTACCTCGGCAAGCTCGCCGGGCCCTCGGATTCGAAATGCGTCTCTGCGCGTGATCGGTTCCGTCATGCGGGCGAGCGGGCGACGACGACCTGCGGCGCCTGCGAAGCGACCGCCCCTCTCTCGACCCTGGAGGGTGCCGTGGAGAGCCGTGTCTCGCTCGCTTTGGCCCCGTGATAGCGTCGTGCCATGCGATCTTCGCTCGGCCCGATTTCTACGCTTTGTTGCTTCGGTCTCGTCGTCGGTTGCGGCGACTCCGTCGCAGGTTCCGGAGGTTCGACCAGCAGCGCGACCGTCACGGTCGTCGCGAGCTCGAGCGACGCGACCGCGGCATCGACAGGCGTAGGCGGAGCTGGAGGATCGGGAGGGGCAGGGGGCCAACCGGATCCGTGCTTCGGGCCCGACCTCGCGTTGGAAGATCTCGGGGCGGGCGCCGATCCCGAAAATGGCGACTTCACGATGGTCGAAGCCCTCGCGGATCTGCCAGCAGGACCGGGTCCGCTGCGCGCGATCATCGATACCGACCAAGGCATCATCACCTGTCAGCTCTCTGCCGACGTCGCGCCGAAGGGAGTCGCCAACTTCATCGGCCTCGCCCGCGGACGAAGACCGTTCGTCGATCCGAAGACCCCCCATCATTGGATCAAAGGGCGAAAGTTGTACGATGGGTTGCTCTTTCATCGCGTCATCCAGCACTTCGTCGCGCAAGGCGGAGACCCGAAGGGCAACGGAACGGGCGGGCCCGGCTACGATTTCGCCGACGAGATCGGGATGACTCTGAAGCACGTCCCCGGCACGCTCGCGTACGCCAACCACGGTCCAAACACGAACGGTAGTCAGTTCTACATCGTCTCGGACACGGCGCTTCCGAACCTCGACGGCGGTTACACGATCTTCGGCCAGTGCGACCCGGTCTCGGTGGTCAAGAAGATCACGGAGGTGCCTACCGACGCGAACGACAAGCCGATCACGCCGGTGCCGATGAAGTCGATGAAGATCACGCGCTGCGCACCATAGAGATCTGGCCGGAAGCCTTCTCGTCCAGGTGACTCTCGACGATCTTTTCGAGATCTTCGCGCTCGAGGGTTTCTTTCTCGAGGAGCTCCGCGGCCAGTGCTCCGAGCGTCTTTCTTCGTCCTCGAAGGAGGGCACGCGCGCGCTCGAGACCGTCGAGGAGCAGCCCCTTCACTTCGGAGTCGATGACGCGCGAAGTCTCTTCCGAAAATGCCCGTTCACCCGCGCCGTCGAACATTCCGCCCCAAGCCTGGGGACCAGCGCCTCCACCGAGCGTCTGAGCGCCGAGCACGTCGCTCATTCCGAAGCGAGTCACCATCTGGCGCGCGAGCGCGCTGGCTCGCTCCAAGTCGTTCTGCGCGCCGGTCGAAACGTCGGAGAACACGATCTCCTCGGCGGCGCGTCCGCCGAACAAGACCGACAGCTGATCGGTGAGCTCGGTGCGAGTCATCATGTAGCGGTCTTCGGTCGGTAGCTGCAGCGTGGCTCCGAGCGCTCCGACCGAACGAGGAATGATCGTCACGCGGTGCACTGGATCGGCGCTCGCCACCGACAGCGCGACCAGCGCGTGACCCGCTTCGTGAAACGCGACACGCCGCTTCTCCTCTTCGGTCATCACCATCCCGTGCTTGCGAAGACCAAGCTGAATGCGATCGATGGCCTCTTCGAAATCTCGCAGCTCGACCGACGCGGCGTTGCGCCTCACGGTCGCCAAGGCCGCCTCGTTGACGATGTTGGCGAGGTCGGCTCCGACCATGCCGGGCGTGCGCTGCGCGACTTTTCTCAGATCGACGCCATCGGCGATCGTCACCTTCGTCGCATGCACGCGCAAGATCGCTTCGCGCCCTCTGACGTCGGGGCGATCGACGATCACCTGCCGATCGAAGCGGCCTGCACGAAGGAGCGCCTTGTCGAGAATCTCGGGTCGGTTCGTGGCCGCGAGCACCACGATCCCGCTCGATGGATCGAACCCATCCATCTCGACCAGAAGCTGATTCAACGTCTGTTCGCGCTCCTCGTTTGCGACGAACCCAGTCCCGCCTGCGCGGCTCTTTCCGATCGCGTCGAGCTCGTCGATGAAGATGATACTGGGAGCCTTCTCCTTGGCCTTCTGGAACAAGTCGCGAACGCGCGACGCACCGACGCCGACGAAGAGCTCCACGAACTCGGAGGCCGACATCGAATAGAACGCGACACCCGCCTCGCCGGCTACGGCGCGCGCGAGGAGCGTCTTGCCGGTTCCGGGGGGGCCCACCAACAGCACTCCTTTCGGCGCGCGCGCCCCCAGAACGCGGTAACGGGCGGGATCTTTGAGGAACGAGACGAGCTCCTCGAGCTCGCCTTTGGCTTCGTCGGCACCTGCGACGTCGTCGAAACGGACCAGGTTCTCTTTGCTGCGGTCGTAGACCTTGGCTTGGCTCTCTGCCATGCCCTTGCCGCGCTTGCCGATCGACCCGCTCAGCGCGAGAAACGCGAGCGGTAGCAACACGAATGGAGCGATGCCGAGCAAGATCGCCACGATCCCGCCCGACTCCGGCTTTCCAACCACCACCACGCCGTGCTCCTGCAGGTCCTTCAGGAGCACCTGCTCATCCATGTTCGGGATGCGCTCGGTGACGATGGTAGACGGCTTCTTCTCCGCGTCTTTGAGACGAGCTACGACCTCGGTGGGCTTGAGATCCGCCTCTTTCACTCGACCTTCGTCGATCGCGCGCACCAAGTCGGTGTAGGTCACGTGCTCGGCGGCGCCGCCGAGCCCGGCCTTGTCGCGCGTCAGCCAGAGAAGCATCAACAGGAGCGCAACTCCGACCCCTACCTGCTGCCATCGCTTCATTCGCGCGTTCCTGTCGCAAGAGCCGAACCAGCCCGCGCTTCAGCCGAATTGAGGCTCGGCAGCACGAGCGGCGCACCCAGCCGTGTCATTCGTGCGCGACCGTGCATCGCTTGCGCGCGCACCTGCGGCGAATCACGACACCCAGCCGATCAATTTGCCTCTCGAGCGGCACGCCTCTGGTCGGCACGTCGTCAGGGGTGTATGGGTACCGCGAACCGGCGGAGCCTCTCGATGCGACTCGCATTCGAGAACCCTGCGGCCGGCCACCCTGGCGCTCACTACGCTCGCGGTCGCACTTTCCGAACGTCTCGAGAGACCGCGGGGAAGGGTGGCGGAGGCGCGTACACGTAGGAGCGCCTTGACAGCCGACCCACCCTGAGTATCCTCCGCCTCCCCATTCTGCCTGGGAGCATTCCGTTTCATGCCCACGATCAATCAGCTCATCCGTCAGGGCCGCGAAGCCACCGTCTGGAAGACGGCGTCTCCCGCTCTCAAGTCGTGTCCCCAGCGCCGCGGCGTGTGCGTCCGCGTCTACACGACCACTCCGAAGAAGCCGAACTCGGCCCTCCGAAAGGTTTGCCGCGTTCGTCTCACGAACGGGATGGAGGTCACGAGCTACATTCCGGGTGAGGGACATAACCTCCAGGAACACTCGGTCGTCCTCATCCGTGGCGGCCGCGTCAAAGATCTCCCCGGCGTTCGTTACCACGTCGTCCGCGGCACGCTCGACGCCTCGGGCGCCTCGGGACCGAGCTCGACCAACAAGGCCACCCGCAACCGCAAGCGCTCGAAGTACGGCGTCAAGCGACCCAAGGGCTGAGCTCTCCCCGACGGGCTCTACCCGACGGGCTCTCCCCGACGGGCTCTCCCCGACGGGCTCTCGCTCCCTCGAGCGCGCGTCTTTCACCGCTCGCTCACTCGACCCCAGACTTTTTCCACTGCTGCGCTCGGGTCAACTGACCTGCCCGCTCGTCACCGCAGCGACCGAGAGAAGACCATGCCCCGAAGAAGAGAAGTCCCCAAACGCCGCATCATTCCCGACCCCAAGTTCAAGGACAAGCTCGTCGCCAAGTTCACCAACTCGCTCATGCAGAGCGGGAAGAAGGCGACTGCCGAGGGCATCCTCTACGGCGCCTTCGACATCATCCGCGACCGCTTCAAAGAAGAGCCCATCGACATCTTCCGCAAGGCGCTCGACAACGTGAAGCCGAAGCTCGAAGTGAAGAGCCGACGCGTCGGTGGCGCGACCTACCAGGTCCCCGTCGAGGTTCGCCCGGAGCGCCGCGTCGCTCTCGCGATGCGCTGGCTCGTCACCTACTCCCGCACCCGCGGTGAGAAGACGATGCGTGAGCGCCTCGCGGCCGAGTTCGTCGATGCCGCTCAGAACCGCGGAAACGCGGTGAAGAAGAAGGACGACACCCACAAGATGGCGGAAGCCAACAAGGCCTTCGCGCACTACCGCTGGTGATCGAGCGCCAACTGCGCTAGAAAGCCGTTCCCATTCCCTGGGAACGGCTCTCGTCTTTTCCGATAGAGGAGACTTAGCGAGCGAAATGAGAAAGTCGACATAAGGATCGGGTTACGGCTGCACTGGCGACCAACCCCCCTAACTCTCTCCCGATACTTTCGGCGAAGCAGAGCTAGTGAGGCGCCACACAATCAGACTGTACCCCGACACCCTCTCCGGGTTCCTCGACCTACCGCCTTCACCGGCTACGGGTCGCTCACCACATGGCGGTGAGATCAGGTCTCCGGTTGCAGCTCGCTGCGCCTCTCCACTCGTGGAAATCGGCTCGAGCTCGTGACCCGAGGCGGAACGGACCGGAGGGGGTTTCTTGCGTCCGACCCCTCATCAGCTCCGAGGAACCCTATGACACCCCGCGAATACTCAATCGAGAAGACGCGCAACATCGGGATCATGGCGCACATCGACGCGGGCAAGACCACCGCGACCGAGCGCATCCTCTACTACTCTGGCGTGAACTACAAAATGGGCGAGGTCCACGAAGGGGCCGCGACCATGGATTGGATGGTTCAGGAGCAGGAGCGAGGGATCACGATCACCTCGGCCGCGACCAACTGCTTTTGGACGCCGCTCGACGGTCCCGAGAAGGACCAGACCCACCGCATCAACATCATCGACACGCCTGGCCACGTCGACTTCACGATCGAAGTGGAGCGCAGCCTTCGCGTTCTCGACGGCGCGGTCGCGGTGTTCGACGGCGGCAACGGCGTCGAGCCGCAGAGCGAAACCGTCTGGCGTCAAGCCGACAAGTACCATGTGCCCCGCCTCACCTTCATCAACAAGATGGACAAGGTCGGCGCCGATTTCGAGATGTGCGTCGAGTCGATCCGCGATCGCCTCGGAGCGCACCCGGTCCCGCTCCAGTACCCGGTCGGTGCCGAAGACAAGTTCCGCGGCGTGGTCGATCTCGTCCTCATGAAGGCGGCGATCTTCGACGAAGAGTCGAAGGGCCAGAAGTTCGAGTGGATCGACGTCCCCGACGACATCCTCGCGCGATGCAGAGAGCTCCGTGAGCAAATGGTCGAAGCGTGCGCCGACGTGAGCGACGCCGTGATGGAGAAGTTCGTCGCAGGCGAGGCCGACAAGGTCACCAAAGAAGAGATTTGGGCCGCGCTCCGCAAGGGCACGATCGCCTTCAAGTTCGTTCCGGTCCTTTGCGGCTCGGCGTTCAAGAACAAGGGCATCCAGATGCTCCTCGACGCCGTCGTGAACTTCTTGCCTTCGCCGCTCGACGTGCCGCCTGTCGAGGGGCCGAACCCCGACAAGAACGGCGTCATCGTGCGGCGCAAAGCGAGCGACGACGAGCCCTTCGCAGCCCTCGCTTTCAAGGTGATGAACGATCCCTTCGGGACGCTCACCTTCTTCCGCGTCTACTCGGGCACGGTCGCGAGCGGCTCGGCGGTCATGAACACGGCACGCGGTCGTCGCGAGCGGTTCGGTCGCATTCTCCGCATGCACGCCAACAAGCGCGAAGAGATCGACATGTGCACCGCGGGTAACATCTACGCGGCGGTCGGCCTTCGCGACACCCGCACCGGCGACACGCTCTGCGACGAGAAGCAGCCCATCATCCTCGAGAAGATGGAGTTCCCGGATCCTGTCATTTCGATCGCGATCGAGCCGCGAACCAAGGCCGATCTCGACAAGCTCGGCGTGAGTCTCCAGAAGCTCGCCTTCGAAGATCCGTCGTTCCGAACGTTCACCAACGAAGAGACCGGGCAGACGATCATCGCCGGCATGGGCGAGCTCCACCTCGAGATCATCGTCGATCGCCTGCGCCGCGAGTTCAAAGTCGAGGCGAACGTCGGCAAGCCCGAAGTGGCTTACCGCGAGACGATCATGAAGAAGGTCGTCAACGTCGAGGGCAAGTTCATCCGCCAGTCTGGTGGTCGCGGCCAGTACGGCGACGTGAAGATCGATCTCGAGCCTACAGAGCGTGGATCCGGGTTCGTCTTCGAGAACGCGATCATCGGCGGCGTCATCCCGAAAGAGTTCATACCCTCCATCGAGAAGGGCATCAAAGATGCCATGGGGCGCGGCGTGCTCGCCGGGTACCCCTTGGTCGACTGCAAGACGCGCCTCGTCGACGGCAGTTACCACGACGTCGACTCGTCGGGGCCCGCCTTCGAAGTGGCCGGATCGCTCGCCTTTCAAGAGGCCGCCAACCTCGCCGGGGTCGCGCTTCTCGAGCCGATCATGACCGTCGAGGTCGTCTGTCCGGACAACTACCTCGGCGACGTCATCGGCGACCTGAACTCCCGTAGAGGTCGCGTGCTCGACATGGGCCAGCGAGGAAACGCCCGCGTCATCAAAGCCGAGGTTCCGCTCGCGACAATGTTCGGCTACGCGACCGACGTGAGGTCGAAGACCCAGGGTCGCGCGACCCACTCCATGCAGTTCTCGCAGTACGCCCCCGTGCCAGTGGCGATCCAAGAAGAGATCGTCGCCAAGCAGCGCGGGTGAGCGCGACGAAAGAGCTTCGAGCCCGAGACTCCTGACCGCTAGTTACTCGTTCCACCACACCTTCACCGCACCCCGATTGTTCTTGTAACGCTGAGAGAGAGAGAGCCATGGCGAAAGAGAAATTCAACCGCACCAAGCCCCACGTCAACGTCGGCACCATCGGCCACATCGACCATGGCAAGACCACCACGACGGCTGCTCTCGTGAAGGTGCAGTCGAAGAAGGGTCTCGCCAAGGCGATCTCGTACGCCGACATCGCCAAGGGCGGGACGGTCCGCGACGAGACGAAGACGGTGACGATCGCTGCCGCTCACGTCGAGTACGAGAGCATGAAGCGCCACTACGCGCACGTCGACTGTCCCGGACACGCCGACTACATCAAGAACATGATCACGGGAGCCGCGCAGATGGACGGCGCGATCCTCGTGGTGTCGGCGCTCGACTCGGTCATGCCGCAGACGCGCGAGCACGTGCTTCTCGCGAAGCAGGTCGGTCTCAACCACATCGTCGTGTTCTTGAACAAGTGCGACGCGGTCGACGATCCCGAGATGCTCGATCTCGTCGAGATGGAGGTGCGCGAGCTCCTCAGCAAATACAACTTCAACGGCGACAACGCCCCTGTCGTTCGCGGCGCGGCGCTCCCCGCCCTCAACGGCGACGAGAAGTGGGAGAAGACGATCGGTGACCTCATCGACGCCATCGACAGCTTCATCCCCGAGCCGCAGCGCGACATCGACAAGCCCTTCTTGATGGCGATCGAAGACGTGTTCTCGATCAAGGGCCGCGGCACGGTGGCCACGGGTCGTATCGAGCGCGGCATCATCAAGGTCAACGAAGAGGTGTCGATCATCGGCTTCGGCGAGACGAAGAAGTCGGTCGTCACGGGCGTCGAGATGTTCCGCAAGCTTCTCGATCAGGGCCAGGCTGGCGACAACGTCGGCTGCTTGCTCCGTGGCATCGACAAGGAGCAGATCGAGCGCGGTCAGGTCCTGGCGAAGCCGGGCAGCATCACGCCGCACACGAAGTTCAAGGGCGAGGTTTACGTTCTCAAGAAGGAGGAGGGGGGCCGTCACACGCCGTTCTTCACCAACTACCGCCCGCAGTTCTACATCCGCACGACCGACGTCACGGGCACCTGCATGCTGCCCGAAGGCATCAAGATGGTCATGCCGGGCGACAACATCACGATGGACATCCAGCTCATCGCTCCCGTCGCGCTCGAGGAGCAGATGCGCTTCGCCATCCGCGAGGGCGGCAAGACCGTCGGCGCTGGCATCGTCACGCAGATCGTCGAGTGATCGA
>JAYUUB010000076.1:0-43713 GCA_043755175.1 Polyangiaceae bacterium | reverse complement strand
AGCGTCGCCGGGAGACCGATGTACATGCCCCACTCGTGCCAACCGTAGGGCGTGACCGGAGCAGGGCGTGAGCCGAAGGATTGATCGCGCGAGGTGAGGAGCGTCACGAACCCTCGAAGGTCGAGCGACTCGTCGGAAGCGATCTCACGAGGAGCGCGGTGAAATGTCGCGAGCAGCGGAAAGAGCTTCGGCGCGGCGAGCCCGACCGCGACGACTCCACCGGCCGCGAGCGTCAGGAGGGGCCGATGCGAGCGCTCGACGACGACGAGCCCGAGCGCCCACAACGCGATCACGAGGATCGTGTGCGGGAGCGGGTAAATCCCCCCGGCGTAAATGAGACCCGCGAAAGCCGCCCCGAGCCAAACGACGGGACCGACGCGAAACGGCGCCTGGCGCGCGCGCTCGAAGAGGAAGAAGCACCAAGGAAGGAGCGCGTACGCGAGGTGCCACGTGTGGCCGGCCGCTGCCTGGAGGGCCCATCGTCCGTTGACCGCGAAAATCGCGACGACGAAGGCGCGCGCCGCAGGGCTCTTCGTGAACGTTCCAGCCGCCAAGTAGGTTCCGAGGGCGCCAAAGAGCGCCATGCCGAGCACTTCGACCCGAAGCGCTATCCGCATGTCGTCGAGGAGGTAGAACGGTAACCAAGGTGAGACGATCGTCGTCCCCCCTTCGACGTAGCCCCACGCGGGAAAGCCTCCGCATGCGTACGGGTTCCATCCCGGGAACTGTCCGTATTCGAGCAGCGTCTTCTTCACGAGGTAGCGATGTGACGTCTGGACGTCCCAATCGTGAAACCCGTAGGTCGAGGTGTTCGCGAGCCACGGGTAGAGGACGATGATCGGCAGTCCGACCACGGTCGCCATCGCGAGAACATGCGCCCACGCCGAAGGGCTCGCGAGCTGTCGGATCGCGCCGGAAGCCCATGCTCGCACGCGCTTCACGGGGTCCGACGCGCTCGGTCTCGCCTCCGCGCGCGCAAGCGGCGCCTGTTTCGGAGTCGCGCCCGAGGCGTCGAACGCATCGGCTCGATCGCTCTCGTTTCGGGCCTTCTCCTCGGGTTCGTCCACGACGCGCGCGACCATAGCAAACGCCGCAGCCGGTTCTCCCCCTTTTCATGAATGGCGAAAAGTGAGACACGAAGCGCTGACCATGAGTGCCCCTCCGCGTTTGCCTCAAGCTTCTCTCGCCCTCCTCGCGCTCGTTCACGCGGCCGTGACTGGCGCGGCGGCGCGGTTTCTCCCGTGGCCATCGTTTTCGGTGTTCGCCGGGATCGCGCTCGTCACGTCGCTTTCGCACCTCGCCGTGGCTTTGCTCGCCGCCGTGGGGAGTCGTCGACTTCTCCCCGTGTGGCGAGCTTCGTCGTTCGTCTCGCTCGGCTTTCTCGCGTACGTCACTTACGCAGCCGGCTCGAGCGGCCTCTACGTCGCGCGCCTCTACTTGGGTGTTGGCGTTCCGCTCGCGGCAGCGGCGGGCGCCGCGTGGTGCGTCGTCGCCTTCTTCACGCTCCCCATCGCGTGCTGGGGCATCGCCACGACGGGTGGCTTGTTTCGACGAAACGAGAAAGCGCTCGCCAAGAGCCCCCGCGACGCCGGCCCCCTGGCTCTGACCCTCCTGCTCGTCTCTGGAGCGCTCGGCATGGCCACGAACGCGGCCTCGTCGCGCGCCGAGCCCGTGCTCGCTCCCGAAGCGTCGCGCCCCGAAGCGATGGCGCGCGCGCTCGCCCAAAGCCTCGCGAAGCTCCCGAAAGGTCGTGCCGCCGACGCGTCGCTCTTCGTTGGTGCCCCCACGAAATGCGCCGAGCCGCCCAGCCCGGGCCGCGCGACCGTTTTCGCAACTTACTTGCAGCAGAATCACGCAGCCATCTCGATCTGCGTGCAGCGGCCGTTGCTCGACGAGGCTCTCGACCTCCTCGCCGAGAAGCTCGGATCGAGCTGGGGCGGCGGCCCGATCTTGATCGATGTCGCGACCGGCGTGCAGCCTCTCCCGGATTCGGGCGCCTTACTCGGAGCCGTGCTCCTCCGGCCGGGAAGCGACGGCGCGTGTCTCGACAGCGCTTGCCTGGTCCCGTGGCAGCTCGTCGCCGACGACCAGTTCACTCGACTCGCAGGCTTCGCAGCGCTCCAGCTCAAGGTGGGTCTCTCGGCGCCGCTCCTTCGCCAAGCGCTCGGCGGCCCCGCCGCACCGGCCATGCCGGCCGAAGACGTGCTCGCACAATCGCACGCTGGCTTTCGAGGCATCACACGCCTCGAGACGCAGAGCTTCGTGCGCAAGGCTACGGGAGAGATTCAACGGCTCGATCGCATGCTCGGGGCCTCGCCCGCCATCACACGCGACTCCATGCTCGCGGCGACCAAGGGCGCGCTCGCCTTCGCGGCTCAGGCTCAAGAAGACGACGGGCGCTTTCGCTATCTCGTCGATCCATTCACCGGCGAGACGTCGTACGCCGGATTCGCTCTCCCGAGGCAAGCGGGCATGACCCTGGCTCTCTGCGACGCGGGTGCGCTCGAGCCCAAGAGCGGCACGGTCGCGCTCCGATCGCTCACGATGCTCGCCTCGCTCGAGCAGCACGCGACCGACAAAGGCGCCATCGTCTACCCGAAAGACGCGAAAACCAGCGCGCTGCTCGGCTCGACGGCTTTGTCGATGATTGCCTTTCTGGCGTGCCGCGATCGCGTCGGTCATCAGTTCGACCCGCTGATCGGGCGCCTCGGTCGAGGGCTGCTCGCATCGCAGCGGCCTGACGGAGGCTTCTTTCCGGCCTTCGATCCGAGCACCGACAAGCCCGTCCCGGGCAAAGACATTCTATACGCCGAAGGTCAGGCAGTGATGGCCCTCGTCTTGTGGGAGGGCGCGAAGGGCGCCGACAAGCCCGACGGCGTCGGGGCAGCGATCGATCGGGCCATGGACTATTTCGCGGGGCCGTACTGGGCGAGCCCGATCCACGACTTCTTCTACCTCGAAGAGAATTGGCATTGCCTCGCCGCGCGCGCAGCGATCGTCACGGGTCATCGGCGTGACGCCTACGAGCGTTACTGCATCGACTACATGACGATGAAGAGTCGCCTCGTCATGGACGAAACGAGCGGAGTCGATCCCGAGTTCGTCGGTGCGTATGGCTTCGGCGACGTGCTCCCTCCACACCACGCAGCCACGGCCGGCTTCGCCGAGGCGCTCGCCGCGATGATGGCGGTGAAGCATGCGCGAGGCGAGACCACGGTCGACGAGGAGCGCGTTCTTCGAATGTCGCTCGCGTACATGCTCAAGAACCAGTGGCGCGACGACAACTGCTTTCTCTGCACGAGGCGCCTTCGAATCCCCGGCGGGTTCAGCGAAAACATAGGCTCGCCCGCGATTCGCATCGACTTCGTCCAGCACGCCCTCGCCGCGCTTTCGCACGGCGGCCGAGAGCTCGGGCTCCTTCGCGCCGACGAAGTCGAAGGCCCGATGTGACGACTTCACGACCTTCGTCCGATCGACCCCTCGGCTGCGCGAGCCCGATGTGAAGCCTCTCCAGTCGCTTCATCACCGAGCGGTGCGGATCCCGCGCGTGAGCCGCGTCGCGTCGGCCATCGCTTCGCTCGCGGGAGAGACCGAGAGCTTGCTCGACGTGGGCGCCGGAGACGGGCGTGTCGGGGCGGCGCTTCGCGATGCGCTCCGAGCGCGCGTCCAAGGCGTCGACGTCTTGGTTCAAACCGACGCGCGGATTCCGGTTCGCTCGTTCGACGGCGCGACGCTCCCTTTCGAAAACGGGACTTTCGAGATCGTCACGCTCTGCGACGTCCTCCACCACGCCGCCGACTCCGAGACTCTGCTCCGTGAAGCGCTTCGCGTGGCGCGACGCGCCGTCGTGATCAAGGATCACTATCGATTCGGCCGAGCGTCGAACGCTCTACTGCTCGCGATGGATGTCATCGGCAATGCATCCCAGGGGATCTTGGTTCGCGGAACCTACCTCTCGCCGAAAGAGTGGATCGATCTCGCGAGCCGCGCCGGTGGTCGCATCGACGCCCAGCTCTGGCCTCTCGACGTGCACGCGTTTCCTCTCCGTCTCGCGACGCGGAGCGAGCTCCAATTTGCAGCGCGCATCGTGCGCACAAAGCCCCAACGAAGGTAGACCCATGACCGAGCTTTCTTCTTTCGTCATCGGCGGAGCAGGCTTCATCGGCAGCCATCTCGTCGACGAGCTCGTGCGTCGCGGGCCTGTGACGGTCTACGACGATCTCTCGGTGGGAAAGACGGCGTTCATCGGTGAGCCCCTCGCGTCGGGCCGCGCGCGGCTCGTCGAGGCCGACGTGCTCGACCTCGAGACGCTCACGTCGGCGATGGGCGGACACGATGTCGTGTTTCACCTCGCAGCGAACCCCGAAGCGCGCTGGGGACTCGAGCGAACGCGCCTCGATCTCGAGCAAGGAACGATCGCCACGTACAACGCGCTCGAGGCGATGCGACGCTCGGGTGTCCGCCGTTTGGTCTTCTCCTCCTCGGGCACGGTGTACGGCGAAGCCGAGGGCTCGTGCAGCGAGCAAGATCTCGGATCGCTCCCGATCTCGCTCTACGGTGCGAGCAAGCTCGCCGGAGAGGCGATGATCTCTGCGTTCACCGAGTGCTTCGGGATTCACGCCACGATCTTCCGATTCGGCAACGTCGTCGGCCCGAGAGGCACGCATGGCGCGGCGCTCGATTTCTTGAAGAAGCTCGACGACAAGAAGACCGAGCTCGAGGTCCTCGGCGACGGACGGCAATCGAAACCGTATCTCCACGTCAGCGATTGCGTGCGGGGCATTCTGTTCGGTCTCGATCGAGCCCCTGGCCCGCTCGACGTCTTGAACCTCGCGCCGGCCGACGCGACGAACGTGATGCGAATCGCCGAGCTCTGCGTACGCGCATCGCCCTACCCCGATGCCGCCATCCGAACGACTGGCGGCAACCGTGGCTGGCCCGGCGACGTACCGCGCTCGCGCATGAGCCCCGACAAGCTCGCCGCTCTCGGATTCCGCGTCCGCATGACGAGCGACGAGGCCGTCGAGTCGGCCGTGCGCGCGCTCGCGCTCGAGGTCTTTCCTGTCGCCGCGGCCTCCGGCCACGGAGCGCCCTAGTCGTGCAAGCCGTGGTGCTCGCGGGCGGGCTCGGCACGCGAATGTTGCCTCACACCGAGCACGTCCCGAAGATCCTGCTCGAGGTCGGGGGGCGTCCGTTCGCCTTTTGGCTTCTCGAACGGCTTCGCGATGCGGGCTTCGACGACGTGGTCCTCTGCGTCGCTCACCTCGGTGACAGCGTGCGCGACGCCGTGGGGGACGGAAGCGGCTTCGGGGTCGCCGTTCGCTATTCCGACGAAGGCGACGAGCTCCTCGGGACCGCGGGCGCGCTCCGCAACGCCCTCGAGCTACTCGAGCCCACGTTCCTCGTCACGTACGGCGACTCGTACCTGCCCTTCGACTACGCCGCGCCGCTACGTGCGCTCGAACGACACACGAGCGCGCGCGGAACCATGGCGGTGTTCGAGAACCACGACGTGATCGAGCCTTCGAATGTGGCGGTTCGTGACGGGTGGGTCGTTCGCTACGACAAGCACCGCTCCATGTCTCCGATCGAGCTCGATCACATCGACTATGGAGCCACGGCTCTCCGCCGCGACGTCGTCCAAGCGATCCCCGAACGAGTCACCGTCGGTCTCGACACACTGCAGAGCGAGCTGGCCCGCGAAGGAACGATGCTCGGTTGCCGCGTCGAGACACGCTTCTACGAGATCGGCTCACTTTCGGGCCGCGCAGATCTCGAAGCCTATCTACTCGGGGCTCGTCGAAAGCAGACTTGATGCGCTCACCCCGGCGGAGCAGAGTGCGACCGTGACGAGGAGCGTTTCGTGATCATCTCGCGCGCACCGGTTCGATTCTCGCTCGGCGGTGGCGGCACCGATCTGCCCGCGTACGCCTCGCGCTTCGGCGGCTACGTGGTTTCGGCGGCGATCGACAAATACATCTACGTCACCGCCAACAAGCGCTTTTATCAAGACATTCGCCTCGCCTACTCGAAGACCGAGATCAAGTGCCGCGTCGAAGACATCGAGCACCCGATCTTTCGCGAAGCGCTCCGCTTGTGCGGGATCTCGAGCGCCATCGAGCTCACGAGCGTGGCCGATCTGCCGGCCAACTCGGGGCTCGGCTCGTCGAGCGCGTTCACCGTCGCGCTCCTCAACGCGCTCCACACCTATCGGCGCGAGTTCGTCTCTTCGATGAAGCTCGCCGAAGAAGCCTGCCACCTCGAGATCGATCTCCTGAAAGAGCCGGTGGGCAAGCAAGACCAATACATCTCTGCGTTCGGCAGCGTGACGGCCTTCACGTTCGACACCGACGGCACCGTCCACGTCGAGCCGGTCGCCGCGAAAGACGAAGTGTTGGACGAGCTCGAGCAGAATCTGGTCATCGTCTATTCGGGGATCGAACGGGCCGCGCGCGTCGTCTTGAGCGAGCAAGGAGACCGACTTCGCGCGCTCGACGAGTCCACGATCGAGAACATGCACCGCATCAAGGAGATCGGGCACGAAGTGACTCGGCTCCTCGTCTCGGGCGACATCGATCGGTACGGCGAGCTGCTCCACGACCACTGGATGCGCAAGCGTGGGCTCGCCTCCAAAATGACCGATGACGTCATCGACGAGCACTACGACGCGGCACGAAAGGCCGGCGCCATCGGCGGCAAGCTGATGGGCGCGGGCGGCGGCGGCTTCTTCATGTTCTACGTTCGCCCCGCCGATCGACGTCGCTTCATCGAGACCATGGTCGCGCGCGGGCTTCGTCCGCTGAAGTTTCGGTTCGACGTCGATGGCGCGAGAATCGTCGCGAACCTCCACCGTTCTTGATCCTCCCGCGTCAGGCTCGCGCCGCCGACGCGTCTTCGAGCCATGACCGAGATTTACGTCTCCACCGACATCGAAGCCGACGGCCCCATCCCGGGGCCGCACTCGATGCTGAGCTTCGCTTCCGCAGCTTTTCGCGCCGATGGTGGCATGATGTCCACCTTTTCCCGAAACCTCGAGACGCTCCCGGGTGCATCGGGTCATCCGAGCACGATGGCTTTTTGGGAGAAGCAACCCAAAGCCTGGGCGGCATGTCGCGAAGACGTCCGCGCGCCCGACGAAGCGATGACGGAGTACGTGGCGTGGCTGCGAACGCTCGGCGCGAAGCCGGTCTTCGTCGCCTACCCGGCCGGCTTCGATTTCACCTTCATCTATTGGTACTTGATGCGATTCACGGGCGAGAGCCCGTTCTCGCACTCGGCGCTCGACATCAAGACCTTCGCCATGGTCCTGCTCGGAAAAGGCTACCGAGACGCGACCAAACGCAACATGCCGCCCCGATGGTTCAGCCATCGAACGCACACGCACGTCGCCCTCGACGACGCCATCGAGCAAGGCGAGCTCTTCTGCAACATGCTTGCAGAAGCTCGAGCCGCGAAGCTCGACGAGTGACTGAGACGTGAGGGCTTCCGAGCTCGGCATGAGCGACGACGTGCGCGACGGGCTTGCGCACGCGCCACGACGGACGCCAAGATGGGCTAAATGACCACGACGGCAGACTTCGTCGATGCCTACTTGAAAGAGACAGCGGAGATCGCTCTTCGCACGAACCGAGACGATCTCGGCCGCGCAATCGACGTGCTCTTCGAGGCCTACCTCGCAGACAAGCACATCTACACGTGCGGGAACGGGGGCTCGGCGGCCAACGCGAGCCACCTCGCGTGCGACATCGCGAAGTTCACGTGGGTCGAGGGCCAGAGGCGTTTTCGGTGCAGCTCCCTCTGCGACAACGCCGCGCTCGTCAGCGCGCTCACCAACGACGTCGGCTTCGGCAGAATCTTTTTGGAGCAGCTCGACGGAAGGCTCGAGCCGGGCGACGTTCTCGTCTGCCTCAGCGTTCACGGTGGCTCGGGGGCCGACCAGGCCGGTCCGTGGTCTCAGAACCTCGTCGCCGCCGCAGACTTCGCGAAGAAGCACGGCGCGAAGGTCGTCGCCCTCGTCGGCTACGACGGAGGAGCGCTTCGCTCGATGTCCGACGCGAGCGTGATCGTTCCGAGCACGGCGGCGGGGCAGACCTCGACACCGCACGTCGAAGGCTTTCACGAGGTCTACCACCACCTCATCTGCGAGCGACTGAGGCAGCTCGTCACCGAGCGAGCGCGGTGAACCGACGTTCGGGAACGACGGAACGGCGGGCAGTCATCGTCGATCGCGACGGAACGCTGATCGACTTCTACCGAGACGCCGAGCTCGGTGTGGTGACTCCGGCCTTTCATCCGAGCCAAATCCGATTCCTGCCCGATGCGCTCACTGCGCTGCGACTCATTCGCGACTCCGGGCTCGCGTTCGCCATCGCGACCAACCAACCGCAAGCGGCGAAGGGGCAATTGCCGCGCGCGGCCATCGAGCAAACGAACGCGGCGCTCCTCGGACGCCTCGCCGACGAAGGCGTCCCTGCGCTGGCGATCGAGACCTGCCTGCATCATCCCGACGGTGGAGACGGTGGCGCCCCGGATCTCATCGGCCCTTGCGGCTGCAGGAAACCGAGGCCTGGGCTTCTTCTCGCGCTCGGAGACCGTTTCGACCTCGATCTTCCCGGCTCGGTCTTCGTCGGCGACACGCCGACCGACGTGCGGGCTGCCCACGCTGCGGGCATGCGATCGGGGCTCGTGATGCAGCTCGGCCGATGTGAGCTGTGCCCAGCACGCGGCGATCCGTTCTTCGGTGCAGTGCCCGAGGTGACGGGAGCGACCTTGCTCGAGGTCACGCGCGCCTGGCTCGCGCGCGGAACGTAGAAACCGTGTGATTCGCGGCCGGGACGTAGTAAGCGCCGACGGGCATGCTCTTCGTCGACAGCTCGGATCCCCCCGACATCGAGACGGTGTTCGCTTGG
This sequence comes from Polyangiaceae bacterium, assembly GCA_043755175.1. Lineage (GTDB taxonomy): Bacteria > Myxococcota_A > Polyangia > Polyangiales > Polyangiaceae > CAYYKK01. Next base: position 34,804 of record JAYUUB010000076.1, on the reverse strand, counting down.
GGCGTCGTCTCCGGCGTCACGACGAATCCGCTCATCTTCGCGCGCTCCGGGGTCGTCGATGTCGAGTCGCGCGTCGCCGAGATCCTCCGGGCGTCGCGCGGCCCCGTCTCGGTCGAGCTCCTCGCCACGACCGAAGCCGAGATGCTCGCCGAAGCCGCGACCTACGTCGCGCTCGACAAGGAGCGCATCGTCGTGAAGGTTCCGTTTTCCGAGGTCGGGCTCCGCGTGACGCGGCGCCTCTCACAAGACGACGTTCTCACCAACGTCACCTGCTGCATGAGCTTCAACCAAGCCTATCTCGGTGCGTTGGCCGGTGGCCGTTACGTCTCCATCTTCAGTGGGCGCGTGCGCGACATGGGCTACGACGTGCGGCCCGTCATCGCCGAGATACGCGCGCAGCTCGACCGAGAAGGGCTCGAGGCCGAGCTCATCATCGGATCGGTGCGCCACATGATCGACGTCAACGAGTCGCTCTTCGCGGGCGCGCACATCGTGACGGTTCCGGTCCCGATCCTTCGCAAGATGCTCCACAACCCGAAGACCGACGAGACGATCGTCGAGTTCAACGAAGCCTGGGCCAAACGAAAGACCGACTGACCGTGGCCGATCTCCCCCAAGCGTTGCCCGAAAAGCTCAAGTACGTGGTCGAGGAGCAAAATCGCGCTCTCTGCGAGGCGATCGGCCGTCCGAGGCGCGTCCTCGACGTGGGCTGTGGCATCGGGCTGAACGGTCTGGTCGCGAGGCAACGTGGCGCAGAGGTCACCGGCATCGAGATCTCTCCTCAGACACGCGAGCGCGCGGCGAAGACGCTCCACGAGGTGCTCGACGTCGACATCGAGAGCGACATGTCGTGCGACGTCGGGGTCGGCGAGCGCCGGTTCGATCTCATGCTCTTCGGCGACGTGCTCGAGCACACGCGCGATCCGGAGAGCGTGCTTCGGCGCATGTCGAAGTATCTCGAAGAAGAGGGTCACGTCATCGTCTCGCTCCCGAACGTCGCCGCGTGGACGGTTCGGCTCGGCCTCCTCGCCGGAGACTTCGACTACCAACCGAGCGGGATCCTCGACGACACCCATATGCGCTTCTTCACACGCGAGTCAGCCGCCCGAATGGTCGAAGCGTCGGGGTTCGAAGTCTTGCGCATCGCCCAGAACCCGATGCTCGTTCGCGCGGCGAAGGGGCTCGTGTTGGGGGCGATGGGCGTCGCGAAGAACGGCGAGAGCTCTCACGCCGCGGTCCGGTCGCCCAGCCCGACGCCCAGCCCGACGGCGCTCATGGAATCGCTCCCGTACAAGGCCTACCAAGGCCTCGTTCGGCCCATCGAAGACGTGATCGCGCGCGGCGCGCCGGGGCTCCTCGCGTTCCAGAACGTGATCGTCGCGCGAAAGAAGCCGCGCCCGCGCAAGCTCTCGCTCACCATCGGCATGCTCACGATGGATGAAGAAGAGTCGATCGAGCGCATGATCACGGAGATTCGCGCGGTCGCTCCCGACGCGAAGATCTTGTGCGTCGACAGCTCGACCAAAGACAAGACCCCCGAGATCGCCGCACGCCTCGGCGCCCGCGTCCTGAGGCAGGTCCCTCCGCGCGGACACGGTCCTGCGATGGAGATGCTGATGTACTCGGCAGCGCAACAGAGCGACGCGCTCATCTATCTCGACTGCGACTTCACGTACCCGACCAAGAGCATTCCGCTACTCCGACGGCTCCTCGAAGAAGAAGGGGTCGATGTCGTCAACGGCGCACGCACCCGTGAGAGGCCAGCGGCGATGCCGCTTCCGAACTATCTCGCCAACCGAACTTTCGCGGCCGTCGCACACGCCATCTCCGGGATCCCGACCTCCGACGTCCACTCGGGCATGCGCGCCTATCGCTCGAGCGTGATCCGCGCGTTCGACTTCGACGGAGAGGGCGACGCGCTTCCCATCGACACGCTCCTCTGGCCCGCCAAATGTGGCTATCGCGTCGTCGAGCTGCCCATCGAGTACGACGAGCGCGTGGGCGCGTCGAAGCTCCGCAAGATCGCCGGCACCGTTTGGACCTTCGTGCGGCTCGCTCGATCGCTGCCAATCGGGAGTCGCGGTGGCCGCGCCTTCGAGCTGAGATGAGCGGCGACGACGAGCGTCCTCGAGAGACCGGCCGAGGCGAGCCTCTCCGAACCGACGACCTCGCCACGCCGAGCGACGTCTCGCTCTCCCGCGCCGACGTGTCGCCCGTGCGTCGAAGTGTATCGCTGAGGCCCGTCGCCAGCGCGCTGAAGGAGCATACGAGCGAGCACTTCGCCGAGGTTCGTCGCGCGCTCTCCGATCTTCGCGTCGCTCCCGCGGTCGTGAGGCCCGAGCGCGGTGCGCATCTCCAGCGGTTCATCTACGGGTTCGGCCTCCCGCTCCGAATCCTGCGCGCGCTCTTTCGAGACCCTGCGGTGAAGCGGACCTATCTCCGCGTCATCCTGGCGCAGCTCGCGATCATCTTCCTCATCGGGCTCGCCACCGTCCTGCTCGGTCGCTCGCGCGACGCATTCAGCGGCGATCTGCGGCACGATTTCGCGCGACTCTTGGCCCTCACCTCGGCGTTTTACGCGACGCTCGGAGCGGTCGAGTGGATGGTCGTCGCGCTCTCACGTCAGTACCACGATCAGCTCAGTCGAAAAGCGAGTCTACTCTCCGGCGCACCTCCAGAAGATCCCGAAGCCACACCGCGGATCAAGCTCGACGTTCGATGGATGGGTCGGAAGCTCAAGCGCAAGCTCCGCGGGCTCGTCGTGGTCAGCGCCGGTTTACCCGCGGTCGCCATCGCGTCGCTCGTGCCGTTCGCAGGGAAGTTTCTCTACCCGCTGCTCGCGCTCTCGTGGACCCTCTATTGGATCGGCGTCTTCACCGCGTCGAAGTCGGCGTACGCGTGGCGCTCCGAGGGGGCCCCCTTCGCACCCGAACCGTGGTTCCTGCGCGCGGCAGAGCGAGCGACCAAGCAAACTTTCATCGGACGGCTCGGTCTTCCACGGCTTTACGTCATCGTGTGGCGCAACCTCTCGAGCGGCATGTTCCCTCCAGCACGCGAGCTCGAGGAGCACCCCTACGAGCTACTCGGGGTCGCAGCGTTCCGAGCGCTACTGGCCATCCCCGGAACCTACTTGTTCTTCAGGCCCATCCTGCCAGTCGCCGCAGCCCACGTTCTTTGCACGCCACTCCCTTCCGAGCGGACGCCGCCCGCCGCGCAGGCGTTTTTGGTGCCCGGCTCCGAGAGCGAGCATGTCGCCGCCGCTGCGCTGCCAGCCGCTGGCCGTCTCCCTCATTTCGCGCCGTTCGCGGCGACCGAATCGACACCGGTCGAACCCACCCAGCGTTCGGGCGCGGCCGACGAGCGAGAACTCGACCCGGAAATGGACGCCGGTCGAATCGAGCGGGAGCGACTTCACCAATAGCCTCGCGGCCACCCAGGTCACGCGCCGCCGTGCGACGCCAAGGCGCAGGATTTGCACCGTGCTCGCCGGGCGCGAATGCGCGACGCGACGCACTCTTCGACGGAGTGGCAGCGGTTGACGTACGCGGCCGACTGGCTCACCGGCGAGCGCCTCGAGGGCGCTCCTGACGAGCGGCATTGCCGCTGCGGCTTCATCCTTGGTGTCGAGTGCGTCGCCGCGACCTACACGTGCCCTCATGGCGGAGGCGCTGGACACAGGCGTGGACCGCTTCGCGCATGTGCGGCGGAGACCCTCACTTTTCGGAGCGGCCACGCAACAAGCCAGCTTGCGCTACGCCGATCTCATCGGTCCCCGGCCTGAGTGTCATGCCTCTCAGGATGCCTCGACATGTTCCGAAATTCGAAAAAAGTAAGTATCAATCCCCCGAAGAGGAGACTGGTTACCAATACCCCGAAAACAAATATTGAATTGTCCGACACGCTATTTCCCCAAGATCTTGAGTTTGAAGTAGATTCCCAGGGCTATGATCGAGGGCACCCATACGCCCACGAAGATTCCTGCCTGCTTGTCTGCAGTACCAAGGAACCCAAACCACAGACTGATGGAGAGTGCGAATGACAGGAACGCAGCTCCCAAAATCAATGCATCAGACAGTTTGAACATTACGATTCATGCTCCCATTCAGGTCCCACGCTACAACAAGGCGAGCGACGCAGCGGAAATGACCGAGTGACGTTTCGCGCGTGAGCGGTTGATTGACTCGACTCCCCCTAGCAGGTTGAACGGACGGGAACCTCGCAGAAATCCGAGGCCAGGCCTGAGAGGGTCCCGGTCACCAGGCCAGTCTCAACCACTCGGCTGGGCGCGTATCATACGATCCCAATAGGGCCGGAGGTCGAGAGAGACGTCGAGGCGCTTGAATAATTGAAACAGCCCTCCGAGCTTCCGGTGCAGGAACAACAGGCGGCGCGGCGGCGGGGAGAAGCGCAGCTTCTGGGTAAAACGCATCACCACCTCGCGCGACCGCTGCGAGTAGTCGGTATCGGAGAAGGAGAACCGGCCGGGGCGCGCGAAGGGCTCGAATGAGACGCGCATCAGTGCAACGAATAGGCGCTGCGTCGCCTCGTCCTCGCGGACGTCGAGCAAATCGTTCTCTACACCGGCACGGACTATCGCCGAGTCGTCGCCGCGAGCGAGCACGCGCAAGAGGCCGATGTAGCCGTCTCGAAAGGCCTGGTCGTAGCTGACAGTGGCGCCAAAATCGAGCAACACGATCTCGCGAGCCCCTTCGCGCACGAGAAAATTCCCAAAGTTCGGATCGGTCTGCACGAGGCCCCAGGCAAAGAACTCCTTGCAGTAGAGGTCGAGCAGGGCTTCCGCCAGGCGCTCCCGCTCCGCGAGAGGCGGAGCGCTCTCGATCCAAGCCCCAAGAGCCTGGCCATCCTCCCAGGTCATCGTGAGCACCCGGCTCGACGACAAACGCGGAAGCGACTGGGGCACGACGAAGCGCGGATCGTCCGCGACGAGCTCGCCGAACCGCTCGAGGTAGCCACGCTCGCGCGCGTAATCGGCTTCGAGGTGCAGAATGTTCTTGAGCTCCTCGAACGTCTCACGAAGGTCGATGGGGCGCCGACTCACTGACAGCCAGCCCTTGACCAGCGTGTGAACGAGATCGAGGTCGGCATCGATGCTCTCGCGGATCCCAGGATACTGGATCTTCACCGCCACTTGCAGCCCATGCACGCGGGCCCGGTGCACCTGACCGATGCTTGCCGACGCGGATGCCTCGGCGCTGAGCGCATCGAACATGGCCAGCTTCTCCTCGCCGAGGTCTTCGACGAGCACCTGACGCATGACCGCGAAGTCGACAGCCTCCGCGCTGGACTGAAGCGAGCTGAGCAGGCGCTGAGCCTCCGGGGGCAAGAGCTCGCTGGCGTCGATGGAGAGGAGCTGGCCCGCCTTCATGAACGCGCCTTTGAGTCGGCCGAGACTCTCAGCGACGAGCGCGGCTTGGGCGAGACGGGTAGTCACCTCGCTGGAGGCGAGCTTTTCGGCCGACGCGGTCAAGCGCGACCGGACCGACAGTTTCAGCTCGTGGCTGAGGATCCCAGCGCCGAGCGCCAAGAGCTCCTTGGACCTTGACCACATCGCCGGATCGACAGCTTTCATTCGGACCTCGGGTGACAGAAACGTTCAAACCGTTCAAAAGTCTCTAGCGTCCAGACTGGCCTCGTGCAAGTATCCTCCTTGAAATTACGTAATTATTCGACTGCAGTGCCCAATAAACCGTTCAAATCGACCTCGACGCGCCTGTTCTCCTCGGCAGAGGCGGCACGCGCGCTCGGCGTGAGTGAATCGTCTCTGAAGCGCTGGTGCGATCGAGGCCACTTGCCCTTTGCGCGCACCGCCGGTGGGCATCGACGGCTCTCCGCGCCTGCGGTGCTCGCGTTCGCGCGCGAGCACGGTCACGCTTTGGTCGAGCTGACCGCACCGAGCATCGCGCGCGCCGCGGCCTACGGTGACGACGCTTCGAGGGCGAAGCTGCTGGCAGGTTTGCTGCGTGACGGGTCGGAGCAACGGGTCCGTCAGCTCTTACGCTCTTTGCTGGCTGCGGAGTGCAGCCCGGGGGATGTGTGCGATCTGGTCATCGCTCCGGCCTTCGCCGCCCTCGGTGAAGCGTGGTCCGCCGGAACGCTGGAAATTTATCAAGAGCGCCGCGCCTACGAGCTCATCGTGCGCGCCTTGATCGAATGGCAGGTGCTCGCGCCAGAGCTCACCCGCCGCGCTCCAGTGGCGATCGGCGGAAGCTTCGAACAAGACCCATACGCGATTCCGACGCTGATGGCGGAGGTCACGCTTCGTCATCTGCGCTACGATGCGCGCTCGCTCGGTGTCGGCTTGCCGGTTGAGGCTCTGGTCGCCGCCGTTCGATCGAGCCGCCCTCGCCTGGTGTGGATGAGCGTGGGCCAGGTCGATGACGAAGACGCGCTCGTGGCTCGGGTCGCCCGGCTCGAGCACGCCGCACAAAAGGCAGGCGCAGCGCTCGTGTTAGGCGGTCGCGCCCTCTCAGCCCCCATGCGTTCGCGTCTGCGCTGCGCGGCATTCTGCGACGGGATGCGCCAGCTCGCGTCCTTTGCCAGGGCGCTTTCACCCAAGACCGTCAAGGCGCAGGCGGCGACGCGATGAGAAGTCGAACGCCGCTGCGTGGCTGGGCCCGGTGGCTGTCTCATCGAGCACGGTTTGCTTTTATCATCGCTGGGCCTTTCGTTCGCGGCGAAAATGAGCGTCGCGCCTCGAGGTCGAGGAAGGTGATCGCCAAGGGGCCGTGTATGAACAAGTCGGTTGATATTTTGCCTCAACCTTCGCGAGCCTTTTGTCTGAGGAACGAGCACCGGAAGCCGACTCTCGTAGGCTGAGGAGCGCAGAGACGAGGCCGCCTGTCTCGCGATGGTATCGGCGAAATGGCGCCGACTTTGTTTATACCCAGGCCGTAAGGTGGGAGGTCATGGGCAATTTGAGATTCTCGTTCGCGTTTCTGCTCCTCTCCGGCTGCGGCGCCAGCACGACCGAGCGCCTGAAGCTGCCGCCGCTCCATGCAGTTGCCGCCGTCGACCTCTCGCGATACACCGGCACTTGGTACGAGATAGCGAGCTTTCCGCAGAGCTTTCAGAAAGGCTGTACGGCTACCTCGGCTACGTATGCCGTCCGTGACGACGGCGAGATCGACGTCGTCAATCGCTGCCACAAAGGGTCACTCGAAGGCGAGGAGGACGTGGCGGAGGGTCGGGCGCGCGTCGTCGACCAGGAGACGAACGCAAAGCTCGAGGTTTCGTTCTTCCTGCCGTTTTGGGGAGACTATTGGATCATCCAGCTCGCCCCCGACTACAGCTATGCAGTCGTCGGGCATCCGGGCCGCGATTATCTTTGGATCTTGAGCCGCAAGCGTCAAATGGATCCTGATCGGTATGCGGGTATCTTGGCGACGCTCAAGAAGCAGGGATACGAGCTGTCTCGGCTTCAGAAGACGCTTCAACCAACCCAATAGACGCCATCTCACGGGTCAATCAACCCTTGGGCGGAGGCGGTGGTCGAATCGTTCATCCAGCGACGCGCCTCGCGCAGATTCGACATACCTCTTGCGTCGATCGCACGAGCGGTCTTGCGGTCTCCCCCCGAAGGACCGAGTGAGGTGAGAAGACTCACAGCGGTCGATGTGGCAGACGTCGTCTCCCATCATGCGCGCCGGGACAAGGTCCGAGCGATCGATTCGAAGAGGCCTCATCGTTCCTGCCGGCAACTTATCAATGCGAGATTCACGTATTTGCCAATATCATCACATCACTCCTTTCGCCTCGCGCAAGGTCTGTGGAACGGCGTCACGATGAGACCCCCTATCAGTTTTCGAGAGCTTTCGAACATCCGCCTCGAGGGCGTCTACGGCATAAAGAGAGTCTCGGTCGACAGCCATTCCGAGAGATCGCGGCAGTGATTCACACCGGCATTCAGACGCGGGTCCTAAGGGCCGGCGTATAAACAAGTCGATCGATATTCCGTCGAGACCGAAGGGAGCCTTTTGCCCGAGGAACGAGCACCGGAAGCCTACTTTTGTAGGCTGTGGAGCGGAGAGACGAGGCCGCCTGTCTCACGAAGGTATCGGCGAAATAGCACCGAGTTGTCTGTACGCAGGCCCTTCAGGGGCCGCGGAGCGCGCGATCCCTGAGGGTATCGGTACGACTCGGTCGCTGAGCCGCATCGGTCCGTGTGGCGGATCTTTGATCCAGCCCACCCACACGCTCGACGCGTTCGAATCCGTCCAATCGACAGCGTTTCGCGAGCGCGCTTCGGTCGATAGAAGAAAGGATCCGAACTTGCACACGCGGATGCGCCGGAGATTGTCGTGGCTCGCGACGGCGCACACGCACCGTCTCGCCGCGAGCATCGGGGCCATCGTTCGAGGGTCGCTCGAACGGAGGTCCCGCAGCTCTCCGGTTTTTGACCGGAGGCTTATGGCTGCGCGACGAAGCACTTTGCGAGGTCTCACCGAAAGTGAAGCGGCGTCGACTCCGCTCGGGCTTTCGAGCTCCGCGCCGACTCCGCTCGAGTGGAAAACCGACTCGGAAGCCCCGAAGTCGGGGGTGCGTCTCGCGAGCCTCGGCGTGGTGCCGCGTCCTCGCTCCTCAGCCTTACCTCCTCGCTCCTCAGCGCCACCTCCTCGTCCCGCTGCCGCGTCTCGCGCGTCGTCAGCGCCTCCTCGCGTGTCGGTTGCACCTTTCACCGCAGCGGCGTCGGCACCGCCGCTTCCTGGGTCGAAACTCCTATCTTCACCGGCTCCCGCGCATCATCGGTCCGCGCCGCCGGCGCCCGCCTCGGGGACACGCACCATTCCGCCCTTCCCGCCGAGTCGCCGCGCGGCCGTCAAACCGCGCATCCCTCGGGGAGAGCTTCCGCCAGTCCCCCCTCGCCCGCGACCGGCACCCGTCTCGCGTCACGGCTCCGAAAAGGCGGTCGCCGAGGCTCTCCTGCTCCAATCGGAGTCGACGCTCCAGATCACGCAGGCGAGCCCCGATTCGTTGCGACCGGTGCGCTCCCTCGTGGCGACCGCCCAAGATTGGCCGCGTGTCAGATTGCCTTTCCCGTCGTCTCCGACCTTCGGAACGACCGTGCCTCGCGGGCCACTCCATTCGCTGCCGGCGTTTCGGCCTCCGCCCCACTTCGATTCGATGGCACCGAGCGAGTCGTTCGTCGATTCACTCGACGAGGGCGACGATCCCACGTTCTCCGATCCCAGCTTGGCCGATGCGATGGGCGCCGAGAGCCGTCTGATGAACGTAGGCATCGAAGCGACCCAGAAGCTCTTTCTCGGCCCGACCGCGAACGACGTCCAAGCGTTCACTGCGCAAGCCGCGCACGAGCGTTCTTTCGCCGAAGCCTTCGACACGGCGGGCGTCACCCTCCACGCACCGGAAGCCGCGCGAGCCGATAGGCCCGTCTCCGCGCACGTCTCCGCCCACACCGAGCCGCTCGACGAGCTCGAGCAAGCCATGCTCATGCGAAAGCGTCGCGGCCTTCTGCTCGTCGCCATCGCCTGCTCGCTCGCAGTGGCCTTCGTTCTCGGCCTCGTTCTTTCGCGCTGAAGCCTCGTTCTTTCGCGCTGACGCGCTCGACGCGCTTCTATCGACTCTTCACAGACGGCGCCCCTCGCAAACGTGGAAGTGTGAATCGGCCGACGACGTTCCGAAGCCGCTGAATCACGGCTGGGTCCATGTCGCCTTCGGCGTGAACGACGACCTGCCCATTCTCGATCACCAGCGCTATCGTGCCCTCGGAGCCAGCGCGCTCGGTGATGTCTTCCACGTCGTGCAAGAGGTCGCCTGGAGCCCGACCTCGCGCCGAAGCGATCCGTCCGCCGACGATTCGCAAGACCAGCAGTCGCCGTGACGCGCGCGCGGCGAAGAGCACTCCGCCGATGAACGCCACGAGGCCTGCGACCGACAGAATGGCGGCCGGGCTCAACGTGTCGCCCCGCATCGGGTCTCATTGGAACGGCTCACGGTCGACAGCGTGGCTTGCGTTCTCGGGCAGATGCAACCCCGATGGCCCGACGGTCGGCGGCCCGGTCCTTCGCGCCCCGGATCGCGGCGTCGGCCGTCAGCTCGCTTCGAAACGGCGAGGCCCGTCGGCCTCCCAAGCGCGCAGCTCGGCTACGGGGGCTCCGTCACGAAGATGCACCACCAAATGCGTTCTCGCTGCTCGGTACGAGAACATCGCATCGGGTTCTTCCTCGGCCCACGACCCGAGGTTGATGTACTTCGAAGCGCCGTCGTTCATGGCCACTTCGGCAGGGGCATGCGTGTGTCCCATCACGACGAGCGCTGCCGGAAGGAGCCGCGCGAGGTGCGTCGCGCGCTCCGCGAGCTCTTCGGTCGGATCGATTCTCCGCTGTCGCGACAGATACCAATGGCCAACGACCCACGCGAGCGCCACGCACACGCTGCCGACGAAGAATCGACCCCAGTAGAGCCCGAGCACTCCGGTCACGATGAGGAGCAGCGACGCGACGAGCCCGAGGGCCAACCGGTCGAGCAGCACGCTCGCGAGGATCCCGCGAATCGACCGCGTCACAGGCGGCGATTGCAGGGCCACGAGCGCACGAATGCGATCGATTCCGATACGTGTCGCTTCACCGAGCGCGGTGACGCGACGCTCGTGCTCTTCTCTCAAGGTCGCGGCCGCCTCCGAGAGGTACTCTCGACGCAGACGAAAGAGCTCGAGCACGGCATCGAAGAAGCGGATTCCGAGGCGAGCCATTCCACCGAAACCGAGCTTGGCGCCGAATCCGATGTAGTCGAAGAGCCCCATGTTCTCGTGACCGTGTTCGCGGAGGCCACTCGTCGGACGTACGACGAAGCGCAAGAGTACGTCGCAGAACCCACGGACCACGCGCCGGGGATCGAGGGGCGAGAGAGGCGCCATTTGGTTCTCGGTCGCGCAGAATGGATCGTACTGGTGCCCGTGCTCGATGTAAGCGACGCCGCCCCAGTAAAAGAACCACGCGCGAAAATCGATTCGACCGAGGAACTGCTCGGCGAGGGATCCCGAGAGATTCGCGTGCGTGACGAGGATCGAACGAAAATCGGTCTTCACCTCGTCCCAGTGGAACTCGACGTCGTGGTTTCCGTGGATGAGCGTCAGCGCATGGCCATCGGCGACGAATGCCGCCAGCGCTTCGAATACGTCTCCGTGACGCGCGGCCACGCGTCGTAGCTTCACGCGGGCGTGATCGGAGGCGTTGCCGAGCCCATGCTGGCGCTCTTCGACGGTGAGCTCGGTGGTGAGGGGCTCGTCGTCTGGCTGAATCGACATGCCGATGAAGTCGATGAAGTCGCCGGCGATGACGATGCGCCACCGCCCTCCGACCGGAGCCGCGGCGCGGTAATGCTCGAGAAACGCGACCAAGTCGTGATCGATGCGCTCCGAACGACGCGGCCGGTCGGCGTTTTGAGTGCCATCGTTCAGGTCGCTTCCGAGATGAACATCGGAGAAGACCAACAGGCTCTCGCGCTGGATTGGCGGCGAAGAGGAGTCGGGCACTTCATGAAGTGTGGGGCCGAGCGAGCCTGATGCTCGTCAGGATCACGTCATGACGGGGAGGTGTTTCGAAGCGCGCTTTTCGGCTAGCCTCCCGGCCATGCCGATCCGACACAAGCCGACGCGCACGCGACTCTTGGTGGCAACGCTCGGGCTCGCGTCGGTGAGCTACCTCGGCTGTAGTGAGGTTCAGTCACCCCCCGGCAACTTGATGGCGCCCCCCGACGGGCCCACCGCCACGCCCACCGAAGGCCCGACGACCTCGCCCACCGAAATGCCCCCGGGCAACCTGATGGCTCCGCCGCCCCTTCCGACGGCGGCGCCCAGTGCGTCGGCTGCACCCACCTCGTCGACCCCGACCATCGCGACGGGCGCGCCCTCCGCGTCGGCCGTCCCGACTTCGACCGCGCGGGTCCCGTTTCCCAAGCACCATCCGCCGGGCAACCTCATGCCGCCGCCACAACCACCGAAGAAGGCGCCGTGACATCGGCTTCGTCCACGGCCGGCGCGCCGAGCTCTTCTCAGACGGCTACGGAAATGGAGGGGCGCTCGGAGGCGTCGCGCACGGCTGCAAAAGAGCGCGTGGTCGGCGCGGGGGTTCCTGGGATCATCGACACCGTCCGCGATGGCTCGCTCTTCGAGCTCGAGCTCTTCGGAGGGCGCATCGAGAAGCGCTATCGCGCGATGCGTCCCGAGGTCCTGGCGATGCCCTGGGGGACGCTCTCCTCGGTGTCGATGACCGACGAAGCTCGCCTCATGGCGCAGCGAGCCTGGACGGGGGCGGCGTTCCAAGAGCACCGAACCGCGGTCGCGTGCGCGGCCACGCTACGAGCGCTCCTCGAAGCCCGCGCTCCTGTCGATCTGATTGCATTGGCAACTCGGTTCCCTCTCGATGAGATGACGCACGTCGAGATGTGCGCGCGGCTCGCCATGGAGCTCGGCGGCGGGACCGAGATTCGATACGATCCGACCGAGGTAGTGGCCGACGCAGACCCCGATCTGCCGCCGCTGCTCCGCGCCGCCGAGCTCGTCGTTCGTTTCTTCTGCGTCGGCGAGGCGCTCTCGATTACGCTCCTCCGCGGCGCATCGCGCGCTGCCCGTCATCCGCTGCCGAAGGCGGTCCTCTCGCGCATCGTGAAAGACGAAGCGGCACACGGCGCGTTCGGCTTCACCTTCCTCGACTGGGTCGAGCCGATGCTCGGAGCCGCCGAGCTGGAGCATCTCGGAAAGGCTGCCGATCGAGCCATTTTCGCGACCAAGCTGCAGTGGGAAGAGATCGCGAAACAACCGCGCGCGACCGACCTCGGCGATGCTCTCGCTTGGATGCAGACCGACGACTACCTCGACCTCGCTCGAAAATCGATGAGCCGACACGTCGTCGCCCCGATGCGGTTGCGCGGCATCCGAATCGAAGAGTGGGTCGCGACGTGACGCGAATCGGAGGGCGAGGGGCTGCGCTCGCGCTCGCGCTGGTGCTCGGCTCGGGGTGCCGAAAGAGCGAGCCTTCGCCAGCCCAGCCCTCGGCGCCCCCGAACGCGAGTCAGGGACCGACGGGTCACGATCACGGAATGCCCCACCGCTTCGAGAAGGCCGAATATTGGGCGAAGGAATTCGACAGCCCCGATCGCGACACGTGGCAGAAGCCCGAAGAGGTAGCCTCGATGCTCGAGCTCCGCGGAGGGATGACCGTCGTCGATCTCGGTGCTGGGACCGGCTATTTCGAGGCGTATCTCGCGTGGGCCGTGTCGGCGAGCGGCACGGTCATCGCTGCCGACGTCGAGCCCGACATGGTTCGCTACCTCGGCGAACGCGCGAAGCGCGAGACCCTCTCGAACGTTCGTCCGTTGCTGGTCGAAGGCGGCGATCCGAAGCTCGACGATGCGTCGGTCGACCGCGTGCTCGTGGTCGACACGTGGCATCACCTCGGGTCTCGCGCGGCCTACGCCGCGAAGCTCGCTCGCGCGCTCAAGCCAGGCGGCTTCGTGCTCGTCGTCGACTTCACGATGGAGACCGACAAGGGGCCTCCCAAAGAGCATCGCATTGATGCCGAGCGTGTGGTCGAAGAGCTAGGTCAGGCTGGGCTCCGCGCGCGAATCGTCGACGAGACGTTGCCTGACCAATACGTCGTGCGCGCCGACAAGTCCGCCGCTGCTCCGGCGGCTTCTGCTTTTGCCACGGCCTCGGGTGGACCCGCCTCCCCGGCTCCGAGACCGAGCGCCTCGACGAAGCCTCTCTCGCCTCCGCCCACGCAGACGAAGCCGCGCTTCTGAGCCTTCGGCGCCTCACGCGCCCGCGCGGGACAAGGTGGCAAACGATTCGGCGCTCGGAATGGCGCGCACGACTCGCGGGCTCACCGGGGACCCAAAGGAGGTTTCAAATGTCCCAGTTGTTCGCCTTTCTCATGCCGTTCGCGGCGTTGCCGTTGGCCGTCTCCGGTTGCTCGGTCTCCATGCCGACGTGCGCTCGCGGACTCGGTTCGGTCGCGACCATGCAAAAGTCACCGCACGCTCCGACGCACGCTCGCGACCGCCATCCCATCAACATCGACTACAAGATCACGCGCAGCGACGCGTCCGACGCCGTCATCCTCGCCGGCGAGACCGATCTCGATCTCGGCCGCTCGGCCACGATCGAGCGGCATGCCGACCACGACAGCGCCAAGCTCCGCCTCACAGCCGAACGAGGCGACGACGACCGGTGGTTGGTCAGCATCGACTGGGACGAACAATCCCGCGAAGGCCACGGACTGCGCTGGAGCCCCACGCTCGCGATGGGGTTCGACGGGACCGCGACCGCCAAGCTCGATCTCGGAGGGGGCGACGGCCGCAAGGTCACGGTGACGATTCACCCGAGCTCGCTCCCTCAGACGGGCGTGTCGCACGGGTCGATCGTCTCGTCGACTCGTTGAGCGAAGCGAGCTCCGTTCTAGAAGCGAGTCGCGTGATTCTTCGGACGCCGCGACCGGTCCGGATGGCCGCGATCAGTCGCGAGGTCGCTTCCGCTTTGGAGGCTTCGGTGGGCTCGTCTTCGCAGCGCGGAAGCGAAAGTCGAGCAGCGCCGTTCCGCCATACAAGCCTACCGAGTCGCCGAACAACTGACGGGCGTTCTCGATGCTCGGACGAACCGCCAGGGCGAGCGAGAAGCCGTCGCTGTCCACGAACTCGACCGAAACGACGCCGGCGATTCCCGCGGTTAGAAAAGACGAACGAATCTTCCTGCGGCAGGCGTGCGAACGAGAGCAGCCCGGCCGCGAGGGAGCGATGCCGAGTCGGACGGGGCCGATGCGCCCGAACGACGCGATCCCCAAGGCACCGAGTGCCAACCCCAAGCGCAAGCGGCTGATCCGCCGAGTCTTTCGTCTCATCGTAGACTTGGAAAAAGCAACGCACGTGCCGCGACGTCTCGAGGCTGCGTTTTCAGTCGATCGAACGCACGAAGGGCGTCATGGCTCGGTTCAGCAATGACGCCCATGTCGTGGTCGCTTTCGAGACGACTCGGGTCACCACGAGAGGCGACCCGATTGGCAGCGAGACGATTACGGCTGCGCTACCGGAACGCGGAGCTGCCCTCCGCTCTGCTGAGCGAGCACGGCGACGCCCTTTTGGAAGAAGGCGAGGAGGAACTCGACCTCGTGCGGCGGCGAGGTGATGAGGCCTGCGCGTTCGACCGAACGAGCGACGTTCACGACCTCCTTGGCCTTGTCGTCACCGAGTCGCTGTCGCACACCGATTGCAGCGTCGCGGAGACGACGAGCGACCACTGCGCGCAGCTCCGGCGTGAAGAAGCGATCGGTCGCGGCCTTGAGCTCTTCTTTGAGGATCGCGTCGACCTTGCCCGGCTCTTTCGCCTCTTCGGGCGTCAAGCCGCTGCCGACCTTGCGCAAGAGCTCGTCGAGCGCACGCGCGTCGGGCAGCCAGCCCCTGAACTCAGGCTCGCTGTGAAGCGCGCCGCTACCCGTGCTCGAAGCCTCGTCTCCGAGGGTCTTCTCGAGCCCGGCGATCGGGTGCTCGATCGGCGTCGCCGACTGCGGCTCGATGAGCTCTTTGCACTTGTCGAGACCGAGCGGCAAAAGCACCTCCGAGGTCGCGTTGACCCTCTTCGCTTCGGCGATGCGCGCGCGGACCCATTCGACCGGGACGTTGATCGGCGGCATCCCGGCGCTGTCGGCGACGCGCTGGTGCGCTTCTTTGATTTGTGAGCGGCTCATGTAACCGCTCACGGCGTGGACGATCCCGACCTCGTCGCGCACGATCACCTCGGCGATGTGCGCGCGATCTCCGCCGCGACGACGAGCGATCGTGAACGAGGTCGTACCGCGTGCATCGGGCGGCGTGAACGTCGCCTCGATGATCTCTTCTTCGCCTGCCGAAACCACCTTCGCGCTCGCGCGCTCGGGGATCGCGACGTTGCGGGCGCGGAGAATGTTGATCGAGCGCTTCGCGGCCTTCCGGGGCCCGCTCGCGACCGACTCGTCGCTCGCTGCCTCGACGATGGCCGCCGCGTTGTTGGCCTGCGTCCACGCCTCGACGAGCTTCTCGCCCGCTTCGCCAGCCTCGGCGAGCACGGCCTTGGCTTGTTCGGCGCCAGCCGAGATCCACTCTTTCTTGAGCTCGATCTTCGCCTTCGGGGCCGCCTTCTCGGGCGCCGGCTTCGCGGGCTGCTGGGCCGCCTTGGCAAGGAGAGCTTCTTTCGCCGTCTTGGGCTTGTTCGCGCTCTTGTCGCGCATTCCTTCGACCGCGACCTTCGGAAGGCCGACCAGCAAGGTCTCGCTCAAGGTCGGGAGCTTCTTCGCTTCGGGAACCGGGCGCGGGGGTCGAGCCGCCGCGGCGGCGCCGGGGCGTCCGTCTCGCGCGGGAGGTGCGCCGTCGCGCGGCGGGCGCCGATCGCGACCCGGACGGTCGCCGAACGGCCTGTCGCCACGCGGCGGAGCCGCACCCGGCTCGGGACGCGGACGCGGCTTCTGCGAAAGCCAACGATCGACGAACTCCGGGCTCGCACGATCGGCGACGCGATCGCGGTTCGGCAGCTCGGGCATCGCTCGCCCGCCCGAAGCGCCCGGTCGTCGCATCGGCATCTGCGGGTCGCCGCCGAACTGACGACGCGGCGGTCGCGGCCTCGACGCGGGCCCGCCCGCCGGACGCTCTGCGCGAAGGTCCCACTTGCGCTCGCTCTTCACGCCATGAGCGGGAGCATCACCAACGCTCGCAGCCACGGCGTCGGGATTCGCCGCGTCGACGGCTTCGCCCGGCTTGAAGGCAGGCCGCTCCGCAGTCGACGCGCTCTTGGCGATCTTGCGCGGACGGCTCTCTTTCTTCTCATTCTCTTCGGTGCTCATGATGCATCTCCCGCGGCTGAGCCGCTCTTGCCGTCCTCGGCTTGGGTGAGTGAAGTGTGTACGAGGGCGATCGCTTCGATCTCGACCGATGCCCCCTTCGGAAGCGCCGCGACCTGAACGGTCGACCGAGCCGGCGGGCTCGCGCCCACGCAACGTGCATAAATCTCGTTGACGAGGGCGAACTCGCTGAGGTCGGTGAGAAAAATGGTGACCTTGACGATCGATCCGACCGAGCTCTGCGCTGCCTTCAGCACTGCCGCCAGGTTCTCGAGAACGCGCTCGGTCTGAACCTTCGTGCCGCCCTCGACCATCTGCCCGGTCTTCGGGTCGAGGCCGATCTGACCGCTCGTGAACACCAGGCCACCAGCGACGACGGCCTGGGAGTACGGGCCGATCGCGGCCGGAGCGTCATGTGTAGAAATGATGTTCTTGTGCATACCAATCTCGGTTGTTTCCGCGTTCGAGTGCCTCGATGTGCTGCCTCTCGAGTCAGCTCAGGCTGTTCGGATGCCTTGGTGAAGCTCGGCGCTGTTTCGAATGGCTTCGATCAGCCGAACTGCCTCCTGTGCTCGATGGCTCGTCCGATGGTCACCTGGTCTGCAAACTCGAGATCGCCGCCGTGCGGAACACCGCTCGCGATGCGCGTCACCCTGACGCCGAGCGACCCGAGCTCTCGCGCGATGAGGAGCGCGGTCGCTTCTCCGTCGACCGACGGTGGGGTCGCGATGAGCGCTTCGGTGACGAGCGGTCCGGTCTGGCCTTCGGCTTTCTCTCCGAGCACGCGCTCTCTCAGCCGATCGAGCCCGAGGTCGTCTCTCGTGACGCCGTCGAGTGGGGAGAGCAGTCTGCCGAGGACGAAGTAGCGGCCTCGCATCGATCCGCTGCGCTCGATCGCGAGCAGATCTTGGACGCGAGCGACGATGCAAAGCAACGTCGGGTCACGTTTGCCGTCGGTGCAGATCGAGCACCGCGCCGGCTCAGTTTCGCTCTCTGCTTCGGCGATGTGCCCGCACTCGACGCAGGGCCGCACGAAGCGACGCAAATCCTGAAGCTCGCGACCCAGCTCGCGCGCAGTGCTCTCGTCGCTCGTGACGAGCGAAAGCGCATAGCGTTGGGCGGTCTTCTCTCCCACGCCGGGAAGGCGCGAAAGCAGTTGGACCACCCGAACGAGCCGATCCGGAAACATGCTGCGTTGGTCTTCCGGGGAAGTTCAGAGACCGGGGATCTTGATGCCACCGGTAACCTTGTTGACCTCGGCGTCGACCTTCTTGTCGGCCTCGTCGAGCGCGGCGTTCGAAGCTGCCACGATCGAGTCGAGCGTCATCTCGAGGCCCTCGGCCGCGAGGAACTCGGGATCGATCGTGATGCTGCGGAGCTTTCCTTCGCAGGTCACGACGACCTTGACCTTCTCGCCGACCGCAGAGCCGGTCACCTCGGCGTCTTTCAGGCTCGCCTTGACGTCGTCGATCTTTCGCTGCATGCGCGCGGCTTGGCGCATGAGCTCGTTCATTCCGCCGCGAAACTGCATATCGCGCGCATCCTCGCCAAAATCGCCCTCCGCCGCAACATGAGAAGGCGGCGTCGACCCCTTTCGTCGCGAACGGCCGAGCCGTCGAGGGGCTTTCCGCTGATTTCGCCCTCAGGCCGTCACTCCGGGGCGGCGACGGCTCCGTCGGGGCGTGACGGCGCGCCAAAGGCCGAGAGGGGTGGTATGAACATCCTCCGCGCATGAGCTACGTCGTCCTCGCCCGTAAATGGCGTCCGCAGTCGTTCGAAGACCTCGTCGGGCAAGAGCACGTCGCTTTGACCCTCGCGAACTCGATCGCCCTCGATCGCGTCGCGCACGCCTTCCTGTTCACGGGAGTACGAGGCGTGGGCAAGACCACGAGCGCACGCATCCTCGCCAAGGCCCTCAACTGCGCGAACGGGCCGACTGCGACGCCGTGTCTCGTCTGCAGCGCTTGCACCGAAATCGCTGCTGGTGTCGATCTCGACGTCCTCGAGATCGACGGCGCGACGTACACCGGCGTGAATGACATCCGCACTTTGCAGGAGTCGCTTCCGTACCGGCCCAACCGCGACCGCTACAAGATCTACATCGTGGACGAGGTCCACATGTTGTCGAACAACGCGTGGAACGCCTTCCTCAAGACGCTCGAAGAGCCGCCGCCGCACGTCAAATTCATCTTCGCGACGACCGAGGTCCACAAGGTTCCGATCACGATCCTGAGTCGTTGTCAGCGCTACGATTTCAAGCTCATCGGAGCGCAAGCGATCGCCGCCCGTCTCCGTTACGTGCTCGACGCTGAGAAGATCGAGGCCGACGACGGTGCCCTCTCGATTCTCGCGCGCGAAGCCGCGGGCAGCATGCGCGACGCGATGAGCCTGCTCGATCAAGTCATCGCCTGGGCTGGGGCCGGCCAACGGCTCACGAGCGAAGGCATCTCGCGCGTTCTCGGTGTCGCCGATCGCTCGATGCTCGGGCGGCTCGCGTCTGCGCTGGTCGGCGGAGACGCTGCGGGATGCATCAACGTCGTGGGTGAGCTCGCCGAGCAGGGCTACGACATGGTCCACGTGTCGCGCGATTTCTTGGCGCACTTGCGCGACGTCGTCGTGGCGAAGGTCGCGCCCGACGCGCGCGCTCTCGTCGACGTGGCCGATGCAGAGCTCGCCGAGATCAAAGAGCTCGCGGGCAAGGCGCAGGTCGAAGATCTGACGCGGCTCCACCAAGGGCTTTCGCGCTCCTTCGACGACATCGCCCGCTCCCTCGTGCCTCGCTCGGCGTTAGAAATGACGCTCGTTCGTCTCGCGCGCAGACCTGCGCTCGTGCCGGTCGACGAGCTCCTACGCAGACTCGGAGACCTCGAAATCCGCCTCGCTTCGGGGGGCGGTGGGTCTCCAGGAGGCGGCGGTTCTGGCGCGAGCGGCCCAGGTCGCGGAATGCCGCCGCAGCGACCCGATGGTCGCCAAGGCTCTCCGCCCGGGCGAAGCGCCGCACCGTCGCCCGCGAGCGCTGCGAGCGACGAGCACTCGGCGGAACCTCCACCTCCAGCCGAACCCACCGCTGCCCTCTCGGCGCCGCCCAAAGCCCGCGCCGTCGATCCGGCGTTCGAACAGAGAGCGCCTCGCGAAGATGTGCCTCCCGCGACCCAGCCATCGCGAGCACCTAACGACAAGCCGAGGTTCGTCTCGTCGTCGCTCGCCGCCGGGGCGGCCGCGGCGAGCGAGTTTGCCGCCATGGGTCTTGCTCCTCGCGCGACCGCTCCCGCTCCGCCCGACGTCGCCTACGGCGAGCCTTCGTCGCGACCACATCCTTCTTCGCCTCCAGCGTCGGCCGCGCCTTTCTCGAGACCCCCGGCGAGCGCCCCGGCGCCGTCCGGTCCTCCGGTCGCCGCGTTTCAAACCCGACCGTCGTTGCCGCCACTCGGCGAAGAAGATCGCGATCGCATCAAGCGCTTCAGCGTGATCGTCGAGAAGGTTCGCGAACGGCGTCAGCGTATCGCTCCGGTCCTCGAGAGAGCTCACATCATCGAGATCGGCCCGACCAAGCTCGCCCTCGGCTTCGAGACGCGAAGCTTCGAAGCGGGCCAGGTCGCCTCCGATCCCACGACGCTTGAGCTTTGCACCGAGATCGCTCGCGAAGTCCTCGGGTCCGAAGTCGAGGTCGATTTCAGCGAGATATCCGGAGGCACCGGCTCGGTGACGCTCTCCCGACTCTACGGCGAGCTGAGACGTGCGCGGCGTTCCGTTCTCGAGCAAGCCGTGCGTTCCCATCCGCTCGTCACCGCTGCGCTCGAGCTGCTCGGGGCTGAGCTGCGTGACGTCAAGCTTCCGGCCGAGGTCGACACTGCGCCGGTCTCGATCGATGCTGCGCCGGTCTCGATCGATGCTGCGCCGATCTCGATCGATGCCGCACCGGTCTCGATCGGCGCCGAGTAGGACTGGCCCCACGGCGGCTGCGGTCGATCCGCCTCGCTAGGTGGTGACCGCGTGGCGAACGCTCGCGCCGACGATCTCGAGCAGCTCTTCGAGATCGGGCATCGGGATGTTGAGCGGCGGAGCGACGTAGACCACGTCTCCGAGCGGCCTCAGATAGGCGCCGAGCTCGCGTGCTTTGGCGCTCGCCTTCCACCCTCGCTGACCCAGGTATTGCGGGTTGGGAGAGAGGTCGATGGCTCCGATCATGCCGAGGGTCCGCGGGCGAACGGCCTCGGCGTGCTCCTCCGCGAGCGTGTCGAAGCATCGCTTGATGCGCGTGGATCGCTCGGCGATTCCTTCGATCACTTGCTCCTCGTCGTACACACGCAGCACTTCGCGCGCGACAGCCGCGCCGAGCGGATTGCCGCAGAACGAGTGACCGTAGAAGAACGCTCGTTCGGGGGCGCCGAGGAAGGCCTCGAAGACGCGCTCGCTCGTCAGCGTCGCTGCCATGGGCAACATGCCTCCAGAGAACCCTTTGGCCGTGCACAGCATGTCGGGCGAGATGCTCGCCTGGCTCGACGCCCAGAACGAGCCGGTGCGACCGTAGCCGGTGAACACTTCGTCGACGACGAGGAGAATGTCGAGCTCGCTCGTCAGCTTGCGGGCGCGCGCGAGATACTCTTTGTCGTAGACGAGCATCCCCGCAACTCCTTGGACGAGCGGCTCGAGCACGAGCGCTGCGATGGAGGCATGCTCCCGCGTCAGCAGCGCTTCGAGCGCGGCGAATGCCTCCTCGTGATGCGGCGAGTCTCCGAAAGGTGTCGGGACGTGGATGCACTCCATCAGCGCGCTCGCGAAAGGCCGACGAAACACCTCGATTCCCCCGAGGCTCGTGACGCCGAGTGTCTCTCCGTGGAACGCTCCGTCGAGCGCGACGAACCGGCGTTTCTCGGGGCGTCCGTCGTTCACGAAGAACTGGAGCGCCATCTTGATCGCGACCTCGAGCGCGGTCGAGCCGTCGTCGCTGTAGAAAACGCGTGTCATCCCCGACGGTGCGCGCTTGACGAGCTCGAACGCGAGAGTCGCTGCGCCTTCGTGGGTCACACCGGCGAGCGACGTGTGGCAGAGCACCTCGGTCTGCGCCGCGAGCGCGCGAATCAGACGAGGGTGGTTGTGCCCGAGAGATGCGACCCACCAGCTCGAGGTCGCGTCGATGTAGCTCCTGCCATCGGCATCGAAGAGGCGTGCGCCTTTGGCGCTTTGGACCACCAGTGGATCGACGTCGGCGATGTACTTTCCCATCGGAGTGTACGGATGCCAGACGTGCGCCTTGTCGAGCGCCACGATGCCTCGTCGGTCCATCATGTGAGCCTTCTAGTACAAGGCAGGCCTCCGTGGTTGACTTGCGCTCGTGGACGCCCCCGTCGAAGAGCTCGATTGTCTGACCTGCGGCGCGTGCTGCCGCACGGGGAGCGACGGGCGAATCCTCGTACCGGCCGACGATATCGTTCGTTGGCGAAGAATCGGACGCCCCGACATCGCAGAGCGCCTCCAACCCGGACACTTCGGCGAGCTAGCTTTCGCCACCACCGCCGCGGGGGCGTGCGTGCATCTCGGCACCGCCGAGAGCCCAAACGCCTGCCGCATCTACGACGACCGCGGAACCACTTGCCGTGACTTCGAGCGAGGGAGCCCTCAGTGTCGTGAGTTCAGGCGTGACTTCGGCATCGATTTACTTCGATAGCCGATAGAAGCGTTATTCGCCGTCGGCGTGGCGCTTGGGCGGATGGCTCGAAATGGCCTCGTGCTCACGCAATCCAGACGATCTCTCGCGGACGAAATCGGGAATGCTCGAGATGCGATCGTGGCCCATTCTCTCCGAGCGCGACGAGTCGGGGGTGCTCGAGATCGACAGCCGTGGACGCTGACTCGAGTGAGCTTTCTGCTCGGGATCCGTAGGCAACACGAGGCTCACTTCGGTTCCAGCATCGGGTGCGCTGCGAATCACCAGCTCTCCGCCGTGCGCGTCGACGACACGCGAGACGATCGCGAGGCCGAGCCCCGTTCCCGAGGGACGGGTGGTGAAGAACGGATCGAGTGCCCGTTTGCGGACGACCGTATCCATGCCTTCCCCTGTATCCGCGAAGGCCAGCACGAATCGTTCGGCGGCGCCGCGACCCTGCCTCGAAAGCGTGATCGTCAGCGTCCCGCCGCTCGGCATGGCTTGGAGGGCGTTGTTCACGACGTTGTCGATGGCCTGACGAAGCAAGAGCGGGTCGCCGGCGATCTTGCCGACGGGGGTCGGCTCGACGACCTCGATCTTGAGATCGAGCCGCAGCTTCAGGTGCGCGATGGCCTTGTCGACCATGTCTCGAACGCCGACGAGCTGCGCCTCGGGAGCGAGAGGTTTCGCGTACCGGAGCAAATCGCCGACGAGCTGATTCAATCGCGTCGTCTCTTCTTCGAGAATCTTGAGCAGTGTCGCTCGATCCTCGTCGGTAATCTCCGGGTGCGCGAGGGTGGCGACGGCGTTCGTGATGACCGCGAGTGGGTTCCGCACCTCGTGCGCGACGACTGCCGACAGCTCGCCTATCGCGGCGAGCTGCTCTCGTCGAACCAGCTCGTTCTGCGCGGCGCGCAGCTCTTTGAACGCGCGGGAGAGCGCATGGGAGCGATCCGACAGCTCGGTGGTCTTCCGCAGAAGCTTGTCGCGTCGCACGCGGAGCTTCGCGAGTCTGCTCAAGAAGAGGCAGAGCGAGAAAGCGCCATACCCGAAGGGTGTGAGCGTGTTGTCGCGCCCTTCGATGAGGTTCATCGCGAGGTCGTGCGCGGCGGTCACCGTGAGGGCCGTCGCGCCGAGGAAGGCCGCGAGCCCGCGCCGCGACGAGATGAAGGTGCTCGCGTAGACGTACGCGATGACCACGGCCACGAGCACGATGAGCGCGTGTGCGATCTTTCCGAGGAGCGTCGCGCGCGCATCGGCGAGCCCGCTATCGGCCCCGAGTGACGACCCGGTCAGCGCTCCGGCGAATGCGAGCCCGGAAAGCGCCGCGAAGACGACGTAGCCAGCGATCACCAAGCCGCGCTGCGGGCTCTTATGCTCGGCTACGAAGACGAAATGCAACAGTATCGGAACTGCGATGAGCTCGCTCGCTGTCGCCAGACGGCCCATCGCGGCCTGGGCGGTGAGCTCGAAGACCGTCGTCGCGACCCCGAACACGGCAAGAGAAAGCGCGAAGCAGCCGAGCAACAGCTCGCCGGATGTGCTGAGCTTTCGCCGGACGGACCACACCGAATAGAAGAAGGTCGCGATGTAGATCGCGCTCCATGCGGTGAAAATTCCGGCGGAATAGAGGGGATTCAAGGGCGGGTTCCCCCCCGCTAGCGGGGCTCATGACCGCTGAGAGCACGTTCGGCTAGGAAGGCTCGCACGCAATCGGGAAAGGCCCAACCCCCGAAATGCGCGATCGGGCCGCGTGGTCGTTCGGCTCTGACTCGGTCGAGGAGGCTTTCGCCGGGCACCTTCCCGAGTACCATTTCGCGCGTGCCCCAACGAAAACGCTACCTCTTCGTTTGTGTGAATCGCCGCCCGCAGGGCTCACCCAAAGGTTCCTGTGCGGCGCGAGGCTCGGAGGGGCTGTACACGGCGCTCAAGACCGAGGTCGCGTCACGTGGGCTCGCCAAGACCGAGGTGCGCGTGTGTAGCTCGAGCTGCACCGATGCGTGTTGGGCCGGCCCCGTCGTCGCCATCGCCCCCGATGGGATCTTTTACGGTCGAGTCACCGAGGCCGACGTCGACGAGATCGTGACGGCGCTTCAAAAAGGGGAGCTTGTGTCGCGACTGGTGTTGCCCGCGAGCGACTTCGACCAGGCCACCGCCGGTTTCATGCTGCCAGAGGTCGCCGATGCACCGGGCGCCGGTGAGCCGAAGCCCGCATGAAGGCTCCCGTGAGGTGGCGCGCGCCCTCTGTGAGACTCTCCTACCGAGAGACTCTGATCGGCGCCTACTCCCTCCCGAGCGAGCCGCATCGCCAACGGCCCATCGTCGTGAGCCTGACCGTTGGGGCCCCGAGCGTCGTCGAGCTCTTCCGGTCGTTGGCCGTCGACGTCTCCGGCCCGCTCGTCGCCGAAAACCTCGCGCACGAAGCGAGCGCTCACGGGACGATCCGACTGGCTCGCGAGGGGCTGTCTGCGCGCATCGCCTACGACCTCGCATTCGTGAGTGACGAGGGTGAGCCTCTCGCGCTGCATGCCGAAAAACGCTTCGATCACCGCGACCCCTACACCTCTCTCACCGTCATGGCGGGGGCGATCGCCGACGCCGAAGGTGTTCTCCGAGCGAGCTGTCTCTTGCGTTTCGATGCGCGAAGCGATCTCGGCAACTACCTGAAGAGCTTTCGCTTGAGCATCGGGCGAAGCTGACGCATCGATGGACGCGGCTCGGCGCCGCGCGCTATCGTACGAAATGCCCCGTCCGGAGGTGTCCTGTGAACAGGCTCGATCCCACGAGCTCGATCGTTCTCGTCGTCGACGTCCAAGAGCGCCTCGCGTCGGCGATGCCGCCGGCTGAGCTCGCTACGCTCTTGCGTGCCGCGACGGTCCTCATCGAGGCAGCATCCACCCTCGGCGGACGGATCCTCGCTACGGAGCAATACCCCAGCGGGCTCGGTCCGACGGTGAAAGAGCTTCGCGAGGAGCTCGCACGGACCCAGACCCCCATCCTCGAGAAGACGGCGTTCTCTGCCGTCGAGGCGAGCGGGTTCGCCGCGATCTTCGACGCTCCTCCTCCACGAAGCGCGATCGTCGTGGGCATGGAGACTCACGTTTGTGTCTTCCAAACCGTCCGCGAGCTCGTCGCTCGAGGCATCGACGTCCACGTGCCGATCGACGGCGTGGTCTCCCGACGAGAAGATCATCGCGTCGCAGGTCTCGAGCTCTGCCGCGCGGCGGGGGCGACGCTGACGACGATGGAGACCGTCGTGTTCGATTGGCTCCGAAAATCCGGTACCCCCGAATTCAAGAAGCTCTCGAAGCTCATTCGGTGACTTGGAACGCCGACCGGCGCCTTAAGCCTGGGTCGGCTATCGTCGCTTCCATGGTGAGGCGCGTGCGTGACGTCGGTGTGGTCTTCGGCGCATTGGTTTGGCTCGGATGTGGTGACGGCACCGCCGACCAAGGAGGCTCCGGGGGAGCCGGAACATCGAGCGTGTCGACCGTCTCGGCGTCGATCGCGAGCACCGTCGCGTCGAGCTCGACGGGGGCTGGCGGTCAATCGCCGGCGAGACCCTTCGCTTTCGTCGGGGCGAGCGACGACAAGATCCACGTCTTCTCGCTCGATCCGGTGACAGGTGCGCTCGCCGCGAAGAGCGAGATCGATGCGGGCAGTGGGCCTTCGTTCCTCGCGTTCTCTCCGGATCACCGATCGCTCTATGCGGTCAACGAGTCCAGCGACGAGCTGGCCGCGTTCGAGATCGACCCGACGACCGGTGCGTTGACCTTTCTCAATCGAGTCTCCTCGAACGGCGCGGGGCCCGCTCACGTCGCGGTGGATGCGACCGGCAGCGTCGTGTTCGGAGTCAATTATGGCGGCGGCAATCTGACGATGCTCGGCATCTCGCCGACGGGCGCCCTCGGGCCGTCGATCGTCACGACGAGCACTGGAAAGAATGCCCACGAGCTCGTCCTCGATCCCTCGAATCGGTTCGCGTTCGTCCCGAACCTCGGAGTCGATGCCGTCTCGCAGCTCCTGTTCGATGCCTCGCAAAAGACCCTCGCCCAGAACTCGGTACCGACCGTCGCGACGCCGAGCCCGAGACACATGGCGTTTCATCCGAGCGCGCCCTTCGCCTACGTCATCGACGAGACCGACGACACGATGACCGCGATGGCCTTCGACGCGATCCTCGGCCGGCTCTCACCCATTCAGACCCTCTCGACGCTCCCTTCGGGAGTCGACGGCAGCACGAACACGTGTGCCGAGGTTGCGTTCGGGAAATCAGGCAGATTTCTCTACGGCTCGAACCGTGGACACGACAGCATCGTCATCTTCGACGTGGACCCGCTCACCGGACTCATGACCCTCGTGGGTCATCAGCCCACCGACGGAAAGACTCCGCGCCACTTCAGCATCGATCCATCGGGATCGTTTCTGTTCGTCGGCAATCAGCAGTCGAACGAGATCGTCTCGTTCCGCATCGACTCTGCGACGGGCAAGCTCACCGAGCTCTTCACCACGCCGCTCGCAGGTGGCCCCGGCTTCGTCGGTGTCATCGATCTGCCCTGAGGCTCCGAGGCAAGCTCATCGCTTCTTCACGCGCAGCGTGACGTCGACGAGCTTCTTGTCGGGCTTCAGATCCATTTGCGGATCGACGTCGGCCGCGAACCCCTGCGACTGGTGGTAGTCGCGAATGCGTTCCAAATCGGCGACGATGGTGGCGCGATTGAAGATCGATCCGGGGGCGCTCGACCAGAAGCGCTTCTTGTAGTCGTCTTCACGGTCGAGCAGGTCGCCCGCGAACCGGATGGTGCCGAGCTTGTAGATCAGGCCTTCGTCGACCGCGATCGCGATATCGAGCGCTTCGCCGCCCGACGACTCGGTGATGTCGGCCGGGTGGACTTGAACCGCGAGCATGCCGTGGTCGTAATAGTAGGCGCTGGTGACGAGCAGGTCGCGCTCGAGGGCCTCAGCCATGACCGGCGCTCCGACACGAGTCACCAAGAGCCGTAAAACCTCGCTTGCGCGTCCCGGATCGGCGCCCGGAAAGGCGATGCTCTTCACCACCGAGCGAACACCGAGATTCACGTCGAACACGAGCTCGAGGGTGTCGTCGCTCTTCGTCTCGGTTCGCGTCGAAATCGTCGCGTGTCGAAAACCCTGATCCGAAAGCGCGTGGGCGAGCTTCGACGAAGCGACGCTCATCGCGACCGGATCGAGCGGGCCGGGATCGGGCACGAAGTCTACGTCATCACCGATGTCTGCGGTGCGGACGCCGTCGATTCGCGCGCTGCCGAAGCGCTTTCGATCGACGATCTCGTACGAAAGCGCGACTCCACCGGAGGTCGTTTCGCGCGCTACGATGACATCTTCGACCTTGCCCAGCGTCCAGATCCTGCGGATGTCACCCTCGACCGAGGCCTCGTTCACCGAGCGCCCGACTCGGCTCTCGATGGCGTCGCAGATCTGTTTTGCGATCGCGGAGCCACGGACCTCGACGCGCACGACGCTCGCTGCCGCCGCGTCGAGCGGCTCGCCTGCATGCGGATCGATCGCCTGCTCGGCGCAGATGAACCCCTTCGCTTGGGCAGCGGCCCTCGGCTTCGAGCTCGGAGCGATCGCGTCGCGTCCCTTCGGCCCGCAAGCGCCGAGCGAAGACGCGATCAGAACGGCGGTCCAAGCTCGCGCTCGGATCACAGACGGACCTCGACGTAGGACTCTCGCTGCTGCTCCGCGAGCCAGACCTTGAATTCGGCTTCGAGCCTTCGACCCCACTCCTCGGTCGAGACCCCTGGCGAGCTCTTGGTCCGCGGGACGATCACCGCTTGAAGCACTTTGAAGCGGAGTAATTGGCGTCGCAGCTCGAGACGGTAAGACTCTTCCGTGAAGAGAGCGTCAGCCAAGCTCTTCTGGAGCGCTTCGCGCGTGAGGCGGTTGCTCTTCTGGACTTGCTCGACAGCCGAATCGATCTCCGACTCGTTCACGACGAGCTTCTTCTTCGAGGCGACCTTGGCGACGAGAATCTCTTCGATGATGTGATCGAGCGTCTGCGCCTCGAGTGACTTGGTCGGGCGCGGCGAAGGCCCACTCGACTTGAGCGCGCGCTCAGCCACGGCAGTCCGTCGGCGAAGCTCCGAAAGGGTGATCGCGTCGTGGCCCACCAATGCGACGACGCGATCGATGACGACCCGACGCGAAAGCGAGCTCCTGGGAGCCTCCACCACGAGGGGCGTCTGTTCCCAGAGGGGAACGCGTGGCGGATGGACACTCGTGGAGCCGGTCGTTGCGGTGTGGCTCGAAGAGCCAGCGGGTGAAGGCGCCGCGGCGGAGCTTTTCGTCTTCGGCTTCACTCCACTCGGCTGATCAGGAGCGGCGGCCGCCAGCAGCGAGGCGAGAGCCACCGACGAGCCCAGGACCCAACCGAAAACCGAGGCGGTACGCACTTCCCGCATTCTAATGCACGGCCAGCGAGATGAGATCAAACCGCTTCCGAGCCTTCGATCTCATGTTTCTTTTGGGCAGAGGTCGGACGGCAGAGGCAGAGGGATCGTCGAAGAAGGATTCGATCTCGCGCTCCGTGCAGGTCGTCTCGATGACTCGTCGCTCATCGCTCGCAGAGTCGGGATCACCGAGGCCCCCCTGTTCGCGTCGCCCGCGTACATCGAGCGAGTCGGAGCGCCGTGCAAAGTCACCCATCTCCCGAAGCACAACTACGTGATGTTCCGGCCGAGGCACGGAGAGCTCGAGCTTTTGCTCGACGGTCCGAAAGGACAAGAGCGCGTCACCGTGAAGGGCTCGATCGGCGTCGACGACTTTTCGTTCGTTCGTCGAGCCGTCCTCGCCGGAATCGGCGTCGGGCTCTTGCCGTGGGTCTATTGTCGAGCCGAGTCGAGACCGGCGCTCTGGTCCGAGGCCTTCCGAAATACGTCTGGCGCGGCGCCGGGTTGTACATCGCCTATCTCTCCGGTCGCTACGTCCCCCAACGCGTCGCGCTCCGACGCGACCGTCTCGTGAAGGAGCTGTCGCATCTCGAGACTCAGGCGCCGCCGTCGCGCTGAGCTCACCGTCGACCACGAGTCGCTCGGCTCTCGGCCTCAATCGAGGAGTGAACGAGCACGGCCGGATCTCCCGAGCCCATGCTCATCCCTCCATTTCGCCGAGCTTGCGGTAGATGGTGCGCGTCGAGATGCCGAGGAGCTGGGCCGCGACGCTCTTGTCGCCCTTCGCGTGGCGAAGCGTCTCGCGAATGAGGCGGCGCTCCACTTCGTCGAGCGCGGTGCCGACACTGAAGCTGATGAGGCTCGGCTCGCTGGGCTCGGCCTCTCGAATCACGTCCGGGAGATCGTCAGGACCGAGGCGGCTCCCCTTGGAGAGCACCACGGCGCGTTCGATCACGTTCTCGAGCTCACGAACGTTTCCGGGCCACGGGTAGTCGTTCAGGAGCTGGAGCGCCTCGCGGGTCGCTTCGAGTCGGGGTCGGCTGTTCTTCTTGCAGTAGACCCCGAGGAAATGATCGAGCAGCAGCGGGATGTCTTCGCGGCGAGTTCGAAGCGGGGGCGACGTGAGCGCGATGACGTTGAGTCGATAGAAGAGGTCTTCGCGGAACCTTCCGGCGGCCATTTCGACCTGGAGATCTTTGTTGGTCGCCGCGACGATGCGGACGTCGGCCCGAACCGTGTCACCACCGACCGGCTCGTATTCTCCTTCTTGGAGAACGCGAAGGAGCTTCACCTGCACGCTCGGCGAGAGCTCGCCGATTTCGTCGAGGAAGAGCGTGCCGCCCGCGGCCTTGGCGAATCGCCCTTCGCGCCGCGAGATGGCGCCCGTGAACGAGCCTTTTTCGTGTCCGAACAGCTCACCTTCGAGAATCGTCTCGGGGATGGCAGAACAGTTGACCGCGACGAACGGTGCCGAGGCGCGACCACTTCGCTGATGGATGTAGCGGGCGAGGAGCTCTTTGCCGGTGCCGCTCTCACCGAGGATGAGGACCGTCGCGCTCGAGGGCGCCGCTTGTGTCGCGATGTCGAGAACGCGTCGAAGCGCCGGGCTCGATCCGACGATTTCGCGGCCGGTGAGGATCTTGAGCTCTTGCTTCAGCTCGCGGTTCTCGAGGGTCAGGCTCCGGCGCTCGGCGGCCTTGCGGACACTCTTCACGATCGTCACACGTTTGAGCGGCTTCTCGACGAAGTCGTAGGCACCCTCACGCATCGCCTGGACCGCGGTCTCGACCGTGCCGTACGCGGTCATCATCACGACCTCGACGTCGGGAGCCATCTGCTTGATGGCCTTCAAGAGCTCGAGTCCGCTCACCGCCGGCATCATGAGATCGGTGAGAACCACCTCGACCCGATGGTTGCGCAAGAGCTCGAGGGCCGTGCGTGCGCTGTCGGCCGTGAGCACCCGCATCCCGTCTTTTTGGAAGATCTTTTCGATCGACGCGAGGTTCGACGGCTCGTCGTCGACGACGAGAACGGTGGGTGCGTCGGGGGCGAGGCTCCCCGCCTCGGAGGAGCTCCCGAAACCCTCAGAAGGGAGGTCGGACATGGGCGGAATCTACCAAGAAAGAACCTCGAGGCGGGGAGCGCATTCCCGATAACGACATGGAGCGCTCGATCGAGGGCGCTTCGCGCGAGAGCGCGGTCGCTCACGCAGGCCGCGCCGAGCCGTCACTCGGCGCTAGCTGCGACGGGGGACTCGTCGGCGGGCTTGTCGGATGAGCCCTCGGGCGATGACTGTCCTCGCTGTCGCTCGCTCCAGCGTCGGTCCATCCAGACGAGCGCCGCAGGCAATACGAGCATCGCAGCCGCGAGGGTGCAGATCTCGCCGATGACGGCCACGAGCCCCAGACTGCGAACGGCGAAGTTCATCGAGCTGAGCAGCGCCACGTAGCCGAGGATGGTGGTCATGCTGCAGAGGACGACGGCTCCACCGGTTTCGCGAACCGCACGCATCGCTCCACCCCGGCCCTCGCGGACGTAGCGGTAGACGATGTTCACCGCGTACTCGACCCCGATGCCGAAGGTGATCGGGAGAGCAACGAAGTTCAAGAAGTTCAGCTTCACGCGCATGACGACGAGGACGAGCGCCATCCACCCGACGCCGACCGCGAGCCCGCCCAAAACCAAGAGCGTCGCGCGGCCACGTCGAAACGCGATGACCACGGCGCCCACGACGGCGGCGAGAGCGGCGACTACGGCCACCGGCACCGCGTCGAGAACTGCCGACCACATGTCTGCGTAGATGACCGCGCGTCCCGAGCCGAGCACGACGCTCCCGTCGGGGAGATGCGTCTCGCGATACGATTCGGCCCAGAGCAGGAGGTAGCGCGCATCTTCGGTGAGATCGGCCTTCGTCGGGCTGATGTACACGATGCGTCCGCGCGTTCCGTCGGTCTCGGTGAACGTGCGGGCCAGGCCCTCCGGCAGATCGGCCATGGTGATCGGCGTCACGTCGGCAGGCGGAAGATACTTCTCGATCGTCGAGAGCGCCGCGTCGTCGAGGAGGCCTTTGCGTTTCGCTTTCTCGAGCTTGTTCTTCAACGACAGAAGTATCGGAATCTTGGCTTCTTGATCGGTCGGGACGAAGTCTTCGAGCGCGTAGAGCCCTTCGAACGGCTTCTTGTCGGCGGCCGCCCGATCGCGAAGGGCGTAGAGCGTCGCGCGGAGCGGAGCGACCTGATCGATGCGATCGACGAGCATCGCCATTCCGTCGGAGCCGACGTAACCGGTGATGTCGTCGGCGAGCTTCTTGTAGTGCTCCTCGGTCGCTCGCGCCTTGCGGTCGTTGCGGAGCTTGCCCATGTCGTACTCCATGGGGTCTTGGTGGATGTAGCTCGCGAGGCCTGCAAAGCCTGCGACCGCGAGCCCAATTCCGACGATCGCGATCGCTCGTGGAGCGAGCGGAATCAAGAACGCGAACGGCTTGCCGAAGCCCGCACCCCAGGCGTTGCGCAGGCGAGAGAACAAGCGGGGCTTGTCTCTCTCGAGCGGCAAGATTCGTTCGGAGACGGTCAAGATGGCGGGCAAGCAGACGACGCTCGCGACCCAGCAGAGAACGAGGCCCATCGCACCCACGGTGCCGAGCTCTCGAAATCCGCGGAACGCGGTCAACAGGAGCGAGGCGAACGACGCGCTCGAAGCGGCGCAGGCGCTGGCCGTCGCGACGAGGGTCTCGCGGTGCGCAGTGGCGAGCCCTTGCTCGAGATCTTCACCCGCTTTGCGGGCTTCGAGGTAGCGCGCCATGTAGATGACCGCCGGGTTCAGGCCGTTGCCCGCGACGATCGTGAACACGAAGCTCGTGGCCATGTTGAGGTTGCCGACGACGAGCTTGGTGAGCCCCGCCGTCCAGGCGATCCCGAACACGATCGTGAAGAGCATCACGGCCAGCATGCGGATGCGGAGATAGAAGAAGAGGACGATCGCCGCGATCGACACGACGCCGATGAGCCCCACATGTGACAGGTCTTCGTTCAGCGCGGTCACCTCGGTGATGCCGCTGTAGAGATCGCCGGCGAACCCGTAGGTCATCTTCGGGTGATGCTTGGCGAGATCGACCTTCGCGATCGCCTTTCTGACGAGATCGAGCGTCTCGTTGCCCTGTTTGATGTCGCTGCCGAGCACCTTCGAGCGAACCGCTACGACGACCGTGCGGCCGTCTTTCGATTCGAAGTATCCGTCGGGGTAGCGGGCATCCATGCCTTCGTCGAGATGCATGCGCTTCTTGACGCTGGCCTCGTCGAGCGGTGGCGGCTTTTCGTTTTCGTCGAGGAGCGCCCCGGTTTCTTTACTGACCTCGTACCGAAAGCGAGCGTCGACGTCTTCGGAAAGACCCTCGAGATCTTCTTTCGAGGCGTAGAGTCCGGCGCGGGGCTCGAGATAGCGGAGCGCGTCGTGGACGCCGTTCTCGGCGCTGCCGATGTAGGGCTCGCCGATCTTGCGCAGCTCGACCACGAGCTCGTCGCTCGCGAGCCGAAGCTCCTCGCTCGCGGGCGGCTCGGTCGCGGGCACTTCGAGAACGACGAACAGCGTCGACACCCCCGCCGTTCGATCACCGACGCGCTTGAGCTCCTTCACGCTCGCACGACCGTCGGGAAGGAGGTGCTCGAAGCCGCTCTCGACGGTGAGCTTCGAAGCGAGAAAAAGCGCCCCCACGGCCGTCACCAGCGCGAGGAGCAGAATGACGAACGGTCGGCGAGCCTGCTGACGGGCCAGCCATCGCGATAACGTTTCTCTCATGCCAGACCGGTCGCCTGCGAAGCGGAGTGCTCGAGCTGAATGAATACCTGTGAAGCGACCACGACGAACGCCACCCACAGGGAATTCCAGCCCATCCACCGCATGATTGTTCTTAGGGGCCGCATATCAACAAGTCGGTGCTATCCCGCCGATACCATCGTGAGACAGGCGGCCTCGTCTCTCCGCTCCTCAGCCTACCAAAGTAGGCATCCGGTGCTCGTTCCTCGGGCGCCCGTCTCCCTTCGGTCTCGACGGAATATCGATCGACTTGTTTCTACGCCGGCCCTTACCTGAGTGAGCGTGGATTGCGCTCATCAACCCATTCGAAAGTGCGAGAGGCGAGCCCGCGGTTTTTCGCCCGCCCCGCCTCTTCACCGTGGCTCCGCTCGATCGAGCGGCTCTCCTGGAGCGGGCTCGAACGAGCCGTCTCGGACGTCAGCGAGCGAGCCGTGAGGCGACGGTGCCACGCACGAACTTCGTCTGCCCGTTGGAGCCATTGGAGCCATTGGCTTGCTGAGCATCGGCCTGAGCCGCCGGAGCAGACGCGCCGTTGTTGCGGCGCAGCTTCTTGGCTTGCTTCATCTCGCCGTCGAGGACCTTCTTCACGCCGTCGCCGAGCGCTCGTTCGATGTCGCGAAGGCCGATCATGAGCCGATGGAGGCCCTCGATCTCGACGCTTGCCGCTTGGTCGCTTCCCCACATCGCTCGATCGAGCGTGATGTGCCGCTCGATGAACGTCGCGCCGAGCGCCACCGCGGCGAAGCTCGGAACGAGCCCGGTCTCGTGCCCCGAGTATCCGATCGGAAGCTCCGGGTAGAGCGCCTTGAGCGTGGCGATCATCTTGAGGTTCAAGTCTTTCACTTCACACGGGTAGAGGCTCACTGCGTGGGCCACGAGCAGGTTGTCTCGGTCGATCAGGTTCACGGCCGCGTCGATCTCTTCCATCGTCGACATGCCGGTCGAGAGAATGACCGGACGACCCGTGGCGCGCAGCGCATCGAGCAGCGTCTTGTCGGTCACCGAAGCCGACGCGACCTTGTAGCAAGGCGGCTCGAATTGCTCCATGAAGGTGACGGCGTCTTCGTCCCAAC
>JAYUUB010000075.1:0-5800 GCA_043755175.1 Polyangiaceae bacterium | reverse complement strand
TGTCGGCGCCGCCGAGCATGGAAACGCTGAAGCTGTCGGAGCCGATGACGCGGATGTCGGCCTTGTTGTCGTTCGTGAGGTCGAAGTAGGTCTCGCCAGCAGCGCTGTTGCCGGCCTGGAATTTGTCGGCCGCCGCGGTCCCGCGGATCATGAATGAATCGGTGCCGGTGCCCATGTCGACGGTCACGCCGCCGGTGGCCGAAAAGATCGTGGAGCCGAAGCTACCGGGGAGAAGGTCGAAGATGACCTTCTCGTTCGCAGCGGTGCCGATGACGTTGATCTTGGCGACGTTGGCCGTCGTGAGCGAGGTGCCGGTGAGGCCGACGCAGTTCCATCCGTTGACGTTAATCTTGCCGTTGGCTGCCGCGATCACGACCGTGGTGACGCCGCCGCCGAGCGTCAGTGAGAGCACCTTGGTGGTGCTGTTGTAGCCGCTCGTAGCCGCTGTCGAGCAAGACGCGAGCGCCGTGCCGAGCTCGTCCTGTGTCACTCCGAGCTCCTCGAAGCCACTCGGCTGAGGGTCGACCGGGGCCGATTGGCAGGCCGGACCGACGACGGAGGCAGACATGAGGGCGACGAGCGCCGCACGAGTGACATAGCTATTCCGATGCATGTTCCCACATCCTTTTCTTTGCATGGACCGGAGCACCGACACGTTGGCGCGCTCGGGAGTTGCTCAGGAACCAACGGCCGCCCGTCGCCGCACTTAAGGAGCCGATGGCTTCAAGCGTCAGCGTGATGACGGTCGAGCCCAGCGCGCGCTGGCTCGCGACGCCTTTGAGTCGCGCTGATTGGCCACGCAAGATGAACGCCCCGTAGACCCGCGCAGGCGATCGTCGAGGTGCAGAGCGAGGGCGCGCGGCGCCCTAACGTGGGGTCGGCTCGACCCACTCGCTGTCGGCGGGGCTCAGGCGCCCTTCGGCTGACGGATGGCTGGGAACGAGCCGGTCGACTTCGACCGACGCATCGTCAGAAATCGATGCGCCTCGATGACGGAGGTGAAAGCGCGCAGGTTCATGCCGAGTGAAAGTGCGGTCATGTTCACGCGCGCAGCCTTCATCTCGGCCGAATCTTGGACGACGTAGGCGACCAGCTCGAAGGCTTTCTCGGACTTGAACCAGTCCCAGACGGCGGCGCGCACTTCGGCACTCGGCTCACCGGTTTGTCCTCGCGCGTCGATGATGGCGCGCCGCGTGCCGTGCTCGAGGATGAGTCGCTCCATCAGGCTGTTGTACTCGGCCACCTCGTCCAGACCGCGCAGCGTTCCGACGGCGACGACGTGGATGTAACCGTCGCGGACTTCGGCGTGGATGCGCGAGCTCTTCAGCTTGTAGGTGTCGGCCATGAGCGTCGTCCCCCCCGGGAGCCCGCTTAGCAGACACCAATTGCAACCGCGTGGAAAGAGGGAACCGGCCGGTCGTTCGCTTCTGAATCGGCCCGGTCCGACCAGGCTAGGAGCTTTTGTTGTAACTGGTATTCTCTAGAAGAATGACGTTGGTCTTCGAGCGCGTTTCACCCACGCTCGTCACGTAGACCGCCGGCTCGTCCTGGATGGGACACGCCTTCTCACAGGCGCCGCACCCGATGCAGAGCGCGGGATCCACGTGCGGCCGCTGAACGTGCACCATCTCGATCGGCGGTGGCTTGCCGTCGGGTCCTGGAGTCGCGCTCCTCTTTGGCACGTCGACCTCTTCGACCCAGATGGCCTTGGGTGATGTCGGGCAGAACTCTTCGCAGACGATGCATGGCGTGCCCATCGCCCACGGGAGACAGCGACCCTGATCGTAGAATGCGGTCCCGATCGAGATGGGCTTTTGACCGACGCCGAGCTTCTGTTCTTCGGTGATCTTCTGGATCGCGCCGGTGGGACAGGCCTCCCCGCAGAGCACGCACGAGGGCTCGCAATAGCCGATTCGCGGGATGAGGATCGGCGTCCAGAGGCCTTCGATTCCGCCTTCGAACCAGGCCGGGTGGAGCGCGTTGTTCGGACACACCTTCATGCACTCGGCGCAACGAATGCAGCGCTCGAGAAAGTCGCGCTCGGCGACCGAGCCCGGCGGCCGGATGAGGCGATGATCGTAGTTCGCGTCCATCACGTCGGCGACGCGGCTGATCGGGATGAGCGCGGCGCCCGCGGCGGCGGTGACGATCGCAGCACGGCGACCGGTGTCGGGAACGCGGATGACGCCTCTTCGGTTCGGCAAGAAGCGGAACTTGATCACGTCTTCAGGACAGGCGGTCTCGCAGTTCATGCACATGTGGCACTCGTCTTGGCGCCACTGAACGCCGCCTTGCGGCGAGTCGGCTCCCTGGCAATGAACGAGGCACAGATTGCAATCGGTGCATTTGGCGTGGTCTTTCTCCATGCCGAAGAGGGCGAAGCGAGAGAAGAGACCGAGGAAGGCTCCGAGAGGGCAGAGCACGCGACACCAGAACCGAGGGACGACGCGGTTCATGAAGAGGATGCCGACCAGCAGCGTGAGGATGAACCACGTTTGGTGGAAGTAAAACTGCTTCGACTGCCAGACGGTGCTCGCGAGAAAGTCTTGCGTGTGATCGACGACGCGAGCGACCGGCGCGCTACCGCTCTTGTCGGCGACGTTCGCTACGGCGCCGGTGACGTACTGCATCGCGGGCAGCACGCCCAGGCCGATGGCGCGAACCGACACGCAGATCGGATCAAGCAAACCTCCGATGGCGCTGCCCGTGAGCGAGGCCGCGAGAAAGGCGTAGAGAAGGTAATATTTGATGCGCTGTCGGGGCCGCGTCTTGTTCGACTCGACGCGCTTGGCGCCCTTGCCGTAGCGCGAGGGGAAGATCCAACCGATGAAGTGGTGAATGGTTCCGAACGGGCAAATCCAACCGCAGAAGGCGCGCCCGAAGACCACGGTCAGCCCGAGCGTGACGAGCGACCAGGCGAGGCCTCGGTAGACCGCATGGGTCGAGAGAAAGGTCATCGCCGCGACGAACGGATCGGCGCTGAGAAAGGCTTCGACGGGGTAGGGAAGGCGCACGCGCCCGCCGTCGCTCGTGAACGGCTTTCGGAAGCCCGTGTTCACGAGGAGAAACAAGAACGAAATGAGAAAGAAGGCTTGCGAGAAGCGGCGTCCCCACACGAGCCAGCGGATTACTCTCCGCGCGGGTAGACCGGACCCAGGTCTCTTCTTGTCGAGACCGAAGAGCCCTCGGGTGAAGGATCGCGCGCGGACCGCGAAGGAGGTGTCCGCACTCTTCGCAGCCCGCGCGGCGTTCAACACGAGAGTGCTCCGGGAATCACGCGCCGTCGCACGACGAAGCGCGCCATCACACCATCACCGGGTTCAAGCTCTGCCAGAGCATCGTGCCGAGGCCGCGCTCGTGGCCCATCTTGATGTAGGGGATCTCGTCGGCCGTGAGACCGATGAGCTGACAGCCGTAGGCGTCGGCGGCGACCTGATCCGTCGAGGCGATGATCGTGAACATGTCTTTCGCGTCGGCGATGTTGCCGCCTTGCGGACCGTTGCGCGTGAGCACGCGCATGCCGTCGACGATGGTGAGCGTAGGCTGCATGAAGGTCGCGAGATCGGCGATCGACACGTCGATGTTCTGGTGCAGGCGGTTGCGACGACCGCCGAGCGCGCCATACCAATTCTTCATCGCCGCCGTGTACTTCGCGAGGTTATGGTGCTTGGCGACGGGGAGGTTGATGACTTTGTCGGCTTCGACGAGCGCGGTGTAGACGAGCCAGTCGCCCAAGACTTCGCCTCGGATCCGCATCGTCCGGAATCGATGCTCGGCGGGGAGAATCACTTCGGCGCCGGCCTCGTAGGCTGCGGTCCAGATGCCGCTCCGCGTGAAGCATCGGCTCGGCTCGTTGCACGAGGCGTCGGTCACGACGACGTTCTTGGCGCCTGCCTCGTAGGCTTGTCGGACGACTTCGGCGACGACGAACGGGTTGGTGTTCGCCGCGTGGAGAGGTGTGCGATCCCACCCGATGTTCGGCTTGATGACGACGCGATCGCCATTCGAGATGAAGCGCTTCATGCCGCCTAAGGCGTCGACGGCGCGCTTCACGAGCGCTGCGGGGTTGGTATCGCCCGTCGCGAGGCAGCCTTTGGCGACGGCGAGGCTCGGGAGGGCGGAGCTTGCGCCCGCGGCCAAGCGAAAGTCGCGGGTGGTGGGCTTGTCGCTGCCTTTGACGAGATCGAGGCCGCCCTTGTCCCACGTGAGCTTGGTGAGGGCGCCGGCGGTGCCGAGCACGAGGCCGGCCGACGCGAGTCGCTTCATCAGTTCGCGGCGGGTGAGGCTCATTGCTGGAAGACCCTAGCTCCCTGGGGGGATTCGCTCAAGGGGCCTGGGGGGCGCGCGTCGGGAGGGATGGGCTCGCGAGGGGCGGGCAATCCCGGCGCCCCTGCGCGCCGGAGGACTCGGCCCGCGGTTTCGTCGCTGCGCGACGGCGCGCCGAGCGCCCGTCGTCGGGTTTGGAGGCGCTAGGGAGCTGGGGTGTGCCCGCCCCTCGCGAGCCCATCCCTCCCGACGCTCTGGTGGGTGGGACGGCCTGACACGGGAGAAAGGGACAGAGCGAGAGAGAGCGGGAGAGAGCGGGAGAGAGCGAGAGAGAGCGGGAGAGAGCGAGAGAGAGCGGGAGAGAGCGGGAGAGAGCGAGAGAGAGCGGGAGAGAGCGGGAGAGAGCGAGAGAGAGCGGGAGAGAGCGGGAGAGAGCGGGAGAGAGCGGGAGAGAGCGGGAGAGAGCGGGAGAGAGCGGGAGAGAAGTTGTGTGTGCGCGGGTTGGCTGGGCGCGTCGGGAGGGATGGGCCCGCGGTTTCGTCGCTGCGCGACGGCGTGCCGAGCGCCCGTGGTCAGGTTTGGAGGCGCTAGGGAGCTGCGGTGTGCCCGCCCCTCGCGAGCCCATCCCTCCCGACGCTCTGGTGGGTGGAGGACGGCCGGACACGGGTGACCGGAACGAGCGCGGAGAGAGCGGAGAGAGCGGAGAGAGCGGACAGAGCGGAGAGAGCGGACAGAGCGAGGGCGCGAAGGCGCGAAGGCGCGAAGGCGCGAGGGCGCGAGGGCGCGAGGGCGAGCGAGAGAAAGAGAAGAGGCGCGCGGGGTTGTTCCGGGCGCGTCGTGAGGGATGGGCTCGCGAGGGGGGGACCGGGCACGGGAGAGCGGATCGAGCTCCTCCATCACGTGCGACCTTCGACAGGTTCTCGCGGAGCTCGACGATCGCGACGAGGTCAACACGGCGGTTGATCTCGGCGATGTTCATCAGCGCTCTTCCGTCGCGGGCGACGACTCGGATGTTCAACGTCGCGATCTTCAGATTGTTGCGCGCGGGTGAGGGGACACCGCTCGCGGCGATCCGTTCGCGCAGCACGCGGATGCCACGAGCGGCTCCTCGGTCCATCGGCGTCCCCCCTTCCCCGACGCTGTCGGCTGAGGGTGCGAGGGGAGGCAGTGCCCTTTTGCGGGGCGGGCGTCCGATCGTGCCCGCAATCACGGAGTGCTCAGCTCGCATGCGAAGGCGCGGGCCGCCACTCTTGACGGCGCCGGACCACGCTTGGCGCCCGACCAGGCTTGTTTCGATCACGCGCGGAGAGCCCTCGACGGCTGTTATTGCGCTACGACGTAGGTCAGCCGAGCGAGATTGCTCGGACCATCGGTTGTCGTAATGTAGAGCGCGTCGATGGGACCCTTATTGATCGAAAGGGTAACGTGGAACACGTGTACCCGTTCACCGGGCTGATGGTCGTCGTGGCCCTACGTGATCATACGCGAAGGGGGATCGACATGGAGATCCACGCATGATCTCTTCGGAGGGTGA
>JAYUUB010000074.1:0-16781 GCA_043755175.1 Polyangiaceae bacterium | reverse complement strand
GAATGGTGAAGCCCGAGGCCTCGAGCTCGACACGAATCTGCACCAGCGTCATCTTGTGCTCCTCTTTGATCGCGACCTTCGGATCTTCGGCGCGGTATTCGACGAGCGCGAGGCGACCACCGGGTCTGAGCGCCGTCTTGATCTGAGCGAGCGTGGCCGCGGGCTCCGGGAGCTCGTGGTAGACATCGACCATCAACACCAGATCGATGGCACCTCGGGGGAGGTTCGCAGAAGACTCGGTGGCGAGAATCGTCTCGACGTTCGAAAGCGAATTCGCATCGATCTTCTGGTGGACGAGGTCGAGCATCTCCGGCTGGAGATCGGTCGCGATGACATGCCCCTTCGGGCCGACCCTTCTGGCGAGACGTTCGGTGAAATAGCCCGATCCGGCGCCGACGTCGGCCACGGTGTCTCCTTCGCGCACAGCGAGAATGTCGAGCACGTGCTCGGGTTTCTCGGTCTCTTCTCGATCGGATCGCTCGAGCCAATCGGCGGCTCCGTAGCCCATGGGCGCGGCGAGCTTGCGCCCGAGGTATTCGCCGGGCGGTGAATCGACGATGGGCTTGCTCGGGGCGCGACAATCAGCGGCGCGCGCGCATCCGAAGAGCAAGAGGGCTGGCACGAGCCACATCGCGAGGTGCCGTCGACCCATGCTCCCACTCTAGAGCGGTGCGGGTCTTTCGACGAGGACGACGGCGACCGCGCGCGCCTCGGGCCAAGCGCCTCGGAATTCGGTAGGTTCGGAATGTGATTCAGATCTTCGGAACCCAAAAGTGCAAGGGGACGCGCGCAGCGCATCGTTTCTTTGCTGACCGACGCATCAAGGTTCAGTTCGTCGAGCTACGAGAGAAGGGGCTGTCGAAGGGCGAGCTGTCGAGCGTCGCGCGCGCCGTCGGCGGGATGCGCGCGCTCTACGACAGCGAGAGCCCGCGGGTGAAGGAGCGTGGGCTCCAACACTCGGACCCGAACGAGGCGCGCCTCGCCGAGTTGCTCGAAGAAGATCCGCGGCTCCTCAAGACGCCGATCGTGCGCGACGGCAAGCGCGCGACCGTCGGAGAAGACGAAGCCACCTGGAAGCTCTTCGCCGAGGCCGACAAAGCGAGCCCGCCGCCGAAGAAAGGCTGAGCTGTCGATCGCGAACGGTTGCGGGTGTGATCGACGTCCACGCTCGGGTTTGTCCGAGAGATCTTCGCGCCAGGAGGGACAGGTCTTGCGGCAGGCGTGCCCCGTTGCTAGCTCCCGCCCATGTCCGAGTCCCTCGATACCTCGCTCACCAAGCTGTTCGACGCCGAGCGCCAGGTTCGCAAGATCCACGATGCGATCGCCGAGGCTCCGCAAGAGGCAGCCCTCGAGGCGCTCTCTTCGGCGCTCACCATCGCGCTGAAAGAGTCCGACGAAGAGGAATCGAGCCTGAGGCTCGTCCGCATCGCGCAGCTCCTCGGTGAGTTCGAGGGCGCGCGTTCGATCGACATGCTCATCGACGTCCTCGCCAGCGATCATCCCGAAGCGCGCGACACGGCCGGCGAGCAGCTCGAGACGCTCGGCTTCGACCGCTTCAAGGAGGTCGCCAAAGGCGTCGAGCGCGCGCTCCTTCGGCTCCCGGTCGGCTCGCCCGCATTGCCCGAGCTGCCCTACGTGTTCGCCGAGATCCCCGAGCCGGGAGTCGCCAAGCTGCTCGAGCAATTCCTCAAGCACGAAGACGCCGACGCCGTGGCCGCCGCGATCGAGGTCGCCGTCGAGATGGGCGATCCGTCGTTCGCGCGCCACCTCGAAGCACTTCGTGACGACCGACGCGTGGTCGAGCTCGCCGACGAAGCGAGCGACGACGGCAGCGAGGTCACCATCGGAGAGCTCGCCCTGGAGGCGATCGATCTCCTCGGTGACGACGACGACGACGGCGGTGACGACGAGGCTCCGGCCCCGAAGAAGCGCTGATCGCCCGACCGGCCATCGACCATGACGTCTGCGCCGCCCGGACCTCCTTCGCAGCGAAGCGCCGGAGTTTCCGGGCTGGGGCCCGCCCTCGTCGAGAAAGACATCGTGCGCCTCGAGAACGAGGTCGTTCCGCGGTACCTGTCGTTCTTCTCGAATCTCGCGA
Organism: Polyangiaceae bacterium; assembly: GCA_043755175.1. Taxonomy (GTDB): domain Bacteria; phylum Myxococcota_A; class Polyangia; order Polyangiales; family Polyangiaceae; genus CAYYKK01. The sequence goes on along the minus strand of JAYUUB010000074.1, from coordinate 14,683 downwards.
TCGACATGCTGCTGCCGTGCGCTCCCGCGAGCGTGGTGGTCGTCGGATCGCGCGCCGGGCTCGAGACCGATCTCATCGCCGAGAGGCTCCCGCACGCGAGCCTCAAAGGTCTGGAGACCTCCGAAGCGGGCGTGCGGGCGGCTGCCCAGCGTGTCTCGTCGCTCAGCATCGCGTCGAGCTTCGAGGTCGCGCGCGGGCTCCCGACCCAGCTCCCGGCGAATCGATTCACACACGCGTTGTCGGTGCATCCCATTTGCAATCGCATCGGACGTCGCGATCTGCTCACCGAGATGTGTCGCGTCCTCGTCGCCGGCGGCCAAGCCGTCCTCGCGCTTCCGCTCCGCGGATCGTTTCCGGAGATCGGCGACATGATCCGCGAGTATGCGCTTCGGAACGATCTCGCGAAGCTCGGGGAGGCGGTCGACATCGCCATGACGAACCGACCCACCCCCGAGACGATCACCGAAGAGCTCGAGTACGCAGGCCTCACCGAAGTGGAGGTCGACGTGCAACTCTTGTCACTCCCGTTCGCTTCGGGTCGCGAGTTCGTGGAGCACGCCGTATTCGATCTCGTGGTCGCTCACGAGATGCGGGCCTCGCTCGACCTCGCCCCTGCGATCGTGAACGATGCGCTCGCCTACGCGCAGATGGCGGTGCTCAAGTACTGGTCCGAGGGCTCGTTCGAGCTGACCGTCAACATCGGCTGCGCGAGCGGACGAAAAGGCTGAGCGCCTACTTCATTCCGCGATCGGCGAACTGGATGATCTGCTTGTTGTCCCAGCAGACGAGGTAGTCGTGGATCGCGGGGCCGTCGACGCCCTCGAGGATGTAGCAGTTGCCGGCGCTCGGATCGGTCCCGACGACCTTCGGCGATTCGATGGGATCATGTCCGAGACCGTGGTCGTCGAGTGAGGGCGCGGCGAACCTCTGAATGGCGCCGTTCAACTTGTGGTCCTCGGCGACGGCCAAGACGAAGTCTCTCATCTCCTCGCTGACCTCGACGCCTGGAGGCGCGAGCACGGTGAGCTTCTTGGCGCTCGGCGTGGCGCTGGGAGCTGCGCTACGAACCGCCGAGACGCCAGCGCTTGCTGGAGGCGCGGTCGTGCTCGCAGATCCGATCGGAGCCGTATGGCGGTCTTTGCACCCGAACACCACGAACGCCGTCGTGAGGACCAAAAGGGTGAACATGGGTCGAGGCATCGGTGCTCCTCGGTCGACGAAGGGTACGAGAGACTTCTCGCGAGCCCGGGAGCGGGCTATGAGGCCCCCACTATGCCGCAACAGCCCATGGTCCGGAAAAAGAAGAAGGCTCGTGACACCAAGCGACTCGCCAAGTGGCGGGCCAAGCAGGAGGCGCTCCAGGCCCAACCGCCGCAAGCCATCAAGAAGTAGCACCTGCTCGACGACTGATGAAGACGCTCGTCTGTCGCTGTGAAGACGTCACGCTCCACGAGCTGGAAAAGGCCATGGAGCGTGGCCACACGGACATCGAGTCGGTCAAGCGCTACACCGGCTTCGGCACGGGTTGGTGCCAAGGCAAGTGGTGCCTCGCGTTGTGCGCCCGCCTCATCGAAGAGCGGGGCGGTGACGCGCGCCTGCCGATCACGCCGAGACCTCCGTACCATCCGGTGAGCCTCGCGACGCTCGCGGGGCTCGACACGTTGGGGCTACGTGGGCGCCGCGAAACGTCCGATGTGCAGCCCGACGGGCAGCCCGACGTGCAGCCCGACGTGCAGCCCGACGGGCCTCGAGACACGAAGTAGGCGCGCACCGTTCCATCGAGCACCGAGCGCGGCTGTGCTAAGCACCGCCGATGCAGGTTCGGCTCGTCCACGAGTTCAAGTTCGAAGCGGCTCACCGTCTCCCGAAGGTGCCACCGGGTCACAAGTGCCAGCGGCTTCACGGTCACAGCTTCAAGATCGAGCTCGCCGTCAAAGGGCCCGTCAACGAAGAGACCGGCTGGTTCATCGATTTCGGCGTGCTCTACGATCTCTGGAAACCGCTCTACGACGTGCTCGATCACAACTATTTGAACGAGGTTCCGGGCCTCGAAAACCCGACGAGCGAAGTGCTCGCGCGTTGGATCTGGAACAAGCTCAAGCCGAGCCTCGCACCGCTCGAGCGCGTGACCGTCTTCGAGACGTGCGATGCGCGCTGCGAATACGAAGGCGACTGATCGCGCTCGATCAGGGAGGCGCAGTCGCTTCGACGGCGAACGCGATTTTGTCGATCGAGGCTCGTTTCAGCGTGTCCATCACGCGGATGACGTTGCCATAGGTCGTGTTCTTGTCGGCACGAATGATCGCGCGAACGCTCGGATCTTTGGCGTGGGCCGCCTTGGCCAACCGGAGGAGATCGGCCTCGCTCGCGATGGCGCGACCATCGACCGAGAGCTGGCCGCGCGCGTCGAGATCGACTGCGAAGACGACGATCATCGGCTGATGAATCGACGAGGCTGGTTGATCGGGGCTCGGCTGTACGGGGGGAGCGAAATCTTCGGCGCGCGGCAGGTCGTAAGGAATGGCGTTCGCGCTCGCCGCGGGGGCAATGGGAGCCGACGTCGGGAGCGCGGTCGCCGGTGATGCCGTTTGGTTCGACGATGCGACTGCGGTCGTGGCGGCGACATCCGATGCGGGTGTCGACGACGCAGCACACGCCAAAAGCCCCATCGAGAAGACGAAAATGGATGCCACACGAGAGAGCGAGGCAATCGATCGCGACATGGTTTCCCCCTCTCGATTCAGTTTCTGCGTTCTTCACGAATGAAGCGCGACGCACGGAGCCCGATGAGCATGCTCGGTGCATTGAGCGCCGACACTGGCGCCGTCGGAATGACCGATGCGTCTGCCACGCGAACGTTGTCGACGCCCCGAAGCTTGAGACGGGTATCGACGACCGAGCTCGGGTCGTCTCCCATTCGGCACGTGCCGGCGTAATGGTAAGTGGTCATCACGTTCCTCCGAATGAACGACTCGAGCGCTTCGGGTGAGCGTCCCATCAGGCCCGGCATGATCTCGTCGTTGCCCCATTCGGTCATGGGCCGAGCGATGCGGCGCGCGAGATCGACCGCCTGCAACATCGTCTGCATGTCTTCCGGATCGGAGAAATAGGCTGGATCGACGAGAGCTGGCTTGGACGGATCGCTCGAAGCCACATCGACGCTGCCGCGGCTCTTCGGTTTGCCGAGAATGACCACGATACCCCAGAGGCGCTCGACGAAGCGCTGGACGACGTCGCGATCGAACAGCGTCGCGATGGCTCCACGGAAGAGCTTTCGAGGTCTGTCCATCGCATAGAGCGCTTCGGGCAAGGCAATGCTCGGTAGAAGCTTGATGAGGCCCTCTCGAAACGAAGAACGAGCCGGGTAAAAGACGTAGCAACTGTCGGATTGACCCTTCGGAAGATGGGTCGCCTGATTGGCTCGATGAAAGCCATAGAGCTGGGGGTAGTTGCAATCGATGTCGCGTCGTCCGCGAAAGAAGACCTGGACGTTCGGGTGGTCATGCAGGTTCTTTCCGACGTTCGGCGCTTCGACGAGCGACGGTAGTCCGCGGCGACGAAGAGATTCGCCAGGGCCGACGCCGCTCAACATCAAGAGCTTCGGCGTCTCGAGCGCACCCGACGAGAGGACGAGCTCGCGACCGATGCGCGCGCGACCGAGGCTTCTGTCGAGCGACCATTCGATCGCCGTGGCGCGCCGCCCGTCGAAGACGATGCGGTGAGCCCGCGCACCGGTGATGACACGGAGGTTTGGCTGACCGAGTCGTTCTTTCAAGAACGAGACGTACGACGACCTCCTGCTCACACCGTCGAAGTTCATCCATTCGTAGCCCAGCACGCCGCTCAGATCGCCGTCGTTGAGGTCGGCCTTGCGACGAAAGCCGGCGGCGATGGCCGACTCGATGCAAGCCTCGGTGAATGCGGTTGCTTGGCGCCTGCGGACGCGGAGACGCAGCTCGAGAGATTCGAAATGCGGGACGACGTCGCGCCAACGCCAGCCTTCGGGCCATTCGGCGAAGTCGGCCTCGGCCCCGCGCGTGTACACCATCGCATTGATCGCGCCCGATCCGCCGAGCCCGCGCCCCGAGCCCATGAAGAGGCGCCGATTGCCTCCGCCACGCTGAGGCGTGCTGAACCGCTCGAACATGAGGCGCGGATTGACGAACGCATCTTTGTAGCCGTCGGCGCGAAGCGTCTCTGGGTTCTGATCGGCAGAGTCACCGTCTTCGAGCAGGAGGACGCTCACCGAGGGATCGGCCGCGAGCTCGGCGGCGACGACGCATCCCGAAGAGCCTCCGCCGACCACGACATAGTCGAAACGCGCGTCCGAATCGCCATTCGAAAGAGCCATCATCGGGGCGGCTATCGCGCGGCTCGGGGCGCGCAGCAAGCGAGCGATGCGAACAGGCACGCCAGTCCAACTGTGCGCGTATTTGCCTGCGTTGGTGCAGAATGCCGCGCTCTTCGAGCGCCCTGTTTCTAGGAAGACCACGCAGGCTCCGATTCGTCGAGTGGGCCCAGCGTTTGCTTAATCCTGCGAGCACACACCGGAGCCGCCTCCACCACTCGAACCCGGCCCCTAGCGATGGGCCAAACGGGAGTCATCATGGGCCTTCTAATTTTTCTGGTTTTTGGTCTCGTCGTCGGACTCATCGCTCGCGCCCTCATGCCAGGCAGGCAGAGCATGGGTCTCGTGATGACGATGTTGCTCGGAGTCGGCGGCTCGTTCGTCGGCGGATTTCTCGCGTCGCTCATCACGCATGAGCGTGTCCTCGACTTCAGCACGTCGGGCTTGATTGGCAGTGTCATCGGCGCGATGGTCGTGCTGCTCGGAGCGGGTGCACTCTCGCACCGTCACGTTGGGGTCTGAGCGCAGCCGACGCTCGGAGAGGGCGGGTGGCAGCGCTGCTTCAGCCCTGCCACCGAGCTGCTTCGCGCTTCGCCGATTGCGCCGGTGAGTGCATCGTGATGCGACGATCAGGACCAGCGCCGCCGCGTACGACCGGTAATCGTTTGCCTGACTCTGAGGCCTCGTGAATCGTGCTGAAGGTCTTTCTGAGGGTCTTCGGCGATGTCGAGGCCGAGGCGGTCATGGCTTTTCAGAGCCTTCTCGAGACGAGTGTTCACCTCCGCGTTGCTCGATGGCCCCATACGCGGATTTTGAATCTATTCGTATTAGGAGACCGTGACGCTGCCTGCATTCGCGATGATGTCGGGGATGAGCTAGCAACTCATTGGAGTGTCGTCTCTGGCTTCCTGCCCGCGCCGCCGCGATGGTGCTCGCGCTGAAGCGCATCGAAGCCCATTATCTATTGGAAGGCTTCTCGCAATAGCTTGAGACTGGCCACAAAGACGACAGCTCACCTGGCGACGGGGCCCATCTCGTCGTCGGGAAGGTCCAATTCGTTCTCGCGGCGCGACGCACGAACACTCGAGACTTCGGCGCGCGACGGGTTGACCACGAGAAAGCCGTGGTCGGCGTCGAGCAACGCGACGTCTCCCTGCGAGGCCCAACGAAATGCGCCTTGCACGTCGACGATGGCCGGAACGCCGAGGAGCTTCAAGAGCGCCGCGCCCCGCGGGCTCGCGCGTTCGGTGAGAACGACCCCGACCGGCTGCTGTCGCGCGGTCACGAGGAGATCGAACACGGTGAAGTCGTCGCCGATGAGCACGGCTTTCGTCGGAGTCTCGGCGCGCGCATCGGGTGACGCCAACATGAGCACCGCGTCGCAAAAGTCTTCGATGTCGCGCGAGCGCTCTGCAAGGAATGGATTGCCGACGATTCCGGTGGCGGCGCGGGTCACCTCGCGCGCGACGGTGGAGAGGGCTTCGGGCGAGCCCATGCCTTTGCCGATGAGCTCGAGGGTGCGCTCGCGAAGGCGCGAGTCGCTCGCGATGAGCGCATACCCTGCGAGATAGCGCGCCTCTTCTCCGAGCGCCGCGTCGTGCGCCTTGATCTGGAGCGAGTGAATCGACTTCTCGACCGCATCGAAAGCCGCGCGAACGAGCTTCACCTCGTCTTTGCGGGCGCTCTGCTTCCGGTCTTTAGCGGGTCTGCGGAGCGAGGCGACGGCGCCGAGAACGCGTCCGGCTACGACGGGCTGACCGGGCAACGTGACTTTGCGGGTACCACCCCCCGTCTTGCGAACAGGGCGATCGCGCAGCTCGTCGAGGAGGGCTGCGTGGCGAACCGCGTAGGCGATGGGGGCCGTGAGCGCAGTCGCGAGAGCGACCTCTGCTTCGCCGAACGGATTTTCGCGACGCTGGACGACGAGCGCGCCGAGGGCACGTTGCTCGGGTCCGATGATTGGCGCGGCGAGAAAGATGGGGAAGCGATCTTCGTCGAGCTCGGCGAACCTGCGAAACTTGTCGTGCCGCGACGCGCGCACGACGGCGACGGGCCGCTTCTGCTCGACGGCCAAGCCCGTGAGCCCTTCGCCTACGCGCAGACGAATGCGGCCTTGAGCCGACTTGGTGAATCCGACGTTCGCACGGAGCACCAGGTCGTCGCCCTCCCCTTCGAGGAGATAGAGCGAGACGACGTCGGCGGCGAGGATGGCCCCGAAGCGGGCTGGAACACCGTCGAGGAGCGACGTCAGCGGCATCTGCTTACCGACGAAGGCGACGTAGTCGAGGATGTGCTCGATGAGCGAGCGAGCGGGGGGCGCTTCGAGCGCGCTGATGGGAAGCTCGAGATCGGCGTCGCCTGGGCCTGCGTCTTTGCTGTCGGGGACACCGACCGCGCCGCTCGATGGATCGCCCGCTCCGAGCTCTCCGGCCGCCTGATCACCGTCGACAACGGGGCGCGCCGAGGGTCGATGCAAGCTCGGGCTGCTCGTCACGGAGCCTTGCACGAACGAGCCTCGCGCGATCACGTCGTGGACCACGACGGCCGGCGGGTGGTGGTTCACCGGAGGCTCGACTGCGGCCTCATGGACGGCGGGCCCAGGCGGCGGAACGCCCGCGCGTGGCGACCGCTTGGAGGCCACCTCTTTCTTCTTTCGCGTATCGGCGTCGCCCATTGGTCGATCGTGGGAGGGTCGGAAAAAAGGTGTGCGTCGACACGCTCGTGTATCACCTTTCCCCGTAGGAGCACGTGTAGAATGGTGTTGTCTGTTCCTCCACTCGAGGTGCGATCATGATCTCTCGCCGCGCATTCATCGCCGGCTCGGCGTCCACTGCCGCGCTCATCGCCGCCGCCACCATCGAGGCAGACGCACGAGCTGACGGAAGGTCACCGGCGCGCTCGGCACTCGTCGCACATCCACCTCCTGGCTTCGTGCCCCTGAGTGCTCCCGGCCGTGTGGTCCGCGTGACCGCGGCCAACACGCTGCAGCCGAACGGGCTCTGGCCCAAGGCCGACGTCGCGAAGTCGATGCTCGAGCGCGCGATGGCCGAGCTCACTGGCAAGTCAGACCTCGGCGCGGCCTTCGCGCACTTCGTTCACCCGAGCGACAAGGTGGCCATCAAGCCGAACGGAATCGCGGGTCAGAAGGGCGCCACGATGGCGTCGAACAAGGAGCTCATCCTCGCCGTCGTGAACGGCGTGATCGCTGCCGGCGTTCCCGCTTCGAACATCGTCATCTACGAGCAGTGGCAGAAATTCATGGCCGGTACGCGCGTCACCGACGATGCCGGCGTGCTCGATTCGGCCTTTCCGGAAGGCGTTCGGGCCATGGTTCACAAGAACGAAGACGCGACGATGGATGAGATTCTCGTCGCGAGCAAAATGACCAAGTTCGTGCGCCCATTCACCGAAGCGACGGCCGTCATCAACGTGACCCAGATCAAAGATCACGCGATTTGCGGGTACACCGGCGCGATGAAGAACCTCACCCACGGGTCGATCATCAACCCGCAAGACTTTCATGCGCACCTCGCGAGCCCGCAGATCGCGAAGCTCTTCGCGCAAGACATCGTGCAGAGCCGCGTTCGTCTCCACGTGACCGACGGGTTCAAGCTCATCTACGACGAGGGCCCGCTCGACACGAACAAGAAGCGGCGCGTGCCGCACGAAGCCGTGTATGTAAGCACCGATCCGGTGGCGCTCGACGTCATCGGTTGGGGCGTCGTCGAGAACCACCGCAAAGACAACAACCTGCCGTCGCTCAAAGACGCTGGACGCGAGCCCCAATACATCCGCGTCGCCGGTGAGCTCGGCCTCGGTCTGTTCGACAAGAACGCCATCCGCCTACGCGAGGTGCACATCTGATCCCGTACTTCTCGGCCTTCTCGACCCGAGAAGTCGTGTGTGCACTGCGGTATTGTGCTCACTGGCGCGCAAGTCTGCATGCGAAGCCGCGTGCGATCGTCCATCCTGAGAACATGACGGGTGCCCTCGAACGGTCGACTCCTCTGCGCTTTTGGGTTTCGCTGACGTGCGCCGCGACTCTTCTCACCAGTGCATGTGGAGCGCCGCCATCGTCGGTGGAGACAGCGGCGCGTGAAGCTGCGGGCTCGGCCAGCGCCGCCCCGTCTTCTCAACCGGCGCCCGGAGCCTCGAGCGGACTTCCGCCACGCGGGAGCGACGAGTCCGAAGTGAAGGCCTTCGAGACGCTCGCTGGCAGCAGCTTCGGCCGCCGTTCCGACAAGTGGGACACGCTCTCGATCCGCTTCGCCGATTGGCAAGGCTGGAAGCGTGTTCGCATCTTCGGTCAACCGACCCGCGCCACATTTCGCTACGGAGACGACGCACCGGCGCTGCTCGCCGTGTTCTACGAGGCCTCCGACGGGCCCGACGATCCGCGCGCTTGCCTCGACAAGTTCATGCACTTCGCCGACGAGATGGCGACGACTTACGATATCGATTTCAAAAAGTCGCCGGTCTACGAGCGCGAGCAGAGCCTCCCCGATCATTCGAAGAAGCCGATGCTCGTGGTGCTCGCTGAAGGTCACGTCAATGCGGCCTTCGCGCAAGACGACTACGTCGCGGCGCTATCGGTCTATCGGTCGTTCCCGGGCACCTGTCTCGTGCAAGCGTTCGCAGCGCGCTCGACGCGTCACCCCGATCTCGCTCGGAAGGCGCGCGATCATTGGGTCACCGAGGCTGCGCCATATCTGACTTGGGGAGCGAAGGTGACCAGCGCCCCTCCGCTCGACGCACGTTGATCGAGGGCCCGGAGCCTGAGGACCAACGGGAAGACATGAGGCCAGGAAGGCCATAGGCTCGTCTCTCGTCGTCTTCTCGTCTTCCCGTTTCATCTCCGGTGGCGTCCGTCCAAACGTTCCAATCCACCGCGTCGCGGGACTAGGGTGGAGGGCGTCATGTCGAGCCATCCCCCGCGCATTCTCTTCTTGTATGGGTCGCTGCGAAAGCGGTCGTATAGCCGCCTGCTCGCCGAAGAGGCCGCGCGGATCATCACCGAGATGGGCGCCGAGACGCGCTTCTTCGATCCGTTCGATCTGCCCCTCGCCGACAGCGTTCCCGCCGAGCATCCGAAGGTCGCGGAGATCCGCGCGCTGAGCGAGTGGTCGGAGGGTCAGGTCTGGAGCTCGCCTGAGCGACACGGCGCGATCACCGGCGTGCTGAAGAACCAGATCGATTGGATCCCGCTCTCGATCGGCGCGGTTCGCCCGACCCAAGGGCGCACACTCGCCGTCATGCAGGTGAGCGGCGGCTCGCAATCGTTCAACGCCGTGAACTCGCTTCGATTGCTCGGGCGTTGGATGCGCATGTTCACGATCCCGAATCAGTCGTCGGTCGCGAAGGCCTACGAGCAATTCGACGACGACGGTCGCATGAAAGACTCGCCGTATCGCGATCGCGTGATCGACGTGATGGAGGAGCTCTACAAATTCACGCTGCTCCTTCGCGACCAGGTCGACTACCTCACCGACCGACACAGCGAACGAAAAGAAGCTGCACAGAAGCTCGTCGAAGAGGCTGCGCGCGTCGCGTTGAAAGACTCGAGCGGCTGAACGAGGCTCGGCGCTTCTCGCGCGCTCGAACGATGAGAATCCTCTCATCGAACTCTCAGGATCGGAGCGCGCTTCGCGTGACAGGCTCCGGCCATGCTGTCCTGCTGACGGCGATTTCGTACACGAACGTGCTGGTGTCCGGCGAGGAGGCGAATGTGCCCGCGCCGACATCGTAGCGCCCCCAGGGTCCGCTGGAAATGTTGGACTCGGCATAGGCCACCGCGGAGCCGTCGGCAGATCAGGTCAGCATCGTTGCCTGGTTCACCGTCTCGACCGATTGCGCCACGCTGGTGGTGAGGTCGACCGTGCGCAGCGGGGTGGTGCCAGACCGGCGTCTGGTCAGGGCCTCTTCGGGGAGCGAGCCGGCAAACCGCTCTTGCGCGTCGTCGACCCGAAGCGAGCGCGCTCGGGTGAACGGGTAGGCGAGAGTCAGGGCATCAACGTGCACGCCGAGGTCGTGGTGCCGGCGCGTGACAGAGCTCGTCTCGAGCGGCTCTGCCGCTACGTGTGTCGTCCGCCCCTTGTGTTCGGTGTGGCGGCGTCACGCGCTGGCTCGAAGCGGCGGCTACGTCAGAGGCCGTTGCTAGGGTGCTCGCGAAGCATGGCCTCGGTGCTCGAGCTCCTCCCGCGAGCCGCGCGAAGCCTGGTCAGCTTCGGTTCGCGTTCCCCAGCGCGTGAGTGCTCTCGTGGATGCGCAACGGCACGTCAAAAGGGACGTGTCAGGGCCGGGCTCCATCCGCCACTGCGAGATCTCGCTCTTCGCATGTCGGGTTCGCCCGGTTTCGCGGAGGGGTCGTCCCGGGAGGTCGGTCACGCAGCGAGGAAAGGCGCTGCACGAGGCGCAAGCAGGTCGGGTTCAGGCAGACATCCGAGGGTTTTCACGGTTCAAATTCCCTGATCGAGATCGGCGACGAGGTTCTTGGGCCCTTCGGATGGAAGCTGAGGCGCGACCAAGCCGGCTACGAGCTCGACGCGGACGACGGTGTCTTTCGACGATTCGACCTAGCCGTCGGCTATCGCATGAGGCTCACCGCGATCAAGGATCGCAACGACAACACCATCGCCCTCCGTTACAACGCGGAGGGCTCTGCGCTCGCCAATGTCATCGATAGCGGTGGTCGTGAGGTCAGGGTCCAAAGCGATGACGAAGGTCATATCAAGGCCTTCTTTCTAAGCGACGGTCAAGGTCAGTGGCTGCGACTGGCGGAATACGACTACGACGACTCGGGGCGACTCGTTCGGGCCGCCGACGCGGGTGGTCACGCGCACCACTACGCGTACAACGACCGCAACCAACTCGTGCTCGATGAAGACCGCGCCGGTCTCCGCTTCCACTTCCGCTTCGATCCCCAAGGTCGATGCGCCGAGAGCTGGGGCGACTATGGCGACCGCCCCGATCCCAGCCTCGCTGACGGATTGCCACGATTTCTCCACGACGGCACGACGCGATGCAAAGGCATCCACCATTGCCTCTTCGAATGGGGGGATGACGGGCTATGCGTAGTCACGGACTCCACCCAAAGCTCGAGCTTCTTCGGCAACGAGTTCGGCCTCATCGACAAGATGGTCGAGGGCGGCGCAGTGACGACCGCCACCTATCGCCCCAACGCGAGGGTGCGAATCGAATACGACGCCCAAGGAAACGTCACGACCGTCAAGGAGGCCACGGGAGGGATTTGGCGGAATCGGTACGACTTGAAGGGAAGGCGAACGCACACCGTCGATCCTCTAGGTCAAGTCACCGAGTGCACATTCACCGAGCGAGGGGATCTCGTCAGTCTCCGAGACGCGCTGGGGAACGTCACGCGGTTTGCGTACGACGGAGAGTTCCATCTGAAGTCGGTGGTCTCCGCCGAAGGCCGTGTGACGGAGCTCGTCTGGGGCGGCTACCACAAGCTCGTCCAGCGAAAAGCTCCCAACGGCGACGTGTTCCGCCTCGGCTACAACACCGAAGGAGAGCTCACCAAGATCTGGAACGAGCAGGGTGAGCTTCACGAGCTCTTCTATGGTCCGTCGGGCACCCTACGCGAGGAGAAGACCTTCGACGGCCGGACCTTGAGCTACAAGCGGGACGCGATGGGGCGGACCGTCGCGATCCGAAACGGCGCGAGAGAGAGACGACCGACATCGACTACGACCTGCTCGGTCGCGTGGTCAAGAAGTCACTGCCTGATGGTGTCGCCGAGTCGTACGAATACAACGAATGGGGACTCTCGACCATCCGAGCTGAAGGGGTGAGCATCCAATTCGAGCGTGACACCGAAGGACAGATCGTGCGCGAAGCGCAGACCGTCAGCGGGAAGACGCATTGGGTCGAGCATCAATACGATCTCGAGGGCAATCTGGCCGGCCGACGCACTTCCCTCGGCCATATCGAAGAAGTCGCTCGCAACGGCCTCGGGATGCGGACTTCCACGCGAATCGACGGGCGAGAAGTTCGCCACGACAGCGACCTCATGGGCAATGAGCTCGGGCTGCACCTCGCCGGCGGAGGCGCGATTCGCAACAAGTACGATGCGCTCGGGAGACTCGTCGAACGAGGCGCCGAGAGTCGTGGGCGAGAGCTCGGCCTCTTCCCGTCGGGCCAGCCTTCGTGGATCGGCGAACGCAGGGAAAACGTCACGGCCTTCAAGGCATTCCGCTACAGCGCGGACGGCGAGCTCATCGAGACGCGAGACGCAACGCGAGGCAGCACGGAGCTCAAATACGATCCGGTCGGTCAGCTTCTAGCCATGGTCCCCGAGAAGGCGAGAGCGGAGCTCTTTCGGTACGACGTAGGAGGGAACGTTCACGAAGCGGACGCTGACAGGCGCTACGGAGCGGGCAGTCGCCTCCTCAGGAAGGGCGACACCGAATACGAGTGGGACGCCGACGGGCGGCTCGCCGTAAAGCGTATTCGCAGCACCGACGACTCGGTCCGCGGCCTCGAGTGGCGTTATCGCTGGAACGGTGCGGGTCTCTTGAGCCGCGTGGAGCGGAACGACGGAGTCAACGTGTCTTTCCGTTACGATCCCTTCGCACGGCGTCTGGAAAAGGTCGTGTACCGCCAACCATCCCATCTCGCCAAGCCCGTTGTCGAAACCCGGACGCGCTTCGTCTGGGACGGGGACTCGTTGGTCCACGAAATTCGCGAAAACGCGCGCAAGGAAGGCGACCCGATTGTCGAGGAACGGACCTATTGGTTCGAAGACGACGGCTTCGAGCCGATCGCACACTCCGAGAAAATCGTCGCCACGGGGGTCGAGTCCTCCGAGCGGTGGTTCTACTATTTCAACGATGCATCAGGCACGCCGGAGCGCCTCCTCAACGAAGACGGTTCGGTGGCAGCGGAGTATGCGAGAGCGGCATTGGGCCAACTCGCGGCATTCCCTGGAGCCGACGCACAGACGCCCATTCGCATGCTCGGGCAATATTGGGACGAAGAGACGGGCCTCAGCTACAACCGTTGGAGATACTACGACCCCAGCGCTGGCACGTTCGTCTCGCCGGACCCACTCGGACCCGCCGGCGGGCTTCAGTCGTATGGGTATGGTCCCAATACCTTTGGCTGGATCGATCCATTCGGCCTGGTCAAGGCGCCAGCCAAGCTTCCCAACGATCCCGGCATATACATTCTCACCAACAACGTGACAGGCAAAGCCTACGTCGGCAGCGCCGGCATCGGAAAGCAGGGGATGAACCAGCGAATCTCCTCAGCTGGTCACGAGGAGGCTCAGAAGCTTCTCGCGGATCCGAACACGAAGGTACAGTTCGTGCGAGTCTGCAATTTGCCTGAAGTCAAGCCGGGGATGACCAAAGCCGAGAGGAGAGCGGTCAAGAGCGCAAGGAACAACATTCTGCGCCACCACGAGAACGCGGAGTTCCAACGAGTTGCTGCGCTCACGAAGGGTAACGGCCACAAGAAGTACGACATGGAGAATACGGCCGGCATCCAGGACGAGGACAAGGTGGCGAGCACCAAAGCGCTAATCACCGAGAACGGGGTTACGAAGGGTCGACGATCGACCGCGAGAATGCCGAAGAAGAAGAAGTGAGGAGTGGCCATGGGTAGCTGGGGTTTCGGTGTCTACGAGAACGATCATGCGATGGACCTGTTCGGCACCGCAGTGGAGGATTTGGGCGAAGAGCTCGAGGGCGCCCTCAACGTCAAGAACGCCTCCTGGACCGACATCGAAGGGCCGCTCATCTACGTGCGGATCCTCACAGTTCTCGCTGATGAGTTGCCGTTGGAGCTCAACTCTTCAACGGTCGAAGGGTGGAAGGCTCGCTACCTTCAGATCTACGACAGCTCCCTCGAACGGTCTGGCGCGACAGAGAAGGGCAAGCCGCGCCGCGCGGTGATCGTGCAAACGTTCGACTCGTTGTTGAGCCGTTTGGACGACGAGGACGACGAGGACGACGAGGACGACGGTTCGCCCGAAGTGAAAAAAGCCTCGAAGGTGGCGTCGCCCAAGAAGCCACCCAAGAAGACACCGGCTCCCAAGAAGACACCGGCCCCCAAGAAGACTCCGAACACCAAGAAGAAGTCCCTCAACTGACGGGGAAGCGCTTTCCGAGCGAGGCGTCGTAAAGGTCGATGCGCTCTACGGCGCCCTTCCGTGCTCCCTATCCCACTTGTCGCCGTCGAACATGCAAGCGCATCGCGGATAGAGCGTGAGCATCTGGCTTGCCCGACGAGAGCGAGCTACCCGATGGGTTCGACGCGCCGCGATTGCGAACGAGACCGCGCCCGACGGACACGACCACCGAGAGCTGCTCGTGCGCG
>JAYUUB010000073.1:0-5898 GCA_043755175.1 Polyangiaceae bacterium | reverse complement strand
CCTACAAAAGTAGGCTTCCGGTGCTCGTTCCTCGGGCGCCTGTCTCACTTCGGTCTCAACGGAATATCGATCGACTTGTTTATACGCGGGCCCTTAGCCGCCTGAAGATGCTGACGTTTACGACTTCGCGCGGCTTGCTCGTTGATCTTGAACGCTTGCTGGACATCCTTGTTGTCGCATCAAGCTGTGGGTCGACGCCGGCCTTGTCTCTCAGTCGGGCACGCGACCGGTTGAAGGCGGAGGCGCGGGCAAGCCGTCCTACGAATACACGGTCACGGACCTTCGTGCCCGGCGAGCGATGGACCGCGGTCTGTCCGTGGCACTTTCAACCGATCTCGACGAGGACGAAGAGAACGAGACGACATAGCGCAGCAGAACATCTCCCGAGGCCAGCCAGGAGTCCCGATTCGGGTGATACCAGATTCGCCCCAATGTTCTCCAACAGGCAGTTTGGCGCTCGGATCCGCGTCGAACGTACTCGTAGTCGGTTCGTCGCACTTCCCCAGGCCGCGTCGATCTCCCTGGGCGCGCATCCGCCCTCAGCACAGTCCGTTGCTCATCAAGCGCAACGACACGCCCCGCCGAATTCAGAGGGCGCGCATAGAGCGCGAGGACGTCGACCATCTTCCTCACGAAGTCGGCGTCGATCTCAGGCACAGTCCCTCGTCGATCTCTCCGAAGTCGCGACATTTGAGAGAACCCACGGATGAAACCCGAGCGAGTAGGAAGGGGAGCCTGGCTCGCTGCTACCGTCGAGTTGCCGAGCGCGCATCGAAGCACCGCGCTGGAGTTGGGAAGGCATCCGGTGTCGCCCGCGCGATCCCCAAACGAGGCGCCACTCGTCAGGCGGGAGCGAGCGAAGCCCGCACTTGCTGCTCAACGGGCGTGACCGGTCGAAACTCCGTTCCCGAGAATGGCTGAAACCCCAACGGCCATTCTGCATCGACGCGCACAAGCACCCGGTGATGCGCAGGAACCGGCTCCGGGTTGACCCGGACGACGGTGAAGGACGGCTTCGCGCTGGCGGCATCGAGCGCCTGTAGATCGGGCAGCAGGTAGTCCGAAACGAACCCGATAGGTTTGCCCTTGAAGCAGAGATGCCGGGCGAGCGGCTTCACCGGATTCGTCACGTCGAAGGCGACATCCAGCTTGGTTCCGACCTGTAGCTCGAGGACGACGGCTTCCGCGCCGGGGACGTAACGGACGCCGCGAACGAGGAAGTGGGCGAGGTAGCCGCCGGTGGTCGCGTCCTTCTCGGCAGCGAGCACGGTCTCGATGCGGTCGGTGTGGCGTCTCCCCGCGCTGCGGCCCAGGAGGTCGACCGCGTTGGCGGTGTCGAGCGTGAGCCCGAGGGCTTCGACGTACTCGAGGTAGTCGGGGCGGGTCGTGGGGAGGATGCGGTTGCGGAAGA
Source organism: Polyangiaceae bacterium (assembly GCA_043755175.1). Classification (GTDB taxonomy): domain Bacteria; phylum Myxococcota_A; class Polyangia; order Polyangiales; family Polyangiaceae; genus CAYYKK01. Next base: position 4,487 of record JAYUUB010000073.1, on the reverse strand, counting down.
AGGGGAAGAGATCGTCGGACACGTAGCGGCGATCGATCTCCGGGAACGCCACGAAGGGCTGGAAGCCAAGCTTGCGCGCCGCGCGGACACCCTCGATGTAGCCGAACTCGAAGGACGATTCTGTCGCGTCGACGAGCAACTCCGCGACGGGCAAGATGCGGCGGCTCTCTTCGTGCTGCCAGTTGATGATGAGCCTACGGGTCATGGTCGGGATGAGCTCGGAGTGGCAAGAAGCCGCTGGGTGGCCAGCCGGAGGATCTCGAGCGCGAACCGACGAGCGGGTTCGCTGATCGCGGCCGACGGTACTTGGTCGAGGAGGCGGGTCCAGTGATCATCCCCCACTTCACCCAGTCGAGCCAGCCAGTTCGCGCCGGCCCTCGGGCGCAGCTCGGCGGCCCGAACAAATGCGTCCACCGGATGCAGAGGCTTCTTCGCAGATGAGTCGCCGAAGAGCCCGGAACCAGCGCGCGCGACGTAGTGCGCGACCGAATAACGGGTGTCCGACGTGTGGAGGCGCCCGGTGCGGATGTCGTCGGTGAGCTCATGACCGAGGCCGGATGCGTGGTCGTAGCTCGGCGCGAGGCGACGCTTGCCATCGTCCAGTTGGAGCACGCCCCAGTTCTCATGATGTCGGTCCGAGTTGAGGATCACGGCGTCGAGGAGAAGGTACCCGACGAACCAGTCGGCTCCGCTCGCGAGGCCATCCGCGACGAACGGTGGCTCCGTGCTCTCGAGCGCTGCGAGGACAGATGGAACGGAATGCTGTCGCACGCCTCGGATTCGCGTCGTCGGATAGGTTTCGTCGATCTCCTGAAGAACCTCATTGCCATGTACGAGGGGCATGCTCTGAACGAAGCTCAGCGAGAGACTACCTGCGCGCCCCTCGCATTCCGCGAGCTCGACCTGCGCCACCGGAACGCCGAGCGCGAGCCCGACATGCGCAGCCACCTTCTCTGCCCAGTGCTCGCCGGTGCCCTCGCGCGCGAACTTGAAGAGCCAATGGGTTCCATCCGCGTGGCGGCACCAGAACTTCCGCTTCGTGCCCATCGACTCGTCGCGAAAGGCTTCGCCCGGGCGGACTTGAACGATGGGGAAGAGAGCGCCCGGCATCAGCGCGTCGCTCCCGAACCTGACCTCTTCGTGACCTTTCGCAATTGGGAGCTAGCGACTTCGGACCCCGATTCCAATCGCGCGAGCATCGCGTCGGCGGGTTCGTCGCTCGGGTCCTGGCGAACGAGTTCGCCGCGGAAGGCTTTTGCAAGACTGGCCGCCACAAGTGACTGCTCACTAGCGAACAGCTCCTCCATCCTCGCAGTCAACCTGTCCAAACCGCCAATGTGCTCCTGGACGGGCTCGAGCTCCTTGCCGGTGCTCGAGAGCGAGTCGCCGAGTATGAGCGGGCCTTCGATGCCGTGCAGAATGAGGTTCATGAGCGCAAGGCGCTGGGTGTCTTGCACGAGCTCGACGCCCTGGAAGGCACGGTCGATCTGGAACTCTGCTGCTTCGTGGTGAGCTTCGAGAGTCCGTCGGTCTCGCTTTTGATGTAGCGATCGGCCGCGATGAGAAACCCGCCGGTCCCGGCGGCCGGATCTTGCACGAGCTCGCCTGGCTGGGGTTTGACGCAATCGACGATGGCGTCGATGAGCGGGCGCGGTGTGAAGTATTGGCCTGCGCCCGACTTCTTCTCGTTCGCGTTCCGCTCGAGGAGATCTTCGTAGAGCGTGCCGAGTCCCTCTTCGCGGGCGTCGTACCAATCGAGATCGTCGATGGCCTCGACCAGCGTGCGGAGGTTCTTCGCGTGTTTGATCGAGGTCGACGCGTTCGCGTAAATCTCCTGGATTCGGCCCTTGGACTTACCGAGATCGAGCAAGAGCTGTTTGTAGAAGTCGATGAGGGGGATGCCGTCGAGTGCTTCGAGCGCCGACCACCGATACTTCTTCGGTAGCTCCTCTTCGCGCCCGGTCTCTTTCATCATCTTGATGAAGAGGAGGTACGTGAGCTCCGAGACATACTGGTGGTACGTGATCCCATCGTCGCGAAGGACGTGGCAAAGGCTCCAAATTCGCTGCCCAATATCGTGCGTGCTCATGCGCCCCTGGATATACAGGACCCGGCGTCCCCCGTCGCGAGCGACCGCGCCGTGGTAAACTCGATTCGTGACCGCCACCGTCCCTGACCGGCTCGATCCACTGGCGCCGAACGATCCCGCGGTCGAGGCCGCGTTTCAGGCCGTGCCCGACACGATGGTCGCCGAGATCCTCGACGGCGAGCTGTTCACGATGCCTCGACCAGCGCGACGCCACACGAAGGTTGCGTCGGTCCTCGGCGGCGAGCTTCATGCTCCGTTTCGGCGCGGCAAGGGAGGTCCGGGCGGCTGGGTGATCTTGGACGAGCCCGAGATTCACTTCGGAGCGAAGCCAGACAAAGTCGTGCCCGATCTGGCGGGGTGGCGGCGTGAGCGCATGCCCGACGAGCTCGGGCCGAGCGACGCACCCGCCCACTACGATCTCTCCCCTGATTGGGTCTGCGAGATCCTCTCGCCGGGAACCGAGGCGATCGATCGCGGCAAGAAGATGCGCATTTACCGCCGCGAAGCCATCTCCCACGCCTGGCTCATCAACCCGGTCACCCGCACCCTCGAAGTCTACCGCCTGGAGACCGGCCGCTGGGTCCTCCTCGACACGTACGAAAACGACGCCCTCGTCCGAGCCGCCCCCTTCGAAGCCCTCGAGCTCCCCCTCTCCCTCCTCTGGCACCCCTAAAAATCCCCTCTCGCCCTTCCTCTTCCTTCCAACCTTCCTTTAAATCTCCCTCTCCCTCTTACTCCCGACATGCGCCACCCCCCGCTCGAAACCTCGGCCCGATAGGCGTCGCTCTACCTATTGGCGCAACTGCGGGGTGCGGTTGTCGATAAGGGGAGATGGAACATGAAGATCGAAATGGCGGAAGCGAGAGGAAGGTAGAATGGGACGATGGCACACGCGAGGTCATCGGCGCGCTCATCGAAGTGCACCGCTGCCTCGGTCCGGGGCTCCTCGAATCGGCCTATGAAGCGTGCTTATGCCACGAGCTCGACCTCCGTGGCCTCCGCTTCGCCCGCCAGATCCTCCTCCCCATCCACTACAAGGGTGTCATCTTGAAGAGCGCGTACCGTCTCGACCTCGTCGTCGAAGACCGCATCGTCGTCGAGCTCAAGGCGGTCGAGCGCCTGCTCCCGGTCCACGAGGCCCAGCTCATCACCTACCTCCGCCTGGCGAACCTCCCCGTCGGCCTCCTCGCCAACATGACTGCCGTCACCCTCAAATCCGCTCTTCGCCGCATCTCTTGGCCCTTGGCTTCTGCCTCTGCCTCTGCCTCCTTAGGAGAGAGGAGGCAGATTTAAAGGAAGGTTGGAAGGCGAGAGGAAGGGAGAGGAGGCGAGAGGAGAGATTTAAAAGCGCTTCGCGCCAGAACGATGCGCAAACAGCACGCCCGCCCGGCATAAAACCCTCAATCCCCCTCTGTCCTTCTCTCCCTTTCTCTCCCTTCCAACCTTCCTTTAATCTGCCTCTGCCTCTGCCTCTTAGGAGAGAGGAGGCAGATTTAAAGGACGAGCTCACTCCATGAGGGCTCGGATGGGAAATGGAATCGTACGGGAAATCGGGCGCCTGGGAGCGGGGGCCGAGGCGCAGGAGGCGAGGCGCAGGAGGCGAGGCGCAGGAGGCGAGCTCAGCCGAGCCGCGCGCATCCGATTCATTGGGCCCGCGCCGCGAGGCACGCCTGCTCGAACGCCGGGATCAGCTCACTGTCCTTGTCCGGCAAGACGGCCGCGCATTGGTGATAGCGATCGCCGCCTTCCTTCCACCACGTCGTCATGATCGTCGTGTGGCCGGCCATCGAGGCGATGACCGTGCGCCGTCCTTCGACCTTCTCGTCCTTGATGGTCTTCGGCGACAGCGCTGGGTCGAACACCATCGCGAACATCTTGTCGGCAGACGTCGCCCACTCGGCTGCCTTCTTCGGCTCGCAGCCTCCATTGCAGTCGTAGCCGACGTAAAGGTCGGTAGATCCGTCCCAATCGGAGCTCGGAGGCTGGGACGGCTGGAAATGACCAACCGCCCAGTTCTCGGCCCTCGCCTTCCAGCCGCCGGGGACGGGGACGGTGACCTTGGACTTGTCGGACAGCCCCGCTTCGAGCGTGACGAAAGCGAGTTTGCTCTTCCAAATGGCAGGCACCGCGGCGTTGGCGGCGTCGGCTGGCCCCACCGCATCAGCCGGTCTCGCGGACGCTGCCGTGCCTGCGTCACCACTGCTGGGCTGGCTCGCAGATGTTCCGCACGCTGCGACCGCTAGGATCGAGAACAGGAAGCGGCAGTTTATCGCTTGTTTCATAGCTTAGGGCCCGCGTATGTACCCGTTCACCGGGCAGCCGGCAAAAGCGAGGGCGGTCGCGTGTTGTCGAGGGCCGCATGACATGCTTCATCGAGGAACGCGAAGACGGATCTCTT
>JAYUUB010000072.1:0-5993 GCA_043755175.1 Polyangiaceae bacterium | reverse complement strand
AGATCCGTCTTCGCGTTCCTCGATGAAGCATGTCATGCGGCCCTCGACAACACGCGACCGCCCTCGCTTTTGCCGGCTGCCCGGTGAACGGGTACGTTGATGACGGCCATATCGTCGGCAGGGTGGCGCTCGGCGCTTCCGCAGACGACGCTCACGTCGGGGTAGGTCTCGAGCCCCGTATCGAGAACACGAATACGAAGGTCGAACGAATACACTCGGCAGGGCTTTAGAGCGCAACGTTCAGCAGCGCGCCGACGTTCATCGCGACTGCAGCGTGCTCCGGGGTGCCACGCGTCATCGCGTAGATCACGCCATCGAGAAACTCGTGCTTTTTGTTGCTCGATCGTTCGAACGCCGCGTACTCAGCACGGGTGTGGCGCACGAGGCGGGCGTGGGCAGACACGTCTGTCGTCCATGTGAGCTTCGTCGTCCCGAAAGATCACGCCCATGGTGGCGCGTAGAATCATCGCGTCACGTCGGTGTCCTCCCGCGAAGGACACCGACACGCCTCGACCATTCTGATGTCCTCGTCGAAGTGACACGGGCGCTGTGCCCATCGATGTCGTTCGCCTCGGGAGTGAGATGGACGCCATCTCCGTCCCGTGCTGTCACCTCGAAAGCCGGGCGCACCCTCGAGCACGAAATCGATTGTCCGTGTGTCGGTCTCGTCTGCTCGTGTGCGCCGAACCAGTTTCTGGACTTCGAGTGGGACGGCCGCGATCGTTTTGGAAGGCCAACCGTCGGTAGCCAGCCGGCGGTAGACGGTGTGACTGGCGACGAGGGGCCTGCATCGTCGGCCCGACTGTCGGGGCCCAGTCAGATGCCGGTGAATGCCCAACATCCTGACGTAGGGCGCGGCGGGAGCTGGGGCTATGACGCGCAAGGCTGATCAATCTGCGAGCAGCTCTTGAACGGACGTCGCGGTGAGGGCTCGCTCGAGCCAGCGGTCGAGCAGGTCCAGCTCGCGCGTCTCACGGATGCGGGCTTCAGCGGCTGCGTCGACTTGGAGGCCGCGCAGCTGCAGAATCTTCAAGAGTGCCTTGGCCTCGCCCTCGGCCTTGCCCTCCGCCTTGCCCTCCGCCTTGCCCTCGGCTTTGCCCTGGGCTTTGCCCTGGGCCTTGCCCTGGGCCTCGCCCTCGGCTCTCCCTTCTTCGAAGATCATCTCCACAGCGCCCATGTCACACTCCTCCTTCAGCTTCTCGAGTGTAGCGCGGAGCGAGCCCCGAGCGGTCCCATGCAGCAACGAAACGTAAAGCCGGCGCATGGCAGGGTCCTCGGTGCGAAGCATCGCCTCGAAGACGCGAATGATCTCCGCCTCGTGACGAGCGATGCCCCTCGGAGCGCGTGAGCCGAGGTGGGTGAGCGCCGTCAGCAGGCTTAGCTGGGGATGCGCCACGGCTTGCTCGATGGACGCGATCTCCGGAAGATCACTTGGGCCGAGTACCCACGGGGTGCATTGCAGGTTGGGCCCAACTGGGCGGCTCTCGCGCGCCCAGTTCGCCACGACCGCGTCGAACGTGAGCACGAGTAACGTTGCGGGAACACGATGGTGTGCATGGAGGTAAGCGAGATAGAGGGGCCACGCCAACAGCTTCTCTGCGACGACACGTCGCTGAATCTCGAGGACGATGACCTCCTGGGGCGCCCCCGCTTCGTCGCGAAGAAGCACCACGAGATCGGCATTGCGCACGGACGGAGTAGCCTCGGTGAGCTCCGAGTCCAGAACCTCGACGACGACCTTTCCCGCCGAGCGCTCGCGTCTTCCCGCGATCCGGAGGAGGTCCAACAACGACTCCGGATGTTGGCGGAGCACCGCGAGCGGGGCCTCGTGCGACAATGAGACGTTGGACACGGTCGCGGCATCGCAATGGTTGTGCCTACCGACCGATGCGTGATCCCGGGCCGGAACGAACGACGCTGGGTGGGAGGGCTAGCGGCCGCCATGGCGGGGCCGGCGGGCGCCGCATCGATACCAGCCCATCGAACGCCACACGCATGTCGTCGAAGCCCGGCGCGCCGATCGTTTTCAGACGCAATCGTCTCGGGCATGAGCTGGTGCGTGCGGTCGCGTCCATCGACTCCGAAGCGGCTGGATGGCTCGCGAAGGTCTCGAGCGTGGCGCGCCCCATGTCCCCACTACGACCTCGACCACCGCAGCGAGCGGTGCGGCCGCTAGCGCTGCGGCACCTGCCCCGAGGGTCGAGGTGCACCTCCGTGTGGACTCCATCGTGAGCGTCGCCGTCGACGCGATGAACCTGGCACCCAGCGCCGTGCGTCCAGCGCTCCGCGCAGCCTTTCTACGTGCGCGGGATCTCGGGGTATCGCTTGAAGCGATCGCGGAGGCGATGGCCGAGGGCGCGAGCTGAGCGAACGAGCCGTGCCTGCCGAACGAAGCCTGAGTGGGAGCGAGTTTCCTCGGGAGGGCAGGCTTTGAATGCTAAGCTAACCACGTGGCGAAGAAGCTCGAAGCGAAGGCGGTAGCGACCCGCGGGCTCGAGCTCCGCGCCTGCGCGGCGAGGCTTCGCTTGGCGATCACCATGCAACGAGAGGGCACGGCCCTCATGCGCGAGAACCTCCGGCGTCGTCACCCGCACGCCACCGAGGCGGAGCTCGACGCCCTGCTGCAGCGCTGGCTCGGTGATCGGCCTCCCGACGGGCCCGGCCGAAGGATTTCATGGCCACGAAGAAGACCCCGCGCGGCGTAGTCGACGCGGCGGCCACCGCAGCCTCGCACCTCGAGCGGTTGGGTGCCCGCTTTGCTTTGATAGGCGGGTTGGCGGTCGGTGCTCGCGGAGAGCCGAGGTATACGCGCGACGTCGACTTGGCTGTCAGCGTCGAGGACGACGCCGAGGCCGAGCGTCTCCTCCATGCGCTCTCTCAGCGCGGCTACGTCATCCAGGCGGTGATCGAGCAGACGCGCGTGGGTCGCCTCTCGACCGCTCGCCTGACCCACGCTGGCGATCCCGAGGTCTTCATCGACTTGCTCTTTGCATCATCGGGGATCGAGCCCGAGCTCGTCGCCGCCGCTGAGTCTCTCGCGTACCGGCCCGGAGTAGCGCTTCCAGTCGCGAGGGTCGGGCATCTGATCGCGCTGAAGGTATTGTCGGAGAGCGACGCTCGCCTTCAAGACAAGATCGATCTCGGGTTTCTGCGCGTCGTGGCCACCTCCGAAGACTGGGCGCTCGCGCGTGCTGCCGTGAGGCTCATTCGGCTTCGCGGCTACCATCGGGGCCGCGCTCTTCGTAAACGTTTGCAAAGGTGGGCCACGGGCGCCGCAGAATAGGATTGTCCTCGTCAACTGATTGGTGATTATATCGACGGCTTCTACAATACGAAACGGCGGCATTCGTATCTTGGCTATATCAGTCAGCGCATTCGAATTAGAGAGCCCAATTCAAGCTATGGTTGCATAGTCAGGCCATCCGCGAAGCGGGGGCAAGGTCAGTCGTGCTGCGGGCAGATCACCGCGAGCCTTCGGCCGAGCAGCCGAGAGCGCGCGCCCCTCGAATGGCGGCGCATCACGCCCCCGACAGCGGCCAGTGAAACCAACTCACGAAGGCGTCGTCGACGACCTTGGCGCCCACATAGCCGCTTTTGATCAGAGTCTCGGTGCTCGCCACACCGTACGCGCGCCCCACGAGCTCACATACGATTCGCAACCCGTACCCGGACCCGCTGGTGGTGAAGCTCCCGAACAGCGCATTCGGATCTTTCGCCAGGAGCTCGCCGAGCAGCTCGCGCTGCGCCGCCGAGATCGAGTTCGCGACGGCGACCCGCAAGTCACTCTCGAGCACCACGAGCCACGAGGCAATCCGGGGTTCGTCGGCGTAGCGCGCGGCGTTGTTGAGCAGGTTGTACGCGACGCGATCGATCGCGGAACACTCGACGCAGCTGTCGGCGATCACGGCGTCGTCGGTGCACGAGACGTCGACGAGCACCTGTTGGTCGGCGACGGTCGCCGTGAACTCGCGGACGGCCTGCGCCAGGTCGCTGAGAGAGTGGGGGATCAGCGACAGGTCGCGCGCGCGCGCGTCGGCATCGAGGTCTTTCACCACGTTGCGCATCATCTTCATGTGGTCGCGCGCATAGATGGAGAGAGCGCGCGCCACCTCCGGGCGATGGCCACCTCGTCCGAGCCTCGAGAGCCGCATGAAGAGCGCCGTCATCGCGCCGCCCCGGATGTCGTGAAGAGCTTCGGCGACCTGGTCACGCTCGTGACGATCGGCGCCGAGACGGCGCAGGCGCTGGACGAGGTCGTCGACATCGTAGCGCGCGACGTACGCTGATAGCGGCGCGGGATCTCCGTCGCTGAGATCGCTCGCGAGCGCGGCCGCGAGTCCCGAGAGGAACTCGTACAGCTCGACGACGACCGACCCGTTCCCAGGGGCGAAAGCGCTGAGGTCCACGGCCTGTTCGTCGGCTCGATAGCGGGTGACGCGAAGGTTCTCGAGCGCTGGGGGCGCAAGCTTCGTGATGGTCTCGCGTGAGATCTGCACACCCGGGTTGTACGCCAAATCAGCGGTGCGCCGCGCCATGGTTTTTCGCGATGGCTCGCGAAGCGCGAGGTCAGGTCGCTTTCAGCAATCGAAGCCATCGCGGCCCACTGTGACTCGTGCATGTCCTGCTGCTCGAAAACCAGCAGCGACGACCTCGATGTCATCCGGATCCGACGTGAGGACTGAGTCGCCGTCGCTCGCCAGCAGGGGACGGGACCCACGGCCATCCAGGTCTCCGCGGGCGGTCTTCACACCTGCGCGCTGCTCGACGAGACGACCCTCAAGTGCTGGGGTCTCAACTCCAACGGTCAGCTCGGCCTCGGCAATTCGCTCCCGCGCGGGCTGCTCGCGTCGCAGATGGGCGACGCCCTCGGAAGACGCGCTCCGCGCTTCTCTTCTTCATCACCTTCATGAAACACTCCCGCGCCGTTTCGCGCTACCCGAGGTGTCCGCGAAGTGGGGGAAGGTCAAGCTGAGCGCCCTTCGCATCGTAGGAGTAGGCACCGAAGGTGATGCCATCGACGGAATGGTCCGAGAGATTCTCCACTTCGAAGAGCGGTTTCTCGCTCGAATCGAACGATGTGACCTCGTATTGGCCGGTCCACTTCATTCGGAAGGAAGAGAAATCTTTGATTCGACATGGCTCCGACAACGTCCCATACCCCTTGAGCGCGAGCGGCCTGCACGGATTGGGGTACGTCGACACTGCGCTGAAAGCACCGAGCGATTCCGGCCGCGGGGCCCCTTTCGGCCAGTCGAGCGCGACCGTTCGGGCGTCATCTCCCAAGACGAACATCACCTTCAGGTGCGCTCCTTCGGGGAATCGGGACCAGAAGCCGAGGAAGCCGTCGCCCGACCCCGACTCCACCGCTTGATTGATCTCGACGGTCTTGCTCATCGATGGGCCCTCGTACAGTTCGACGACGACCGGCCCGTTGTCACGGGAGAAAGCGCTGAGGTCCACGGCCTGCTCGTCGGCTCGATAGCGCGTGACGCGAAGATTCTCGAGCGCCTGAGGGCGGAAGCTTCGTGATGGTCTCGAGTGAGATCTGCACATCCTGGTTGTGCGCCAAGTCAGCGGTGCCCCGCGCCATGGTTTTTCGCGATGGCTCGCGAAGCGCGAGGCCAGGTCGCTAAGCCCCTTAGCCGCTTTTAGCCCAGGCAAAGGGGACAGCCGACCGGGCACGTGCCCATCACGGGGGCGAAGCACTTGGGGCCTGTGGTGGGTCCACCTTGTTGAACGTCGCAGCAGAGATCGCCGTTCGTGCAGCATGCGTCGCCGCAACACGTTCCCGCGCAGTTGGCGACGTTGCATTGGGGCGTTACGCAAGTGCCTTCGCAGAGGAGGCTCGGCGTCGAGCACGGCACATTGCATCCGCCGCAGTTCTTCGGATCGTTGGCCGTGTTGGCGCAAACACCATTGCAGCAAGTGAACCCGGAGGTGCAAGCGGGCGTGCAGGTGCCGCCGCCGGTCGACGACGTCGCATTCGATGTCGT
>JAYUUB010000071.1:0-45842 GCA_043755175.1 Polyangiaceae bacterium | reverse complement strand
GAGGTCGAGGTCAAAGCCGAACAAATCGACTTTTCGATGTTTCCGATTGAGCGCTATGCCGAAGTCAGCTTCGCTCTCGCCACAGCCGAGGATCGCGGCAAGATATTGCGTCGCTTCGTGCTCACCGAGACCATGTGGAAGGCGGTCTCGACGGCCTGGGGTGAGCGCGTGATGAACGATCCGAGCCTGAGGGCGAAGTACGCAGAGATCGTCAAGAGCCTCCGCGGGCGGCTTCAGGAGTAGACGGCGGTGGAATCGAAACGGTGTGCCACTGCACGATGGGGGGCCTTGTTCGTGCTTGCTGCGACCTCCTGTTCGGGGTCGTCACAGCCCTCTCGGCCCCGTTCGAAGGCTGCCCCACCGCCTTCGGAACCCTCCAACCGAGTCACGCCCGCCGAACCCTCTTCGAGCGCAGCAGAAGCTCCGCCGGGCGGCCCGAATGGGCTCGTGCTCCGGGTCGTCGACGGCGCACCAAAGGAGTTTCGCTTCGACGGCAAGATTGACGAATGGCCCACGGCCGAAGTCGCACTGGGGCGCAGCCAGCGGCCTCGCACATTGATCTCGTGATCACCCCCGACGGAGCGATCTTGGCCGGCGAGCTCCAAGGGTCGGCGGCGCGCGACGGTGTCCGGGTTCATGTCGTCTTCCCTTTTTCCGTTGGGGAAAATCGGTGCCCATTGCTCTCGAGTCCGATCCGGGGCGAAGCACGCGACGGTCCTACTTCTTGGTTCCAGATAAACTGTAGTTACCGGTGCATCCAAAAACCGAGTGGGTCACCTGGGCGTTGAGACTGCCCGACAAGTGGCCCTCGGGGCTGACGACGAATGAATAGGAGAGCGAGATCGGGATCGGCGCCTTGGGCGTCCAATGCGCGTGGCTCACCGTGCAGGTCTTGGGATCGAACGTCGCGCCCCCATCCGTGAACCCGGAGGTCGAGATCATCGCCGACTTGGGGCCGGTGCGCTGGACGGTGAGCTCACCGCTTGCGCTGCGCTGGCACTCCCCGGTCCCCTTGCTGCACTTCGCCGAGCCTTTGAAAGTCTGCGCCGACTCGCTGATGAGGCACGCGAGGGCACGGGTCGGCGCCGTCGGAGGGGGCGCGCTGGGCGACGTCGGGAGAGCCTCCGCCGGATTCGACGTTGGCGCTTCGGACGGCGACGACTCGCAGCCGGCCAGGGTCACGATCGCCATCGATCCGACGAATCGAGCTCCGCCTATCCAAGAAAGCATTGGTGAACCCTACCTTCCTTTCCGCCTTACGACGCCTCAGCGGCGCCGCATCCACCCTCGACACATCCGAGAACCGCCATCAAAACGAGGTGCCTCATCATGGCTCGTAACATCTTCGCCGACTTGTGGAGGGCTTGCATTTGGAATCGTTCGCCGGAGTGCTGAGCTCTCATGTAAAGGTGTGCGCCGTGGTCGTGCCGAAGCCCCAAGCTCGCGTTCACCACCGCATGAGCTCAGGTTCAGGCGCGACGCCTGAGGGCCTGCGTATAAACAACTCGGTGCTATTTCGCCGATACCTTCGTGAGACAGGCGGCCTCGTCTCTCCGCTCCTCAGCCTACAAAAGTAGGCTTCCAGTGCTCGTTCCTCGGGCAAAAGGCTCCCTTCGGTCTCGACGGAATATCGATCGACTTGTTGATACGCTGGCCCTAACGCAGGTTCAAACCAACAGAGTTGAGCCGGCCCGCGATGTTTCGGGCCATGGGGCGTCAAGGCGAGCGGCGTGAATGAAGATGGAAGCGCACGGGCCAATCACCTCTCGGAGAGCGGCGCGGCGGATCGCGTCCTGTTCGCTTTCGGTCAATCGCCCGTGGTGATGCAAAGCATCCACTTCGAGGCTGTGGTCGACGTCGGGCAGCGGTCGACGCGCTTCGCCGTCGAGCGCTAGAACGAACGCGTCTGCGACCGCCTTCCGCACCGGTGCACCACCCACATCGCACGCCCAAGCGACGAAGCGATAAGCGAGCTCTGCGTGTCGCACTTCGTCCGCCGCGATGCGCGCGAGGGCCTGCTTCGCAGCGTCGTCGCAGACGACGGCGAGCTGCTCGGATGCGATGAGGGCCGCGATGGTCTCTCCGACGCAACCCTCCTCCACAGCCGCGGTCGCTGCCTCGACGAGCCCCGCGCGCGCCGGCATGGCAAAGACGGCGAGGGCGTCTGGACCAAGTGGTCTCCCGGCGTACCGGCTGGCGAGCCCGAAGCACGCGCGTGCATGCACAATCTCATCGAGCCCGGCTTCTTGGGCAGCTTCCACGAGGTCCGCTGGCGCACCGATAGCGAGGAGCTCGAGCGTGAAACGAGCGAACGACGCGATCGACGCGTGCTCCATTCGCGCGTCCTCACCCCACCCAGCAGCGATCGCCCCAAGCGTCGCGTCATCGACCGATTCGAACGGAGCGGCGCCTGCCACCTGCTGCCAATCGCGGCGCTCGACAAGCTCGGCGCACACGGCCGCTCCCCTCACGACGAAGGGGCGCCCGCACCCGTAATAGCCAGGCCCGTATTCGTAGCAGCATTGGCACCCTTCGATCGTCGGCGGTCCCTTGGATGTGAGGGACGGCGCGTAGCAGCTGCAAGGGCCCTCCGGCTGGTATGTGCCGAGCTGCGGGATCGACGGTCCCAACATCGGGCAAGCCCCGGCCGACACACCTGCCTTGTCCGCCACCCGAAGCGGAAAGCAAGTGCGCGCGCCGCCGCCAGACGAAGAGCTCGACGAGCTGCTGGAGGTGCCCGTGCCGCTCGATGAGCTGCTCGACGTTCCCGTCCCGCTCGACGAGCTGCTCGACGACGTCGCCAGGGTCGGGCACATCGACTGGGTTCCCGGGGAGCTATCGGCGTTGGCGCACTTCATCGTGCCCGTATCGCAGAGAAGCCCGCCCTCACAGTCGGTGTCTTTCGTGCACGCCGTATCGGGGGAAGGTACGTAAAGAGTACAGCCTCCGCCGCCGCCCGATCCGCCGCTCGAGGCCGAGTTGCTCGAGCAAGCCACGGAAGCAAGCAAGGCGGCGGAGATGCCCGACGAAGAGAGAACGAAGAGAAGTCTTCCACGCATGCGAATAAGGTTCATGGTTCTCCGATTGGCACAAGTTGGCGCGCCCACCCAATAAATGCAAAACCCTCGCCACGATGTTCAACCGCCACAACCTCGGCGCCCACGACTAGCGCGTAGGCGAAATCGACTTCGACACCCACTTCGATCGCGAAATCGACGCCGGGTGACACTGCTCGGCAATCTCAACCTGGCCAGAAGACCAGTGAGCCCAGCTTGCGCGCATCGCGGCTCGGGCCTATGCCGCGACCATGACCGCCTCGACTCCCAACGATCTTCTCGCGGAGCTCATCGCCGAGTGTGGGCCGGATCTCATCACGACCGATCCGACCGATCTCGAAGAGCTCGGCCGTGATTGGACGCGCGTCATCGCGCCTGCCCCGCTCGCGATCGCGCGCCCACGCAACGCAGACGAGGTGGCGCTCATTCTTCGAAAGTGCAACGCCGCGGGGGTCGCGGTGGTGCCGTCGGGAGGGCGAACCGGGCTCGCCGGCGGCGCAGTCGCAGCGAAGGGCGAGCTCGTACTTTCGCTCGCGCGCATGACCAAGATCGACGACGTCGACGTCGTCGGTCGAACGGTGCGCGTCGAGGCCGGCGCCATCACGCAGGCAGTCCACTGGCATTGCGAGGAGCACGGTCTCACTTGGCCCGTCGATTTCGCATCGAAGGGATCGAGCCAGGTCGGCGGGAACATCTCCACGAACGCTGGAGGCATTCGCGTGATTCGTTACGGGCTCACGCGCCAATGGGTGCTCGGGCTCGAAGTGGTGCTGGCGAGCGGAGAGCGATTGACGCTCGGTGGCGCGCTCGAGAAAGACAACACCGGAATCGATCTGCGCCAGCTCTTCATCGGGAGCGAAGGCACGCTCGGAATCATCACCGCCGCCACGCTGAAGCTCACGCGCGTCCCTGGCGAGAGCGACGTGATGCTCTTCGCGGTGCCCGATCTCGCCGGTGTTCTCCGCCTCTTTCGACGCGCCACGTCGGGCCCGTTCGCCCTCAGCGCGTTCGAGTTCTTCACCGATCGCTGCCTCGCCCGCGTGACGCGACACCGAAACCTGACGAGCCCCTTCGCCGAGAGCTCAGGCTGTTACGTCGTGATGGAGGCCGAGAAACGTGACGCGTCGGCGACCGAAGCTTGGCTCACGTCGCTCTTCGAACAAGAGATCGTGACCGACGGGACGATGGCCCAACACGCCGCGCAAGCCGCGCATCTCTGGTCTCTGCGCGAGAGCATCAGCGAGAGCTTGAGCGCGACGGGGCTGCCTCACAAGAACGACATCTCTCTGCCCATCGCCGGGCTCGAGGCCTTCTGCAAAGACCTCGAAGAGCTCCTCGCGTCGCGTTACCCGTCGTTCGAGGTCTGTCTCTTCGGCCACATCGGCGATGGCAACCTGCACGTGAACGTGATGAAGCCCGACGATCTCGACAAGGCTGCGTTCCTCGCGAAGACGAGCGAGGTCGATCATGCGATCTTCGCGCTCGTCGAGAAGCACGCCGGGAGCATCTCTGCCGAGCACGGGATCGGTCTCTTGAAGAAGCCCTACCTCGGCTACACCCGGGCCCCCGCAGAGATCGCCGCCATGCGAGCCATCAAAAAAGCCCTCGATCCGAAGGGGATCTTGAATCCTGGCAAGGTGTTCGACCTCTGAAGGCGAACGAGCGATCAGGTGCGCTCTTCGACGATGCGCGTTCGAAGGCTGGTCGGTAGCGACGAGATGCGGTCGGAGACCTCGACCGACACGTCTTGATCGAGATCCATCACGAGGTAGCCGATCGTGCTGTCGGTCGCGAGCACCTGCGCGTGGATGTTCGCCTGGCTCTCCGACACGATCCGGTTGATGTCGCGGAGCACGCCGGGAACGTTCTTGTGCACGTTCAAGATGCGGTGTTTGCCAGGGATGAGCGGTGTCTCGACCTGCGGAAAGTTCACGGCGCTGGTCGTGGTTCCGAAGCGAGCGAACTTGGCGAGCGCGATCGACACTTCTTTGCCGATGGCCTCTTGCGCTTCCATGGTCGAGCCGCCGATGTGGGGCGAGAGAATCACGTTCGGAAGCCCCCGAAGCTCGCTCACGAAGCCCATGCCGTTCGCCTCAGGCTCCTCGGGGAACACGTCGACCGCAGCGCCTGCGATGTGCCCGCTCTTGATGGCCGCCGCCAATGCCGGAATGACGACGACCGTTCCGCGGCTCGCGTTGAGGAGGTAGCTGCCCTTCTTCATGAGCGCGAGCTCTTCGGCGCCGACCATGTCTTTGGTCTGGCTCGTCTCGGGAACGTGGAGGGTGACGAAGTCGCTCGCCCCGAGGAGCTCGGCGAGCGTGGCGGCGGGTCGGTTGTTGCCCATGGGGAGACGGGCGGCGACGTCGTAGAAGACGACGCGGAGGCCCATCGACTCGGCGAGGACGCCGATCTGCCGACCGATGTGGCCGTAGCCGACGATGCCGACGGTCTTGCCGCGCACCTCGTGGCATCCATTGGCGACCTTGTTCCACTTCCCTTCGTGAACCTCGCGCGATCGATCGCCGAGCTGACGGCTGAGCGCGACGATCTCGGAGATGATGAGCTCGGCGACGCTGCGCGTGTTCGAGAGCGGCGCATTGAAGACCGGCACGCCGCGGGTGTTCGCCTCGACGAGGTCGACCTGGTTCGTTCCGATGCAGAAGCAGCCGAGCGCCATGAGCTTCGGCGCGGCAGCGAGCACGTCGCGGGTCACCTGCGTCTTCGATCGAAGACCGATGAGATCGGCGTTGCGGACGAGCTCGATGAGCTCGGCGCGCGGAGGCGAAGACGAGAGCATCGTGACCTCGAAGCCTGCAGCTTCGATGGCCTCACGCGCGCCGATGTGAATGCCCTCGAGCAAGAGGGCATGGGGGTGCTGGTCCGACGTCTTCTGGTTCATCGCTGCGCGGTTTAGCACAGCGGCGCAGCTCGACGAACATGCCGATCGGGTTTGTGGTCGGGCGAAAGGCCCGGTATCGGTGGTGCTGAAATGGCCAGGCGAAAGCTCCTCTCCGTCCTGGTGGCCTTGGTGGTGCTGATCGTCGCTTGGCGACTCGGTGCGTTCCAGATCTTCGCCGATCCGGGTCACATGAAGGAGACGCTGCTCGGCCTCGGCGTGATGGGCTGCGTCGTGTTCGTGTTGGCGTTCGGGCTCGTGCAGCCCTTCGGCGTACCGGGGACGGCCTTCATACTCGGCGCCGCGCTCGTTTGGCCGCCCATCGAGGCCGCGGGTCTGTCGCTCCTCGGCGCGACGCTCTCGAGCACGACAGGCTTCACGTTCTCACGCTATGTCGCGCGCGATTGGGTCGAAAAGCGCATCCCGAAGCGCTTTCGCAAGTACGACGCCAGGCTCGCCGAGCGCGGTTTCGTCACTGTGTTCTTTCTGCGACTCGTCTTCTGGATGAACCCCACGATGACGGCGGTGCTCGGTCTGTCGAGCGTTCGCTTCACGACGCATCTGGCGGCGTCGGTCCTCGGTTACATCGCGCCGATCTTGATCCTGACCTATTTCGGCGACGCGGCGTTCGCGGCGCTGAAGAGCCAACCGCGCGAGCGATGGATCGCGGCCGCCGCCTTCCTCCTGTTCCTCGGCCTCGTCGCACTCCTCGTTCGATTCTACCGGCGCCGCCGCGCGCTCACGACGACCGAGGTCCACCTGCCCGAGAGCGACTGAGCTCATCGGCGACCTCGTGCCGAGTCCGACAGACGAAGGGCGGTCTTCTCTCGGCCGCGCGGCTCTGCTCTCATCGGTGCCCGATGACCGCGAACGAGATCGACGAAGCCGAGCCGAGCATGACGGGCGAACCGACGATGGCGACACCGACGCCCGACTCCATCGTGACTACGTCTCCAACCGAGATCGAGCCTTCGGCCGAATCGATTCGACCGAGCGCACCACAGGTCGACCCGGCTCTGGAGATCGCGCGCAGCGACGAGCCACCGGCGTCGGCGGCGGCGGCGCCCTCGGCTCGAGATGCAGTCGCTGAGCAATCCCCCGAGCCGGCCGTCGCGTCATCGGAAGAAGACCGACGACCCATCACGCTTCCCCCGCCCGAAGGCGGAAACGAAGCGATCGCCGCGCCACCTGGGATCGCCAATTTCAGACCCGCGAAGGCTGCGACTGCAGGCGGCACCATCGTGACGGTGTTCGGTGGCGGCTTCCAAGACGGTTGCCGGGTGTGGCTCGACAACCTCGCCATCGCGACCGAGCGCGTCGACGCATTTTGCGTCCGCTTCGAAGCACCGGCGCACCCCGCTGGGATCGCCTCGCTCGAGGTCGAGAATCCCGACGGGCTGCGATCGGGCTCGAGCTCTGCCCTCGTGTTCGAACGCGGTCCTCTCATCCTCGACGTACGTCCCTACGAAGTCCCCCCGGAAGGCGGCGTCGAGATCTTCGTCGAGGGCGAAGACTTCGCCGAAGGTTGCGCGGTGAGTCTCTTCGGCGTCCATGCGCCGGTCGTCTCTCTCGATGGGCCTGGCCAGCTCCGCTTCACGGCACCTCCGGTCGGTGAGGGGCCTTACGAAGGGTCGCTCGCGGTCACGAACCCTGACGGATTGTCGTGCCGCATCGATCATTGCATCATCTATCGCGCTCTCTCGCCCTGCATCGGCGCCATCGAGCCGCAAAGCGGCTACGTGAGCGGCGGCAAGGCGATCGAGGTCCGCGGCGCCGACTTTCACAAAGCCTGTCGAGCGCGCTTCGGCGATCTCCCGAGCGAGGTCCGGTTCAAATCGGCGACGCTCCTCGAGCTCGTCGTGCCGCCCGGTGAAGACGTGGGCCCCGTCGATATCGTCATCGAGAACCCCGACGGATCGTCGGCGACGAGCGCGCAGGGCTTCGTCTATACGCCCATCCCGGCGCCGCCCAAGATCATCCGTGTCGTCCCCGACGCAGGCTCGACCGTCGGCGGGCTGATCGTTCGCATCGCCGGAGATAATTTTACAGAAGCAACCAAGATTCGATTTGCCGACGTCACCGCGGTGGTGCGTTTTCTGTCGAGCAAGATCATCGAGGCCGAGCTTCCTGCGCGGGCGGCACCGGGAGCGGTCGACGTCGAGGCCGCCGATGCTGGCGTGACCATCCGCGTCGAGGGCGCGTTCAAGTACGTTTCTCCCGAAGCCCCGAAGGTCACTGGCGTCGATCCGCCCTCCGGACCCGCCACGGGCGGAACCAAAGTAGTCATCGAGGGCGAAGGGTTTCTCGCGAACGCGACCGTCCGCATCGGCCACGAAGCACCGAAGCACGTGGCCATCAAAGGTTCGACGCGCATCGAGATCGTGACGCCTCCGTCGAAGAGCACGGGCGTCGTCGACGTCGAAGTGTCGAGCGTCGATACGGGGCCCGGTGTCATGAAGAACGGCTTTCGCTACGACGCAGTGCCTGCCCCCGTCATGCTGAGCGTCGCTCCGAACCGCGGCGGCACGGCCGGCGGCACCGAGCTCACCGTCGAAGGAAAGAACTTCGCCGAGGGCGCGACGGTCATCCTCGGAAAGAAGCCTGCGAAGCGCGTCAAACGCATCAGCGGCAGCATTCTCGAAGTGATCACTCCAGACGGCGACGACGGCGAGATGGTCGACGTGATCGTCAAGAACCCCGACGGGCGCGAAGCCGTCGCGAAGCGAGGATTTTTGTACGACGCGCGCTACCGAGGCTGAACCTGCGCGCGATCAGCAGCCCGTCAATCGGGCATGCCCGGCTGGTCGAGCGGCGGGAGATTGGGGCTCCTCGCCGGCCCGATTCGCGACCCGTCGGCGGCGTAGTCTTCTGCGCAAACCTCGCCATTCAGGTTCACGATCGACACGGTGAATACCGCGCTCGGCTTGGCGGCGACCGCGAACTTCTTTCCGATCTCCACGCACGTCGGCGTCTGCTGACGCTTCATCGAGCAGACGACGACGCTGTGCTCGGTGCCCAGATCGATGGGCTTGGGTGCGCGACGTTCTTTCACGGCGCGACTGTCTTCGAGGCGCTGTGCGATGGTGC
This sequence comes from Polyangiaceae bacterium, assembly GCA_043755175.1. Taxonomy (GTDB): domain Bacteria; phylum Myxococcota_A; class Polyangia; order Polyangiales; family Polyangiaceae; genus CAYYKK01. Next base: position 36,803 of record JAYUUB010000071.1, on the reverse strand, counting down.
GGAGCGCGGGTAGCTCGAAGACCCCGGAGTTGTCACACCCGAGATCGGCGAGAACGCTCGTGCCGGGTGCCTTCTCGGCGGCCTTCATGATGTCGGAGAGCTCTTGGGTCGCTTCGAGCACCGGGCGATTTCGGATCTGTAGCAGCCAATACGAGAGCCCGATGCTGCCGCCACCGAGGACGACCGCCCCTACTAGCGCGATGGCGCATCCGCCCTTGCTCCCGCGGATGCCTCGGTGCGGAGGCGCGTAGCGGAGCTCGTCTTCGACGCTCTCTGGCTCGGATGCTGCTTCGTCGGTCATGCCCTTCAGTGTCTATAGTGCCATCACGGGGCCGCGGCCAACGAGGCTCGTGAAGAAAGCTGTGGGTCCAGTTGACTTGGCCGCCTCGAGCGGCAAACTGGGGATCGAGCGAGGCATTCTCGCCCGCTCGTCATATCCGCTGGGAGCGATTGCCCCGGCGAGAGGAGAGACAGTATGCATCCGGGCTTTTTTGGCTGGTGGGGACACAGGCATGGCTGCGGCCCTTCAGGCGAGCACGCCGGTGATCACGGTGGTTGCGGTCCGCGAGGACGAAACCGCCACGGACACGAAGGACATCACGGTGACGAGGCCCACGCCTCGGCACACGATGGAGGGGATGGAGGAGGCTTCGGCGTGAGGCGACCGCTCCGATTCCTGGCTCACAAGCTCGAGCTCGAAGAGGAGCAAGTGGCGAAGCTCGCCACGATTCTCGACGAGCTCAAGACCGACCGCGCTCAGGCGGCGGTCGACCAGCGCAGAACGATCGGCGCGTTCGCCGACGCCGTGTCGACGGGCGAGTTCGACGAAACCAAAGCACGCGAAGCGGGCAATGCGCGCGTGAAGAGCGCCGAGACATTGCGTGACGCAGTGGTCACGGCACTGGCCAAGGTCCACGGGTTGCTCGACGCCGAGCAGAGGCGAAAGCTCGCCTATCTGCTCCGTACGGGCGCGCTCGAGATCTGAGAGCCGCGAGGCTCGCGACGCGGGGAGCACGGGTCTGGCGAGGCAGCTGGACCGGCGCTCCCCGTTTCCTTTCGGAATGGAGCGTGTGAAAGCCTTTTCGCACCGTTTCTCTCGGGCTTCTCGCTTGTCACTCCGGCGCTAGATGTGCCAAGTTCCACGCCGCGGCGCCTGCTCTTGGGCAGGCTCGCCGCCACCGCGGGAGACGGTCGAATGTCGACCCGATCGAGCGCGATGGCCAGGCCCCGAGGAGCACTGAAGTATGGCAGCGATGGATGACGTTCCCCGCGAGATCTTGCAGACCGCTTATCAGCGGAGCTCGATCTACCTGCTCAAGGTTCCGTTCCTGTTTTCGCTTTGGGTCTTGTCGGGCGTGCTGCTCTACAAGATGCAAGATTCGCCCTGGTTCGTGCCCATCGGAATCGCAGTGTCGATTCTCGTGACGAACCTGGTGCGTGGTCTCGGCTCGGTCGCACACGACGCGGTTCACGGATGCGTCTTCAAGTCGAAGACGGCGTCGTATTGGCTCGGCCTCATGTGCTGGTCGCCGACCGCCATGTCGTACACGATCTACTCCAACTATCACCTGCATCACCATCGCATCACGAACACGTACCCCGACGTCGACAACTTCGTGGTCACCGACTACACGAAGAACCCGACGCTCGCGAAGATCATGATGCTCTGCGTCTACTCGTTCGCGTACCCGATCTACTTCTTGTTCCAGATGTTCCGCTACACGAAGCGACTCTCGACCTGGAAGAAGATCCGCATGAACCTCGAGCTCGCGGCGACCTTCTCGGTCATCGGTCTCATGATTCATTACCTGCCTTCGAAGGTCTTCTTCTTCCTCTATGGAGTGCCCTTCATCCTGGGCGCGATCCTCGCGAGCACCACTTCGCTCATCGAGCATTTCCAAATGGATCCGGGCAACGACGACGCCTACAGCTCGCGCACGTACGCGACGAAGATGCCGCTCCTGAACTTCGTCTGGAACAACCTCGGCTACCACAACGAGCACCACAAGTACCCCGGCATCCCCTGGTACAACCTGAAGCGCTTTCACGAGGCCGCCGTCCCCTATTACGACGACAAGGTGAAGGCCGAGATCTACCCGAACTTCTTCGGTCTCGTGTGGACGCTCTGGGGTCGCATCCTCAAGCTCGACATCAACAAGATCGAAGCGAAGTACGCCCACCTGAATCGCGACGAAGAGCGCGCGAAGCAGATGGAGCTTGCAGGCATCTCTCCCGTCAACATGGCTTGAGGCGCGTGCGCATCGGCTCGAGCGTGCATGGGCGCGCTCGATGGTGATCGAGACGCCCCGCTGAAGCAGCGTAACTTCCCACGATTCCCGTCGTGAGAGGAAGTTTGAGCCGGCGGCAGAGCGCGAGCGAAGAGACCGGCTGCTAGCGTGTGGTGACTGACCGCACGCTGGGAGGTCGACATGCTCGTTTGCGGGGAGTCACGCAGGGGTTCGGGGTCTCGAGTCGTCACGGCGCTGCTCGTCGCTTCGTGGTGCTCCGCGTGTGCTCGCAGCGTCGTCGTCGAAGACGACGGAAACGCGAACGGTGGAGGCGGCGCGAGTCGAGAGTCGGTGCACGCATCGGCGTCGAGCGGCCTCGCGAACGGCGCGTCGCAGGCATCGACGGGTGGCGGCGGCGGCGGCCCAGGGCTCACCGAGGTGAACCTCGGACCGCGCTCCGGACAGGGCGTGATCACGTTCGCGGTGGGCCCTCGAACGCTCGGCATCACGATGGTCGCCAAAGCCCCCAACGACTTCCTCAGCGTGGGCTTCGATACCTTGGCCGCACCGAGCGGGTCGTTCGTCGTCGACGGACCGCTTCCCGGGAACCACGCGAGCTGGAAGCGTCCTGGGATCTCGAGCATGGCGGCTCCGCAGATCGAGCACCCCGAGAGCTTTCCGCTCGCCGAAGGCGCTTGGAGGTTCGGCATGAATTCGGACGCGCCGACGGTCGACGTCTCGGTGTGGGTTCGCAAGACCGTCGACGGGAATTTTCACGGCGGCGTGATCGACCTCAACGTGTTCGCGTCGGGCGGCGTGACGAAGAACGCACACGTGCTGGAGGTAGCGGCCAATGCATTCACCGACTTCGGCGGTATCGAGCTCGGCGACGTTCGCTTCTTCGATCTGGGCGACGGCTACCTCGAGATCGACGACGACAATCTTCAAGCGGCGCTCGCCGCCACGGCCGAGGTGCCGAACCGTCCGGCTCTGAACGTGATTGCGACTCGAAAGATCGGCGGCAAGTACGAAGGGTCGGCAGGCTTCGCTACGGGCATACCTGGAGCACCGATGTCGCCGGGATCGCGCGAAGCTGCAATCGTGTGGATGGTGCAAAACGATCACGTTCTGGACCCGATATTGCTCAGGCACGAGGCCGGCCATTTCGCGGGATTGTTCCACACGAGCGAGATGTTCGTCGGTGGAGCAGATTCTCTCCACGACACGCCGTCGTGCGAGAACGTGATGAGCACCTACGCGCAGTGCCCCGACTTCGATTACGCGATGTTCCCGACGGGGGGCAGCGGGCACGGTCTGTTCTCGCCCCACGAAGAGCAAGTGATCCGCGGCAGCGCTCTCTATCGCGGAGTGTTCGCTGCGGGTCAGGGACCGATGGACGCCTACGGTCCTTCCGTGCCTGGGGGCCCGCTCGTGAGCCCCACCGAGGGCTACGAGGCCTCACCCGACGCGGTCGCGCATGCGAAGGAAAGCGTTGGCTCGCACACGCTCGCGCATCCGTCGGGTGAGTCTTCTTGGGCCGACGGGCTCGGTGAGGCGGCGAAGGCCCACCTCTCGGGGATTGGATGCGTAGAACGAGGCGACCCATACTTCGCTCGATTCGACGAGCTCGGCTTGTCGAGCCCCGATCTTCTGCTCGCCCTCGCCGAGAACGAGTCGGCACCGAGCATCGTGCGCTTTCGCGCCGTGGTCATGCTCGGCCGCGCGCTCGGTTCGACGGCGTCGCCCGAGCTGATTGATCGGCTGGCCCGACTCTCTCTCGATGGGTCGGCACCGACCGTGCTTCGCGCGAGCGCACTCGAAGCCATCGCCAAGAACGCCCCGGGCAAGGCGGCCGAAATCGCGCCCACGCTCGCGCTCGAAGGCGACGAGCTTCTCGTGCACACCCTCTCGAGGCTCTGAGCGCCACGCGCTGGAGCTCGACCGCGGACGATCGAGGCTCGGAGAGACTCGAGCTCCGAGCGACGACTGCGCCGCGGAGTGGGAGGTATCGTCAGCGCTTGCTCGTCGCGAGCGTCGCGAGCGCAGCGTCGCTCCGTGCGCGCGGATCGTCACGACGGAACACGATGGTGAAGACCGCGAAGGCGGCCCACAGAATCGCGAAGTGCTGGATCATCGCTTCGCCGCTGATCTTGCCGTAAATCTGGCTCGTGATCGGTGGTCCGAGCAGCATCCCGAGCGCGTAGGAAGCGTTGTAGAGACCTCCTGCACGACTGAGATCGCGAGCGGGGATGACGGTGCCCTGGAGAGCCAAGCTCACGGGCGAGACCGACGCGAGCGAAGCACCGGCTAGAAACACCAGGGCGTAGACCAGCACGTGGTGCGAGACGAAGAGGAAGCTCACGATCGTGAGCGTGCCGACCGTCGCCAAGATTCGCATGACCAAGAGGTGGCCCACGCGGTCACCCACCCGCGCAGCGAGGTTCGCAAAGAGAAGCATCCCGCCGGCGAAGAAGGCCGGCGCGAGGATCGTGTCGTTCTCGGTGAGCCCCTTCGACTCTTTCAGAAAGAGCGGAAGAAAGAGGACCATCGAGGCCTGGAAGTAGCCATACGAAAAGGTCGCGAGACAGCTCGTTTTGATGAGATTCAAGATGGCGCCGGTCGACAAGTCTCTCTCGGGCTTGGGCGCCGAAGCCTCGCCGAGCTTCACCTCGTGCGACGCCTCGTCGCTGCGATGGGCGGAAGCGAGGTCGTCTTTCTCGAGACGAACCGAGACCATGATCGCGGTGAGCGTGGCGATGGTGCCGGCGGTGATGAAGGCCGCTGGCGTTCCGAAGGCCGGCGCGATTCCGCGAGCGAGGATCGGGCCGATGACGTAGCCGAGCGCGAGCGAGATCGCGTAGAAACTCGTCGCGTACGCTTTGTCTTTCGGCGGCGCGCGAGAGAGGAGAATGGTCTCGGAGCTCACCCAGACGCCGACCGAGAACGCCCCGTCGAGAAACCGGAGCGCGCCGATGGCCGTGTACGTCGGCATGAACGGGAACAAGAAGACGGTGACCGCGTAGCCGAAGAGCGACGCGACCAAGACGCTCTTGCCCGAGAAGCGACGGATCAGCGCTCCCGACGGAATGCTGAGGGCGACGATGCCGCCCGCGAACCAGATCGCGAGGCTGCCGATCTCTTCTTTCTTGAAGCCACGCTTCTCGAGAAAGTTCGCGATGAGCGAGATCGCGAGACCGTACGCGACACCCAAGAGCAGGACGGTCGCGTAGATGACCCGAATGTTGGGATCGGTGACTCGCTTCAGCACGGGGATCGGAACGAAGTGGCTCGGCGCGAGGTCGAGACGGGGCTCGAGCCCACGCCGAACGCGTCAGTCACTGCGGGGCGCCGGGGATACAAGCGCCGGCCACACAGCCCGAGCCTTGCTGACAATCGACTCCTGACGAGCAGGGCGCCGAACACTTCTGCGTCGTCATGTTGCACTTGAAGGTGCCGCACGCCGAATCGGCCTGGCAAGGAATGATCTGAAGCGGATTCGCGACCTGGGCGGGTTGGGTCGGCTGCTGTGGGTTGCCGGGCTGCTGCTGACCGTAACCGGGCTGCTGCTGACCGTAACCGGGCTGTTGACCGTAACCGGGCTGCTGACCGTAACCGGGCTGCGGCTGCCCATACCCGGGCTGGCCATAGCCGGGCTGTTGCGACGGATCTTGGGCGTCTTTGCCACAGCCGAGCGCGAGGACGACCAACGAGCCCAAAAGCGATGCAGAAAAAGTGTTCATATCGATCTCCGCCGAGAGTCCCGAACCGATTGCGAGGCAGCTTAGCTCCGCAATCGTGACAACGCCTCAAAAGAAGCAGCCTTACGCGCCTTCACTCGGCCTCAAGGGCCTTCGCTCGGTAAATCGTTTTCGGGAGCGCGCGTCGCGCCGACGACCCACTCGAGGTAGGCCCGACTGCTGCGCATGACCGAGGCTGGAAGCGCCAAGACCTCGGGCAGCGTGTGAGGGTGCAGCGCTTTGACCGCTTCCGTGAGCTCGCCGACGAGCTCGCGTCGCGTCTTGATGATGAGCGTCGACTCGGCGTCTTCATGCACCGCGCCTTCCCATCGGTAGAAGCTCGTGACGCCGGGGACCACGTTCACACAGGCGGCCAGACGCTGCTCGACCAGGGCTCTCGCGATGCGCGCGGCGTCTGCCGCCGGCGCATTCACGAGCACGACATCGACCTTCGGGAGAGGCTCCATCGTCAGCGTTCAGATCCGCTGCCACGAGGCGGCCGAAGCGAAGTCTCGATGGGCCGGGAGCTCACCAAGCGCTGGCTTTCTGCGCCGCTCTGACGAGCTCGACCACGCGACGTCCGAGGTATTCTTCGACATCGGCGGCCGTGATGTGGCGGTCGCGAGCGAAGTCGAACTCTCGCGCCTTGGCGTCGAGGTAGCTGACCTTGATGATCGCCGTCGTCGGATCGAGCTCCGCCCACAGCGTCATCGTGCCCAGCACGAACTTCGCGGAATGGACGTGCACGTCGAGGCTCACCTCGCGTCCCTTCTCCTTCACGCGATCCATCGCGAAGGTCAGCGCTTCAGCGCCGAGCTTCAGAGCGGCTTCGGCGCTCGTGAGCGCCTCTTTTACGCGTAGGCGTTGCTTCTCGGCCTCTTCGGCCTCGCGCTCGACCTTCGTCTTCACAGCTTCGATGAGCTCGTCTCGCCAATTAGGCACGTCGCGGTCCTCTCTGAAAGCTCGTAGATGTCGACACGAAGAGCAGGATCACTTTTCCTTCTTCTTCGCGGTCTGCTCCTGCTGGAGCTTGCTCAAGTCTTCCGGAACGATGGGTTTCGGATTCATGAGCTCGTGAAATGCTTTGCTCGCGAGCTCTCCGGTGAGCCCCGTCTCGTGACGGAGCGCCATGAGCGAGCCCTTCTCCTTCATGAACTTCAGCGTGCGAATGGCCTGTGCCTTCGCCTTGTCGTCGCCCGTCTTCGCAGCTTGGTTCAAGTAGAAGCGAAGGACGACGCGCGTCTGCGAGTGCGGACCGTTGTCGAAGGTGAGGTTGTCGAACTGCGCAGAGAGCCGTTCGATGGCCCACTCTTGCGGGGCGTCGAACACCTTGAGATGCGCGACGGCCTCGGCGTTCTCTACCCATCGGTAGATGTTGCCGCGCTTGAAGTCGTCGTCGGACCAGAAACCGAAGGCTCGGAAGTAGGCGTCTTTGAGATCGTTCAGGGCTTCGGGCTTGAGCTCGCCGAATTGTGCGACCGTGCGTGCCGCGGTGTCGGTGTCACCACCGAGGATGAGCGCGAGGGCCGCAGCGTTGCGGGTCTCGACGTTCTTCATCTTCTCGAACAGCTTGGCGGTGTTCGCGTCGTCGAGCGGCGTCGCCCCGATGGCTTGCGCGAGCGCGAGCTGTACCGGAACCTGCAAATCGGGCGAGAGAAGATCGACGAGCGTGCCGACCACTTCGGGCATCGGCTTCATCGAGAGCGTCATCGCGTAGCAAGCACCGATGAAGCGCTTCTTCTCGTCTTTGTCGGACGTGAACTTGACGGCGCGCTTGGCGACCTCCTTCATCGTGTCGGGATCGGCGGTCCAGGCGAGGGCTTCGCACGCGGCTTGGCGCGCTTCTTCGTGCCAGGTCTCGTCTTCGATGAACTCCATGAAGGGCTTGTTGGCCTTCGGATCGCCCCACTCGCCGAGGCCCTGCGAAGCGCCGTAAGCGATCGAGCGGAGCGACATTCCGAGCATCGCGAGGCCTGCGCCCTCGAGGCCCTTCTGGGTGATGTCCATTTTCTTGTCTTCTTTGCGCTTCAGCTGCTTGAGAAGCTTGTCGTAGCTCTCCTCGTCTTTCATCTTGCCGATGTAGCGAAGGGCGCTCTGCGCGGTCGCGAAGGCATCGGGGAAAGGCGGCTGCTGACCTTCTTTCGGGAGCTTGTCGTCGGGGAAGGCCCACTTGCGCATCTGCGGGAGCGCCCTGCCAGAGTGGACGTTCGCGAGGAAGCGGAGCGCGTTCGCGTGGGGCTGAGGGCGCGGCGGGAGCGACCAATCGAGGATGGACTGCTCGGCGGCTGCAATGAGCTCGGCCTTCTTGTCGGGATAGAGCGCAGCGAGATCGGCCAGCATGCGGGCGGAGACGACGCGCGCGCCGTCGGTCTTCGAGAGGTGTCCGCCTGCGTCGTGCTCCCAAAAGTTCTCTGGCTTGTAGAGCTTGGTCGGATCTTCTTTCATGCGATCGCCGAGGTACTTGGCGGCGCGGATGTCGCCGACCTCGGCGAGGCGAACGCCCGCCATGCCGCGCCAATGCGGCGTGGGATTGGTGGCTTCGACCCATTTGACGAGCGAGTCGCCGACGCGCGGATCGGCGAGCGCACCGAGCATGTTGAAGACCTGCTCGGTTTGGAACCACTCGGTCTCGGCCTTCGACTTGTCGACGCTGTTGAGGGCGAGCACGAGGCCTTCGCCGCCGATGCCGTCGCGGAGGGCTTCGAGGAATTTCTTGCGGCTCTCTTTGTCGGCTTCGGAGAGCTTCTTCAGGAGCGGATCGCGGGCCTTTTCGTCGCCGATCTTGCCGAGGCCGGTCGCGGCCTCGCGGGCGACCTCGACGTCTTTGTCTTGAACGAGCTTGGTGAGCGCGCCGGTCCATTTCGGCTCGGCGTTCTCGGACAAGACGGTCGCGATGAGCTGGCGAACCGAGGGGCTCGGATCGTCACTGAGCTTCGCGAACTCGTCGAGCGAGACGAGCGTCGAGAGCATCTTCGGATCGAAGGCCGAGCCTCCGCCGAGGCGCTGGACGTTGGAGAGGTGGCCCTTGCGATAGAGCTCCATCGCCTTCGCGAACACGCTCTTCTCTTTGAGCACGACCAGGGCCCAGACGAGCTGCGGCTCGTCGCTCTCGTCAGCCGTTTTGAGCGCTTCGGTGAGCGCGCCCTTCGCGCTGTCTCCGCGCGGCGATCCGTAGAAGGCCACCACCTGAGCTGCGACACCGCGAATCTTGTGATCGGGGTTCGTGAGCGCGTTGGTCGCGAGCTTCACGCCTTCGGCGTCTTCCATGTATGCGAGCTGCGCGAGCGCTTCTTGCTCCATGTCGGCCTCGCTCGAGGCTCCCCACTTGCGCCACTCGGGGATCTGCTCCTTCTTGGGGAGGAGGAAGATGTTCTGCTTGAGCTTGGCGGCCTGCTCGGGCTTCAGGCGCTCCTGGTCTTTCTTCGCAGCGAACCAAATGCCGCCGCCGATCGCGCCGCCGAGAGCGAGGATGATCAGAATCGGGACCCATCGGCCTCGCTTGAAGTTGCCATCGCCGGGATCGGGCAACCCACCACCGCCGCCGCCCATGGGCATGCCGCCTTGCATTCCGCCGGGCATTCCAGCCGAGCCGTCGTCGTCATCGGGCGGGAATTTCGCAGCCATGAGCTCCGGGCGACCCCTCTTTGGGGTCTGGGGATTGCTCGCAAGTCGGCTGCCGAGAGCGCGCTCCGCGAGCAAGTGTGCGGGAGGCCCTTGGGGGGGCGGTGCGCCGGGAGCGCGGCCTGAGGAGGGAAGGTGCGCCATGGGAGTTCGAGGAACCTACACAAGCTTAGGTTCCGGGGACAACCCGAAGCTGCCTCCGAGGTGAGGTTAGTCGCAGGGGGCGGCCAGGAAGGGGTCTGGCGACGCTGAGCAGACGGCTCCTTGGACGCTCACGGTGCTAGGCTGACCTCGATGGCGACCGAAAGCTCGAGCGAGGAGAAGAAATTCGGGTCGGGGGCGATGATTGCAGTCGTCATCGCCGCCGCGTGCCTCGGGGGCCTCGTCATCCTGCCCAAGCTCGCCCGCTCGAGCCACAAGATGGTGGGAACCGAAGCTCCGACGTTTGCTCTGCCCATCGTGGCAAACAGCGCCGAGGGTGCTCGCATCGACCTGAAAGAGATGCGAGGACACGCTGTTCTGCTCGATTTTTGGGCCAGCTGGTGCGGCCCTTGCGCGATTCAGGCGCCGATCCTCGAGAAGGTCGCGGCGCACTACCAGGGCAAGGGGCTCACCGTCGTAGGCGTCAACGTCGACGACGAGGCGGCGGTCGTTCAGCGGTACGCGGCGCAAAGAGGCATTTCTTACCCGATGGTCGTCGACGAAGGCGGCGCCGTTCAACGGGCTTACGGCGTGAACAAGCTGCCGAGCTTGGTCCTCATCGACAAAGAGGGCCATGTCACGTCGTTCACGCAGGGGCTCGTCGACGAGGCCTCGCTCGACTCGATCGTGGCCGACTCTCTCTAGCCGGCTACGCACAGGCGGTTGAAGAGCTCTCGGGCGAGGACTCCGCGCTCACTGGCCGCAAGCGGGGAACTGGGCCGCGCCGTCGAAGGTCTTCGCTTCGCCGAAGGGGATCGCCGGATCTTCGAGCACGTGCCCGTAGATGTCGGTGACCCGAAACGCGTAAGGCCCTGCCCCGAGACCCGACGCATCCAAGAAGTAGTTGTAGTCTTGTCTCGATAGCTCGGTGTACGCGCCGTTCTTCTTGGCCTCGACCTTCAGGATCGCGTTCTGGGCGTTGCGGATCTGAACCGCCGTCCAATACGCGTTGGCGCCTTCTTTGAATCGATAGCGAATCGGGCCCGAGAGCCCGCACGAGACCACCTTCCAAGAGATCTTCACGCGCCCGAGCGACGGGTCGGCCATCTTCTTGAAGGCCTCGGCCGACAGATCGATGTCGCCCGGCTTGCACTCGGGGCATTGGTCGACGATGCGCACGCTCACCGAGCCGCTCGGCCCGTCGATCTGGACGCATTCGCCGCACACCGCGCTCGCGGCGTAGTCGGTGTGATTCATGGCGGCGACCATGAGATCGGTCGACTTGTCGAAGCTGCAGTTGCCGCTCCCGTCGGCGGCATAGAAGGTCCCATCGCCCGAGTGGACCGTCGCGTCGGTGCACGAGATCGGCATTCCGACGCCAGTCGAAGGAGCCGATCCGGCTCCCGCCCCGCCGGAGCCGTCGGTCGTAGCGCCGCCGCTGCACGACAGCTCGGCCAGACCTGCGAGAACCAAGAGCGAGACAGACCCCGCCAACCGAACGAGGCTCATCGTCGCATCGTACACGGCTCGGGGCGCTCGACGAACGGGCTCGACGATTGGCTCGTCACACTTCGCGCCCCGACGCCGATGAGTGGACGAGCCCGGCCCATGAGCCCTTTCGATTCACGCCTCGCGTGAGTCGAAGGCCCGTGGTCGAGAACCGCCGCGCTCCATCCTCACCTGACGCCGCCGCGTTCGCGATTCGTTCGCAGCCGTAGCGGCGCCGCCGATTGGCGAACGGGAGAGACGAAGGGGGCGATCCGTTCGCCCAGAGGTCTTCCGTCGCGAGACGCGCCGCACGAGCCGAGCGCGAAAGGACACGATCATGTCGACATCCATGTTCGCGCGGCCTCGCCGCGTGGTGGCCGAGCTTTGTCTGCTGCTCGCCGCGACGACCGCGGCGGTGCTCGCAATGCGCTCTGGAATCGCTCGTGGCGCGCCCGAGAGCCCACCCGTCGCAGCCGAGACCGCCAGAGCCGCCATTCGCACGCCGGCTCACGTGGTCGCTCCTGCTCCGGTCGCAGCCCCTCCTACTTACAAAACCATTTCAGGTACGACTACGATACGAAACTCTGCGGGCACGGCGGTCGTCGTCGACGCCCCCGGAACCAGCGTCGCTCGCGACACGAGCCCGCCGCTCTTCACGATGCTGCACGGGATGTGCGGCACGGGCGCCGACATCTGTGGCTTCTCCGCCGGGCTCACGAGCGGGCGCGGCTTCATGGTGTGCCCCAGCGGCAACGACACGTGCGGCGACGCCTCCGACTGGCGCGGCGACGGCGGCGAGAAGGCTCGATTTCTGGCCGATTCGGTGGGCTCTGCGCGAGATCTCCTCGGGCTCGGGCTCGACCGATCGAGAGGCGACGTCTTGATGGGCTTCTCGCGTGGCGCGTTCGTCGCGCGCGACGTCGCGTACGAATCGAAAGGCGAGTGGGTGGGTCTCGTGCTCATCGGCGCCGCGACCCTCCCCGACGCAGACAAGCTCGAGGCGGCAGGCATCCGGCGCGTGGTGCTCGCTTCGGGTGAGTTCGACGGCGCGAAGAAGACGATGGTCGCGGCAGCACGAAAGCTCTGCTCCAATGGGCTGCCGGCGCGCTTCGTCAGCCTCGGGCCGATCTACCACGCACTGCCGACCGATCTCGCGGAGCGCCTCGGACCCAGCCTCGATTGGGTTCGCGAGGAGGGCTCGACGATTCCGGGGTGCGGGACGTGAGCGTCGGGTGACGCGCGCTCGCGGCGGCGTTATCGCCGGCTCGTGCCTGGACCGCTCGCCGTTCTCACCGCCATCCTCGTAGCGGTCACCGAGGTGCTTCCACTCGCCGGTAGAGCCCACGGAGCCGTCTTGGGTCTGGCGCTCGACGTGACGATCGAGGCGCCCATCCGCGCTGCGGCGCATTGGGCGGCGGCCGTGGCGATGATCGTCTTCGCGCGACGCCGGATCGGACCCACGATCGGTGACGGTCTCGGCGCGCCGACCGAATCCCGCGGCGCGAGAGAGGCCTTCGGATTCGGGATCGCATGGGCCATCGGTCTGCCCGGGGCGCTGTCGTTCATGCATCTCGCGGCGGGGATCGACAAGGCACCCATCGCGCTCGGCATCGGGCTCGCTTCGACGGGCGCGATGCTGATGAGCACGTCGGCAGCCGCGCGTGTGGGCGACGACGCGCTCACGCCGCGACGCGCGGTGATCGTCGGGCTCTGCCAAGCGCTCGCCGCGATCGCCGGTGGCTCGGCGCTCGGGGCGGGCGTCGCGGCGTTGCTCTGGACCGGCGTCCGGCCGCGACGCGCGGCCGAAACGGCGTGCATTCTCACGCTTCCGCACGAGCTCATGCTCACGACCCTCGCGCTGGCGGAGCCTCACACGGCGCAGCGGATCGCCGAGCAGCCCGGCGTCTTGGCCGCAGCGCTCGTCGGCGCCATCATCGCGGGGATCCTCGCGGCGGGGAGACTGGTTCGCGTGGCCGAGCGACGCCTCGTCCCGATGGGGGCTTACCTCGCGGTGTTGGGAGCTGGGGTCATGGCCTACGGGTGGGCATTGCATTGAGCCGCCTCGCAAGGAAGAGTCGTGCCGCAGCGATCGAGCAGACGGGAGATCGCTCCGTACCCGAGATAGAGTGACCGCATGGCCGAGCGAATCCATCACCGGACCTGCAACCTCTGTGAAGCGATGTGCGGGATGTCGATCGCCACCGACGAGGGCCGCATCACGAGCATTCGTCCAGACCGCGACGATGTGTTCTCGCGCGGCCACATCTGCCCGAAAGGGCCTGCGATGCGTGAGCTCCAAGAAGACCCTGATCGCCTTCGAAGACCGATGCGCCGAACCAAAGGTGGATTTTCGCCCATCGGTTGGGACGAGGCTTTCGACGAAGTCGCCGATCGCATCTCCGAGATTCAGGCGCGCCACGGACGCAGCGCCGTCGCGACGTATTCGGGCAACCCCACCGCCCACAACCACGGCGCTCTGTTGATGGGTCAGGCCTTCACGGCCGCGATTCACACGCGGAATCGGTTCGACGCGAACTCTCAGGACGCGAACCCCAAGCTCTACGTCTCGCATCTCATGTTCGGATCGATCACGAGCCTCAGCATCCCCGACGTCGATCGAACCGACTTTTTCTTGGTGCTCGGAGGCAATCCGCTCGCCTCGAATGGTAGCATCATGACGCTGGGAGACGTGCGCGGGCGCTTGCGGAACATCCAAGAGCGTGGCGGAAAGATCGTGGTGGTCGATCCACGACGAACCGAGACCGCTGAGATGGCCGACCAGCACCTCGCGATTCGCCCCGGCGGCGACGCGGCGCTGCTTCTCGCGATGCTGCACTTGATGTTCGCCGAAGGGCTCGTCGATCGCGCGTCCGTCGCTCGCTTCGCGAAAGGCACGGCCGAGCTCGAGCTGCTCGTCGGACCGTTCACGCCCGAGGCAGTGGCTGGCCCGACGGGGATTTCTGCCGAGACCATCCGCGCGCTCGCCCGGGACTTCGCGCACGCGAAGACCGCAGTCGCCTATGGCCGTGTCGGGGTCTGTCAGAACGAGTTCGGCGCCGTAGCGAGCTGGCTCGTCGAAGCGCTGAACGTCGTCACCAAGAACTTCGACCGACCCGGCGGTGCCATGTTCACGCGGCCGGCGATCGATCTCGCGGCCCTTGCGAGGCGGCTCGGTGTCGGCGGTGTGAATCGCTACCGATCGCGGGTGCGAAATCTCCCCGAGGTCGGCGGAATGCTCCCCGCCGCCACCATGGCCGACGAGATGGAGACGGCCGGCAAAGGGCAGATCCGAGGCTTTTTGACGCTCGCAGGCAATCCTGTTCTGAGCGTCCCCAATGGTGAGCGGCTCGCGCGCGCGCTCGAGAAGCTCGAGTTCATGGTGAGCATCGATCTCTATGCGAACGAGACGACGCGTCACGCGCACATCCTTCTGCCGCCGCGCTTCGCGCTCGAGCGCGGTCACTTCGATCTCCTCTTCAATGCGCTCGCCGTGCGCAACGTCGTCAAATATTCCGAGATCGTCATCGAGCCCGATCCCGATACGCGTGACGACTGGACCATTCTCGCCGAGCTCTCGGCACGAATCGCGTCGCGCAAGGCGATGCGTGGCGCGCCAGCCGCGCTCGGACGGTGGACCGGGAGGCTTGCGAGCAAGCTCACCGGCATGGTGGCCAAGACGCCCGAGCTGGCTCTCGACATCTTGCTCCGCGCGGGTCCTTACGGCGATCGGTTCATCCCCGGCGGAAAGGGTCTCACGCTCGCCAAGGTTCGAGCCGCGAAGCACGGCATCGATCTCGGCCCGCTCGTGCCCATGGGCAACGAGCGCGTCATCACCGAAGATGGCCTGGTCGATCTCGCTCCGAGCGCGCTCACGTCGGATCTCCCTCGCGTGGCCGCATGGATCGCGAAGACGTCGCGACCAGAGCTCGTGCTCATCGGACGGAGGCATGTCCGGTCGAACAATTCTTGGATGCACAACCTCCACTCTCTCATCAAAGGGCCCGACCGCTCGATGCTCCTCATGCATCCAGACGACGCCGCGCGCCGTGGAATGACTTCGGGTGAGCGAGTTCGCGTGATCGGCCGCGTCGGCTCGGTCGTAGCGAGCCTCGCGATTTCCGACGAGGTCGCGCGAGGCGTCGTCTCGCTCCCTCACGGTTTCGGTCACGCGGCCGCCAAAGACACGATGCGCATCGCCGGCACCCTCGACGGTCCGAACATGAACGCCGTGACCGACGACGAATTCTTGGAGCCGTTGACCGGAACGGCTGTTTTGAACGGCGTCGAGATCCGCGTCGAGAAGCTCGGTGCAGCACCCGGTGATTCGGCTCACGGCGAGCCCTGACGTCAGCGTCGCTTCCCGACCCGCGATCGCGTACGAACCGGCAATGCTCTTCGTCGAGGTCGGATCGTTCGACGTGCTGCACCGCCATCTCGCGTGGCCGTGGATCGCCATCGATGCGAGCCGGCGTCGCTTCGCATTCGTCTCCTCCGAAGGTCGTGTCGCGACGCGGGCATTTTTAGACGGCGCATTGAGCGAGGGTCCGAGCTTCTCGCTACCGGGCGATCTCGGTCTTCCCACGGAGCAAGCTCCAGCCGTCGGTCATCGCGGCGTAGAGGCTGGTCTCCATGGCTTCGCGATCGACGGAGAAGGCACGCTCCTCGCGCTGACCGGAACGACCGAGGGGGAAAGCGTCGTGGTCACCGTCGGCACCGAAGGCGAGCGAATGCGTACGCGTCTCGAGACGCTCGCCGGCGCCGGCTTCGTCGCCCATGCGGTTGCATTCGATCGCGCCGGGACGCGCCTCTGGGTCTCGGCCGAGAGCGGCGCCGAGACGGCGCTCGTCTTGCTCGATGCCCGCTCGCACGCACTCCTCGGAGTCGTTCGTAGCGCGCCGTTCCCGCCGCCCTCATTTCACGAGCTCCACGTGCATCCGCAAGACGACGCGGTGCTGCTCCTGGCGGCGTGCGGGCAAGACGGCACCTTCGCTCGAATCGCAGGATGGTCCGACGGTCCGCCGATTGCGGTTCCGACCACTCTCGACGGAGGCTCGGTCCCCGCTGGATTCGTCGGCTTCTCGTCCGATGGATCGCGCGTACACCTCGTCGAATCCGACGCGTTGCGGACCCACGCGTGGCCGGGGCTCGTAGAGCTCTCTTCGGTCGAGCTCGCCGACGACTTCGTCTCGAGCTACGCGGGTGCGGTGCTCGGGCATGACATCTTCGTCGACGGCTCCGACTCCGAGTCCGAAGATGAAGACCGAGTGATGGTCTTCGAGCGCGCCGGAATTCGCGGCTCCACCGCGAAGGGACCCGTCCCCGGTGGAATGTGGGTCGGACGCCTCGGCACCGACGCCATCGTCACGGTGAGCTCGAAGGGCGACCCCGCGCGCGGAGGTCTCGTTCGCATCCCCACGCCGACCAACTGAGATCGCCCGAATCTCGGAGCCCGAGAATGCTTCAGGAAGACATGAAGACGGGAAGGCCTGAGGATCGACCGAAGTGACCCCGTGGGGCTCCGCGGTTTTGACGCGCAAATTCTCCGTCTTCTTGTCTTCCCGTTTCATCTCCGCTGGCGTCTGCGCTTCGAATCCACTGTGTCGAACCACTAGGGCGCGCACACGTCTTGTGCACCCGTGAGATCGAGCACGTTGCAGGCGGCCCCGTCTTTGCCGCTGTTGCCGCCCATTCCATTGCCACCGATCCCGCCCAATCCACCAATCTGATGGGCGAGCGTCGTCGATTGCAGCGCCGGAGCCGTACCGATGAAAACGACCGCCGCGGAGTGTCCTCCGCGACCGCCGCCTCCACCTCCGCCACTGCCGCCATGACCTCCGTTCCCGCCGGAGCATGCGTTGCTGGAGCCACTGGCTCCATTGCCACCATTCCCGGGTTGCCCACCATTCCCACCGGATTGGGAGCCTCCTCCATTGCCTCCGTTGCCCCCGGCGTTGGAACGCAAATCGGAGCTCACGATGGTCAGCTGCGACGATAGCGAGACGATCGCGAAGCTCGAGCCAGCTCCGAGCCCACCTTCACCCGGGAGCCCGCCGCATCCTCCTGTGCCACCCGAGCCGCCGCTCGCTCCTGCACCGGGTTGATTGCCTGACATCGGGCTGCAGTCGGCCGGGCCCTTCGCGCCACCACCTCCGCCTCCGCCTTGGGCAGGCGACCCCGGTGCTCCCGGTGCTCCCGCAGAAGCGACATAGCCACTCGCGTCGAAGGTACCTTTGTCGCTGGCTCCCAGTCCTCCGGCACCGGAAATACCGTCGGCGCCGGTGATTCCATTTTGGCAGTTGGCTGCCGATTGACCCAGTCCACCCTGCCCGGCTCCCGAGGCCGGGATACCTGCGGTCCCGTCACCTCCGACGCTCTGCTTTCCGTCGCCCCCCGACCCGCCGATGGTGTCGACCATCCCTGGGCACGCGTGGGTCACCGAAGGCCCTCCTGGCGCGTCGGTGGGGTCGAAGCAGCCCTTGTGTCCAGCCTTTCCGTTCGTGCCGTTCGCTTGCATCGGAGTCGGAGGGGCATCCGCTCCGCTCGAGCCTGGACCGCCCCCATCGGCCGTGACCGAGCAGCCTTCGATCGTGAGATTCGCGTTCTCGACCAACACTCCGATGGGCGTGTTGCCGACAGCGCCGCTCGCTACGGTCGACACGTCGACGTTCCCGAGCTGCGTCTCGCCAGCGCCACTCATCGTGAGTGTCGGCACCCCTGATGCACCTGCAATCACGCTCTTTTTGGTGATCTGATACTCGTACGTCGCGCAATCGAGCCCACCGAAGAGCGAGACGTCGATGGGGATCTCGAATCCTCCGACATAGTTGCCTTCGCAGAGATAGATCGCCGACTTGTTGCCGACCGCGAGCGTGGCCTTCTCGAGCGACGCGAGCGGATCAGACTTGGTGCCGGCTCCCGCGTCGGACCCTTGGCTCGCATTGACGAAGACGCCACACGCATCGTCGACGATTCCGCCGGTCGCCTGCGACGGTATGCACGTCGTCGCGATGCCCGTCCCGGTGCTGGCCTTCGCGCTCGTGGTCGATCCCGACGAGCCGGGCCCGGTCACCGTCGTAAAGGACGACGCGTCGGAGGTCGCGCCGCCACTCGAGGTCGACGAATTAGCCCCGCCGCTCCCCGTGCCGGAAGCCCCGGAACAACCCCTCAGCACGTCGACGCAGAAATCTTGTGAGCAGCCCGAGAGCACGATCAGCGACGAGACCGCGAGGACCAGAATGCGTTTCTGCATCAGAAGCTCCCTTCGAGGCTCAATGCGCCGACTTCAGGTCCGACCACAGGAACCAAAGTGATTTGCGAGCTCGTCGATCCGCTCTTGGGTCGGTTCGGCGGCGCAACCGAAGGCCCTGGCCACGCCGCATAGGCAATCGTCGAGATCAGGGCGACTCCACCACCGACGAATCCAGCGATACCCGCCGCCTGAAAGGTATTGTGCTCGTTCGTGGCTCGATAACCGCTCGCGAGACATGCCGCAGAGGGAACGAGACCGGCGCAAGTCGGGCTCCGTGCAATCGACTTCGCGTCGCTCGATCTCTTGCTCGCGACGACCGTCATGCCGATTCCGAGACCGAGAGCGCCGGCCCCGAGAATGCTCCCGACCGCGATAGGCCAGACCGGGCGCTTCGATGCTTCGATCGTGGCTTTGGGCGCGACCACGACTTTGGGCACGCTCGCCACATCGATCGGATACGACTGATTGGCGACCGCTTCGATCGTGACGTCCGCCCTTCCGGGCACCGAAATCCGACGCGTCCCGGGCATCACGAAGACGTCGTAGTCGAGTGACGTCAGGCTCGGGCTCGTGCCATCGATCGTCACGTGCTCGGCGTCGGGCTTGACCCGAAACCGGACCGCAGCGACCTTGGCTCGAACGTCGGTGAAAGCCTCGATGAGCTTCTGGCGTTCGGCAGGCGGCCTCCCCTCCGGAAAGAAGCGCATTGCGAGCTCGAGGTGTTGCGCGCTTTCGGAATAGGCTCCGCTCCGCTGCTGCAAGAGTCCGAGCTTGCCCGCGACGTCGGCACGTTGAGACTGTGCGAACGCCTGTTCGAGCTTCTTGTTCGCGCCGGCCAGATCCCCCGTTTGCTCGAGCGACGAAGCCTCCGACACGAGCGCGTCGATCGCCGCGTCGTCACCGCGGGCGCTTCGAGCGAACGAGACAGCCAGAGTGACAACGAGCAGCGCGGGCCCCGTTTTCATGAGTCGATGGTACGTCGATGCCCGGGTCTGCCGAGCCCAAATCGCGGTGACGGCTCGCCTCCTGCCCGAAGCGAAGGACCCTCCGCGATTCGAGCGCATCGAAGGCGGTCGGTTTCGACGGGTTCGGGTGCTCGAGACCGCCTTGCGATCGGACCGTCGAGGAACTAGCACCCCCCTATGTCCGTCTACGCTCTTATTCTCGCTGGTGGCGCCGGTACCCGATTCTGGCCCGCGTCGAGGGCCCGTCGCCCGAAGCAGCTCCTGCCTCTCGCGAGCGAGAGCCCTCTCATCGTCGAGACGATCGAGCGCATCTTGAACCTCGTGGGCGGGTGGAAGAACGTCTTCATCGCCAGCGGGACCGCCGTCGCGGCGCCGACGCTGGAGATGTTGCCCCAGCTCCCCAAAAACAACCTCTTGGTCGAGCCGACCCCCCGCAACACGGCTCCGTGCATCGCCTGGGCAGCCGCGACCATTGCGCGCATCGATCCCGACGCCGTGGTCGTGGTCCTCCCGAGCGATCACCACATTGAGAAGACAGACGCATTTCGAGCCGCCCTCGACCTGGCCATCGCGACCGCGCAGAACGGGACCATCACCACGATCGGCCTCACGCCGACGCGACCCGACACCGGATACGGCTACATCGAGCTCAGCGATGGATCGGGCGCCGTGCGCGACGTCGCACGGTTCACCGAGAAGCCGAACCGCGAGACCGCCGAAGGCTTCGTGCGCGGTAAAAAGCACCTCTGGAACGCCGGAATGTTCATCTTCCGAGCCAAAGACATGCTCCACGCGGTCGAGACCCATCTACCGCTCTTGGCCGACGGGCTCCGCAAGCTCGACGCTGCAGCGTCTCTAGGCCGCGAAGCCGAGGAGCTCGCGGGGCTCTTTCCGACGCTTCCCAGTGTGAGCATCGACGTCGGCGTCATGGAAAAGCTCGAGCGGCTCGCGGTGGTCCCGGCCGACCTCGGCTGGAGCGACATCGGGAGCTGGGAAGCCGCTGCCGCGCTCGCTCCGAAGGGGACCGGCGACAACCACGGGCCCGACGGCACGGTCTACGTCGACTCGGCCCGCAACCACGTCGTCGATCTCCGAAGCGCCGGGCAAGGCACGAAGCGCGTCATCGCGCTCGTGGGCGTCAGCGACTTGGTGATCGTCGAGACCGACGACGCATTGCTCGTGGTCCCGCGAGACCGCAGCCAAGACGTGAAGCTCGTCGTCGACGCCCTGAAGGCCCGAGGCGACGGCAGCTACACGTGATTGCCCTTTGACGTTCATTGAGGATCACGCGGGGCGTTAGCAAATGCTCCCGCGTTCGGGTGCCATTGCGTCAATCCGCGCACCCGACCCCACGCTCGCATCAGGAAATCCAGCTCGATGCGCCATGGCCCACGGCTTGCTCAATGGTCGAGCGGCGCTGAGCTCGAACCCGAGCGCGCACAACTCGACCGCAGGTCGCGGTCATGGAGGGATCTCGCCATGAGGTCGAACGGTTTTCGTTTGTCTGCTCTCACCGGGCTCATGCTGCTCGCCACTGGATGTGCCCAGGAGCGAGCGCCGATCAACCGCGTTCAACCTGGAGCGCTCGACAAGGCTTTCCTCGTCGGCGCGAAGCTGGCCGATCCATCCGACGATCCCGAATTCTACTGGCGCAACTACGTCGTAGATGGCTCTGCGTCGCAAACGCTTCTCGGTGTCGGCTCGTGGGGCAACGTCGACCGCATTCGGTGGGAGATCACCGAAGACATGCTGATCGCGCACAAGTCGTATCAAATCGCCCAGGGAGAAGACGACAAGGGCATTCCCAAAGGGACGCCGAACGGGACGGTCGTCGCAGCCTTCGCCATCACGGGTCACTTCGACATCAGGCGGTCCTACAATCCGTCGACCGGCGAAGAGAGCAACATCATCGAAGAGAACGCGACCGACTTACCGCCGCTGCAACGCAAATACATGCGCGTCGATTGGTCGAAGAACCTCGTCGACAGCCCGATGTGGGACGACATGTTCGTCGGCAAGATGTTCGGCAACGTGAAGGTGTCGGCAGCCTCGTACGACGTCACCGATCCCGCGAACCCGGATGCCCCGCATTTCGAGCCCGACCAAGGCTACTTCGACATCACGATGAAGTATTCGCTCGAGCCCCAGGAGAGCTACATCCCGGGGCTTCCGACGTGCGCGCTCATCGGCTTCTATACCGGCTCGACGACCTACGAATGCGACCAGCAAGAAGCGACGGTTCGGAGCTCATTCGTCAAGGTCGATCCCAACGACGATTTCGAGCCACTCGAGATCACCCACGCGCCGCTCGACATCGTCGGAAACCCCGGAGGGCTCTCGGTCGGCTCGCTCCAGGTGGGTCTCATCAGCGGAATCAAGCAAGGCTGGGACCCGGGCTATGGTTTCACCGACGCGCTCTATCATCGCTATGCGCATCTCCACAACATCTGGAAGAAGAGCCACCAGACCGCGGTCTGCAGTGACAACGCCGATTCCGACCAGAATGGAACGGCCGATGCCTGCGAGAACGCTTCGACGGGCTATAGCGGAACCGACGGCTCTCAATGCGATACGGCCGTAGGCAAATGCACGATCCCGTACCGCGATCGGCAGATCAAGACGGTCGGATATTTCGTCAACGACAAGATGCTCGACGAGCTGCAAGACCCCGTCGACGCGAGCGGCAACAAGACCGACGAAGGACCCGCCGAGAACGTGATCGGATCGTGGGATCAGCTTCTCTCGAACGCGACGGCCCGCGCTCGAGCCGTCGAATGCCGCCGAACCGGTGGCTCACGCGACGATTGCGAGGCCGCGTTCTTCGAGTCCGATCCCGTGATGCTGCGCTATGGGGCGTGGCTCGTTCCGAAGCCGCGAGAGACGACGCCCGTGCTCACGCTCTGTCACAACCCGGTTCGTTCGTACGATCTCCACGAGACGTGCGGAGCCACGGCAAGCAAATCGAGGCTCGGTGACATTCGAAAGAACTTCTTCTCGTATTGGCCCTACGAGTCGCGCGCTCCCTGGGGCGGAATCGGCAATTGGGGAGGTGACCCGCTCTCGGGTGAGATTCACGGCGCCGCCGCCATGATCATGGGCCGCAGCGTGACCTACGCCGCGGCGCGCCAGCGCGACGTCATCCAAGTGGCGCTGGGCGATCTCTCGGTGGAAGACATCACCAGCGGTGTTCCGGCGACGAACTACGTGCAGGAGCTCCAGAATGGCTCGTACGCGACACCGCTCAGCAAGGCCGACATCGACGCGCGCATCGGAAACATCGATGCGACCCACGCGGTGTCGAGCATTGCACCGATGCCCGTCCAAGGAGCGAGCATCGCAGACAAATACCGAAGCTTGAGCGAGCTGCTCGATACGGCGACGGTCGATCCGCAGGTTCACGGCCAAGCCCAGAACGAGTTCGACGCCCTCGCAGCGCCGCTCCGCGGTGGAGTCTACGAAGCGCAGATCGTCGATTCGCATTGGATGGTAGGCGCTGCCGGGCTCTCGCCCGACACGAAATCGTCCGACGTGATGGACAGGGTCTCGCCGCTGCGTGGCCTCGATCCGGGGAGTCTCCGCAACATTCGCCACGATCTCGCGGCGCGCCTCGAAACCCACGGAATGTGCTTTCACGAAGGCGAAGCGCCGGTGTTCGGCAGCATCGATCTGCAGGGCCTCGCCCGATACTTCAAAGACAAGTACCCCGACGGAGAATACACCCCGACAACGCGCGGCGAGGCGATCTACAAAGACCTCGTGGCCGAGGCGTTCAAGGGGATCGCCATTCACGAAGTAGGTCATTCGCTCGGATTGCTCCACAACTTCGCCTCTTCGTGGGATGCACCGAACTTTCATCCCCAGTATTGGCAATTGCGAACGCAAGAAGGAAAGGCTTCGACTTCGTGTCAGGGCTCGCCACGCGACGGTGACACGAAATCCGCCAGCGCCGACAAATGCATGGGACCGCGCTACCTCGATCCGTCGACCGACGACGAACAAGGTCTCGCGTCGGAGTCGCGACCTGGCATCGACTACTTCGGTCAGACTTCGGTCATGGAGTATTCGCTGGAGCGCTTCGGAGAGACGGTCGGTCTCGGCCAATACGACGCGCACGCGATGAAGGCTCTTTACGGACGCGTCCTCGAGACGTTCGACGACGCAGAGCACGGCGGAATCGCCGAAAAAGATCAGATGAATTTCGCACCTCGGCTCGAGTCGCAGATTAGCGACGAAGACCGCGTCGTCCGAATGACGGCTCCGTTCTCGGGCCAGAAATTCGCGAAACCCACGCACTACACCGAGGTCGCTCGGCTCATGAAGGTCTTCGACCCGGCGCGATGCCGCGACGCGACCGACGAAGAGAAGCGCATCGCCGGATTCAGGCTCGTTCACGGCAAAGTCTGCGCACCGCCTCCGAAAGATCACGCCGCTTGGGGCGACTTCGAAGACGGGCCGACCCAGGCGAGCATCGCGTCGAGCATCGGGCCCGCAGTCAAGACCAAGGCTGGAGCCGGCACGGGTGAGAACAAGGTGCGTTGGTTCTATCGCTATGGCTCGAGCGACAACGCCTATTTTCACACGAATCCGGGCGACGCAGGAGCCGACCCGTACGAGGTGACTCAGAACGCCATCAAACGCTTCAATGCCGTCTACCCCTGGGCCTACTTTCGCCGACAAGATCGTGAATACGATTATTCGACGCTCCCGGCAGCCGTCGCCCATTCGACGATGGAGCGGCTCCGCGCGTACCATTGGAGCGTCGCCAACCGCACGGCGTTCTACAAGGGGTTCGGCGACGCCGCATTCACCGAGATCGCCGACTCCGACGACTGGCACAAGCCCGGCCTCATGGCCGAGCACGAGATGTTCGCCATGTTCGCCAAGATGCTCCTCATGCCAGAGCCGGGTGAATACCAGCCCATGGTCACGAATCCCATCGACGCATCGCGACCGATCTTCGACGTGACGACACAGGGCGGCGGACTCTTCAGCCTGGGAGCCGGAGACGGGCGGTTCATCGGTGAAGAGTTCGACAGCGATCCGAGCGCTGGCGGATCGTGGAACTACACGCATTGGATCAAGCACGCGGGGTTCGGCGTCGAGAAGACGCTCGCGACGATGGCGTTGGCCGACGCTCGCCCGACCCTCAGCACGATCAGCCGACAGAACTACCTCGACGGACGCGACGTGCGGATAAACTTCCGCTCCGACATGCCCGAAGCGGTAGACCGATTGCTGGGCGGCGTGTTGTCCGAAGACTGGGAGGCGATCGGCATGTGGGTCCCGCAAGGTATCGCCACACCTTCGCCCCAGCTCCTCGACGTCTCGAGCCCCGCAGTGGCCTCCCGCCCCCAGGGCGCGAAGGTTCTCTACCCGAACGTAGGATACAAACAAGAGCTCGGAATGCTCATCTTCGGGAACCTCTATTCCCGATACGGCACCGACATGCAACTCACCAACAAGCTGCGTATCTGGGCACTCGGCACGACGGAACAGGTAGCCATTCCGGAAGCGCAACAGGCTCGATTCTACGATCCCACGAGCGGCTACACCTATGTCGCGCGACGCTATGGCAGTGAGACGATCGACGGCAAATCGGTCGACAAAGGTATCGCCTCACGCATGGTGGCTCACGCCAATGCGCTCATCACAGGGGCCTACGAAGTGCAGCACGATGCGAACGGAAAGCCCGTTCTCGACTCGTTCGGTACCCCGACGGTCGTGCTCGACGCAGACGGCGCACCAGTCGTGAAAGATGCGACCGCGCTCGGACGGCTCACGAAGTATGTCGGTCTGCTCGATGCAGCACGGCAGATTGGTCACGAGCTCGGTTACGGGCCGCTCGGAGGAGGTAGCGGCGAGTAAGTAGGTGCGGTCGAAACGAGGCGAGTGCCGGTGGGCTGAGGGGCCCGCCGGCACTTTTTTTCGTGCAGGATCAGCTCTCTTCGATGAGCGCGCGAAGGCGCTCGATCGCTATCGAGTATTCTTTCTTGCAATAGTCGCAGGTAATCTCGAGGCCCGTTCCCTCTTCGACCATGCTCGTGAGCTCGGCGCGACCGAGCGTGGCGAGCACGGAGAGAAGCGCGGCTTCGCTGCACTGACAGCTGAAGAAGACCTCGGAGGTGGCGAGCTGGCTGAAGGGCATGCCGTAGAGAAGCTCGTCGATGAGGAGCTGAGCACCGAAGTCTGCCCGATCGAGGAGCGGATCGATCGCAGAGAAGTCTTCGAGTCGCTGCGTCATGATGGCGTGGATCGGCCGTTCGGCCTCTGGGAGAAGCTGGACGATGTAGCCGCCCGAGCGCCGAAGAACGCCCGCGTCGAAGCGGGCGCCGACCGCAGCGACACAGACGACCTGCTCCGACTCCTGCAGATAGACCATGAGCGCCTGCGACAGCCCGCTGGCTCCTCCGGTCGACGGCGTACCTTCGAGCTTCACGATTCCTTGGTGCATGCTCCCGTTGGGCAGACTCCGCATCATTTGGAGGATCGCGCCGGTGCCGAACGTGAATTCGCCGGGTCCGTCGTGCGCTCGGAGCTGAGCGAGGCCGCGCGTTCCTCCGTCGGGGTGCGAGTCGCCGAGAAGGCTCCCTCGCCCGTCACCGCTCTTCGCGATCCCTTGGACTCGCAGGCTCGGTGACATGGTCTCGCGCATCAAGACGGTCGCCGTGACGAGCTCGGCGAGCGCCTGCGCCGCTCCCCCGTTTGCGTTCTGCACCTCGAGAATGGCACGAGCGGTTTCGGTCGTGTCGCATGCGATCACGCGGAAGGCGTGATCGTCCGTCATGACACGAATGACGTGGTCGGCAGTTGATTCCATGTTCTTTGGCACTCTTCGAACGATCGAGCTTTTCACAATAGCTTCGACTCGGGTAGACCGACCAAACGGTCCGCTCGACTCGAGACGCGACCTGGAAGGCCGAGGCCGCGGTGGGAAAGCGCAAGGGTGTGGGAAAACGGGCGAAAGCCGAGAGACTTCTCACGGTGCGCGACTACGAGAAGGCCGCGCGCGAAAAGCTGTCGAAGATGGCGTACGACTACTTTCGGTCGGGAGCCGACGCCGAGATCACTCTGGCAGCGAATGCGGCCGCGTTCGAGCGCTATGTCATCTGGTACCGCGTCCTCGCCGACGTGGCGGAGCGCGAGCTGTCGACCACGGTCCTCGGCATTCCGGTGAAGTCGCCGATCCTCATCGCGCCGACGGCCTATCACAAGATGGCGCACGAAGACGGGGAGTGCGCAACGGCTCGTGCCGCCGCCGAGCGAGGCACGATCTACGTCGCCTCGACATTGGCGACGACGACGCTCGAAGAGGTGGCCGCGGCGAGCGACGCTCCGAAGTGGTTTCAGCTCTACGTGCACAAAGATCGAGAGCTCACGCGCGCATTGGTGGAGAGAGCCGAAGCGGCGGCGTACGACGCGATTGTCTTGACGGTCGACACCCCCTTTCTCGGGCGACGTCTCCGCGACGAACGCAACGGCTTCACGCTCCCCGACGGGCTCACCATGGCGAACCTCGTGACGCCGCGCGATCCCCTCGCCACGGGCGAAACCGACGGGACCGAGCTCCACCATGGTCTCACCGAATCGCGCTCGCTCTTGGGCAGCTACATCCAGAACCGACACGATGCGAGCTTCACGTGGAAAGACGTCGCTTGGCTCCGATCGCTGTCGCATCTGCCGCTCGTCATCAAGGGTGTGATTCGGGCCGACGACGCCCAGCGCTGCGTCGACGTGGGCGCCTCGGGGATCATCGTGTCGAATCACGGCGGACGTCAGCTCGACTCTGCGCCTGCGACCATCGATGCGCTTCGTGGCGTGGTCGACGCGGTTGATCAGCGCGCCGAGGTCTACATCGACGGCGGCATCCGGTGGGGCACCGACATTCTCAAGGCGCTCGCGCTCGGAGCTCGAGCGGTGTTGGTCGGTCGTCCGGTCCTCTGGGGGCTCGCCGTCGGCGGCCAAGCCGGAGTCTCCGATGTGCTCGGCTTGCTCGAGAACGAGCTCTCGCAGGCCATGGCGCTCGCTGGCGTCAGCTCCGTTCGCAATATCGAGCGCGGGCTCGTCACGCCGCGTCCCTGACCTGCGACCGCGACACGCCTGAGTCTCTCAGGGTCGCTGAGCGAGCCCTGGGCACTGACCCTGGTGCTTGCTCAAGATCGCCGGCCTCGCGCTCGCGGGGCCTTCGTCCCAGGCCTGCGCCAGATGAGCGCATGCGGCCGAGACATCGCCCAGCTGGATCTCGCAAGCCGCGACATGCACGAGCACCTGGGGCTTCGGCGCGATGGCGTAGGCTTGCAGAAAGAGAGCTCGCGCGCGAACCGCGTCGCCACGCTCGAAGGCGCCGATGCCGTCTTTGAAGAGCGTTCGCGCCTGTACGAGCTCTTCGGCAGTGGCCGCACGCCCCGAACGCTCTTTCGGAAGCGGCGCGGGCAGAAGCGCGTGGCGCGCCGACGAGGCGGTTCGAACCTCGGCGACCGGCTCGGCAGAAGGCGCCTCGGGCACACGGAGCTCGGTCACTTGGGTCGCGTCGTGGGAGCCGCCGCACGCCACCACGAGCGAAGCGCAAAATTCCACGAAAAGAAGCGCGTGGCAGGGCTGATGCACGAGCCGAGCATCTCACGATCGCGCGCGAAAAAAACCGCCGGGCGGGTGCCCAGCGGCTCTTTCGTGATCAGGGCGACGCTTCGCCCAATCTCAGTTGCCGGGGAAGAGCGACTGTCCGTCGCCGCCTGAGGAGGTCCACGAGAAGACCTTGACCTTTTGGTTCGGGACCGCGGTCGCCATGATGATCTTCGCCACGTGGCGCATCTTCATCGCCGACGCCGTCGCGCCACGGATGTTGTTGTTCGTCTGGCCCTTGTCGTTCGTGGAGTGAACGAAGCTGCGTACGTTCTTTCCGCCGGCGGTCCAGGTGCTCTGGGTCGAGCCCACGGTCGCGCGCATGCCCTTCGACGACGACGAGCTGCTGTTGCCCGACTTGCCGTCGACCACGTCACCGTGCGAGCGGCCCGGCATGATCTTGGCGGCCAGCATCTTCGAGGCCGACGAGCCCTTGCTCGAAGCCGACGAGGTCGCGCCCGAGCCCGAGTGACCGAACTGCTCATAGTTCTCGCCCTTCGCGCGAAAACGTTCGACCTTCGACGAGGTGTGCTCGCCGCGGCTCGCGCTGGTGCGCTCCGACGTACGGCTCTCGCCGCGCTCGTGAAGGACGCGCTCCTTGAGATCTTGAGCGTTCGAAACGTGGCGGCCAGAGTTGTCGTCGCTGGTTCGCTCAGCAAGGGCGGTGCCTCCGAAGAGAGCAGTCGCGAGCAGGGCGGAGAGGAAGAGAGCAGGACGCATGGAATCTCCTTTGTGCTGATTTCCGGGGGGGGTCGGTACGGTCGGTCGAGGACGGGTGCAGAAGTCGGGCCAATTGGATCGCGCGGTGAGAAAGCGCGGATCGTCGGAAAAGGCACAGCGTCGACCCGCTCACGCGAGGGCTCCGAGCACCACGGTCAATCCGCTAACGGACGGGGTGCCGCGAAGGGGCGTTAAGATCGTTTCGACCCCCAAGGCGTCCTGAGACACGAGGCCTCATCCGACGGACGCGGCGTCGTGGACGGCGCACGCGACCCGATGCACGCTTCGAGAGCCCGTGGAAATCCGTCAAATCGTACATCTCGACATGGACGCGTTTTACGCGGCGGTCGAGCAGCGCGACGACCCTTCGCTCCGGGGGCGCCCCGTGTTGATCGGCAGCCGCTCGCCTCGGAGCGTCGTCTGCACCGCCTCGTACGAAGCCCGCCCCACCGGCGCTCGATCGGCGATGCCGATGGGCGAGGCGCTCCGCCGTTGTCCCGACGCCATCGTCATCCCGCCGAGAATGAGTCACTACGCGGGAGTGAGCGAGCAGATCATGTCGATTTTGCACCGTTTCTCGCCGCAGGTGGAGGCTCTGAGCCTCGACGAAGCGTTCGTCGACGTGACCCGCAGTCGCGACCTCTTCGGCGACGGTGCGACGATCGCGGAGGCGATGCGGACGGCCATCCGCGAAGAGCTTCGCCTCACCGCGTCGGCGGGCGTGGCGACGAGCAAGTTCGTCGCGAAGGTCGCGAGCGATCTCCACAAGCCCGATGGGCTCACCGTCGTCTCTCCAGGCACCGAGGCGGCCTTTCTGAGACCGCTGCC
The DNA here is from genome assembly GCA_043755175.1 of Polyangiaceae bacterium. Taxonomy (GTDB): domain Bacteria; phylum Myxococcota_A; class Polyangia; order Polyangiales; family Polyangiaceae; genus CAYYKK01. Next base: position 7,207 of record JAYUUB010000071.1, on the reverse strand, counting down.
CATCGAGCGAATGTGGGGGGTCGGACCGAAGGCCGCCGAGAAGCTTCGGTCGACGAGCATCCGCACGATCGGCGACCTCGCGCGCGCGACTCCAGAGCGACTCGAGCGCGTCGTTGGGAGCGACTGGGGCCAATCGATCCATCACCTGGCGCTCGGGATCGACGACCGCCCCGTGGTGCCCGAGCGCGAAGCCGTCAGCATCGGAGCCGAAGAAACCTACGACGAAGATTTGACGACCGTCGAAGCAGTGGAACGCGAGCTGCTCTCCCACGCGGAGCGTGTCGCACAACGCCTCGCTGCCGAAGGCAAAGTCGCATCGACGGTGGTTCTGAAAGTGAAGTACGCCGACTTCTCGCTCCTCACGCGACGAACGACGCTCGACGAGCCTGTCGCCGACACGACGACTCTGCATCGAACCGTCTGCGCACTCCTCCAGAAGGTGAGAGTCGAAGGGCAGCGAATCCGGCTCACCGGCGTCTCGGTCTCGAACATCGTCGACGCCGAGAACGCGCCGAGGTTGTTGTTTCCCGACGTCGAGCGAAAACGCCGCGATGTCCTCGAGCGCGTCGCTTTGGCTGCATCGGAGCGGTTCGGCTCCAAGATGCTCGTCCACGCCGAGACGCTCGCCTCGCGCGGGCGGCGCCGATGACTCAAAGCGGCTCCCTTGTGCTTTCCTGCGAGCGGGATTCGTCGTAAGCCGACTGCCCCTTTCGCCCCTGGAGGCCCGGTGCTCCGCAGCCTGCTTCGCGTCACCGATCTGTCGACCGACGATCTCTGTTCGGTCCTCGACCGAGCGCTCGAATACAAGAAGAACCCGAAGCTCACGCCCGACCTCTTGAGCGGCGAATCGGTCACCCTCTATTTCAACAAGCCCTCCACACGGACGCGGCTCTCGTTCGAGACGGCCGTGTATCGGCTGGGCGGCCTCCCGATCATGGTCGGCGCGAGCGACCTCCAAATGGGTCGTGGCGAGACCATCGAAGACACCGCGAGGGTCATCAGCCGCTACTCTCGCGCGTTCGTCACGCGCACGTACCAAGACGAAGAGATCGTTCGCTTCAGCCACGCAGCGACGATCCCCGTCATCAACGCGCTCACCGACGGGCACCATCCGTGTCAGGCGCTCGCCGATCTCATGACGCTGAAAGAGCGCCTCGGCGAGCTCTCGGGGCTCGTCGTCGCTTACGTCGGCGCCGGCAACAACGTGACGCACAGCTTGATGGAGGCTTGCGCGCTCCTCGGCGTCCACGTCCGCGTCGCCACTCCCGAAGGTCTGCGTCCCGATCCCGAAGTGGTCGAGCGCGCGCGCGAGATCGGCCGCAAGACCGGGAGCACCATCGAGGTCGATGCCGATCCCGTCTCAGCAGTCCGTGGCGTCGATGCGGTCTACACCGATACGTGGCACTCGATGGGCGATCCCGACGACGAGCACGAGAAACGTGCGAAGGCGCTCGGCCCCTACCAGGTGAACGCCGAGCTCATGGCCCATGCGAAAAAGACCGCCGTCTTCCTGCATTGCCTCCCGGCTCACCGCGACGAAGAGGTCACCAACGAGGTGGCCGACAGCGCACAGTCGGCCATCTTCGATCAGGCCGAGAACAAGCTTCACACCTCGATGGCCATCGTCGAAGCCCTCGTGCGCGGCACGCTGCGCGGCACGGTCTGACGAAGCGGCCGCTCGAAGAGGCGCCGCCTCTCATCGAACGGAGCGACGCCCTCGAGCACGACCTCAGTAGGTCGGGATCTTGGGATCGACCTCGCGGCTCCAAGCGTCGATGCCGCCGGCCACGTTGAAGACCTTCTTGTAACCCTGCTTCAGGTAGTAGTCAGCTGCAGCTTGGCTGCGACCACCGTGATGGCACATGAAGGCGATCGTCGCGTCCTTCGATAGCCCCTCGAGCTTCGCCTTGCCGGCGGCATCGAGGTGAATCGCCCGGTCGAGCTTCGCTGTCGCACGTTCCTTGTCGGTCCTCACATCGAAGAGATGGAGCTCGTCTTTGCCGGAGAGCAAAGCGGCGAGGTCCTTCACGGAGATCTGCTTCACGCTGGCTGGTGCGTTGGGATTTTCGATCTTGAATCCGGCCCCCGACGGTCCGTCGACGTAGTCGATCGAAACACCGTCGGCTCGCTTGGCGCTGGCCGCGTCGACGAGGATCGCGAGGCCGTTCGCCTTCACCTCGAGGTCGCCCTGCTTCGGCGGGCCGAAGTAGAGATCGACCTGGAAGCTCGGCGCGATCTCGAGACGAAGCCGATCTTCACCGGGCTCGGTGGCATCGAGGAACGCCTTCGCGGCCGTGTCGCTGACGTGGAGGGTCGGCACCTTCGGCGAAGCAATCTCGACGCCGAGCATCTTCGCGAGCTCACCCGTGGCGTGCATCTCGCGGACGATGTCGCAGCCGCCCACGAACTCGCCGTCGACGTAGAGCTGCGGGATGGTCGGCCAATCGCTGAAGGCCTTGATCCCGTCGCGAAGCGCAGGATCGGAGAGCACGTTGGCCGTCTCGAACGGAACGCCGATCTCTTTCAAGATCCCGACGACCGCCGACGAGAACCCGCACTGCGGGAAGCTCTTGTTGCCCTTCATGAAGAGCACCACGCGGTTTTTCTGAACGAGCCCTTTGATCTGATTTTCGACCGCTGCTTCGAGTGCCATGTCTGAACCTCTGTCGTTGCGTGAGGACGAGCGTCTTCTTAGCCTGAAAGCCCCGGGTAGGCGAGCTTCGCCAGCTCGCCTACCCGCTCTCTGCCGCGAGCTTGCCTCGCGGAGCGACCATGCGTCGCGGGTAGGCTGACGCGGTTGGTGCGCTCTACAGCGCGAGCATCTCGCCGCTGAGGTAGCGCAGCCCGTCTGCACTTCGTTCGAACGTGGAGCGCTCTCGAAAGGATCGATCGGCGCCGCGCTCGAAGAGCTTCGCGACGAACGTGACGGTCGGACGCTCGGCACCTTCTTCGTGGCCTTCGACGGTCAGCCCAGTGAACCGGTACGCGCGACACGTCGCTCGCAGGCTCTCGCGAAGGACGTCGGGCGTCGAGGCTCGATCGGGATGCTTGTCGTGCAGCGTGACCATCAGATAGTCGATGAGACCCATCGCGAAGGCGCTGTAGCGCGAGCGCATCATCGACTCCGCCGAGTCGGGTGCCTGTCGCCCTGCGTGGAACGGGGCGCAGCAATCGCGGTACAGCTTCTTGGAGCAGCACGGACAAGGAGAGCTCGGGCGAATTGGTTTGAGGGTGCTCACGGGCAACTCGCTACGCTGAAGTTTGGCGCGTGCGGAGTCGGACACGCCGTGGAAAAGTCGACGTGGTCTACGTCGGTGTCGGAGCATGAGGTTCGTTGCACGCTCGTGAAGTCGCTGGAGAGGTGGAAGCTCGGGGCGATGAGCGCCCTCGCGCCGCAATACTCGGGAGACAGGGTCCCCGCAGACGTGCACGGTGAGCTCGACGTGCAGACACAGACCGAGTCTGTGATTTTGGCGCTCGCGTCTTCGAGGACGACGAGCGTCGGGTTGTCGCCCACGATCGAGCTCAGGGTTCCGTCTTTGAGTGGATCGCTGACGTCGGCAGAGAGCAGCCAATAGCTGTGGGCAGGCACGACCTCGCCCGCGCCAGCAGCCCACTTCATTCCGAGGAGGTTACTGCTCGTTCTCGCCCAGACCGAGACTCCTGTGAGCGAGATGGCGGCGTTGGTCGGGTTGTAGAGCTCGACGAAATCGCCGTTTTGGATTCGGACCTCGTTGATCACGAGGTGGGTCGCGCAAGGACCACCGCCAGTCGTGCTCGACGACGTCTGTCCTGAAGAGGCATGGCTCGACGACGTGCTCGAGCCCACTACGCTCGTCGCTCCGCCCTCGGAGCCCGTCGACCCGTCGGTGGCGCCCCCCGAGCCCGTCGAGGCAGCACTCGGTGGAAGAAAATCGTTCAACCCTGCAACCAAGTTGCAACCGCATACTAGCAGCGGAATACCGACCGAGAGCGCGCGTTCGGCCGAACGATGGGCGCGGGAAGAAGTGCTCGAAGGTCGATGGGCGAAGGGCGACTTCACAGGTTGCACCCCAGCGTAACGCCGATGGCTGGCGGTGCGTCGAAGGTCGCACCAGGAACGACGAGAGGCATGATCCGGAGCCCAGAGGTCGCCTTCGCCTTGGTCGGGTCAGCGTGTTTTTCTTCGCCGAGTGAAAGCACGAACATGACTGCACCGGCTGCGAGGGCCGCGCCTCCGATCGACAAGCCGACGGTGCTGACCACGCCCTTCGTCCGCGCTCCTTCGACGAATTCCTCGCCCTTCTGGGTGCATTTCTTGTTCGGGCAGAGCGTCGGATCGCTTGCCGCCGTGCTCGCGTCCGCGAGCGTCAGCCCACCGAACGTCGCCCCAATCCCGGCGAGAACGAGGCCGACTCCGCCCGTCGCCAAGCTCGCGATGCGCAAGGGAGAGAAGCGCGTGGTCGCCTTGTCCCGTGGCTTTTCGATCGGCGGCCCCTTCGGCGTGCTCGCGAGCACGAGCTCGGGAACCGAGACGGTCTTCGCGTCGCCTCCTTGCCCGACGGTGACCAAGGTCGACCAGGAACGGTAGCCCGCCGCCTTCACGTCGATGCGGTATTCGCCTGGATCGACGGCGAGTGGCACGCGCAAATCGGCGCTCGAAAGCTCGACGACGGGAGAGGAAGGGCGCAGCGACGTTCGCTCGACGACGAGGCCCGGAGCCCGGCTCACGACATCGACCGTGAGCTTCGAAAGCTTGGGCTCGAGCGCGGCGATGAACTCTTGGGCGGCCGTGACTTGGCGCACTTTGTTGGCCGCCCGCCCCACGATGACGGCCTCTTCGTAGCGCGCAAGCGCGCTGGCGGTTCGTCCCAATGCCTCGAGGCACTTGCCGAGGTTGAGAAGTGTGCCCGCCGACCGATCGACGGTGTTCGACTCTTCGAACTTTGGGCAAGCGAGCTCGGGTTTGCCAGCCTCCATCAAGGTACGCCCCTCTTCGAAGAGCGCCTGAGCCACGCTGGGTGGATTGGGAGCGTTGGCGGGCTCGTCGCCCAGAGCTGGCTGCGAAAAGCTCAGTGCGGCGCCCGCCGTCGCACACGAAAGCCCCAGCGCGACGAACGAACGACGCGCCGTCCGAAGGAAGCTCCGCGCCGGAATTTCAGACTCTTCGTGGACGGCGCGCGACGCGGGGCGAGAGGCCCTAGCGCTCGCTGAGAACATCCGTGGTCTCGTGGACTGGCTTTGGGGAACCACTGCTCTTCGGTTTGCGGGGCTTTTCTCGAGGCGCGGTATCCTGGGTCGGGGCAGCTTGTTCGGCAGCAGCTTTTTCAGAAGCAGCCTTTTCAGAAGCAGCCTTTTCGGCAGCAGCAGCCTTGTCGGTCGCCGCTTTGTCGGTCGCCGCTTTGTTGGTCGCCGCTTTGTTGGAAGCATCGTCCGACTCGGCCGGAGGTGTGTTTCGCGCGGGCTCGACTGTAGGAGCCGACGGCTCGGACTGCGTCGGCGCTTCGAGCTCGTGATGGTTCGCACGCGCGAGTTGGAAGGCGAGGCTCGCGCTCTTCGACGTGAGGAGGATCTCGCGCCCGAGCGACGCCTTGGCTCGCACCAGATTGTCGTGCGAGCCGACGCGCGCCTTCATTCCCCAAGCGCCGAGAGCGAAGCCCGCGGCGAGGACGAGCCCGAGGAGGGCGATGTTTCGCGAAGCGACACCTCGACGCTGAGGGCTCCCGGGTGTCCACGACCAATGCTGCTGACGACCTTCGCTCTGCGGAGGCTCGGAGTTGCGCACCGGCGGATCGTGCGGCGGAATCGAAGCCAACGAAGCGCGTGTCGCGACCACGTTGGCGCGTGCCTCGGCCGGACTGGCGCTCACGATCATTCCTGCCTGGGTCGCGACCCGCGTGATCTTCTCGCACGCGATCTGGGCGTCGACGGACCCGTAGCGTGCGATGAGGCTGACGAGCTCGGCGACGTTCCCCGGGCGCTGATCGGGATCGCGCTGAAGACACAACATGATTGCAGCTTCGAGCTCGACGGGAGGGGCCGGATCACCGGGCTTGAAGCGGCTACCGAGCGGCGTCGGCTCTCCGCAACAGATCTTCGCGCAGAGAAGCGGCATCGTCGCGGCCTCGAACGGCGGCGAGCCCGACATCAGCTCGTACAGAATGACGCCGAGCGACCAGATGTCGCTGAGCTCGTTCGCGTCTTTCGGCGACTGCATCTGCTCGGGCGACATGTAGAGCGGCGAGCCGATCACGCTCGAGGTCTGGGTCATCGCCAGCTCGGCCGCGACACCATCGCGCGCGAGGAGCTTCGAGATGCCGAAGTCGAGCACCTTGACGATCGCCGACCCGTCGGGCCGCTTGGCGAGGAAAAGATTCGCAGGCTTCAGATCACGGTGCACGATCCCGAGCGAGTGCGCTTCGACGACGGCTTCGCAGACCTGGACGACGTAATCGACCGCGGCCTCGTACGGTACGCGACCTTGCGAGCGGATGAGCGCCCCGAGGTCGAGCCCGTCGAGGTGCTCGAGCACCATGTACGGCGCACCGTTCGGCAACGCGCCGAAGTCCATGACGCGGGCGACGTGCTCGCTCTTGATTCGTGCCGCGGCGCGCGCTTCTCGATCGAACCGCGCGACGTTCTCGGCGCTCTTCATCGCCGACGTCTGTAGAAACTTGATTGCAACTCGTTCGCCGAGCTTGGTGTGACGTGCAGACACGACCACGCCCACGCCACCGGTGCCGAGGATCCCCTCGACGACGTACTTGTCCCCCACGGTGTCGCCAGGACGAATGGGAAGCCGAAGCTCCTCGTCCCGGCTGCCGTCCGACCGAAGGCCGGGGCGACTCGGAGAGCCTGAGGGTGCACGCATGGGAAGCGCACAGGCTACCACAGAGGTGACCCCTCGATCGATGGCTTAGTGGCGTGACTAAACGGTCGCGAAACCACTCACGGGAATGTCGAGCGCCGAGGTGTCTTCGCGACCGAGGATCTCGGCGGTGAGCTTGGCGTGCGGGAGAATGTTGCGAGTGAAGTACGCGCCGACGGCAGCCTTGCCTTCGTAGAAGCCACGCTCGATCGCCTGATCATCGCCGGGCGGAAGCTTGTCGAGCTTGTCGTGCGCGATACGGGCGGCATCGAGGAGGAGCCAACCGCAACAGAGCTCGCTCATCATCTCGAGGACGCGATTGGCAGCGAGCGGAACCATCTGCATGCGGCCCGATTGAAA